>NZ_JBHSRJ010000007.1:0-530 GCF_042658885.1 Nocardioides hankookensis | reverse complement strand
GGGGAGGTCGCGGTGTGGAAGGTGCGTCGGGTCACCGACCGCACCCGCCGCCTCGACCCCATCGCCGCCGCCAGCGTGGACGGTGAGCTCGCACCCTTGCTGGGCTCGTGCTCGTGGGTCAAGGTCGAGAACGCCGTCGAGACCGCCGCTGCCGAAGCAGACCCCGAGCACGCCGAAGGCATCCGGCTGGACCGGACCCGCGACCAGCACCTCGACATCGGTCTCACCGTCACCCACCTCAACGACGGCCTCGTCCCCATCAGCGGGCTTCTGGACTACACCGACGCCCTCGCGTTGGAGGCACAGATCAAGGCCGGCGCCCACGCCCTCCTCGCCGACCACCCCGAGCTCGACCTCGACATCCGCCGCGCCATGGCCGCCGGACAGCTCGGCGGACAGTCCACCCGTGAGATCGTGATCTACGCCCACCACCAGCCCGACGAGGCCCACGGCATCGTGACGGTCGAAGGCGCACACCTGCCCTACGCGACCATCGAGCAGCTGACCGAGTGGTGCACCCAGCAAGGCAC
>NZ_JBHSRJ010000006.1:0-68882 GCF_042658885.1 Nocardioides hankookensis | reverse complement strand
GCACTTCGCGGGTGGTGGTGGCGGTAACCATCGCGTGGGCAGTGTCGACGGTCGAACCCTGGGCGCGGTGGGCTGTGGAGGCGTAGCCGAGCTCGAGCTTGGTGGCGACGTAGTCGGCCGGGAGGACGACGGCGCCACCTTTGCCATGGTCGTGGTTGGTCTTGGAGGCGCGGCGCACGGTGAGGCTGCCGTCAGTGTTGATGGCGGTGACGCTCCACTCGTCGCCGTTCTTCACCCACCCGCGCCCGGTCGCCAGCTCGCGCTTGTTCTGGCGGGTGACGACCCTGTCGCCGACGTGGGCGGTGGTGCCGTCGTGCAGCGCTGCTGTGCCGTGCTCGGCGCTAGCGACCTCACCGGCGGCGATGCGGTCAGCCTGGGCGCGCTGGTTGAGTGCGGTGACGGTGGTCAGGTCGCCGGCGACCATGAGGGACCGTTTGCCGTCGCGGACGTCGGTGAGCCAGTTCGTGTAGAGGGCGTCGAGCATGGTCTCGCGGCCCCCCTCGAGGACGCGGCCGTGGCGTACGTAGGTGTCGATGATCGAGTCGTCGCCGATGCGGATCCGGGTGCTGGCGGCCTTCTCCCAGGCGTTGGTGAACCGGCGGACCTCGTTGAGCTCGGGGACCATGCCGCGGTCGTTGACGAGCATCGAGAACGCGCCGCCGGCATCCACGGCGGACAGCTGTGCCCAATCACCGACCAGGAGCACTTTCGCGCCGGCGCTCGCGGCGGCTTGGGTGATCTCGTCGAGGGTCAAGGTCCCGGCCAGGGACGCTTCGTCGACGATCACCAGCTGCCCGGCTTGGGGGCGGAACCGGGTGGCCTGGTCCTCGATCTTGGTCGCAGTGGCCAGCAGCTCCGCCCGCTTGATAGCGGTCCGCGCCGTGGCTGCCTTGGCACGGATGCCGGCGACGGTGCGGGCACGCTCAGGTGCCTGCTTGTACTCGTGGATCCACTTGGCAGTGTTCTCGGTGGCGATGCCGAGCTCCTCGCCCAGGACCTCGGCCGCGGCCGCGGACGGGGCCAGCCCAACCACAGAGCCGGGGCCGTGCTCGAGCTCCCAGACCGCGCGCAGCCCGGCCATCGAGGTCGACTTGCCGGTGCCGGCCGGGCCGACCAGAACGTCGAGCACGCGCCCGGAGGTCGCGATCTGCTCCACGGCGTACGCCTGGTCGAGCGACATGCCGTGGTCCTTGCCGGGCAGGTCGGTCTCCGCGACAGCCACCACAGCTGCGAGCGATGCGACTGGTGCCGCGCTCTGACGCCCGAGCTCGAGGAGCCGGGACTCGGCCTCGAGGACACGGCCGGTGGTGAACAGCTGGGCGGTAGCCGGAGCGAACTTCGATGACCCGTCCGGGCGACGGAACCGCGACGGGACGTGCTGCCTCTCGGCCGGCGTCAGGGCGACGACGTGCCCCTGCGCGGCAGCCAGGGCGTGGTCGGCGACCCGCTCCCCCGCCGCGATCCGGTCGGCCGGTGAGGCGAAGGTCCAGCCCTGCATCTGGCGGTGTACCTCGGCCAGCACGTTGGCCCGGTTGAACGTCGGGCGCTTCGCGGTGACGTTGACCAGGGACGCCTCCACGACCGGTCCCATCTGCTCAGGGGTGAAGTCGTCGGCCCGCAACCGGAGCCCTTGGGCGGTGATGTCGCTGAGCGACTGGACCCACCCGACGGTGTCAGCACCGACGTGGGCGCGGGCGCGGTTGCGCCACTGCTCGGTCTGTTCGGCCAGTGTGTGGTGATGCTTGTCGGGGCGGGTGGTCAAGGTGGCGTGCTGGCGGAACTTGAGGACCTCGCGTGAGGTGGGCGGGCGTCCGTACTTCGCGGTGAACGCCTCGACCTGGGCATCCTTGGCTGGGTTGATCGCCTCAGAGCGCTGTGAGAACTCCTTCTGCAGCTCGTCGCTGACTCCGGTGATCTCGAAGTGCGGGTTGTTCGAGTGGACTTGCTGGCGGTTGTCGAACGACCACCCCAGCCGCTCGCTAAGAAGGTCGGTGAGGATCCCTTTGTGCATCTCTGAGAGCGACACCGTCCACTGGTGCAGACCCCGGGAGTCGATGGTGCGCCACTGTCCGTCAGAGACGGTGCGGGCCAGGTTCTCGATGATCACGTGGGTGTGCAGTTGGGGGTCGCCAGCGCGTGAGTCCCAGTGGTCGAACGCCGCGGCGATGACCCCTTCGATCTCCTCTTGGACCACGCCGGCGCTCCCTGAGCGGGAGAAGAACACGTGCTCCTCGGCGTACTTGATCGTGAGGTCGATGGCGTCCAAGTGGGACTGATAGATCACGGCCTGGGTGCCGGCATCAGCGACCGCCCACGCCGTCGAGATCGACTTGGACGGCGAGAAGGTCAGGTCGAAACCGGCCACCTTGTCGGACCCGGCTGTCGACGCTCGTCCGCACCTGGACCGCCGGTTCAGCAGCTCGCCCGTGATCGGGTCGCCGATCACCTCGAGCATGTTGCGCAGGTTCCACTCACTGACTTCGGTCCCGGGTGCGATCCCGCGTCCCTCGTCCAGCGCGCCGAGCCCAGCGCCCATGAAACGCCCAGGCGGTGTGCCCGACTCCGTGTAGTAGCGGGTCAACGGACTCGACAGATCCACCGCCCCGTCCCCGCGGACAACGGTCTCCAGCAGGTATCTCAGACCCTTCCCTCGACTCAGCTTGCTGAACGAGACAACCATCAGAAACTCCTACTCGCAGCTCAGCACGGCGCTCACAACACGCCCTCATAGGTAGAGCGCGAACACGTACGCCGGCGACCCAACCCCGGCTAGCAACCGGCCCGGCGCGGCGGTCCTCCATCACCACGCCGCCATAGGTCTAGACCACCACTGGGGAGGTCTCGCCCGCCTCGTTCACGCCGTGATCGCTGCGGTCCGCGCACGGTCGCCATCCCGCGGCGTGCCGTCCGGTCTCTGGTCAATGCCAGACGTGTGGAAGGAAATCGGTCGGAGAAAGTCGGTCCGGAACGGGCTGACTTTCGGAGGCCGATGCGAGCGAAGCGAGCGACGACGTCGGAGGGCGTCGTCAGTCGGTCTGAGCGGTGGTCGGTGGGCGTTGCTGGAGGCGGCGTGGTGATGTCGGGAGAGGATGGGCGGATGAGTGGGACGGTGCGGGTGGCGGCGGTGCGCGGACCGGGTTGTGCCCCCGAGTCCGCCGCGCCAGCGAGCACACCCGGCGGCCGGCTCCGAGCCCTGTGGGCGGCGGAGGACCGGGCGCTGGCCCGGTGGGAACGCGCCGACGTTGCCCACCAGGCAGCCATCCGCGACCGCGACGAGAAGGTAGCTGCGGCGCGTGAGCGCCGCGGGCGCGCGATGCAGCCCTACACCCCGACCGGCTGGGGACGAGTCGTCGCCTACATGGCGCGCGACACGCCCCGCGACCTGCTGATCCGCAGGGGCAGCCAGGATCCGGTCACGATCGCGCGCATCGCCGAACGAGTGGACCGCGCTACACAACGTCTGGACGAGATCACCAAGCGCGCAGACGCACAGGTCGAGGCCGCTCGCCGCAACCGGGCCACGGCGACCCGGGACCTGTATGAGGTCCAGCCGAACGCTCACCTGATCTTCGGGATCACCCGCAACGCACTGACACGGATGATGCGGGACCAGTAGCCCCGCAGCCAGGCCGTCGACCGACCCTCGGCGAGCGCGCCCGCACCGTCGCCGGCGTACGTGTTCGGACCTAAAGGCAGAGACCCATTCGAAGGTCGCTGACTGAAGGAGACACACGTGACTGACTACGCCGCCCGACTCGCTGCGCTGCGCGACGCCGAGACCCAGGCCATCGCTGCCCTCACCACCGCCGACGCCGCGCTGGCGAGGGCCGAGGACAAGCGGACCAAGCAGCTGGAGCGTCTGGACGCCGACGTCTCGGAGAAGCGCGAGCAGGTGACCAGCGCACAGCGCGGGTTCGTCGTGGCGGTCGGCGCGGAACGCGCCGCCGTCGTCCTCGGGATCAGCGTCGCTGCAGCCCGGAACCTCACCCGCACCCCAGGCCACGCCGCCGGTGCCAAGACCACCGACCACTCCCCCGATCACTCGCCCATCCCCGGCCTGGTCGGCGCGCCGTGATCTGCGAACCCTGCCAGCCTCCACACGAGCCCGGCGACTGCGTCGACGCAGCCGCCGGGCGGACCTACCCGCACCGGCACTGCCCCTGCCAGCACCAGCCACGGCCGGCCTCACCCACCAAGCCGGTCTAGCCAGTCGGGCAGGACAACTCCCCACCCAGGGCGCGCCGGCGACACGGAGGCAACCACTCCGCCGGCGACACAGCCGGCGGCCGGCGGTCAGTGACGACGATGAGCGTGTCGGTCAGTGGTGTCGGCGGTCGCGCCACCAGGCCGCGAGCAGCGAGCTGCCGACGGCGAGGCCGAACGCGATGAGGATCCACTGGGTCCACGCGGGCATCCGTGGCTGCATCTCAGCTGGGACCGGTGATGATGTAGGCGCGTCTCGACCCTGGAGGGGTGAGCTCGTCGAGCATCGCAACACCCGCGAAGAACAACTCGCTGGTCACCTCGAGGTGACGGACAACGGGCTCGGGCGTGGCAGCGCCGTCGCTGGGTTCATCGGAGCGAGAGCTCTCGGTGCAGACGATCTTGGCGCGCAGCAGCACCTGTGCAGCGTACGACGACCCGGTCGCGGCGCCGGGCACGCCACCGGTCCGCGCCAATCGACGCAGCTGCAAGAAGGCCGCTCACGATGGCGACCCACACCAGCCAGGTGAGGAACCATGCCATCCACTCGGGCATCCCTGACTCCGTTCCAGCTCGAAGGTGTGCACGTCACCGCCCCCCGGTGCGAGTCGGCTCGTCGGACCTCCGGGACATCGCCGGCCGAGACGAGAAGGCCATGGGGGCCGGGCGGCCGTCTATGCGGCGACCGGCGGAGCGGCGGATCACCATTAATGACGACTGGGGACACCTGCAGGTTGCATCACCTGCCCTACGGCGCAACAGAGGCCCCGACCGACCGGTCGGGGCCTCTGAGGTTGCGGGCGCTAGTCCTGCGCGGCGGCGCTGCGTTCTGCGCGGGTGATCGTGACGGTTGCGAACGTCGTGGATGCCGCGATCTCCTCGACGCGGACGACGGGGCGGGTCTGCTTCTCGCCGTCCTTGTCCCAGGCTTCGGTGATGAGCTCGCCGGTGACCAGGACGCGGTTGCCACGCTGGTAGGACTCGGCGGCGTTCTCAGCCGGGACGCCCCAGATTTCGCAGTTGAAGCCGGTGGGCTCTCCGTCCTTCCACTGCTCGCCGTCCTTGACTCGGCGGTTGACCAGGACGCGGAAGCTCGCGACGGCCTTCCCGGTCGGGGTGTAGCGCAGCTCGACGTCGTCGACGAGGTTGCCGGCAAAGGTGAGGGTCGTGTTCATGGCGGTTCTCCTTCGTGAGTGCAGCGCTGTTGCTGCGGTTGTTGTCTTGCGGGTCAGTCGTGAGTGGGGATGTGGCCGTAGACCTCGAGGACGGAGGTCTCGATGGCCATGACGGCGTCGAACACCTCGATGCGGGTTGAGAGGTTGCGCACGAGGTTCAGCTGGTCGTGTGCTGCGCCGAGGCGGCTGTGGCTGGTGCTGGGGTGTGCAGCCAGGTGGGCGATCGCGGTGTCGGCTCGGGCGACTGCTTCGAGCTGTTCTTTGATCGTGATCACTGCCGTCTCCTCGGTGCGGTGTGTCGGTCTGGTGGGCCAGGTCTGGTTGAGTTAGGTGCACTGGCCGGGTGGACCAGTCGTTTCCCTTGCTCCCGACAACTGCCGCCCATTGGGCCGGCTGAGGTGGTCAAGGGTCACCGCAGGTGACATGTCTTGCCCTTGACCGGCGAAGACGGCCTGAAATGATGGGTGGTGTTGGGAGCAAGGACCGGCGTTCTTCAAGACAGGACTGCCGCGGCGTGAGCCGCGTCGACCCCGGCCCTCCGTGGCCGGCCCTTCTGCTGTTAGGCGCGAACACGTCCGCGCGGCTGGACGTATCGAGCTGGTGCGTGTCGCGTGAGCTCGCGGGTGGGGTGCGGGGAGGGCAGCCTGCCCTCCCCGCCGGTTATCGGCCGCCGACAGGTTCCGCTCTGTGCGATTCCCGCAGGTGCGTGTCGCGCGCGAGTGGCATGTCCGGTTTGCCGCTGCACCACCACGTCTCCGATTCGTGAGGCGTGTGCTCGGGGCCGATGTTCGGGCACCGCTTTTCGGGCAGTAGGGCGTCGGCGTGAGTGCCGTGGCCGTGGCTGTCCGGGTAGGTGCAGGCGCGGTCGAGCGCACTCGGAGCACGGCCCATGATGCCGCCGCAGGACCAGCACGCCCGGCCGGTGTTTCGGTCCGAAGGCGAACCTTCGTGGTACTCGGGCAGGGGGTCCCTCCCGCGCCTAGGCATCGCTTGCTCCGTCGGTGGGGTCGAGGAGGCGGTCCAGGTGGGCGGGGCCGCGGTGTTCGGGGGCGATGTTGTCGTCGTAGGCCGAGAGGTCGGCGGGTCCGGTGCTGTTGTGGCGCCATTGGCAGATCGCGATGTCGTCTGTTTCGGCGTCACGTTCGGTGCGGGTGGTGAAGGCGTGTGCCTCGAGGTCGCCTTCGATGTAGGTCGCGACGGCGTAGACCTGGGCGCAGTCGGTGGTGGGTGGGTTGTAGTGGACGACGACGACGTAGGGCCAGTCTCCGAGGTCCCACCCGTCACGGCCCCAGGCCGGGACGGGCGACCATCCGGCCGGGAGCCGGTCCATCCACTCCCACGCGGTGGCGGCGGCGTGCCCGGGCGGCAGGCCCGGCACGCCGGCGAAGGTCGGGATCTCGGGTGCCCACCTCGAGGAGCAGGCCGGGTAGCACGGGTGCCCGGGTTGTGCGCCGCAGTCACCGCAGACGGTGGAGCGCAGCACGATCGCGGGCCGGGAGCGCAGCTCACTCATCGCCACTCCCCTCCCCCGTGGTCTCGACGGTGACGGAGGTGGCGCTCGCGTCGGGCAGGGCGTGGGCGAGTGCGTGCACGGCGCGTAGGACGTTCTCGGCGCTGGCGCGTACGGCGTCGAGGTCGCCGCCGGTCCAGGTCGCGATGTAGCCCACGGAGTAGTCGCTGGTGTCGAGTCCGGCCATGCCGGCGAGGACGTAGGCGACGGACTCGGCTTCGCACTCGAACCGGCCTCGGTGGGCGACGTAGGGCTCATCGGCGGCCCACTCCCCCGCCTCGTCGACGTGCAAAGTCGCGTGCCCGGCCTCGTGCAGCATCGTCTTGGCGCGCTGCGCGGGCGCAAGCTCGGAGTCGACGACGGTTCGCCGGGTGCCGTCGGTGGTGGTGTAGCCGTTCATGCCCCCGGGGATGGGCTCAACCTCGACGGTCCACCCCAGGGAGCGCATGTGCGTGGCGAACGCGTCGTAGATCCCGACCGGGTCTTCCCCGGTCAGCGCATGGGCCAGGTGCGACGGGTCGTATCCGCCGTCGAACCCCTCGATTGGGTCGGTCTGGGAGACATCAAACACGGACAGGACGGGGTAGCGGGCGAGCTTCTTCTGCTCCTCCTCACCGGTCTCCTCGTCGCGTGTGGTGACCGTCTTGGTGGAGAACCCGTAGATCTTGATCGCGCGTTCGCCCTTGCGGACCTGGCGGCCCTTTGCTTGCCACTGGCGGAACCCGGCAACAGCGGTGGCGTGGGGACACTGGGCGAGGATCAGCAGCAGGTTGTTCAGCGAGTAGTCGTGGAACGAGCCCGCGAACCGCAGGAACGCCGCCCACTGCTCGGTGGTGGTGAGGGCTTCGACTTGGGCGGTGAGGGTGTCGTGGAGGGCCTTGGCTTCGGCCTGTCGCTGCTCGGGGGTTTTGCGGCCCTTGCGGGGCGGCTTCCGGGCGGCCTTGCGGCCTTTCTTGGTCTTCGGCTTGGTCTTGGGCTTGGTTGCGGTGGCCACGGGTGACCTCTTCCTGCCCTGGGTCGGTGGTGGCTTCTGGGTTGCCGACCTTTTTCGGCCGCCCCGGGCAGGTTTTGATGACGGGTCGCGATGGGACACCGGAGTGCAACCCTGGAACGTCGGGCGAGGGTGAGGAAGTAAGCGCAGCGCCGATCCCTCGTTCGAGGCGCCCATGTTGTTCGGGCGCGGGGTTGCGCGGAGGTGGCCGCGACCCATCATCGGAAGCCCGGGAAGGAAGAAAGCTGCTTCTAGGTGGGTCTGTCCCGGCCGGCAGGTCGGGGCCGCCCGACCGGAGGTCGGCCCTGGTCTTCTCCCCCGCGGGCCGGGCGGGTCATCCGGCCCGCGGCTGCTCGTCATCGTCGGTGGTGGCCACGAGCGAGACCGACGCCGCGCCGGGAGCATTCAGGAGGCTGGTGCTCGGCTGTACTGGTGCCGAGACCGCAACGGCTGCGGTGTTGTCCGGGCGAGGAGGCGGCGGCACGATGCGGCCGAACAGCACGTCGCGCACGCCGCGGGCGTCGCCGTTCTCGACGAGCGCGAGAGCCAGGCTGAAGACGCCGGCGACGAGCAGCCCAAGCAGGGCAAGGCCGGTGTTGCCGGCGAAGGCAGCGGCGGCGCCGACGGTTGAAGGGGCGATGAGGGCCGTGGCCGTGGTGCGGTTCATGAGCGTGGTTCCTGTCTCTGGTTCGGTCGGGGCTGTGCGGGTTGCTGGGTTGTGTCGTGCTGGTTGGTATCGGCCGTCCTAGAGCCGATTCGGGTGCGGGTGGGGGACGGTGCCCGAGTCGGGGGTCTCTCGTCGCGGGCTGCGTGCCTCGCCGCCGCTGTCGGGTGACGGTGCTGGGTCGTGGCTGGGCGTCAAGGAGGTGTCCGTGACGGGTAGGTGCGCGGCGACTCGGTGAAACGCTCACGTCCGTTGGTGGGCCCGGCGGACGCAGCTTCCCCACTCTGCGCCCGGCCGTCTGCGCGAGGCCCGCGGTGGCCTGCGAGACGCAGGTAGGCGACCTCGTCGAGCTCGCGCGCCGGGCGTACGTGTTTGGGCCTAAGGGATGAGGGCCCGAATAGCGGGCCACTATTTGTCCACAGGAGGGCGTCTTGAGTCGTTGTCCACAACCGGGGCCGGTCGGGTGGTCGGCGTCGTCCCAATCGAGGGTGGGATGGCCCGCATGAGCGATCAGATGAGTCCCACGGTCCATGTCGATCTCGCCTGGTTGGCGCTGGATGCCGAGTTCACTCGGCTGCTCGCGGCCTCCGACGGCTATCTGTGCCCGGACGCGCGGCACGGTCTCGGGGACGCGGCGTTCGATTTCTACGACTGGGGTCGCCACGTCCCGGACCCCTCGATGGTCCAGGAGCCCGGCCCGCTTGCCGGTGCGGATGCAGCAGGGGTGATCTCCGGGATGGTCGAGCAGCTGCAGCCGCTCGTCGACCAGGCCGCCGCCGGCGCCGACGTCGGCGAGTACCTGCGTCTGGAGCGGGTGCAGTTCTTCCTACGCAGCGCCGCCGAGGCGCAGCGCAGTCGCCCGGAGACCGGAGGGTGAGCGCTTCCACGTATGGGCGCCATCAGGAGGCTGCGGCGCGGGCGTTCATGACAGCGGTGAGCGCGCCGGCCTCGGCAGTGGGCGGCCTGTCGGATGCTGATCGGCGCTTGCTGCTGGCCCGGCGCAGCGCGGTGGTAGCTGCTCTCGCGGATCGGTTCCGGCACGTCTTGGACGGTGACGGGGTCAGTGACACCGACACCCGGATGCGGCAGGACGCGGCTTCGCGGCAAGGGGTCGGTGGGTTCGAGACGCATCCGTTGGTGTTGCTGCAGCGGGCGCTCGACGAGCTGCCGCGTCCACGGGTGGGCCTCTCCCCCACCGACGCTCTCGACCCCGGCTTCTCCCTGGATGCAGGCGTGGCGGGGGTCACGACCACGCCGGGCGCCGCTTCGTTGCTGGAGGGATACCGGCAGGCGGCCGTGGAGCTCACGGTGGCCACGCACTGCCTGCAGACTGCTGCCGACCAGATCTGGACCCGATCCGCGGGCGCAGCGTGGCCGGTGCTGGGCGACATCGCTCAGGGCCTTGAGGCCGTTCTGGTGCTGGACGACCGGCTCCGTCGTGGCGGTGTCCTTGAGGCCGCTGGGGTGTCGGCGATTGGCGGCGCTGCCGCCGAGCACCGGCACCAGGTGTACGCGGCGCGGTTGGCGTGCTCGAACGTCGCACGCCTCGCGGCGGCGTTCGGCACGGACGCTTCCGCAGAGGGGGCCGCGCACCGCGAGGAACCGTTACCGTCGCGACCGGCCCTGGCGCGGGGCGGGGCGGCGCAGCCGGTGGTGGTGGTGAGATCCCCAGGAGAGCTCGCGGCGGCAATGGACCGGCTGGCGCGGATGCTCGCACCGGCCACCGCGAGCTCCGCGGTGTCGACCACGCAGCCAGCACTCAGTAGCACCATGTCCAAGGTGCTGCTCGAGGTTCAGCTCCGCGCGTACGTGGAGTTAGGAACCTCGACACGCAGCGGCCCGGCCGTCGCGGTCGGTGCCGCGATCCGTGGCCTGGGTCAGGCCCGCGACGTCGGCGACCCACGGTTGTCGCCTCCTGATCCGGTCCTCGTGCGGCAGACCCAGGAGGTCGCCTCGGGTTTGGCGATGCTGCACGCCGCCGGCGGCCCGAGCGTGCTCGGCCGGCAGGGAAACGCTGAACTGGTCGCGGCCGTCCACCGGGTCTCGCACGCGTTCACGCGGCGTCTGGAGTCCGAGCTGAACACCGCAGAGCCGAGCATGATGCAGGTCGTCGACACCGACGGCGGTCGACGTCTCGAACCGATGGACAAGCACACCGGTCTGCGGGGTGCTCTGCGGCGGCTACGAGAGAGCACCGCTCCCCCACCACACCCACAGCCCCGCGTCGACCGCCCCGCACGCACAGCCCTGGCCGAGACGCTGGCCGCAACGCCTACAGGCGGCGAACCACGGATCTGGTCGACACGCATTCATTCGGGCGGTATCGAGCTCTAGATCCAGCAAGTCGACGAAGCCCCGGCCGCCCCTTCCCAGATGAGGGGGTGGCCGGGGCCTCTCGTGTCTCCACCCGGGGGACACGCGAAATGGCTCACCCAGTTGAGCCGGCCTGTGTGGAGGCGTTGGTGATCAGTTCGGCCCGGAGCGCAGCCGAGACGAGTTGGGAGCGGCTGGTTGCGCCGACTTTGACTTGGAGGTCATCGAGGACCGCCAGGTTCGCCTCGGTCGTCAGCAGTGGAGCGGTACTTCGAGGTTCGGAGGCGACCTTTGCCGCGGCTCGGTCTGGGAACAGCCCGCTGGCGGGCGCCTTGTCGGGAACCTCTGCGCGGACGAGCTCGGCCAGATGCTCGGCGTTGTTCTCGACTGCGGTGAGGATGACTTCGGCGTTGGTTGGGCCGTTGGCGGTGGCGGCTCGGAGTGCTTCGCGGACGCTGACCGGCAGGCTGAGGCTCGTCTCGCGTGTACCGCCGGTGCTGCGGTTGGAAGTTCGCGACGGCTTGCTCGTCGACGGTGTCGGCGTGGGCTTGGAGGGTGTCGCTGAGGGCCGCCGGGTGGGTGTCGTCGGGGGGGCATCCGTGTCTGGTTCGACGGTGTTCGGAGGCTTGCGCGGCGGGGGTCCTGGAACTCGTGCGAGTCCTGAGGCGACTGGGAGCGGGGCTCGGTCCTCGCTCATGCGCTCGGCTCTTCGAGCTCGGCGATGCGCGTTAGCATCTCTTGGGCGAGCAAGGCGTAGTCCTCGGCGAGCGCGGGCGCGGTGCCGGGTACGCGCTGGGGTCGGCGGCCTTCTTTGAGAGCGATCCAGTAAGGCTCGGCGTTGTGAACCACTTCGGCTAGTTCGTAGACGAGGCGGCCCTTCTCCCGTGAGTCGTCGGCGACGGCTTGGGCGTGCCGGATGACGGACTCGAACAGGGGCGCGGCGTCTCCGAGGACGTTGCGCACGTCGTCTGCCGCGTGTTGGCGTAGAACTGTGGCGGATGAGCCGATGCCGAACAAGACTGCGCCGAGGACCTCGAGGTCGGGGTTGCGGTCGCGCACTGCGACGACCTGTTCGGCGAGCTTACGGAGTCCCTCGATACTCGAGCGGTCCGACTTCGTGGGGACGACGATCCAGCGGGCCGCCATGAGGGCGCTCAGGACGAGCGCCGATCGACGCGATGGTGGGGTGTCGATGATGACCAGGTCGTACTCGGGTGCGAGTGGTCGCAATGCGTCGCGGAGGAGGCTGACTCCGTCGTCGCCTCGTCGTTCACGACCGGCGACGAGGTCGTCGAGGTCGTCGAGTCTGCTGCCGCCTGGGATGACGTCAAGGTTGGGGCGTACGTCGCTGAGGACGGGCTTGAGGGCTTCTCCTGAGACCAGGCAGTTCACCAGGCCGGCGCCTTCGTCGCTGCGCCCGTTCCATCCGTAGCCAAGGTCGTGGCCGCAGTTTCCCTGGGAGTCCAGGTCGATGAGAAGGGTGCGCCATCCGGCGGCAGCCGCGAGGCCTGCGACGTTCACGGCGCAGCTGGTCTTGCCGGTGCCGCCCTTGCCAGTGGCGAAGGTGATCACGCGTTGCATCTCACTCATGGTGACCATTCTCTTTCCTGCCGCTAGCGCGTGCGGGTAGCGACACGCGCTAGCGGGCGGGTTAGCGGTGGCGCTATTAGGGGTGTGCTAGCGGGCTGGTTATCGTGACATGGCATTGCTGACCGCTAGCCGATCGCGCTACCTGCCTCACTGCCAGAACTTGATACCGTGACAGATAGCGGAATGCGTTAGCGTTTGCCGTAGCGGCCACCGCTAACGCGTCTGTTAGCGGCGCGTCTGTATTGTTTCCGCGTTCCTAGACCGCGGCCGGCTCGCCGGGGAATTGGGCTCGAGTACCCGGACACAATCCGCTGCAACTCGAGGGCTCGATGCCCGAGGGCTGCATCCGCCGCCCCTGCATTCACGTGCGGCACGACGGTCGTCTCGGCCGGGGGAGGGGCCCTGAGACGTGCTCAGGGCCCCGGTGGCCGTCTGACAGGGGTCAGGCGGTCTTCTTGGACGTCGCGTACTTCTCGACGTCGGAGAGCGGGTATCCGCAGGACTCGATGAAGCGGAGGTAGCGACCGGTGGCGGTGGTGGTGCCGTCGCGGCGCCATTCGTCGCGGGTCATGTGGCTCTCGTAGGCCGCGAGGATCTGCACGAGGGCGAGCACGAGGGCGCGTCCTTCGGTGGCCTTCGCGGCCTGTGTGGCGATCTTGGCGCGGTCACCGATCCACTCGGCGCTGATGCTGAGCGCTCCGTGGCCGGGGTTGTTGACCGTGTAGGTGTCGTCCGCCAACGCGATGGCGAGGAACGCGGCAGCGCCCTTGGGTGCGCTCTTGCGGGCACCGAACGTGGCCTTGACCCATTCGCGGCGGACGGTTTCGGCGGCGTCCCAGGCCTTGTTGTTCTCGATGACGAGCGCGCGGGCCTTGCGTGCTTCCTCGCGCTCGTCATCGGTCATGTCGGCTGCCTTGGTCTTGGCGGGGGAGTACGACGAGACCCCGTGCCGGTCGATGTGGCCGTGTCCGGTGGGGTTCTCGCACCCGTACACCGCCACCGGCCGGTTGACCCGACGGGCCTCCTCGTACGCCTTCTCTTCGGCGGCGTCGTAGGCCGCCCACGCGGCCTCCTCGTCTTCCTCGCTGGCCCAGCCGCCTTCGGGCTCGGTGGGCTCGTCGGGCTCGATGACGGGGTTTCCGTCCTTGCCGACGGTGACCCAGTCGGTGCCGAGCCAGGCGATGTGTCCGGGGCACTGACGGTGAGTGTCGGCGGTGAAGACCTCGCCGTCGATGGTCGGCTTGTACCGGTCCAGGGCTCCGGCGGTGTCGGGGCGCTCGACGACGCGGACGCCTTCGGCTTCCAGGGCGGCGACCAGGGCGGCCTTGAACTGGGCTTCGGCGCGGTCGTTGCGTGCGCGCTGGGCGACGTGCTCGAACTGCCGGGTCGCAGCGCCGGCGATTAGGGCCTTCACCGTCTCCGGATCGTTCTCGAACTCCGCGACCGTGGCGATCTGGTCCAGGGTCAGGGACTCGTAGCGGTCGGCGGCCTTGCGGGCCAGGTCGGAGCCGATCACGACTAGGGCGTTGTCCACGTCGGCGCGCTTGACCTTGCCGCGCTTGGCGATCTGTGCGGCCGAGAGCCCCATCCCTGCCAGGGTTTCGACGTAGCGGACCTCGTCACCGGTGGTGAGTCCGATACGTCGGGTGTTCTCTTCGCGCTGGGTCACGACCCGCTCGACCTCGGCGTCCTTGGCGAGGGAGTCGATACCTGCGATGTACGCCGGGATGGTGGCTCGGCTGGCGGCGATCGCGGCGAGGGTGCGGCGGTGGCCGCGTCGAACCAGTAGCGCGTCACCGTCGGTGGTGATGACGACGGAGACAGGCTCCAAGACGCCGAACTCGCGCACGGAGTCGATCAGGTCCTTGTCGGGCTGGGCGTCGCGGATGTTGCGCTCGATGAGCAGGGTGTCCGGGGCGACGTGCACGGTCGTCCCGACCTCCCACTCACTGACCGGCGCATTGCGCGGCTGGGTGGCCGGTTCGGTGACCTCCGCGCCAGTCTTGGCGTCCTGGCCCGTTCTGGATGCGGGCTCGGTGCCGGTCTTGCGGTTGTTTTGCCGGTTGTTCTTCTGGGTGGTGCTGGTGGTCACGTGGGACCCCTTTCTGCACCGGGGATGGGTGGTGGCTTCTGGGTTGCCGACCGTTTTTCGCCCTCCCCGGGCAGGTAGTGATGTCGGGCCGCGATGGGACGCCGGAGTGCAACCCGGGACCGTGGGTGAGTGGGGAGGAAATAAGCGCAGCCCACGCTTTTCGGGCGGAGCGCCGACCACTCGGCCACGGCGCGGAGCTTGCGGAGTGCCGGGTTGCGCGGAGGTGGCCGCGGACCAGAATCGATACCCCGGGGAGAAGAAAACTCCGCCCCGCAGGGGCGCACAGCCCACGAGCGCGGGTCCGTGGGGCTTGCGGAACGGGGCCGCTCGATTTCTGGTGTGGTCCAGGCCGCAGGACTGGTCGATCCCGGACCGCAGGGCCGGCCACAGTTGCCGGTCGTCCACCCCGGGCCAGACTTTGGGCTGGGCCAGGGCATGCGTGGGGGCGGCGCAGGTCCGATGTAGCTGGATCCGTCCCACGGGTGGCCGAGCGGCCGGCAGCAGCTGACTAGGGGTAAGCAGGTCCTGCGGGCTCCCGTTGTCTTCCCAACAGCTGGGGTGATCGTCGGTGGATGAAGACACCACATGAGGACTTTGAACGCAACGACAGCCAGAAGCTGGCCTCGCCCAGGCGTCCCGCGCCGCGATCCGCGATCGCTCTGGTCGCCGGCGCGGCGGTGCTGCTCGCTCTCGGCAGCACCGGGGGAGCGGTCGCCGGATCGCTGATCACCAGCAAGCAGATCAAGAACAACACGATCACCTCGGCCGACATCAAGAACAAGACGATCAAGAAGAAGGACCTCTCAAAATCGGCGCTGCCCCGCACCGGCGCCAAAGGAGCAACGGGGCCCCGAGGGCCGCAAGGCGTAGCCGGCGCGCAAGGTGCGGTCGGGGCTCAAGGCGCTCAGGGGCCAGCCGGTCCCATTACCGGAGATCTGCCCTCCGGAGTCACCCTCCGAGGCGCGTTCTTCCTTACTGAACCTGACAACAGCCCTGCAGGTGTGACGAGCCGCGACGACATCTCGCTCGGGTTGCAGACCCCGACGCCGCTCCCGGTGACGGTCGTCAGGATGGGAGCCACCAAGCCCGCGGAGTGCGGAGGCACTATTCGCAACCCCGACGCCGCTCCCGGCCACATGTGTGTCTACATCGCAAACTCTGTGGGTTATGACCAGTACTCGCTGTCCGTATACGGGCAAGCAAACAATGCCAATTTCCCCGACGACACGGCTGCCACGGGCGAGACGATCGGTGTCGGGGGAGGCCTGATCCAGGCGATCACCGCCGCCGGCGGCACGCACATCATCCGAGGAGCATGGGCGATCACCGCACCCTAGATCCTTGCTCACCATAGAAGTGGTTCGGCAGTGGCCTGGCTCAGGACGCTGCCGAATCACTGTCGGTTCGGATGTGGTGTGCGCCGAGCTCGCGTTCGAGGAACGCGAGCATGCCGGCCTCGTCGTCGGCCCAGGGGATCCCGCCAGCGGCGACGGGGACAAGGAGCCCTCGCTCGGGCAGAGCCGAGTTGGGGGCGGGTGCTCGTTGTGGTGGTGGGGGAGGTGGTGCTCTGGTGGCGTCGACGAAGGCCGGGGCTAGCAGGCCGTGCGCGACCAGCCACAGCCTCCATTCACGGCGTTCGGCGCGGTATTGGTCGATCTGGGCGCGGATCGCGTCCGCGATGCCCCACGCCTCGGCCAGCTGCGCCAGGGACGCGGGACCGATGACCCAGCCGCCCGGTCCGTTTTTGCCGGACGAGACGCGTTCGACCAGGCCGTGGGTAGCGAGGGCTGCGAGGGCGTCGTAGGTGGCGGTGACGCCGATGCGCGCTTCGGCTGCGAGCTCGCGGCCGCCGATCGGCCCACCGGCACCGTCCGCGGCACCGCGGCCGGTCTTGGCTCGCTCGAGCTGGGTGCGCTCGAGGGCGGCGTAGACGAACGCAGCTGCCAGGCCGAGCTCACGAAACACGGGTCGGATCGCATAGACCCGGCCGGCCCGCCAGGCCTTCGCCTCACACGCCGGCACCAGCAGAGCGGGGATGCGGAGCTCGAAGGCGTTCGCGCGTACTCCCTGAGCCGGCCGAACCAGGTCGACCAAGGCACGGTCCGCGGGCTCGTCGAGCAGCTGCTTGAGAACACGCCCCACCGTTCCTCGGTGGAGCCCGGTCCCGATCGCGAGAGATCGTTCCCCGTGCTCGATCGTCAGGGACCCGGTGAGCATCGCGGCCTCAGCCAGCGCGTACAGCACAGCTCGTGTCCCCAAGTCGCTATCCGGGCCGTGGAGCAGATCGACAGCGGCCAACCATTCACGCACCCGGCCACCGACATCCACACGCCCCCCGACAGCCGCTGTACCCGTTTCAACTGGAGGACCCCCTGCCCCGTGTGACTTATGAGGGCTAGTGGCGCGTACGCGAACAGACTGATCCTCGCGGGCTTCTCGACGTCGTTTCTCGAACGCGGCCGCGGTGCGCCAGTCCCGGGAGAGGGCTGTGTGGCGCTGGTGCGGTCGGTAGCG
Organism: Nocardioides hankookensis; assembly: GCF_042658885.1. Lineage (NCBI taxonomy): Bacteria > Bacillati > Actinomycetota > Actinomycetes > Propionibacteriales > Nocardioidaceae > Nocardioides > Nocardioides hankookensis. Next base: position 51,830 of record NZ_JBHSRJ010000006.1, on the reverse strand, counting down.
GGCGTAGAAAGACGCCAGGCCTGCCCAGGTGCCGTCCTCGACGCGTCGGATGACGTCGACGAAGGACCAGCCGGCCGCGGCGGCCGCCCAGAGCACGGCCTGGCGCGCCTCTGAGGGCGAGGCGTACCTCGAGGACGGGTAGTCGCCGGTGCGCGCGATCGTCTGGAAGGCCTCGGACGGCTCGGTGTGGCCAGGAAGCGCATCCAGGCGGGCCATGCCGTCGAGTTCGCCGTCGAGTTCGCCGTCGAGTTCGCCGTCGAGTTCGCCGTCGAGTTCGCCGTCGAGTTCGCCGTCGGACGCGGTGTCGACGTCTGTGTTCGACCCGGTGCTGCTGGTCGTCGACGTCGGCCGGGCCGGGGGGACCAGGGGAGTGGTGTGGCGGCGGAGCTCGGTCAGGAACCGGTGCCACGCCGCGGTGGCGTTCGGGGCGTCCAGGGCCGCCTCAGCGGCCTCAACGGGGCCGTCGAGGACCTGGTGACCACCAGACTTGTGGCGGGCGCCTGGCGGGCGGATGCATCCGGAGTCGATGCTGGCCAGCGGCAACGGGTCGACCGTTCGGAGCCGGCCGGCAAGCAACCGGGCGGCCTCCTTGGCCTCGTCGAACGGCGCCGGCTCTGCCAGGGGCACGTACACGTGGCGGCCGCCGTTGGGGGAGTGGTCAGAGAACCACGACCGCAGCCCACAGGTCTCCAGGAGACCAACTAGCGCCGTCAGGTCGCGTTCGACCTGACCTGCCGGGGACTTGCCGGCGTCCAGGTCGACCACGAACACCGGGGCGCACCCGTTGACGTCGTAGACCCGGACGGCGGCCGGGGTGTTGGGCAGCTCGGACGAGACGAACCGCTCGTACTTGCGCGGGTAGTTCCGACCACCATCACGCGACACCCGCACCCGCCCACGAGCTGCCAGACGCGGAGCAAGACGCGCCCAAGTGGCGGCAGCAGTACTGCTGTCGGAGAGTGCGCCGCCATCGGCGCCGGTGGTCGTCACCGAACGCTCCTCGAGCGCGCGCGACACGCGCGACACGCCTCAACCGGATGTGCATCAAACGGTCGAGGGTGCGCTGCTACTGTGGGCAGCACAAAGCCACCTCACCTCCTGTGCGGAGATCGGTTTTGGACTAGGGATCGCGTACTTGGCGGTAGGGATCCCAAGAGCTTCTGTCGAAGGGCCTCCGTTGGTATCGGGGGCCCTTCGCCATTTAGGTGGCGGTCTTCAGTGGCAGCTCCTGGGGGTGGTCGGGGGTGCAAGCGATCAAGGTGGTTCGGTGGGCCTGAATGAGCGTTGCCGAGGCCGTTACTCCGGCAACGGGTCGTGTTCGACACGCCCCGCCGTTGTAGGCGTTCGCGTGAGCGCGCGCTGCTATGGTGCGTAGCACAAAGCCACCTCACCTCCGGCTAGTGGGAGAGCGGTTTTGGAACTAGGGATCTGCGAGATCTGATCCCGTCACTTTGACGAGGGGCCTCCGTGAGCGCGGGGGCCTCTCGTGCTGTCAGGAGACGTTCTTCAGGGACAGTTCTCCTTGCTTGGGGTCGTTGCGTGGCTGAAGCGCCATGTCGCAGCCGTAGGCCGTTGCGACGTGGAACGCGATGAGGTCGCTGTACGGGACGCCTAGACTCTCGGCCTCTTCGATGAGGCGGTCGGCCGCCTCACGGGGGACACGAGTCATGAAAGCGTGTCGGTCGCCCTTGCTCTTACGTCCAGCCATATCGCGATCAAACCAGTGATTTCTGAAATCACCTGGAACGCCGGGCGGCGTGTCGGGCTATTTCGGAAAAGGGTTTCGTCGCCCGCTCGCAGTGGGCCTCGGCGAGGAGGGCAGGTGTTCCCACTCTGCTCCCAGCGGCTGGGGTGATGGTCGGTGGATGAAGACACCATGTGACGACTCTGAACACAACGATCTTCCGGGGCCGGCCCGGGCCAGGCGGCGTGTGCCGCGATCCAGCGGGATCTTGGTTGCGACTGTCGCGTTGGCACTCGCGCTGGGGAGCACCGGGGGAGCGGTGGCCGGGTCTTTGATCACCGGGAAGCAGATCAAGGACAACACCATCACCACGGCCGACATTAGGAACAAGACCATCACCAACAAAGACCTCGCGAACTCGGCACTGCCCCGCACCGGCGCCAAGGGTGCTACCGGCGCAGCTGGTGCGCCGGGCGCGCGGGGGCCGGCCGGTCCCGCCGGTCCCGCCGGTGCGCAGGGACCCGCCGGACCCATTACCGGCGACCTGCCCTCGGGCGTCACGCTCCGCGGAGCGTTCTACCTCACGGAGCCCACTGGAAGCACGGCTGGCATCGATAGCGGGGCAGATGTCTCCTTCGACCTACGAACCCCGGGGCTGCTTGCAGCGATCATCGTCCCTCTCGGCGAGTCGCCGAAGCCCCCGGAGTGCACGGGCACAATCTGGAATCCCACCGCGGCTGCCGGGTTCATGTGCGTCTACGTCGGTGACGTCAGCGGCTACAACCAGAGCTCTACACGGGTCTTTGCTCAAGCGGATCCTGCTGTCCCCGACGACACCGACGCTATAGCGGGGACGATTGGTCCATCGGGCGGTTTTATTCGCGCGACCACAATCGGCTCGGCAGAGCACTACATTCGCGGCGTCTGGGCCGTCACGGCACCTTAGTCCCCAAATCTCGACTCCGGGTGGTTCGGCCGTGTTCTGGTTAGGACACGGCCGAGCCGTTGCCTGGGGTGAGCTGGTGTGCGCCGAGCTCGCGTTCGAGGAAGGCGAGCATCCCGGCCTCGTCGTCGGCCCAGGGAGTGCCGCCGGCCGCGGCCGGGACCAGGAACGGGCGTTCGGGTAGTCCGGGTGGGCGTTGCGGTGCGGTTCGCGGTGGTGGGGGAGGGGGTGCCCTGGTGGCGTCGACGAACTGGGGATCGAGGAGCCCGTGTTCGACGAGCCAGCGCCGCCAGGCGCGGCGTTCGGCGCGGTAGCGCTCGATCTGTGCGCGGATGGTGTCGGCGATGCCCCACGCCTCAGCGAGCTGTGTGAGGGAGGCGGTTCCGAGGATCCAGCCGCCGGGGCCGTCGCTGCCAGCGGGCGCACGCTCGGCGAGGCCGTGTGCGGCCAGGGTGGCCAGCGCGTCGTATGTTGCGGTTACACCGACGCGTGCTTTGGCTGCGAGTTCGCGGCCTCCGATGGGTGCGCTGGTGTCGCCGGAGCTGTTCTGGCCCGCTTGTTCGCGCTCGAGGGCGGCATAGACGAACGCGGCCGCAAGGCCGAGCTCACGAAAGACCGGCCGGATCGCGTGCACCCTGCCAGCACGCCAAGGTTTCGCCTCACACGCAGGCACGAGCAGCGCGGGGATGCGGAGCTCGTAGGCGTTGGCCCGCACACCTCGCGCGGGACGCACCAGATCGATCAAGGCACGGTCGGGCGGCTCGTCGAGCAGCACCTGGAGCGCGCGGCCCACGCTCCGCTCGTGCAAGCCGGTGCCGATCGCCAGAGCACGGTTACCGTGCTCGACGGTCAGTGATCCGGTCAGTACTGCTGCCTCAGCAAGGGCGTACAGCACAGCGCGAACCCCCAGGTCAGAGTCCGAACCGTGGAGCAGGTCCACCGCTGCGAGCCACTCACGAACCCGTGCACTCGCATCCCCACGCCCCGCGACCTGAACCGACCCAACCGGTACCGGGGAAGAACCCTCTGCCCCGTGTGACTTCTGTGGGCTAGTGGGGCGTAGGCGAACAGACGTCTTCTCGTGGGCTTCTCTACGTCTTGTTTCGAACATGTACGCCTTTCGCCAGTCCCTGCTCAGCGCGTTATGGCGCTGGTGTGGGCGGTAGCGGGCATAGAAGGACGCCAGGCCAGCCCAGGTGCCGTCCTCGACACGTCGAGCGACGTCGACGAACGACCAGCCGGCCGCCACGGCGGCCCACAGGACCGCTTGACGCGCCTCAGACGGCGAGGCGTACCGCGTGGTCGGATACTCGCCGGTGCGGGCGATGGTCTGGAACGCCTCGGAGGGCTTCAGGTGGCCAGGAAGCGCAGGCAGGCGCCCCTCGGGGTCGGCGGTGGTGCTTCCGGAGCTCATCGACGAGCCGGAAGCGGGGGAGGCCAGGGGAGCGGTGTGGCGGCTCAGCTCGGCGCGGAACCGCTGCCACGCGCGGGTGTCGTTGGGGGCGTCCAGGGCCGCCTCAGCGTGCTCGACGGGGCCGTCGAGGACCTGGTGGCCACCGGACTTGTGACGTGCACCCGGCGGGCGGATACAGCCGGAGTCGATGCTGGCCAACGGCAACGGGTCGACCGTGCGCAACCGGCCAGCGAGCAGCCTGGCCGCAGCTCTGACCTCCTCGAAAGGCGCGGGCTCTGTCAGCGGCACATACACGTGGCGCCCGCCGTTGGGGGAGTGGTCAGAGAACCACGACCGCAGCCCTGTGCGCTCTAGGAGCCCGATCAGTGCGTCGAAGTCGCGTTCCACCTGGCTCGCAGAGCTCTTCGCTGAGTCCAGGTCGACCACGAACACCGGTGCACACCCGTTCACGTCGTAAACCCGGACCGCGGCAGGGGTGTTGGGCAACTCGGCCGAGGCGAACCGCTCGTACTTGCGCGGGTAGTTCCGCCCGCCATCACGCGAGATCCGGACGCGCCCGCGCGCGGCCAGGCGAGGTGCAAGGCGCGCCCAGACGCTGGCAGCTCGGGTGCTGTCCGAACTGGTTGCCTGGCTATTGCCGGTGGGTCTCATCGCGCACTCCTAAAGGAGGCGCGACACGCGCGACATGCCTTAACCGGATGTGCACCAAACGGTCGAGGGTGCGCTGCTATCGTGGGCAGCACAAAGCCACCTCACCTCACTGGTCGGAGATCGGTTTTGGACTAGGGATCACTACTTGGCGGTTGGGATCCCACAGCTTCTGCGAAAGGCCCCCGAGGGACCACGGGGGCCTTTCGCGATCTACGAGGCGTTCTGCAAAGGCAGCTCCGGGTCCGTGGCGGTCGGGATCCAAGGCGGCAGGCCACGGTCGTCGAGCTCAATGCCCGCGAGCAGCAATTCCATGAAGATGGAGAGCGAGATGCCGGCCCTGGTCGCCATCTCGTTCACGTGGTCGCGTAGGGCCGGTGGGATCTGGGCCTGCATGTTGACCGTGACAGTCCCCGGCGCGCGCTTGCGCCGACCTGCCACAGCGCCTGGTGTCGATCGACTTCTGAGAGTCCCCATGGGGGAATCCAACCGCACAACGCATTCGTGTCTATGAATGATACTGCTCGTCGGCGTGTCGTGCTAATAAATGGCACAGAAGGCGCGATCTACGAAGACTTCTCGCCGATCGCGAACTCGCGGAGGGCGCCGAGGAGCTCGTCGACGCGTGCGCTGTCGACGCGGCAAATACGCATGCGCTTGTCATCGGCCGGCTCTTCGATGACAACGCCAGCCTCGACCAGTTCGATGGTGTTGTTGTACACGGACCTGGTCGCTACCCCGAGCGCGGCTGCGGCTTCGGCGGACGTCCCGGGTGACGTCATGTAGTGCTTGATGAGCTGGACCTTGACGGCAGACCCGAAAACGCGCACCGCGGTCTCGACGATCACGGGCGTCGAGACCTTGATAGCAGCGACCTTGGGCACCGTCGCATTCTGCCGGGTTGTCGTGCGACGTTCAGTGGAACCACCCTCCTTGCCGATATAGCGCCATTTAATGGCACGTTCTGTTAGCCTACCCGCCGTGACCGCGATACGTCCGGACGTGGCACAACCGCCGCACAATCGCGGGTTCAGGACGCCTGCCCCTACAGGTCGGGCCTCGGCGAACCCGAGAGTGTTGCGTCGGGGTGGGGGAGCGATCCGCTCTCACGCCAGCAGCACACCAGTTCGACGTGCACACGCGGGCCCTCTGCCAGGGGAGGCCGCGTACCAGTCGAAAAAGAAGGCCCCCACCCAACGAAGCTCTTGGCGGAACAGACGTCGAGTGGAGGCCCTGGATCCCAGAGGGACCACGTATGGAAGTTTGGCACGGGGGAGTGGACCCCAGACCCGATACGAGCGATGAGGCTGCGGCGGAGCGTGCGGAGTTGCGGCGGCTGGTCGTGGATGGGAGCGCGCACGCGGAGCTGGAGTTGCCGCGTCAGGAGTTTGGCTCGGAAGCGGATGATGTGGTGGAGCGTCGGCCGGTGTGGGAGCAGCGGTCGTACTCGTCGGGTCCGGAGGCGTTGATTGCGACCTGGGCGGGGAGGCGCATCAAGGCGCAGACGGGAGCGACGCCGTCGCCTCGCGTTGCCGAGATGCTCTGTGTCGGTGTCCGAGCGGTGTTGTGGGTGCTGGGCGAGGACGTGGGGGGCGCTGGGCCTCTGCCGGGCCACTCGGGCAGCAGCGGTATGACTCGGGTGCGTCGTCTCCGTGGCCGCATCGCGGCGAAGCTCGAGGAGTGGGAGGCCGCTTCCGCCGACGAGGCCGGCTGGGTGGCGCGGCTGGTCACGGGTTTCCAGTCGTGGGATGGGGAGGAGCAGAACTCCTCTGCGGTGTGGGCGGCTCGGTCCTACATCCCGTACGTGGCGATGACGACCAGCGAGAGGGCCGCTCGTGAGTGGGCCGTGGATCTGTGGCGAATCGAGGCGGGGTCGTACCCGCAGGCCCGTCGGCATGCGTTGAAGGCTGTGGATGAGCACCGACGTTCCGCGGGATTCGCGGCCTTGGTGGCTGAAGACGCCGGCGAGATGGCGTCGTGAAGCCTGCACCAGACGCGACGCTGGCGACCGTGCTGGGCGAAGCTGGTGACGGCGGGAGCGGTCGCGTCCTGGTCGATGTCGTGGTGGCGTCGGTGGCGCCACACCCGGAGAATCCTCGCAAGGAACTGGGTGACCTCCGCGGTCTTGCGGCATCCATCGCTGACTTGGGTGTACTTCAACCGATCCTGGTTGTCTCGCGTGATGCCTTTGTTGCCGCGAACCCGAGCTATGCCGACGAGGTCGCTCATGCTGAATACGTCCTCAAGGCGGGGGAGCGGCGTCTCGCGGCTTCGAAGCTCGCGGGTAGGTGGTCTATCCCGGCGATCGTGGATCCGGCGCAGAGCGAACGGGACACGCTTCGGACGTTTCTGCACGAGAACATGCATCGCCTCGAGCTGGACCCGATCGAGGAGGCCCGGCTCTACGAGGTGCTGCGCGACGATGGAGAGACCCAGCAAGAGATCGCGGTCGCCTGCCGGGTCTCCCAGTCGCACGTCTCGAAGCGCTTGGCTCTGCTGAGGTTGTCACCCGACGTGCAGTCCGCGGTCCGCGAAGACCGCATCCAGATCACTGACGCGATCGCTCTTGCCTCGCTGCAGGACGAAACCCGAGACCAGGTGTGGGGGGCATGGTCGGAGGACGCCGACGCGCAACAGACACTCGGCGCCGCCATTCGCGCCAACGAGCTGGCTCACCACGACCCCTCCACCGGGGCTGCACACTCGATGACTGGCGCGGGGGATGAGGCGACTGCGTCGGCGCTCACGCCGGAGGGTTCGGTGGACCAGGATCCGCAACCTGCTGCGGACGTGCCTGCCGGTTCTGAGACGAAGGCCCGGGCATCCGCCCCCGGCGGGGGGATCCCGGTCGAGGAGCAGAGACGAGCGGCCAGGAAGCGCGCCGAGGCGATCGCCAAGATGCTGCTGACCCCGCCTTCGGCGGGAGGCGAGGGTATGCGGGACGTGGCGGCCGAGCTGCTGGTGCGTCCAGACCCGAAGGTTCTGCGCGAAGCGCACCGTCACCTCAGCGATGCCATCCCCGCAGGCAAGCACCGTGGCCAGGCTTCAGCTGACCCCACGGAGTGGTGCGCCCTCATAGCCTCGCGCACAGACCGTCTCGCTGACCAAAACTGGCTCGCCTGGGCGCTATGCGTCATCGCCACGCAGCTTCGATCTCAGCGGCTGCCCTGGGACCGTGCCGGCGTTGCCCAGCTCGAGGTCCTGCGCATCCGCGCGGGCTATGAACCCACGGCGTGGGAATCGCGGCAGAGGGCGGTGGACTGAAATCGCCGGAGGCCGAGGCGCGCACCCTGACGAATATTCCGTGGAATATTCGACCCTTTGAGGCGTGTCCTGCGCGCCTTGGCCTTCCCTCTCCCCGTGGCTGCGGCGACACTGACAGCGTGGATGACCAGGCGGCGTTGCTCGCGCGACGTGTAGCACTTGCGGCGTCGGCGTGGTTGAGCGCGCCGACGGACATCGATGTGTACCGCCGACTGGTCGAGGCTGTGGGGGAGTGGGAGTCGTACTGCGGCCCCGTGCTCGAGGTTGATGGTGCGAGCTCGTCGGAGGAGGAGCTGCTCGATGAGCTGGCCGATGTCAGTCCGCCGCAGCCGTTGGGGGTCGGCATGGCGGACCTGGAGGCGCGGCTGCGCCGGCAGGCTCGTGAGCAGAGCTGATGCGTCCCCGTTGGGTGTGAAAGAGGCCGGGCGAGCCCTGTTGCTGCGCCTGGCCCTCGTGCCACGATCCGGTGATGACGATCACGGTGACCATCCGCCCGAACGGTGCGCGCACCGAGGTGCGCAACCTGCCGTGGGACGGAAGGCCGGGGTCGGGGTACGCGATCATCGAGGACGCGATCGATGCGTCCCGGCGCGGGCAGGTGCTCTACTCGGGTGGCGCGTTCTTGGTCGCGCGAGGCCACACGGCGTTGCTCGTCCGGCGCCTGGCGGATCGTTTCGGTCACGTCCATGTGATCCAGCACGGTGGCACCACCCAGTGTGTCGAGGCGTGCTGGAACGCAAGCCCGGATACCGGGCTGACCTGCGAGTGCTCGTGCGCTGGGACCAACCACGGGAGTGGTCACCAGCTCGGGCGGATCGTGAGCGAGTCCGGTCCCGCCGGCGCTTTGTCTGTCGCGCCGGCGGCCGCTCGCGAGTACGACGTCTACCGGTCGTAGCCGGCGCGCGGCCGCGCCGGCGGGCGCCTATGCTCGCCGGTCGTGACCACCGTCGAGGCTATTGACCGTGTCGAGGACCCCGAGGAGCTGATCGCGGCGATCGCCGCGGCGCTCACCGGTCCGGAGTTGGCCTACCGCGAGGTCGTGCCCGCGACCGACCCAGACGTAGAGGGTCGCATCGCGTTGGTCCGCTCGTGTGGCCGCAAGGCCGGCCGCCGGCTGGGGGTCTCGGTCCAGACCGTGGCCACCGGCGCGGATGGTGTGATCCGGTTCGGCGGGATGGCGATCGCCATCGGTCGCGAGGATGGCGGCCGCGAGGTCCAGGTCATCAACGCGACCCGCTAGCGGCCCAAGGTGGCTCTCGGCGCTCGCCACCGCTCCGGTTGAAGGACCGCCGAGGGTCAGACCGGGCGGGCTCGAAGCGCGGCGGTGATGCGCTGGCGCGACGTGAACCATTGCTCGATGGTGGGGTCGATCGCGGCGAGCACGTGACGCATCGCGTTGTACTCGGCCCGGACGGCTCCTTGGGCGAGGAGTGGTTCCAGGTGGGCGACCCGGTTGCGGAGCCGGTAGACGCCGTCGACCTGGGCGACAAGATCTCGAGGTTGAACACTCAGGTGAGGGAAGCCGTGCCGCAACGCCTGGTCCCAGAGCAGGCGTCGGCCGGGATCTCGGTCGGGCAGAAGGAATCGCCAGGTCCCGAACGTGAGCTGTGTGAGCACGTCGGGGTGGCCCGGGGCTCGGCCGCTGCCGCGCAGGGCGGTCGTGGCGCGTTTGGTGGCCTTCTCGAGGTCGTCTCGCAGGAGGCGCTTGAGGAGACGGGACGGGTCCATCAGCCAGTCCCTGGCGTGGGGGAGTCCGGTGGTTGCGTCGCTCTGGGTGGCGTTCCAGGTGCACAGCTGCTGGTCAAGGGCGTTGCGCAGGACGACCTCGAAGACGTGCAGGGCCTCGTACACCGCGCCGGAGAGGTCGATGTTCCATCCGTACAGGCGCAGGGCGTCCTTGTGGTTGCCGCCCGCGGCCGCGAGGTACGGTCCGAGCCGGGGTTCGCTGAGCCGAGCGATGATGGTTGCGGTCCGGGCCTCGCCGCTGCTGGGTGTTTGATTAGTTGACGTCAAACTGGCAAACTTTCTCGCGAAGGCGGAGGCAGGTCTCTCCGTTACAGATCAGCTGAAGGTCCGGCGGTATCCAACACCGTCCGGGCCTTCAGACATTTCAGACCCGGTTGCGGTGTCTCGTTGGCAAGTTATCGCGCACCGGGCAGCGTGCAAGGTCGTAAGTCTGAGCGTGCATCGCTTTGCCGACGCTCATCCGCGGCTCTGGTGTTCGAGGACGGTGATCGCGCGGTCGAGGGCCCGCCGTGCGGTGCGGAGCTCGTGGAGGACGTCGACGGCTTGGTCGACGGCTTCGGTGCTGACGACGATGGCCCCAACGCCCTGATGGGTCTGGATGAGCCCATCGGCGACGAGCATCTGCTGCGCTTGGCGGATCGTGTTGAGGCCGGCGACCTCGTAGTGCTCCTGGAGCGAGTTAATGGCCGGCAGTCGCGCGCCGACCTCGAACTCTCCGGACTCGATCCGCTCACGCAGGTCCTCGTAGACCTGCCGGTAGAGGGGAGTGGCGGGTGTCATGCGATCACTATATCGAGTAACTATGAGTTATCAAGACGTCTACACCGTACTAGCTGACATAACAAAAGTTATCGGCGGGCATCCAACGGACGTCGAAGTAGCTGGGACCACTCCCATCCCTGTCATTCGCTTGCACACAAGTCGTCGCGCACACAGGCGTCCCAGCTGCCGCGTTCCATGCCGTTCAGCAACTAGGCTGCGAGTCGTGGAGAGCGGAGCGTCAGCGCAGTTGGTGTTGGCGGCGCGCGAACTGGGTGCTCGCGGGTCACGGGCCACCGTGGGATCGGCGGATCCTGCAGCCGAACTGACCGCGACAGCGGCCGCGGTCTTGGCTGCGATTCCTGCCTGGTGGGCGGCCCGCGCCGCCGAGGCGGGGCTCGAGGGTCGCTGGCTCGACGTGCACTCAGCGGTCGACACCACTCCTCCATTGGAGCTTGCGGAGGAGCACCCGCCGCTCGAGCCGTCCTGGGGGCCGTTGAGCGCCGAGGAGCTGGGGGCGGCGTATGTGGCGGCTCTGGATCCGGGGGTGCGGGCCCGGCACGGTCGGCACTACACGCCGGGTGAGCTCGCGCGGCAACTGTGGGAGATGGCTAGAACCGCCCTTGGGCACCGCCACTACGGGCACGCGCTCGAGGGCCTGGTCCGAGACCCTGCGTGCGGGGCGGGTGCGTTGCTGTTGCCGCCGCTTCGCGAGCACCTGTCCGCCAGCTGGGAGGTCGACCCACAACTAGTGCTTGCGGGGCTGCCGGCACTCGTCGAAGGCATAGACGCCGACCCGGCAGCGGTGTGGGTCGCGAACATCGTCCTAGCTGCAGAGATGCTGCCGACCCTGGCGCGCGTCCCGGAGTCGCGGCGCCGCAAGCTTCCCGCGCTGGCCCGTGTCGGTGATGGCCTCGCACCTGCCGACCCCGCTTGGGCGGTGTTGATGAACCCCCCGTACGGCCGAGTGCGCCTCAGCGATGAGGACCGCGAGCGTTTCGCGGACGTCTTGTACGGCCACGCCAACCTCTACGGCATCTTCATGGCGGCCGGGCAGAAGAGTCTCGCGAAACGCGGCGTGTTGGCCGCTCTGGTGCCGACGTCGTTCACGGCTGGGCGGTACTTCGAGCCGCTGCGCCGGACCCTGACGAACCGGGGCCGTTTGCAATCCATCCGGTTTGTCGAGGATCGCTCCGGCGTGTTCGGGTCGGTCTTGCAGGAGACGTGTCTTGCGATCGTGACCCAGTCCAAGGTGCGCAAGACGCTCGTGACGAGCGCCGGGTCCGAGGTGTCCGAGATCGCGAAGGTGGCCACGCCCACGGGCGGGTCGCCGTGGGTCCTGCCTCGTCGAGCCGACCTTGCTCCGGTCGCAGCAGCAGCTGCGACGATGCCGATGCGACTACGTGAGCTCGGATGGCGTGTCAGCACCGGGCCCTTGGTCTGGAACCGCCGGCGCAGCGATCTCTACGCACACGCTGGGCGGGAGCGCTACACGGTGCTGTGGGCAGCTGACATCGACGGCGGCGAAGTACACCGCGACCAGGCACGAGCAACGATGAGGTACCTCAAGCTCCACGACGGCACGGACCGCAGGGTCATGTCGTTGTCGGAACCGTGCGTGCTGGTTCAGCGCACCACCTCACCCGAGCAACGACGCCGACTGGTCGGAGCCGTTCTCACCGAGGACGCGCTGATCAACCTAGGCGGCAGGGTCGTGGTCGAGAACCACGTCAACGTGCTGCGGCCCACCACGGCCGAGCCTGCGCTGTCGGCGGACCTACTGGGACGGCTGCTGGCGACCGAGACGATGGACCAGGTCACGCGGTGCCTGTCCGGGTCAGTGGCGCTGTCAGCCTACGAGCTGGAGTCATTGCCGTTCCCGCCTGTGGAGGTCCTGCGGTCATGGGACGACCTGCCGGCCGCGGAGCTCGAGGTGACCGTCTCCGCTCACTACCGTCAGGCGCTGATGCCCTGATGCGCCCTGCGATCGGACGCGATCTCGCGACTGAGAGGCTGGCCGCCATCTTCCCCAGGGCTGCCTTCGACACCGTGATGTCGAACCCGCTGGCCGGACAGGCCGTGGCGGCGATGATCTATGTCGACGCAATCGCCACGGACGACCCAGCGGACACAATCTGGGCGCGACCGTCCACCGTGACGTGGATGTCGGAAGACACCTTCGCGCACAACGACCCTGCCGAGCGAGCAGCCTGGCGGAGCGCAGCCGCCGGAGCAGGAGCTCGCAAGGCAGTCGCCGAACTCCTCGAGAGTTGGGGACTGCCGTTCACGCCGGCATACGCCGACAACAGCCGTGAGACCATCCGCGACGAGACGTTTCGCAAGTGGCGCGAAGCCGGCGCCCTGCGAAAGCGGTCAGGAGTCCCCACCTCCTCCCCTCGACCGGTATGGGCCCTCGAACCGGAGTTCGCAGATCTCTTCGACCCCGGCCTGACCGGAGCCGCCCTCGATGCAGCGATTGTTGACTGGCGGGAAGCGAAGCTCTCTCCCGGCGCAAAGCTAAAGGCAGCGTTCGCCACATACGAAGAGACGAGCGACTCCGCGATCACGGTCACCCTGCCAGGAGGAAACACCCGGACCCTCGAGCCTGGGATCGCCTCGCTCATCTTGAAGGGCGTCATCGAACAGTGGGCACCGGCCAGGCTCGCCAAACCAGTAGTGGTGAGCATCAGCGAACCCGGCGAGAAGCTCTTCACCGGCGACAACGACTTGCTGAAGTACCTCGGCATCTCCATCAACACCTCCGAGCTTCTCCCAGATGCCGTACTTGCCGACCTCGGAAGCGACCCCGTCGAGTTCTGGATCGTCGAAGCGGTGAACACCGACGGCCCCATCGATGACGCCCGCAAAACCCAACTCCTCACCTGGGCCCAGAAGCAGAAGATCGAAGTGGCTGATTGCCGCTTCCTCACCGCGTTCCGGTCACGCAACGATGCCGCCGCGCGGCGGCGCCTGAAGGACCTAGCCAGCGACACCTACGCCTGGTACGCCGACGAACCCACGCACGAACTCTCGTGGCACCAGGTCAACGCTGCCGAGTAGACACGAAGACTCGACCTGAGCCCGCCCACTCTGAACCTGGGCGCCGGGGCGATGGTCGTGGTCGGCCGCAGCTCAAGTGCCTGACAGAAGCATTGTTATCGGCGCGTGAAGGCTCAGGACCGCAGCTCGGCATATGCCCTTGGCGTCGGCGATGCAGGTGCGCATCAAGTGAGTGCCGCGCGGCAATGCCGGCAGCACGGTGACGGGGCGTCTGGACCAAAGGCCATCGGCACAGGAACGAGCTCGAGCAGCGAGCCTGCTCGATCGCGAAACGCTGAGTGCGTCTCACCAGCCGTGGTCATCGACCGGCGCAGCGTGGCTGGGCTGGGCGTCTTCGGGTGACTGCAGGCCTCACGAGGTGCTCCCATTGCGCTCCCGGCGCGCTCGCAAATCATGCGCGCGTGAGCATTGAACACGCACCGGCTACGGAGATTCCCGTTAGCAGCGTTGGAGGTGAAGCGCAGCCGGCTGCTGACTGCGAACCCATCAATGACGCAGGATGCGGCCTCGCCGCCCCAGCACACTCTTGGCGGACCCTGACTGAGGCTGAGCTCGAGGCGTTCTTCTCCGACCGCCAGTCGTTCGCTGTCGCGAAAGTTACGGACCACGGCGTCCTGGTCCCGCGGTCGGCATCAGACTGATCAGTCAGCTGCCGACACGGGTGTCGTGGTCTAGAGCGTTTCCGCGGGCTCCCTGCGGATCACCGGCGCCGACGGAGATTCTGGCGTACCGGAAGGGGTCAGATGCCCAACTTGTCGGTCGTATCGGTCTTTCACCCCAAGGCTGGCCGCTCAGGTTGAGTCCACCGCTCTAGGAGCACACGAGATGCAGTCCAGCACGGTATGGCTATCGGCGGCAAGGCGTCGGCCCCTTGGTCGTGCTGCTACATGGGATCGCCGGGCAGGGACGCGCCTGGGAGCGTGTGGAGCATGAACTTGCCGACTCTTTTCAGGTCCTGACGCCGGATCTCTTCGGGTTCGGCCCCAGCGAGTGCCCTCAGATCCGACTGTGAGCGATTCACCCAAACCCCTAGGAGCTCCGCATGAACCCTCGCCGCTCTCACCTCGGCGTCATCATCATCGTTGGTATTGCCGCGATCGCACTCGTCGCCTCAGCTGCCACCGGTGCGGTCGCCGGGAGGCTGGTCACCTCGGCCACCATCCGTAATCACACGATCCAGCACCAGGACCTCGCTGACGACGCGGTTGGTCCCCGGATCATTCGGGACGGCTCAGTCAGTGGCAGCAAGCTCGGGCCCAGGGTGCGGGCGCGACTTGCCAAGGCCGGTACGCCGGGACCGGCTGGACGCGACGGAGCGGTCGGGCCTGCCGGGGCGGACGGAGTGTCCGGCTATCAGATCGTGGAGTCGACCCAGACGATCCCGCTCGGCGAGGTCGCCACCATCGACTGTCCCGCCGGGAAGCGGGTGCTCGCGGGCGGCTACGCCTCCGCCCCGGGCGTCGTGCTGGGCAACGCACCGACCCCCGACGGCTCCGGCTGGGGCATCAGGGTGGGCAACGCCATTCCTGGTGACGTGACCGTCCAGGGATACGCGATCTGCGCAGACGTCTGAGTCGCCCGGGACCATTGTCGTGAAGACTCGTATCGCTACTCCTGGGCTGACTGAACCATTGTTATCGGCGCCGAGGCCGCGGCGGCCGAGTCCTGCTCCGGTGGGAAACATCCTGCGCGCGACACTAAGGGTTGCGGGGGTCCACCCTGGGAGCATGACGAACTCCATTGCAGACCAGATCCCGCCTCACACGACCCTTCGCACCGCCCAGGTAGGCGAGCCCTTCCAAGTACGTCTCGCCGGCGTTGCTCCGGGAGACCGCGACGTTGTCACCGTCTACGACCAGGTGGTGATCGGCGACCGGGCCATCGTGCGCTCCGAAGCCGGCAAGGGGTTCTGGCACGTCGAGGTCGACCGATCGTCGGCCGGCTCGACTCCGACGGCGATCTTCGAGGCACATGAGACAGCGTGCTTCGTGTTCCCCAAGCGCTGATCTCGCGCGTGCCAGCCCGAGGGATCGCAGCCACGGTTGGTGTGTACGGAACGCTCATCGTGATCGCGGAGAGACTGATGCGGGTGCGAACGTGCGCTTAGCCGTTGGCGGTAGATGTTGGCGTAGACGTTGGGATGAGTGTTTGTCTTAGCGAACGTCTCGTGCGTATAGTTCTTTGTGGAAGCTAGAGATGAAATAGTTCTCCGAGCACCAATTCCGGAAGCCCACGCTCTGCGTGGGCTTCTGTGTTTCAGCCATACTCTCCTCCGTGTTGCTGGCGTACATCGATGAGATCGGCGAGACGGGTGCGTTCGTCTCGCGCGATCACGCGCGCTTCAAGACCAGCCCTGCCTTCGGGTACGCCGGGTTCATCATCGAGGCCGACAACGCCCGTCAGTTCAGCCAGGAGTTCGCGATCAACAAGCGGAACCTGTTCCCCACCGAGTTGGCGGCGGCCGAGCACCCCGGCCGGTGGGAGGTGAAGGGGGCGAACATCTTCCGCCCGCAGACCCTCGACCTGTTCCCCCAGCAGATCCGGGTCTTCAACCACCTGGTCAACCGGGTCCGGCAGCTGCGCGGTTGCTTGTTCTTCCACGCGGACGAGAAGCCAATCGGCACACCGGCGCAGACGGAGCTCGATACGTCGGCTCGCGAGGAGGCGGCGATGCGCGAGGCGCTGAACCGGATCGCGCGCTACGCCGAGCGTCATGGGTCCAACGTGCTGGTGATGATCGACCAGATCAACGAAAAGGACCGAGCCACCCGGTTGCCGATCATGTACAGCCACATCTTCGGCCGGGCGGCAGACTTCCCCGAGATGAAGCGGATCGTTGAGCCGCCGATGCACATCGACAGCGCTCTGAGCTCGAACATCCAGTTCGCCGACTGGGTGGCCGCGTGCGTGACTCGAGCGATCGACTACCAGCTAATCCGGGACTCTCCCTACCGGTGGGTGGCCACTACGGACAAGCTCGACGGCCTGCGCGGGGGTTTCACCTTCGAGTCGAAGCTCCACCTGTGGCACCGGTCGGTCGACGACATGCACCGCCACGACCTCTTCCGCGGCCCACGAGTCCTCTACCCCCATCCGGCCGGCCGGACGGTCGGAGAGCGGGTCGACCCAGCCATCTTCCGGAAGATGAAGGCCGCCGCAGAACGAGCAGCCACCGCCAAACGCGGCCCGTCAGGCCGCTGACGGCGCGCGACCATCCCCTCTCTGCCCGAGCAGGTTATCGGCACTGGACTAGGAGCTCTGGATTTCGATCTCGAGCGCCTGCCTACTCACGGGTCGCGGCAAGCACGCTGTTGAAGTCGGCGCGGCCTGCAACGACATCGAGAGTCGACCCAGCCTAGGCACGCCACCGACTCTGTTGAGGCCCTCGGTTCTCGAGGTGCGTGAAGTTGCGTGCTCGGCTCGTGGATAGGTGAGCCAGCCAATGCGGCGACGTTGACGGCAGATTTCGGAACTCCCGTCAACCTTTCCGACCCTGGCTTCCGTCAAGGTGGTGACGAGAGAGCGAAGGAAGGAAGAGTTGGGTGTCACGGGACGAGGAGTTCGGAGCGTACGTCGCACAGCGGCGCCCATACCTCTACGCCAGTGCCTGGCTGCTCTGCGGCGATCCGCATCGTGCCGAGGATCTGGTCCAGGAAACGCTCGCCAAACTCTATGTCGCCTGGCCCCGGGTCTCTCGCGTCGAGAACGTCGATGGCTACGTCCGGCGGATGTTGGTCAACGGACACATCGACGATGGCCGCAGACCGTGGCGCCGCGAACGTCTCACGGCGGAGCCCCCGGACGCTCCGGCCGCGTCCGACCCGTATGAAGACTCCGACGAGCTCTGGGGCGCGCTTCGTGCGCTCCCCGCGGGGCAACGACGGGTTGTAATCCTGCGCCACTACTGGGGTCTTTCGATCCAGGAGACTGCGAACGACCTCGGCGTCAGCGTTGGCACCGTCAAGCGACAGACGTCAGTCGCGCTCGCGATGCTGCGGCACGTTCTCGCTACCGAACCAGCCGCCACCGTGAAGACCACTATCGGCAACCTCACAGGAGAACCCCGATGACCGACCTCGACCAGCTCACCGACCGACTACGTGAGCTCGGGCAGCGAGCGCCCTACCCCGCGCCCGACCCGGGCGGCGACATCCGCCGTGGACGCGCCGCGCTCCGCCGCAGCCACGTTCGGAGGGCCGCGGGCGTCACCACGGCTCTTGCCGCTGTCGGTGTAGCTGCCGCGAGCCTTGCGGGTCCTATGTGGCCCGGCTCCGATGAGACGGGACTTCAACCCGCGGACCGCGCGACTGTTGCGATACCGACGCCGAACTCGACCGCGTCATCGTCCGGATCATCGTCCGCTGCCAACAAGTGCAAGATCCCTAGGACTCCAGAGGGGAGGATTGCGATGACGCCCGCGGAGGCGTCTGCTCTGACCACCTACCGTGAAGCTGCCGCCGCAGTCCTCGATCCCTCCGGCAAGCATCTGGATCGGCGCGAGATCAAGCGATCAGAGAGCATGCAACCGGCCTGGACGTGTGACCCGAAGACAGGCCTGCGCCTGATCGCCTTGGGGACTACGATCGGTTGGAGGGGTGGCGGTGGCCTTGGTTCCGTACGAGTTGAGGTCGCCTCAGCAGAGAAACACGAGCCACTCCAGGTCGTCCTCAATCACAGCGACTGGGTTACCTATCGCGGGCAACTCCCCGCAGGTGTCCGAAGCGCCCGAGTCGCCAACGACAATGAGGACGGCGGGCACGCCGTGGTCGCCGAACGCTCCGACGGACTTACCATCGCCCTCGAGGTCGCCGGCGTCTGGAGCAACAACGTCGCACCGGGATCGCCCGCAGCTACTGACCTCCCGGGCATCGGCGCGCTGCTGACACTGGCGGCCAGCCCACAACTCACCTTCCCCGAGAGCTGACGCCCCCAAGTCACGGCTAGTAGTACGGAGGAACCGCCCCGAGGGAGCCTAGCCCCCCGTAGGGACCTGACGGACGAAAGTTATCGGCGACCGCATCACCCCAGGACGCGGCAAAGCAGGGTTCAGCCCGAGGCCCAGCTGGCGCACACCGCGAGATCGCGCCGGTCGACGGCCTGGACGGCGCAGCCCCTGGTTCGCTCCTGCGGGCGGAAAAGGGCCGCCATATCGGGATGAAGACCCTAGGGTGCGAGTTCATGTCAAAGCGTGCCATGGTCTATGCACGGGTGTCGGTTGCCACTGAGGAGTCGGTGTCGGTGGCGCGGCAATTGGAGGCGGGACTTCAGTACGCGTCGGCGCGTAACTGGACGGTCGTAGGCGAGTTCGTCGACGACGGTGTTTCAGCCACCCAGCTTCGTCCTGAGCAACGTGCTGGGTGGGCCGCGTTGCTGACCTCGCCGGAGTGGTTCGACGCGGTGATCATTTGGAAGGTCGACCGGCTTGCTCGCCGCGTGTTGGACTTCCTGCGCACCGACGAAGCACTGCAGGCCCGCGGCGCCGCGATTGTGTGTGTCGAGCAGAGCATCGATATGACCACTGGGGAAGGCCGCGCCTTTGCGCAGATGCTGGCCGTGTTCGGCGAGCTCGAGGCCGCAGCGACCTCGGCGCGCGTCAGGGCTGCCCGCGACCACCTGATCCGGTCCGGCCGCACGAGCGGCGGTCCCCCGCTGTATGGCTGGCAGTCGGTCCCGAACCCGGACGGGCCTGGCCGCATTCTGGTCCACGACCCCGAGAGGATCGACTGGGTACGCGGCATGGTCGAGCGTGTCCTGGCCGGCCAGAGCGTCTACTCGATCAAGCGGTGGCTTGAGGACGCACCCGCACCCCGCCCACGTGCGACCGCCAAGGCCGAGGCCCGTCGCAGCGGTCGCTGGAACTACAGCACAGTGCAACGACTCCTCACCCACCCGCTACTGGCCGGGATGACGCTGCACAATCCCGGCGCCGGCGCCCACAGCAAGGCCCGGGAAGTACTGCGCGCCTCGGACGGCACGCCCATCATCCGTCCAGATCTGGCGATCATCTCGCCGGAGCAACACGACACGCTGCTGCGCCTGATCGCCACCAAACCGCACCCGGCCGCCCGCCCGCGCGATGCCCGGGCGGTGACCAGCCCCCTGCTATCCCAGCTCGCCCACTGCGGAGCGTGTGACCGGGACCGGCCGATGCACAGGGCCATCCATTCGGGCCGGGCGACCCTAAAGTGCCCCAACTGCTTCCAGGTCATATCGGCGCGCCTACTCGCCATGCACCTCGAGCAACGACTCCTCGCCGAACGCGGCACGCTCCCGATGTTCCGGCCAGCAGTTTTCGCCGTCGCGGACCCGATCCTCGCCGCGCGGCTCGAGCAGGTCGAACAGGACCTCAGAGAAGCAGCCCTCGCGCTCATCGACGACACCCAGGACCTACGTCACGGTGGCCACCGCATTGCCCAGCTCAAAGAGACCCGCGACGCTTTGCGCGCCAGAGCCGGCCTCGTCTCACGCGGAGCGGTCAAGGTGGAGGGCGAGCTCGTCGAACTGGGAATGGACGTAGCTGAGATCTGGGCTCGCTGCGCGAACGACGAGCAACGCCGCCACGTCCTTCTCGGACAGATCAAGGACCTCACGATCTACCGCGCCCCCAGCAGCCGGGCGTTCAACCCTGCCCGTGTCCACCTGACCTGGCGCTCCGTCGACATCCGACCGGTCCCACCTGCCGGCGTAGTGCTCGAGGGCCCAATCCCAGCCGACACCCGCCTCCAACCGGCCTGGATCTCCACCGCGACCGCCGTCCAGCTCACTGGCCATACCGAAACGATAATCCGCGACGCCGTCGAGAGCGGCAACATAGAACGTCGCCACGTTCACCACTCCGAGCCCTCCTTGTTGCGCGCCTCGGTCCTTGAATGGGCAGCGACCTACCGGGCACGCGACCGCACCACTGAGTCGTGGATCTCTTTCACCACCGCCTGCCTCCTCACTGGTCACGGCAAGCGGGCGATCCGTGCCGCGGCCGAACGCGATGAGATCTACCAGCGTCAGATGCCCGCACCGGCACCCTCCCTATCGCGAGACTCTGTCATTCAATGGGCAGCGACCTACCGGGCACGCGACCGCACCACCGAGCCCTGGATCTCGGTCATCACAGCTCACCAGCTCACCGGTCGCAGCAAGCGCTCCCTCGAAGCCGCAGCGGCACGAGGTGACATCGAGAGCCGGCCCAGCCGCGGAACTCGCCCGACCTTATCCCGTTCCTCGGTGCTCGACTGGGCTGGGAGCCGCAGCTGTTAGCTCGGCGAACCCGCGCCACCCTGACAGATTCATTGCTAGCGGCGAATGGCGGAAGGGCTCATCGCGTAGGTGAGCCCTTCCGTTCCCGAGCGGCTCTGAACGGCCGCGTCAGAGGGAAAAGTTAAACCCGCCCCACGAAGGAGGCGGGCGGTATGAACACAGTGTGTCACGACATGACGTTGTGGGACAAGTAAGCCAAGTGGGTCGGTCGGGTCGTGTGGGTCACGGTATCGCGGTCGGGCTTCGCGGTCGGGTCCTTGCTGGTCACCACGGTGCTGGCTTCTGCAGCTTGCCGACGGTGGCGGGCATCTGCGCGGCTTGAAGGTCGGCGGCGGTGAGCTGGTACCACCAGTGGCCGCCGACTCCGTCGGCCGGTGCGCCGTTGAGAGCGCCGGCGGTGTAGTTCTTGGTGGGGTTCACGGTGCCGACGGGTACCCGGTTGCGGGCCTCGCGGATCGGGAACTCGAGGTCGCTGTCGTTGCTGATCACCACGGCGGCGTCGACGTGGCCCTGGAGGACGTCCAGGAGGAGGTGGGAGGCGACGTTGACGTCACTGCCCTTCTCCTCGCGCCGAGCGACGGAGACCATGAAGGTGGCGTCCGGGACCTCGGTTGCGCAGCTGGCGTCCTTGATCATCACGGGCCAGGCCGGCCGGGCCAGCACCGGGCGGTTCTTCTTGTTGGCGGTCGCCAGGGGCGCGTAGGCGACCCGGCTGACATAGTTGCCGTAGGAGATCTCATCGACGTATCCGCCGGTGTTGAGTGCGCGCAGGTAGACGTCCTGCTCGCGCGGGCCGGCGGCGGTGGGGTTGTTGGCGTCGGCCTTGATCTTGGCGGTGCAGTACACGACGCGCGAGGACGTCGCGGCCGCCCATCCTGAGTTGGCCGCGGTGATGTTCAGGCTCAACTGTCGCAGATCCAGCCACCTCCAGCCGGCGACGCCGCCACCTCCGACGAGGTACTTGCCGCCGTAATAGAGGTTGAAGCCGTCGACGTAGACCCCGATGCGCATGGGCGCCACCGTAGCGACGAACGCGGCTCCTCGTTGGTGGGTTCGCCGGCCGACATTTCCGGCACCCCGGTTTCCAGAAACCGTTGCACACGCCGCGGCCGGGCATGGTGGGCCTCCTCCAGCCCGCCGTGAGTTGACCACCCTGACTCGTCGCCGCACACTTTGGGTGTTGCTCCCCGTCGTCTCCGGATTGGCGGGGACTTTCGTTTCCCACGAGGCGGGATGACACTGCGGGTCACAGTCGTTATCGACTGACCTAGCGCGAGGGGCACTCCGGGAGCTTCCCGTTGTGCCCAACCGGGAAGGTGAATCCGCCGTACACGTACGTGTCGCTGACGTCTCCAGGCTGGGGGTATCGGACCTTCAGCCAGACGCCTGCGTTGGAGGTGTTGGGTGCCATCGGATCAGCGACCCATTCGTTGCTCACGATGCAGTCGGCAAGCACCGGACGTGCGTCCCGTACGACGGGCTCGCCAGGTAGTCGGTTCGCGTCGATGGTGTAGCCATCGCGGTAGTAAATACCTTGGCCGTTGGTGCCGAGGACAACGAAGCTGGCTGGCAGGGAGGACGGCGGCTGGTCCGCTCCGGGGAGTTGGTTCAGCAGCGCCACCGAGTCAGCCACAGGTGCCTCTGCGAGTTCATCGGGTGGGGGAAGTCCGCTCGGACAGTCACCTTCTACATCGATACAGATCGACCCGCCCGACCCGCCACCAATCGACACTTCGCTGTCCCCGCCGCCGTGGGTTTGGGTGGGAGCCGGGTTGTCGGAGTCATCGTCGGCGACTAGTTGCTGATAGGAGATGACCAACGCGACGACGGCAAGCATCGTTCCGGCAACGCCGTTGGCGACGGCAAGGCGGTCTGTAAGACCCGAATGCCACCGCTTAGTCCCCGTGAAGACAACTAGACCCACGAAGAGGATCGCCAGCACGGCAAGCACGATGAACAGAGCCATCATTCCTCCAACCGCCTGCCGACCATTGGGCGCCTCCTCCAGCACAACGCCTGACATGGTCATAGGTGACGGCGATGGCAGCGACCAGCCAAAAGTGCGCCCGTGCGTGCTGGGTGTATCGGTCCGCTCACGCAGGTCCTCGACCTCACAACGAGACCGCTTCTGAGGTCCCACTTGTGGGCCGACGGCGACGCCGACTTCTCCGGTCCGGCCCCATCTGACTCCCATCGATGTACGGCATCGTGTGGGTGGTTCGGTAACCACGACCTGGAGGAGAGTCCAGTGGCAGCACAGTTCGAGATCTACAAGGACGCGGCGAGCAAGTTCCGGTTCCGCCTCAAGGCAGCCAACGGCGAGATCGTCGCGCAGAGTGAGGCCTACGAGAGCAAGGACGGGGCGAAGGACGGCACCGATGCCGTCAAGCGCGCCGCGGCCGAGGCGACCGTCGAGGACCTCACGTAGCGTTTGTTGCTCCCTCGTTGCCAGCCGGCAACCTTTCCAGGAGACGCCTCGTCGGAGCGGTATCGCTCGTCGACGGGGCGTCTTTGACGTGGCTCCGGTGAGCGTCCCGGCTGGTTAGCACCGGGCCTGCGTCGCGAGATGTCCTCGGCTCTCGGAAAGAGCTGATGGCGACGCACAATGGCTTGGAGCTCGCCGTCGAAAGTCCCTGCTTGGCTCGGCGGGAACCGACATGGGCGGCCGGGTGATCTTGCCGCCGAGTTTGCGCCTGCGTGGAGTGTCTCGACGGCAGGAGGACGGAGCACGTCAAGGCTCTCCCGCGCGGGCCGCTACGGCCGCTCGCTGACCCCTGCTTTTCACGGGACCTCCTCGCAGGTTCCATCGCCGGCTCTGGGCCGCGCGTCGTCGACCTCCAGTCACTGGACAGCGCGCCGGCGTTGGAGCGACACCGGCGTCTGGGCCGCTGGTTGTTTGGCGGCCCAGACGGCGCTGGGGGCTTCGTCCTCCGGGAGGGCGCTCCCGGTGTGGTCCCGGGGGATCACCGTCGCTGGGGGTGAGGCTTGATGGGTCGGCCGGGTTTCGCCACCACGGGGCTCGGTCGATTGGGTGGGTCCGCTCTCCATGAGTGCCGGCGGGCCCGCCCACCTCGTGTCTTCACCACCTTGTGCCTGGAGGACTGGTTGGTGTTGCTGGGGACGGCCGCGTGTTGTTCACAGTCGTCTCCGAGGGGAAGGCCTGGTCTGCCCGATAACCCACAGGTGTCGGGAATTCCGTCGGATCGGGCCTTCCCTCCCGAGCGGGAGCTGCTGGTCGACGGGCCGCCGCTGACCCGGTGAGGCGCGTTCCCGGTGCGTTCCCGGCGGTTCACCATGACGGGTGGCGATGCTGGGGTCGTCGGCAGGGTTCTGGTGTCCCCCGCTCTGCCGGTCGGGTGGGCCCTCCCCCATGCTTTGGGGCCCACCCGCCCTCACCTTCATCACCCTGCTGTCCGAGAACTGGGTGGTGATGGGTGATGGAGCTGGAGACGGAGGGTGTGGTCTGTTCGGTGTTTCACCCGTCTCCAGGAGAAGGCCTGGTCCGCCCCGCCCGTTGCGACCGGGCCGGGAAGCCGTCGGACCGGGCCTTCTCGCCGCCCACGCACTACTCGTCCACGCAGCCGCTCGTCGACCCAGCTGGTCGACGCCGGCGCTTCCGGCCGGGCTACCGGTCGACGCCGGTGTGTCGGTGGCGTACGTGTTTTCGCCGTCCTTATGAGGGGTTCTCGCGCTGCGCGGGGCCTCGGAGACGTGTAGGGACGAGCGAAGGGACCACGGGTGGTTGTAGTGAGGCAAACTCAGAGAGAGTGGCGTTGGGGCGGTCGGTTCGACCGGGTGGTTGAGCGCGTCGGTGTGCTCCTTGCGGTCGGGCTGCTGATCGCTGGAGCTCTGATGGCCGCGCCACCGGCGAAGGCGGGGGGCTCGGGTGAGTTCGTGGTGGCGACCACGACCACGGTCGATCTGGCTGGTCCGGGGGCGGTGGTGCTGGGCGCGGCGCTGATGGCGGACGTGGAGGTGGTGACCGCGGACGGCAGCGCGGCGGCCGGGTCGGTCAAGGTTCGGGTGGACGGTCAGGTGGTGGGCAGCCTGCCGTTGGACAGTTCTGGGGTGATCTCGCTGGGGCTGCCGCTGAACGCGGTCGGCGGCCACACGGTGGATGCGTCGTTCGCCCCAGCGAACCCGACTGTCCAGAAGGCCTCGTCGAGCGATCCGGCGACGTACACGGTCACCAAGGCGGACACGCGGCTGCAGGCGAGCATCGCGGAGACGGTGCCGTACCAGGGCGGGGTCTTGTCTGTGGCCGTGTCGGCGGTGGACTCGAGAGCGGTCGCGGCCGGGACCGTCGAGGTCCGCGAGGGCAACGTGTCGCGGGGCATCGTGGTCCTCGACGAGGGCGGGACGGGCTCCATGAGCGTGGCCGGTCTGGCGCCGGGGCCGCACACCCTGGACCTGGTCTACGGGGGCGACGGGCGTACGTGGGAGTCGGCGGAGACGGTGCGGTTCACCGTCTCGAAGGCGACCACCCGGGTCCGGGCCGAGGTCCAGGCGGACGGCGAGATGGGCGCGCCGGCGGAGGTGGTGCCGTACGGCACTGGTCAGGTCGCGATCGAGGCTGTCGGCCTGGACGGCGAGGTGGTCCCGTCCGGGATGGTGGTGGTCTCTGAGAACGGCACCGGTCGGTCCAACGCGATCCTCGACCCGGCGGGCCGCTCGAGCGTGCAGCTCGACGGGTACGCCCCGGGCACGCACACTCTGGACCTGGACTACCTCGGAGACACCCTGTCCGGCCCGTCGTCGACGTCGGTCACGTTCACCATCGGCGAGATCTCCAAGGCGGCGTCGACGACGTCGCTGGAGCTGCAGTTCCAGCGCACCCTGCCACGCGGTGCAGCATCCAGCGGTGCGGCTGCCAGTCAGTCGCTCGGTGAGACGACCGTGTCTGCGGTCGCTACCGTGGCCTCTCCGGGTGGGGTCCCTGACGGGCGGGTGTCGGTGTTCGTGGACGGCAAGGCCGTCTCGACGCAGGCAGCGGGCACCGGCGGGGTGAGCGTGCAGCTGCCGGCTGCGATGGTGCGGGCACCAGGTGAGCACACCGTGATGGCCCGTTACCTGGGCAGCAGCACCCAGGAGCCCTCGGTGAGCGAGACGCTCACCTACACCGGCACGGGCGAGCCGGACCCGGCCGCGAAGGCGACCTCGAGGTTGACCGCGGCGCTCAAGGCGCTGCGCAAGCACCGGGTTCGAGTGACTGCCTCAGTCACCTCGTCGAGGCTGCTCAGTGGCCAGGTCCAGGTCCTGGTCGCGAACCCGCGCCGGCCGGAGACCATGAAGGTTCTCGGTTCGGCGGTGATCCGGACCACCGCCCAGGCGGGCCGGATCGGTCGGGTCCGGGTGGTGCTGACGACTCCGGCTCTGGCCAAGGGGGTCCGCACGTTGGCGGTGCGCTACCTCGGCTCAGCCGAGGTCAGTGCCTCAGCTGCGACCGCGAAGGTCCGCATCCGCTAGCAGTACCCCACGGGTGCTCCGCGCCGCGGTCTGTGGGCCTCTCAGCTCGCCGCGGCGGTCCCTGTGTGTCGGCCGCGTACGTGTTTTCGCGGTCTCTATGAGGGGTCTTCAAGCACAGACGACCCGGTAGGGAAGGCGAAGACGTGGTGAATACGCAGAGCGAGACCCCTAACGAGGGGCACGACCAGGCACGTGACCAGGCGCGCGGGCGGGGCGGGTTGGTAGGACTGCGGTTCCTCCTGGCCGGCGCCGTGGTCGCCGGAACGGTGTCGCTGGGCGCGACCCCGGCCCAGGCCGACGAGCCGCTGGCGGCCGCGACTTCGGTGGCGGAGTCGCGGTCGGGTGCTCCGGTGGCGACGTCGACCACGTTGACCCTTGACCGCACGAGCGGCCCGGTCGGCGGGGAGCCGATCGCCGCGACCGTCAACGTGAGCGTCCCTGGGGCGACGGGTGCGGTCGACGGGGAGGCCGCAGTCGCTCGAGGAGCGGTTGTCCTTTCCGTCGATGGTGTCCAGCAGTCGGCCGTCCACCTCGAGAAGACCACGACCACGGCCAGCACCACGGCCAGCACCAAGACCGGCACCACGACCGGCCCCGTGCAGCTGGAGGTCCCCACCACCGGGCCGGGAGCGTCGGCGGGTGAGCACACCGTGACCGCCCGGTTCGTGCCCGCAGAAGACTCCGGCCAGGCTCCGTCGACGAGCGCGGCCCTGACGTACACGCTCACGCGGGCGGCCATCCAGCCGACCACCCGGCCGAGCACGCAGCCGAGCGATGGGCCGGGCAGCCGGCCGGCCGGCGCTCGCGGACCGGAGCAGTCGTCGGACTCCGCCACGGCTGGGGGGAAGGAGGACCAGGGCGAGCAGCCGCCCGCCAGCCAGGGCGGGGAGAACGTCGACCAGGACCAGGTGACCGAGGACCAGACGACGAGCGGGGAGTCTTCGGCGGATGTGTCGCCGTCGGTGGCGACCTTGGGAGCGACGAAGCTCGGGCCGGGTGTGGCCACGATCCCGGGGTTCGTGGGCTATGTGACGGCGTCGAACGGTGAGCTCGGTATCGGGCGGCTCTCGAACGGCCGCTACGGGGTGTGCACCGACACGGGCGCGCAGTTCCCGTGGCCGACCGGTGGTCTGTCGCTGGTCAATGTGAACGCACCGCGTACGGCGTACCTGCTGTCGCATTTCATGGACCAGGCGAGGACCAACCCGCGGATGGCGGCCGCGTTGTGGTGGGCGACTGGTCTCACGTTCGGGCAGAACTCGCAGCAGGCGGCGATGCAGTCGCGACTGAACCAGATGCGCGCGGAGTCGCCCGGGACGTACAACGAGATCCGTTCGCTGCACAACAGGATGGTCGCTGAGGCCAACGCGTTCGCTTCCCCGGCCGGTGGGTACACCGTGTCGGTCGCGATCAACCAGGACGACTCCCCGGATGGGCTGGACGTCACCCAGATCGGTGTCCGTTCCGGGGCCGACTGGGTGCCGGACTCCCCGATGACGCTGACGCTGTCCGGGGACGCGGTCTTCAACAAGACCGGGTCGAAGACCATCACTCTGGTCTCGTCGTTCAACCCGCAGTCCCTGAAGGCGACGCAGACCAAGCCAGGCATCGTCAGGGTCACCGCGATAGCGGGTGAGCTTGCGGCCACGACCTACCAGGTGTGGCACGGCGGCGGGATGACCCAGCACGTCCTCGCTCGGGCCGACTACGTCTCCGCCAGCAACACCGACGTGACGACGGCAGATGACGGCGGTCGGGCGCGGGCCCGCAAGGTCGACGCCGCGACGGGCGACCCGCTGCAGGGCGCTGCGTTCAACGTGTGGGGCGAGACCGATGGCAACCGCGTCTACAACGCCGCCACCGACGGTGACCTGATGTCGCTGACGTCCGGTCCTGGCGGGTACACCAGCTACTACCCGTGGTTCAACGCCGACGGCGCCCAGGTCTGCTTCCGCGAGACCCAGGCACCCCCCGGCTACGCGGTCGACCGCACCGTCCGCTGCATTCGCCCTGGCTCCCTGACCGCGACAGTCACGATCGAGATCGAGAACGGTCACGACGTGTTCGAGGACTTCGTGCCCATCCGCGTGACGAAGTCCGCAGAGGGCGGCAACCCAGCGGGCATTATCGGGGTGCAGTTCGAAGTCCGGCTTGGTAGTCCTTCTGGTCCTCGAGTCGATACGCACACGTTCTCGGCTGCTGAC
Organism: Nocardioides hankookensis; assembly: GCF_042658885.1. Classification (NCBI taxonomy): domain Bacteria; kingdom Bacillati; phylum Actinomycetota; class Actinomycetes; order Propionibacteriales; family Nocardioidaceae; genus Nocardioides; species Nocardioides hankookensis. The sequence goes on along the minus strand of NZ_JBHSRJ010000006.1, from coordinate 23,388 downwards.
ATCCGAAGCGATGGCAGGGCTCTGTGGACCTCCGGCCCCATCTATAACTCTGATGAGATCTTCTACGTCGTCATTGTCGATGAGCCGGACGGTTGGGTGTCGCGTGAGCCGGTGCAGCAGGCGTGGTTGAACGATGCTGGGACGGCGTTCATGTCCGAGTTTGCTGATGAGCGGTTCTACACGCCGGCGGTCGTGACGCAGGTCTCGGCCCAGCGGTCGACGTATGGCCAGGTGGTGACGGACCGCGTGGTCGTGTCGGGTCTTCCGAACCCGGTGGTTGACCCGGTGTTGGGGCACTGGCGGTTGCTGGGGCCGGTGGCTCCACGGCTGGACGGCGGTGCGTTGACGTGTGCCGGTGTGGACTACGCGGCTGCGGAGGTCTTCGATGAGGGTGTCTTCGCGGTGACCGGGAACGGTGCGTATGTGGTCGGGTCGGTCACGTTGTTCGACCCGGGTTGCTACACCTACGTCGAGAGCCTGGACGCCACGGTGGTGACGGCGGCGGTCGACTGGACGCCGGCGGGGATCGTGGCGGAGACCACGCTCCAGGTGCTGCGCCCGTCGGTGGTCACGCAGATCTCGGAGCAGAAGGTTCAGGTCGGCCAGGTCATCCGCGACACCGTGACCGTGACCGGCACGGGCGGGGCCACGGTGCCTGGGCACTGGACGCTGTATGGGCCGATCGCGCCGTCGCAGAGTGTCCCGGTCTCCCAGCAGGGCACGGTGGACGCGTGCGGTCCCGAGCTGAACTGGTCGACGGCGCCGGTCGCAGCCACTGGTGACTTCACCGTCACCGGCGACGGGACCTATGTCGTGGGTGAGCACACCGTCACGCAGAACGGCTGCTACACCTACACCGAGTCGCTGGATGCGACCCCTGGTACGGCACCGGTCGCGGAGACGACCCGTGGTGAACGCTCGGAGACCACGATCGTGGTGCGGGTCCCGTCCCTGCAGACCCGGGTGTCCTCGCAGCGGGTCGAGGTCGGCTCGACGATCTTCGACACGGTGATGGTGAGCAACGTCGGCACTGGTTCCCCCGCGGGGACGTGGACGCTGTACGGGCCGATGACGCCGCGGGCGGGTGCCGATGGGCGGCCGACGTGTGCGCAGGTGAACTGGACCGACCCGACGAACCCGGCCCCGGTGGCGGCCTCGGGGACGTTCCTGGTCGACCACGGCGACGGGGACTACGTCGTCGGCGCCTACACCGTCGAGACGGCAGGTTGCTACACCTACGTCGAGGACCTCGCGGGCTCGTCGACGACCGACCCACTGCCGCCGACGCTTCCGGGGATCCCGGAGGAGACCACGGTCGCGCAGCACACACCGGCCCTGACGACCCAGGTGTCGCACCAGATGGGCACTGTCGGGACGGTGTTGACCGACCAGGTCTTCATCACCGGGATCGGCATCGCCAAGCAGGTCGAGGGCGGCCCGGCGACGGGGATCTCGATCCCGGCCCGGTGGCGCCTGCTGGGGCCGGTGGAGCCGGTGCTGTCGCAGGAGCTCGGCCGCACCTGTGAGGGTGTCGACTGGTCCGGCGGCGAGGGGGTCGTCCCGGTCGCCGGGCAGGGCGAGTTCATCGTCACCGGCGACGGAACCTACGTCGTGGGAGAGCACACCGTGACCGAGACCGGCTGCTACACCTACGTCCAGTCCCTCGCACCGACCCGGGTCACGGTGCAGTTCCCCGAGACCCCGGCCGGCCTGGTCGAGGAGACCTCGCTGATCACCACCGGTCCGCGGATCGTCACCCAGATCTCGGACCAGACCAGCGACCTGGGCGACACCATCACCGACACCGTGGTGATCGAGGGCACCGAAGGCGCCCATGTCATCGGCACCTGGACGCTGCTCGGCCCGATCTCCCCGTACTGGGACACAAGCACCAGCACCCTGAGCTGTCTGGGCGTCGAGTGGGGAAACGCACCTACCGCCGCCGCGGGGACGTTCGAGGTGATGGGTGATGGGACCTACGTCGTCGGGGAGCACCTGGTCGACGAGGAAGGCTGCTACACCTACCTCGAGTCGCTGCCGCAGACCCCGACCTCGGACCCGATCGGGACGCTGGCCGGGATCCCGGACGAGACGACCCTGGTCACCAACCCCGACCAGGACATCGCCGAGGCCTACTCCTCGAGGTCGGACGACTCTGACAGCCGCGATGACTCCACCGATGGTGAGTCCCGCGACGGCGACCGGCGGCTCCCGAACGCCGGCGCCGGCGCGGCGCTCCCGGTGCTGCTGCTGGCCGGGCTGCTGCTGCTCGCCGGAGGTGCGGTACTGATCCACACAGCACGCCGACCAGCCCGGCCGTCACGAGACCGAGCGGCCGGAGAGCAGCTAGGCAGGCAGCTGGGCAGCGGCTAGCCCTGCAGATGTGCCCGCCAGATGTGCCCGCCAGGGGTGGAGAAGTTGGTCCCTCGCCCTCCCCTGGCGGGTATCGGTCCGGTGGCCACCGCCAAGCACCACGGTCACCGGACAACCGAGCCGCCCTCACCGTTTCTGCGCGGTGAGGGCGGCTCCACGCACTCCCCCGCCGATCCCCAGGTGTCGGGCGTTCAGGCCGTGGGCCCGGACGGACCGCCTCGCGAATCGGGGCTCCCAGCGGTCTCCCACCGCACTGTCGGCGGCATCCGATAGAACTTTCGAACGGGTCTTCGAGACCGCATCCAGGAGGCGACCATGACAACCACCACGACGGATCCCCGGCCGCACCGGCGGCGGGGATCACGCGGCGTGGAGGCGGTGGAACCGTGGCTCACTGCGCTCCTGGGTGCTCTGTTCGGTGTCACGACGTTCCTCAGCGCAGCTGGTAGCGCCTCGACGGCGGCGGGGCCGCTCGGGCCGGTCGGGCAGGTCTCGGCGTGCGCGACCCATCGGTCGGCGTCTGTGCAGGACCTCGAGGTCAAGGTCACCAAGACCAAGCCACTCGGCACCAAACTCCTCAGCATCAAGCCGCACGGCAAGAAGACCACCGTGAAGCTCCGGGTCACGGTCGCAGTGACAGCTACCAACACCGCTGTCGGGACCGGGAAGGCCGACGCCTGCCCCGGCGACGTGTCGAACCCGAAGACCATCACCAAGACGGTCACCTGGGCCGGCACCAAGACCGCAACAGCGACAAAGGCCGCGATCGCCCCGAACCTGCGACAGGCCAAGGGCCACGCCGTCAAGGCAGCCACCAACCAGGCCCGCATCAAGGCCACCCGGGCCACACAGTCCGCGGCCGCCACCAAGGCCGAGGCAACAGTCCAGCAGCTCGCCTGGGCTGCCTCCAACGACAGCGACCTGCCCACCGACCCCGGCCCTGATACGCCCCCGACGGCAGCCGAGCTCGAGCAGTTCCGCCAGTGGATCCGCGATGACCTGGTCGAACTGACCAACGACGCGCGCACCACAGCCGCGCTCCCCACGCTGACCAGCCTCGCGCCCCTCACGGCGCGCGCACAGGGCTACGCACAAGCCGGGGCGGATGCGCACCCGTTGAGCGACTTCGGCAATCCGGCGATCAAGTGGTCGCACTCTCCCTCGATTTGGTCCGGCGATGTGCCTGGACTTGAGGTGTGCAGTGGCAACGACGGCGGAATCGGCGAGAACCTGGCGCACGGGGCCTACGGTTCGGTGGCTCTAACCCAGGAGACCGCGCGATATGTCGCCGAGCGTTTGCAGAAGGGCTGGTTCGCATCACCGGGACACAAGCAGCAACTGCTCTGGCCGACCCACACCCGCATGGGGGTCGGCGTTGGGATCAAGCTGACGCCGGAGGGCCGGCTCGGGCTGGAGGTGCTGGTGCAGTTCTACGGCGGCTCGTGCCCGGAGATTCCGAGCTGATCGGCGTGTGTTGAGGGGCGGCTCCTGAGGGGGTCGCCCCTTCCCGCATTTCGGGGACGGTTGCCCTCGCCGGCGCGCTTGGTCGGGGGTGTGCGTGTTTCGGCCTATGGGTGTGAGCCGTGGATTCGTGATCGTGGGTGGCCTGGTGGCCGCGGGGTTGGCGTTGCTGGTGCTGGGTGTGGCGGTGCTGGTGACGGTGGTCGGTGGCGCGACACAGACGGCGGTGGCCAGCTGCGCCGGCCAGACGCTGAATGTCGGCGCCAGCGGTGTCGGCACCGGCGTGGTGCGAGTGGTGCAGGCGAACATCAAGGTCGGCATGCCGGCCGGTTCGTTCGCTGCGGACATGGCCACGGTCTTGGCGCCCTCCCCTGACCTGGTGTCGTTGAACGAGGTCGGCTACCGCACCGACCGGGCGATCACCCCACCCGGATACGGGCTGTGGCGTTCGCCAGCTCATGGAACGGATGGCACCGCGGTGTTGTGGCGCACGGACCGGTGGACACGGGTCAACCAGGGCAGGGTGCTGATCGTCGAGCACGGTCCTCAGCAGTGGGACCACGACCGGGCCGCGACCTGGGTGACGTTGCAGGGGGTTGGGGACAACACATCCGCGGGCACCGTGTCGATGGTCTCGGTGCACCACATGGTCAACCCGGCCAAGGTCGGGCCGAACCCGCTGCGGCAGCAGATCTACCGTCAGGGCATGGACCTGGTCGCCGGTCTGGTCACCCAGCTCTCGACGTCGGGTCCGGTGTTCATCGCCGGCGACTTCAACTCCCAGTGGGGCGCGAACGACCCCTGGGGGCCCCGGGCGGTCCTGGGTGCGATGCCGGCGCCGGTGACGATGCGCTCGAGCATGGACACCTTCGGGAAGGTCCCCACCCACGACGGCGGCGGCACGATCGACTACGTCTTTGCCCAGCCCGCGGCCGCGACACCGACCCGTCAGTGGACGACGGCTCTGAATTCCGACCACAGGCTCCTGGGAGCCGTCTTCACCCTGACCGGCACACCGGCCGGGGCAGGCGAGCAGAGCGGGGCACGCGTCACGGCGGCCACGGCGGCCCGGTTCCGGCCGGCAGCTGCAACAGCTACAACGGGCTCGTCGACGGGTGCGTTGCCGGCGGTGGCGGGGTTCGATGCCGAGCAGGTCGCCAACGCGGCCGCGGTGATCGCCGCCGGCGCCGAGCTCGGCGTGCCGGCGCGGGCGCAGCGGATCGCGGTCATGACCGCCCTGGGTGAGTCGTCGCTGCGGGTCCTGGACTACGGCGACGCCGCGGGCCCGGACTCGCGGGGTCTCTTCCAGCAGCGCGGTAACGGGGCGTGGGGGTCGCTGGCGGACCGGATGGACCCACGGATCTCGTCGCTGAACTTCTACAAGGCCCTGTTGCGGGTCCCGCACTGGGAGACGTTGGAGCCGACCCTGGCCGCCCACGAGACCCAGCACAACGCCGACCCGTACCACTACGAGCGGTTCTGGGAGCCCGCCGGCCGCCTCCTCGCGGCGCTGACCGGGGTGGTGGTCACCGCGGCGGTGGACTGCACGCCGGCGATCGCCGTGTCCGGGGAGATCAGCTGGCCCCTGGACCCGGCTCTGGCGGCCTCGTCCGACAACCACAACTGGGGCGACGACGGGTCGCACTGGTCCGCGTGGCACACCGGCACCGACTTCTCGGTCCCGTGCGGGACACCGGTGTACGCCGCGAACGGCGGCACCGTGAGCATCGAGGCCTCCTCGTGGGCCGGCCCGCACCTGGTGAAGATCTCCCAAGGACCCGGGGCACTGTCGACCTGGTACGCCCACATGCAGTCCGTGACCGTCACCCCTGGACAGACCGTGGCGCCGGGCCAGCAGATCGGTGCAGTCGGTGAGCTCGGCAACGCGACCGGCTGTCACCTGCACTTCGAGGTCCACACCAAGGGCGGCTCGATCTACGGCCCCGACAACGTCAACCCGTCGACCTGGCTGGCCCAGAACGTCGGCCAGACCCTCCCGGCCGCCGCCTGAACCCCCACCCCGAGGAACTTGCCCGAGGAACTTGCCCGAGGAACTGCCTCGAGCAACCCGCCTCGAGGAGCTGCTGAGCGGGGGCGGAGCGTGGGGGCGGAGCGTGGGGTTGGGGCGGGGGTTCCCTGCGCTCTCCCGGCCGGATTCCGTCGGGGGCGTGTTCGCTGCGTACGTGTTTCGGCCTATGGGTGTGGGCCCGATCCGCGGGCCCGAGCCGGAAGGAGCAGCACATGATCTCCCAGACCCTCACCCAGACCGCTCTGCAGGGCCAGTACGTCGCCTCCCAGGTGACCGCTTTCGTGGTCAGGGCCGGCGACCCGGGCATCTCTCCGAACAACAACGGCCTCCCTGGTGTGCAGCTGGCCAAGAAGATGGCCGGCGGACTTCTGGTGTTCGGGTTCATCGGCTGCTTCGTGGCCCTGGTCCTCGCAGCGATCGTGTGGGCGGTCGGCGCGAACTCGTCGAACTCCCACGCTGCGGAGCGGGGCAAGAAGGGCGTCCTGGTGTCCCTGGTCGCCTCCCTGCTCATCGGCGGCGCGAACGTCCTGGTCGGCACGTTCTCCGGGATGGGCGCCGAACTGTGACCGGCTGGGTGACCGCTCGCCGGGCCGCCCCTCGCCGTGACGCGAGTCTGGGGGGCTGAGTCGTGGACCCCCGCACCAAGGTCCTCGCCGGCATCGGCGGTGGCCTCGCCCTGCTGCTCCTAGCCTTGTTCGCGGTCGTCATCACCACGGGCGACACTGGCGAGCCGACGCCGGCGGCTGAGCCGACGTCGACCGCCACTGCCCCGGGCCAGTCCGGTTCACACGTCGACGAGGCCAGTCAGGACGGGTCCGCGGTTCAGGACCCTGAGCTCGCGGCGTGGGCCGAGGAGAACGCGGGCCGGTTCCCGCCCGCGGCCGCGGACGGAGCGTCGTTCCCTGCACTGCCGGATGAGGCGACGACCAGCGCTGAGGGTTTCCTTTCGGCGTTCTACGAGCAGCTGCTGACGGTCGACTACGCCGCGGACTCGTGGGACGAGGCGATGGCGTGGGTCCGGTACGAGACCGCTCCCCCGGGCGAGGCCGGCGACACCGCCGGACAGCACACGTTGTGGCTGCTCTCCACGCTGACCGATCCCCCGAAGTCGGAGCGCGGCGTCATCCCGACCGAGGACGAGTGGGCGCGCTACGCCCAGGCAGGGACGGTGCAGGTCGTCGACGGCGTCACGGTGCTCCCCAACCAGGTCTGGGAAGACAAGGTCACTGCCGGCACGGTGCGATCGAGCGACCCGAACAGCGACTGCCTCGACGTCACCGTGACTCTGCACCGCACGACGGGCAAGCAGGAGTCACGGGATGCGCTGACCTTCATGGCCTGCACGGGATCGGCGGCCGAGCATGACGGCTACGGGTTCGCCGGCGTCGCGCTGGTCAAGGACGCCCGATGATCGCCGAGCCGATGTATCGCGGCTGCCCCGTCCTCGACAGCGTCTGTGACGCCGCGGGCGACGTGGTGGGCGACGTCGTCGGCGGGACCGCCGGCGGGCTGGCTGAGTCGGCTGCGGAGTCGGCGATCGACAAGCTCGCTGAGGCCTTCGGTACCGCGGCGGGCAACACGCTGGCGTGGTTGTGGAAGGAGCTCGACCTGGCGACGTCGGTGGATCTCTCGGATGCGTCGGTGCGTCAGCCGATGGTCTTCACCGGGGCGTTCGCGCTGGTGCTGCTGGTCGCGTTATTCGTGATCCAGTGCGCGGTCTCGGCGCTGCGCCAAGACCCCGGCGGCCTGGGGCGTGCACTGAAGGGGCTGCTGCTCGGCACCGTCGGGTGCGCGGCGGCTCTGGCGATCACCCAGCTGTCGCTGACCGCGGTGGACGCGATGAGCAAGGGCGTCGTCCAGGCGACCACGGGGCAGGCAAACGCGGGTGCGCTGGGCAAGAAGCTCCTGGTCTTCCAGGCGGTGCACGGCACGAACCCGATCGGGCTGATGCTGATCGCGGTGATCGTGATGCTCGCCGCGGTGATGGTGTGGGCCTCGCTGATGGTCCGCAAGGTCTTGATCTTGATCAGTGTGGTGTTCGCGGCGATCGCGTTCGCCGGCGGCGCCTCGGACTACACGTCCTCGTGGGTGCGCAAGTGGGTCGAGGTCGTGGTCGCCCTGGTGTTTTCGAAGTTCGTGATCGTCGTGATCATGAGCCTGGGCTACAACATGTTCGCCCACGCTGGCACGGGCTCACTCGACGGTGCTTCTCTGCTCGCGGCCGGTGTCGTGGTCCTGCTCCTGGCGGGGCTGGCGCCGTTCATGGCACTCAAGCTCGTCACCTTCGCTGGTGACGGGCTGCATCACCACCTCCGCTCTGCCAGCGGTGGCGCGGCCGCGGCTGGTCGCACGATCACCTCGGCGCCGCAGAAGGCGATGAGCGTGTCCCGGATGATGTCGACCTCCGCGAGCTCGTCGAGGTCGACGAGCGGTAGCGCCAGTGCGGGTGGCGCTCAGAGCGCCGCACGGGCGCAAGCGCCGCGCCCATCGCCGGCGCCGGCGATGGCTGGTGCCGGATCTGCCGGTGGGTCTGCTGCGGGTGGGTCTGCTGCGGGTGGGTCGGCTGCGGGTGGGTCGGCTGCGGGTGCTGCGGGTGGCCCGGTGGGTCTGGCCGCGGTGGCGGCGGTCGGTGCCGGCAAGGCCGCGCTGTCGGTCCCGGCGAAGGTCGGGGCTGGTGCGGCCACGATCAGCGGGTCTGTAGGCGGAACGAGCAGCACCCCGGCGAGTGCTCCGGGTGCCGCACCTGCCGATGCTGCGCCCCGCCCCGGGCCGGCCCCCGCGGCGTCGTCGACGAGCGGCACCGCATCCGCGCCCGCCTCGAGCACTCCCCCACCACCGGCCCCAGCAACGCCGGGCGCAGCAACGTCGGCCCCAGCGGCATCCGGGACTCCGTCTACACCGAGTGCGCCGTCGGCGCCGATGAAGCAGCAGTGAGGAGCGCGTGATGGCGCAGATGACGACTGAGGTCCCGATGACCCGGTTCGGCCGCCGGCAGACCCGTGGGGTGCTGTTGGGATTCTCCGGCCCGCGGGTGGCCGCGCTGGGAACGGCCGCGGTGATCTTGGGCCTGGCCCTGGTGTCCGGCGTCCTGGCGCTGGCCCTGGTACCGGTGACGGTGCTCGTGGCCGCGACGTTCGTGCGGTGGCAGGGACGCCCGGTGGTGGAGTCGGTCGGCGTTGTGACCCATTGGGGCGCACGCCGGGCCCTGGGACAGACGACGTTCCGGGTCCGGGTCGAGGAGCCCCGCCCGGCGGGGTCGATGGCGCTGCCCGGTGACGCGGCCGCGCTGCGGTTCCTGGCCACCAACAGCTCCGGCTACGGGTCCGGCCCTGCCTCTGGTTCTGGTTCTGGCTCTGGCGGGGGGCCGGGGATCGTGATGGTGCATGACCCGCACCGGCAGACGCTAACCGCGGTCGCTGAGGTGTCGTATCGGGCGTTCGTGCTGCTCGACGGGTACGCCCAGCAGCGCCGGGTGTCGTCGTGGGCCAGGGTCCAGGCCGCTCAGGCCTCGTTGGGCCGCACGTCGACGATCCAGGTGATGGAGTCGGTGATCCCCGACCCCGGCCGCGGCGTGGTGGGCTGGTGGGAGACGCACGGCATCAAGGACACCAGCTGGGCCGGTGGGTGGGCCTCAGTCCAGTACGCGGACCTGATGGAGCTCTACGCGCCGACGTCGTCGACGCACCGGACGCTGATCGCGTTCGGGCTGGACATGCGCAAGGCCCGGGCGCAGATCCGCCGCGCGGGCCGTGGGGTGGCCGGGGCGGCGAAGGTGCTGGCCACCGACATCGCCCAGGTCGAGCAGGCGCTGCGTCGTGCCGAGCTCCACGTGGAGGGGTGGCTGAGTGAGGGCGAGCTGGCGAGGGTGATCCGCGGTGCCTACGACCCGGTGGTCGACCTGGAGCCCGCCGGGGCGGGGGCGAGCCTGAGTGTCGCGGGGCCGGTGGCGGTTGATGAGCACTGGGACCACCTGGTGCATGACTCGGGTGTCTCGGTGGTGCTGTGGATCTCGGACTGGCCCCGCTCGGAGACCATCCCGAACTTCATGCACCAGCTGATCTTCGAGCGCGGCGTACGACGCACCCTGTCGCTGTTCATGCGCCCGGTGGCCCAGGCCAACGCGGTGCGCGAGGTGCGCCGCGAGAAGACCGACTACATCGCCGACCGGGCGCAGAAGCAGAAGATGGGTCAGGTCCTCGCGGAGTCCGACTCGGACGAGTACGTCGACGTCGTGACCCGTGAGCGTGCGTTGAACGCCGGGCACGCCGACATGCGCTACACGGGCCTGATCACCATCACCGCCGCCTCGCTGGAGGAGGCGCGGGCAGCGGCCGACACCGTGCGCCGCTCAGCCAACGCGTGCGGCATGGAGACCGAGGTCCTCTACGGCCGCCAGGCCCAGGCCTTCACGGCCGCGGCGCTGCCGCTGGCACGCCCCATCACCTGAGTCCAGTCGTCTCGACCAGCTCGGCCGTCCGAGCAACCCCCGAGCAACCCCCCGAGCAGCAAGGAGCACCCATGAATCTCTTCGGTAACCGCAACCGGGTACAGATCGCGCCGGGCGGTCGTCGACTGTCGAAGTCGGAGCGGGCGCTGCAGGCGCGGATCGATGCCGCCTACGAGACAGTCACGGGGCCCGTGATGTACACCCCGGCGGGAACACCCACCGGGTACGCCGCCGCGATCAGCGACGCCTACGCGCAGATCCCGACCGGTGGTCACCGGGTCACGGTGATGAACCCCAAGGGCGGGGTCGGCAAGACCATCACCGCCGCGGCGATCGCGCACCACCTCGCCGAGAACCGCGGCGAGGTCGTGGCGGTCATGGACGGCAACCTCCACACCGGCACCCTGCGCCGGCGCCTGGTGGCGGCCGACGCAGCACCTAAGTGGCCGATGCTCGAGCTCGTCGAGCAGATCAAGGTCGGGACCGCCTGCCCCGAGTGGGGTTGGTTGGGTGCTTGGTACGACTACGTCGGCCGCCTGCGGGTGTTCTCCAACGCGAACGCCGACCCCAGCCTGGTGGAGTCCATGCCCGGCGACGACTACCGGATGGTCCTGGACCTGCTTTCCCGGGCCGCGCAGGTCGTCGTGCAGGACATGGGCACCTCGATCACCGGCGAGGCCGCCCAAGCAGCGTTGGCCGGCACCGACACCCTGGTACTGGCCACCGACCTGACCCAGGACACGCTCGAGATGACCGTCGAGCTCGTCACGGCCCTGGCCGGCAACCCGCAGACCTACTCCGCTGAGCCGACCGACTACACCGCGCTGGCCGACGGACGGTACGCCGACCTTGCCACCAGCGCGATCATCGTGGTCGGACCCTCACGCGACGAGGACCGCGACCCCGTCGACCTGGCACCGTTGCTGGACTGGCTGCGTGCCGCGTGCGGCGCGGTCGTCCTGGTCGGGCGCGACCAGCACCTGGCCACCGGCGACCTCATCGACTGGGCGAAGGTCGACCCCACCGTGACGCTGGCTCACCTCGAGGTCACCGGCCACGTAGCCGCCCGGTTCCCGAATCCACCGCGCGCGGCCCGGGTCGGGGACTACCCCGGTCTACCCCGCTACGGCCTGGACTCCCCGGACCAGTACGACGCGCGCAACGAGGCCGCCGGGATCGAGGACACACGCTTCGCCGCCGATGAGGGGATCTGGACGCCATGAACGCGCCCAGCCCGCCAGAATTGCCGCCGCAGCTGCCCCCGGTGCCACGGATCGGGGCCCCCGCGCCGCCGCCGCGGCCGACGGGTCAAGGCGGCGGCATGCCTGCCCTGCCGCCCAAGGTCACGAGCTACACGGTGAGGAAGCAACCCGCGGCTGGCTCTCGGCGTGGTTCGGCATTCGTGGCAGCTGCGGTCGCCGTGGTGACCGCTGCAGTCATCAGCTTCGGTGGGGTTCTGCTCGCTCGCACCACCATCGCCAACAGCGCGCTCGCTGACCCCTCCCAGATCGGTGACACCACCACCTCCACGGCCCCGCAGCGCTCCAACGCCGCGCATCCGTGGCCCGAGTCGCCGATGTACAGCGCGATCGCCAAGGGCAACGCCACCACGGGCGCGGGCGGAAAGGGTGCGGGCGGCAAGAAGGGTCAGAAGCCCGGAAAGGTGACGGCGACGAACCGGCCGGTCAACGGCTCGGGTTCGGGCAGTGGGTCCGGGAGCGCGTCGGGGGGCGGTTCTCCGGTGGCACCGCCGCCGGTGACGGTGACGCAGCAGGTGCAGCGGCCGCCGGACAACCCGGTGAAGCAGCCCGTCGAGCAACCGGTGAAGCAACCGACTAAGACGCCAACGAAGACGCCCACCAAGGCACCGACGAAGCCGGTCCAGCAGCCGGCGTCGCAGGGGACCTACCTGCGGGCGAGCGCGTCGGCCGGCGGTAGCGGCGGGTCGTTCACCGTCTCGGTGTCGGTCTCTACCGACGCGCCGTCGTCGTCGATATCGGTGTCGGTCTCCGGTGCTGGCAGCTCGTCGGGCTCCGGGACCACCAGCGGGTCTGGGTCGTGGTCCAAGACCTTCTCGCTGGGACCCGGCACCTATCGGATCAGCGTCTCGGTGCGCACCGCTAACGGCTTGTCCTCCCACCCCTCCACGCTCACAGTCAGGGTCTGAACCTCATGGCACGCAACAACCGACGGAACAAGAAGAGCGCCGCCGACCAGAGCGTCACCACTCCCCCACGCAAGGCCCTACCGCCGCTCCCCCTGACCGGCTCGGCCGAATCTGGGGTAGGCCCGGCGACGGGCTCGGGCTCCGGCCCGGCGTCTGGGGAGCGTCTCGCTTTTGAGGCCAGGGAGGCGCTCGCGTACCTGGCCACTACGGACATCGACTTGCGCCTAGATCCGCCCGACGTCCCAAACCCGGACATGCACCTGGACGTGCTTGAGCTGGTGGTGACCGACGCTGACGATGACCCGTGTTCGTGGCCCGAGTGGCCCGACGGAACCGACCCCTACGAGCCTGGTCCGGAGGACCCCGACCTAGGTGAGGACCTCCCGGCCGCGGCCGGGGCATCGGGTCGGGTGGACCTGGGTTCGGCTCAGGCGCGCCGCACCGTCGCAGGCACTGGGCTGGTCGCGCCCGACGCGTCGCGCCGGGACCGCAAGGAGGCCGCGAAGGCGGCCGGCCGGCTCGAGGGCAGGACTCGGGCCGCGCGCGCTGAGGCGAGAGCGGCCGAGCGGGCGGCGGAGCGGGCGGCCAACGACCGCTCCGAGCTGCTGCCCGCCTCGGGTGCGAAGGGGGCGGATGCGCTGCGGCAGTACCTGCCGTTCAAGCTCCCGCCGCACAAGGCGACCAGCGACGTCCTGGCCGGGGCGTACCCGTTCCTCGCCGAGGCTGGTCTGGGGTCGGACGGCATCTACGTCGGGCAGGACTCCTACGCCGGGTCCGCGTTCGTGTTCGACCCCTGGGTGCTCTACGCGAAGCGGATGATCACGAACCCGAATGTGCTGGTAGCCGGAAGCGTCGGCTCGGGCAAGTCGAGTCTTGGCAAGAGCCTGGCGACCAGGTCGATCGCGTTCGGGCGCAAGGTCTACGTGCCGGGCGACCCGAAGGGCGAGTGGACCCCGGTGGCGCGTGCGGTGGGCGGGCAGGCGATCGTGCTGGGTGGTTCGTCGAGCGCACGGTTGAACCCGCTCGACGAGGGCCCCCGTCCGGCGCACACGCCGGGCCCGGACGGTGCCCTGGTCCCGATGAGCGACGAGCAGTGGGTCCGGGTGGTCACCAGTCGTCGTCGTGACTTGCTGCGGGCGCTGGCGGCCGCGGCGCTGGGGCGGCCGTTGACGGCCCCGGAGGCGACCGCGCTGTACGCGGCGTTGGAGACCGCCACGGCGGAGAACACCGTGGTGCTGCTGCCGCAGGTGGTCAAGGCGATGTTCGAGCCCCGGGCGGCCGTGGAGGGTTCCAGCGTGGAGCAGCTGCTCGCCGATGGCCGCGACGCCGGCCACGCGTTGAACCGGCTGGTCGCCGGGGACCTGGGCGGGTTGTTCGACGGGCCGTCGACCACGGCGTTTGACCCGTCGCTGCCGATGGTCTCGCTCGACGTGTCGCAGATCCAGGGCGCCGACGAGCTGATCGCGTTGGTGCAGACGTGTGCGGCGGCGTGGATGGAGGCCGCGTTCACGGACCCGAACGGTGGGCAACGGTGGGTGATCTATGACGAGGCGTGGCGGCTGTTCCGGTTCCCGGCGTTGCTGGCCAGGATGCAGGCGCAGTGGAAGCTGTCGCGGGCGTTGGGGATCGCGAACATGGCGGTGATGCACCGCCTCTCGGACCTCGAGGCAGTCGGCGACGAAGGGTCAGAGGCCCGCAACCTCGCGTTGGGTCTGCTCGCGGACTGCTCGACACGGATCATCTACGCCCACGAACCCGGAGAGGCCGACAAGACCGGCGCCCGGATCGGGCTGACCGCCTCCGAGATCGGGCAGCTGCCGCACCTAGACCAGGGCGAAGGCCTGTGGAAGATCCGCGACCGCGCGTTCCTGGTCCGCAACGTGCTCACCCCCGGCGAGCTCGAGCTGTTCTCCACCGACGCCCGCATGACCACCCCCACACAGTCAGGGCCGTACTCCCAGCCGGCTACGGCCGGCTACGGCATCGATCTGAGCGGAGAGACCGAATGAACGACCACACCCCCGATGCTGACCACACGGGCTCAGACAGCGTGTCGCCGGTCAGGGTCCCGGGTCACTTCGACCCCGATCTACCGGCAGACTTCACCTCCTACTACCCAGCTGGAAAGACCACCCACCGCATCGAGGACCCGGCCCTGCTGGTCGATGGGGACACCGGGTGGGGCCCGCACGCGGGGTGGGTGCATCCGTGGTTCGCGGAGAAGAACCCGGCCGATATCGCCACGATGCTGACGGCCTTCGAGGCCGGGGAATCAGAACTGACGCAGTCGATGCAGTACTTCTGCGCCGGAGACTCGATGTTCGGTCTGTGGCTGCTCCACCTCGACGCCTTGTCGCGTCGCGCCTCGGGGTTGTCCCTGGAGTCGGTACTGCCCTGGGACTTCGCCTCGGTCTACGAGGCCGGGATGCACATCGGGCGCGCCGGGGAGAACGCCCTCGCGGACTCCCGCTACGGGCTCCTAGCCGTGACGATCTTCTCCGCGCGGAAGGCAGCCGGACAGTTCGAGGTCGGCGACCAAGAACGCCATGACCGGCTGATCGACCAGATGCACCTCCTACGAGGCAGCGGCCCCTACGGCGACCCCGCATACGAGCCCACAGAGGACGAGTGGCCGCGGGTGCACGCGATGCTCGCCGAGGTCGAAGGCATCGACGACCTCGAGCCGGAAGAGTACGACGAGCGCATCCGAGAGATCCTTGTGGTGCTCCGAACCACGTCGACGTCTGACTCCCCCGCCAACCCCTCCCCCAACAGCCCGTCCGCTGCCCCGCCAGCTGGGCCGGTCCTGCCGCCGCTTCCCAAGCTGCACGGCAGGACACCGGACCCGTCCGGGGCCGACCTCGAGGGCGGGGAGGGTCGGTGAACGAGACCCGGCCCGCTGGCGGGCACATGCTGGGCACGAATCTGGGACTTGCGGCGTTGGCAGGGTTGTTCTCGCTGCTCGCGTTGTTCTGGGGTGCCGCGTCGATGACGGCCACGCTGAGCGGCAACGCTGGTCCCGACGAGATCTCGGACGCGGTGGGCGTGCTGCTGCACCCTGGTGACCCGGCGGCCGCGTGGGGCCACCCGATCGGGCCGGCAGTCCTGTTCTGGGGTCTGGTCGTGGGCATGGCGGCTCTGGTCGCGTCCGTGGGTTCGTGGGCGTGGCGTCTGCTGCGACCCAGCACGGACCCGTACGCCGGCGATCCGGGCACCTGGCCGGGTCTCGCGGGCCGGCGCCAGGTCGAGAAGGCCGCCGGTACGAAGGCGTTGATGGCGCGAGCGGCGACGCTGCGCCCGATCGGGCACGACGACATGAAGCCTGCCGATGTGGGCTTTCGTCTTGGCCGCTCGCACGGTGTGGAGTGCTGGGCGACGGTCGAGGACTCGGTGATCGTGGTCGGTCCACCCAGGCAGGGCAAGGGTCTGCACCTGGTGATCAACGCGATCCTCGACGCCCCGGGAGCGGTGGTCACGACGTCGACGAGGCCGGACAACCTGGCGGCGACGATCACGGCACGCAGCTCGGGGCGGCACCGGGCGCACCCGGTGATGGTGTTCGATCCCCAGAACCTGGCACCCGGTGTCCCCGGGTCCGCACGGTGGTCGCTGGTGCGGGGATGTGAGGACCCGAGGGTCGCGATGGCTCGGGCGAGGGCGCTGAGCGGTGATCCCGGTCAGGGTGTGGAGTCAGGGTCGTTCTGGGCGCAGCAGTGCGAGGCAGCGGTCCGGTGTCTGCTGCACGCCGCCGCGCTGGGCGAGCGGGAACCGGTCGAGCTGTACGAGTGGTCGCTATCGGTGGTCGCCGCACGTGCGGCCATCGAGGTCCTGCGCGGCGACCCACGGACTGCTCCGGGGTGGGAACGCGCCCTGGCAGCGATCCTGGACGCCGAGCCGCGTCAGCGCGACTCGGTGTGGGCGATGGTGACCAACACGTTCGCCGCACTGGCCGACCCGGCCGTGCTGGCGGCGGTCAGCCCTGGTCCCGGCGAGCACTTTGACCCGTCCACCTTCATCCGGACCTGCGGTACGGCGTACCTGCTCGGTACGGCCTCAGGGGCGTCGGCGACGGCCCGGTTGGTGGCCACGTTCGTGGAGGACCTGGTTGAGGCCGCTCGCCGGATCGCGGCCTCCTCGAGCAACTTCCGTCTGGACCCGCCGCTGACGCTGGTGCTCGACGAGGCAGCGAACTACCCGCTGCCGTCGTTGCCGGCGTTGATGAGCGAGGGCGGCGGGTCTGGGATCTGCACGTGGGTGTTCCTGCAGTCCCGGGCCCAGGCCCGCGCCCGGTGGGGCGATGACGACGCGGACGCGATCTGGGATGCAGCGATCGTCAAGGTGATCCTCGGGGGCGGTGGTCATGCCGATGACCTCGGCGACCTGTCCGCTCTGCTCGGGACCCGCAAGGTCCGCAAGAGCTCTGTCTCCTACGGCGGGCACTCCCCCACTACCTCGTACTCCGACCACCTCGAGGACAGGCACATCCTCGACGCCGCTCAGATCCGCCGGATCGGGTTCGGCTACGCCTTGATGGTGCTGCGCTCCGCGGCACCGATCATGCTCACGATGCAGCGGTGGACTGAACGGGACGACGCCAAGCAGCTCCTGGAGGGTCGCTCCCAGATCACCGAGGCCATGCGCAGCCCGTCGGCGTGGAGGACGCTCACCGAGGACGACCTCGTCACGGGTGGTCTGATGACCGGCCCCTATGACGGCCCGCACAGAAACCCATCCGGCGACCCGCACAGCGGAGGGCTCGGAGAGTCCCGATGAGGCCCGGACGCAACGACGTGGTGTGGTCGCGCGGCCGGGCGATCCGTCGCGCGGGCTACCAGGCATACATGCAGTCCCCGCAGTGGTTCGCGCGGCGCCGCTGGTGGTTCGAGGAATGGGTCTCTCGCACCCAGGGGGTTCGACGACTCCAAGACAGTGCCGCACCTGTGTGCCTGGTCTGCGGTCGCCTGTGGACGCTGCGCGAGGGCGATCTGCACCACGTCACCTACGACCGGCTCGGCGCTGAGGCGTTCGAGGACCTCGTCCCGCTGTGCCGGACCCACCATGAGGCCCTGCACGACCTCTACGACGCCTCTCCGTTGTGGAGGCGCACGGGCCGCGTGCAGGCCACGTACGGGATCATCGGCGTGCTCAAGCGCCGCACCCAGGACACGACCCCATGAGCGACGAGCACGCCAGCGAGCGACCCGATGATCCGGCCGACGAGCCGGTTGATGAGCCGGCCGGGGGCGGTCGGGTGGCTGCCGAGTGGGGCACTCGAGGCGACGACCGGGCAGCCGAGGTGCGGCGCCTGCTCTACGGGCCTGATGCTGCTCTTGAGGGAGCGCACTGGCCCGAGGCCCACCCTGACGGTGTTGGCGCTGGTCCTGATGCTGGTGCTGGTGCCGGTGGAGATATGTACGGGCCGCCCGTTGCGGACCTTGCCGAGCTGCTGGCGCCGCCGGTGCACTGGCCGTCGTTGGAGGCCTCCGAGATCTCGGATCGGATGCACGCCCTGTACCGGTGGGTCGTGGAGCTCCAGGACCGTTTCCCCGAGATGGTCCGGCTGCCGAAGTGCTGGCACCGGCACAACGGTCTGGTCGAGGTGCTGCAGGCGCTGCACGACTACGAGCGGGCGTCGTTCGCGCCGACCTCGCCTCCGACCGGGGCCGCGAACTGGCACATGACGTTCCGCGACCTCGAGAGCCGGCTGCGGACCTGGGTCAGCGCCCTGGGATGCGGCGGATCCGCCTCAGCGAGCGATCGCGGCGCCGAATGCCACCAGGTGACACCCCTGGTGGTCGAGATCCCGGTCGACGTCATGGTCTGGATCCGAGAGAGCGAAGGAGCACGTCAGTGAGCACACCTGAGAGGAGAAGCCCTGAGCCGAGCGGGTCGGGGCAGCGTCGTGCGCCGATCCCGTTCATCGCGCTCCGCGACACTCACCCGGTGGTGGAGGTGCTCGGCCGGATGGGGATCGACCCGCCGGCCTCGCACGCAGCGACCCCGGATCGTGAGTTCCGGGTGTCGGCCGCCGCGCTGGGGTTCGGGCATGGTCGCGACGACTCCCAAGGTGTGCTGATCAAGCCGGCGTCCCCGTCGCACTGCTGGTGGGCCTTCCGCGACGGGCGCGGGGGTGACGTCGTGGAGCTGGTCCGGGCGGTGACCGGAACCTCGCTGCGCGAGGCCGTCGCGGTCCTTGAGCAGGGCGGACCGATCGCCGTGAACCGGGATACGAGTGTCGGTGTGGGGCCGGATGGTCGGGTGGCGGCCCAGGGTGGCTCCTACGAGGCTCCTGACCTTGACCGGACCCCGGCGGAGCGGGTGCTGGCCGTGAACGCCGAGGCCTGGCGCTACCTCACGCTCCCGAGACTCGCCGAGCGTGCCCGCGCGTACGTGGTCTACCGCGGTGTCGATGTCTCGGGCCTGGAGGTTCTGGAGGACGCTTCCGGGGGGCCACTGGTTGGGCACACTCCGAAGTCTCCGACTGGCCTGGTCGACCAGCTGCGCCGTGCCGGGTTCACCGAGGACGAGATGGTCGACGCCGGCTGGGCGGCACGCCGCACCGGAGACGTCCCGGCCGCCGGCGTGATCATCGACCGATTCCGCGCCCGGATCCTCGTGCCGTTCAAGACCGAGAGCGGTGAGGTCGTCGGTGTGGCTGCCCGTGCGGTGTCATGGGCGGACGGTGATCGGCGACCGAAGTACCTCAACCACCCCCGCACGGTCGTCTTCGACAAGTCCGAGGCTCTGTACCGGCCGACCGAGCACCAGGTGCACCGACGAGGCTCTGCCGTCGTGGTCGAGGGGACGCTGGACGCGTTGGCGATCGCCTCCTCCGCGGCGGCCGCCGGCATGTCCGAGCACTTCGCGCCCTGCAGCCAGTCAGGGCTCAGTCTCACCCCAGCCGTTGCGCACCGGGTGGCCGCGATCTCAACGCGCCCACCGATCGTGTGCGGTGACCCGGACCCGTCCGGGCAAGCGGCCACAGCTCGGTGGGCGACGTCGACGATGGCCGGGCTGCACCGCGAGGTCCTGGCCGTCACCCTCCCGGCCGGGATGGACCCCTTGGACTGGCTGCGCACCGAGGGCCCTGTGGGCCTGCTGGCGTTCTCCAGCTACGGTCTCGTCGACGACGACAGCACCGCTTCCCCGCGGCCGCGCTCTGCCGGCGCCGTGGTGGCCATTCGTGAGCTCGACGCCGCCCTGGACGCGGCTCAGCCGGCCTCCGGGCGCGCGGTGGAGTCACACGAGGTCGTCGGTGCCGTCGTCCCACGCCTGGGACAGCTCGCGGCCCACGTGCCGGGCGAGGCACGGCACCGGTTCGCGGTCGGGGCCGCCGACGTTCTCGCCGAGCGCATCGATGGCCGCCCGAGGGACTGGTACGTCGACCAGATCACCGGCTGGTCGACCACGCGAGTGAGCGCTGCCTGGGGCGCTGGACTGGGTGTGTCGGACGGGATCGCACCGGCGTGACCAGGCACTCCTCGGCCCGACAGGTCGCCATCTGCTTGCTCGTGCTGGGCCTGGTGGCCACCGGCTACGCGATTTGGGTTCTGGTCGGGACCAACGTCGTCGCGCATCACCGCGCCGGGCTCTTGGTCGAGCGGACCCGCGACAGCTGGGCTCGCGGTGAAGCCAGCTCAGTGGAGGCGATCGTCCGCATTCCGCGCTTCGGTGACGACTGGGCATACCCCGTCGTCAACGGCACCGACGACGCTGCGCTTGCCCGCGGTGTCGGCCGAGACACCGGTTCTGCCAAGCCAGGAGAGGTCGGCAACCTCGTCCTTGCCGCCCACCGCATCACCCACGGCCAACCGTTCAACAACTTCCCCGACCTCCGCGCGGGCGACCGGGTCTACGTCGACACCAAGTCAGCGACCTACGTCTACGAGCTGCGCAACGGCGGTCGTGACATCGAGGTCGACGCCGATGTCAGCTGGCCGCTGCAGCCGGTGCCCTCCCCTGCTAGCGGTGGTGAACCGGCCCGTGAAGCGATGATCACACTCATCACCTGCGCTGATCTGTTCCCGTCCGGGAATCGCAACGTCGTGATCGGGGATCTCGTTGCGACCACTCCAGGAAGTGTGGGAGGCGTTGGCCGTTCCTCTGGGGCTCGGTCGGCAAGCCCATATGAGCCACGGCCGATGCCGGCGGGTCAGGAACCGGGCACGGGCGCTTCGCTCTAAGCCGACTGGATGAGCCGGCTACCGGCGGTATCGCGGGTGGTGCGGGAGGTTTCGTCCTCGGGCCCACTTCTCGACGTCGTCCTCACGTCCGGTCCACGCCCAGGAGACGACGGTGCCGTCTTGTTCGAGGTGGACGGTCTCGGCGATGCCGAAGTGGTGCAGGAGGACGGTGAGGACGTCGTGGGCGACCTGCAGGCGACCCAGCTGGTCGCCGCCCGCGGCGAGGTCGGCGGTGGTCACCGCCTGGACGGGTTCGCGTACCGGGCGGGTGTCTGGGACGCGACGGAGTTCGTTGTGGACGACGTAGTGCAGCGTGAGAGGTGGCTTGAAGAGCCCGGTCGTCTCCCCTCGGTGCGCTATGCCGATGACGAGGTCGGCAACTCCCCAGGCTCCGGCTTGGTGGCTGGCCCAGCTGACGCAGAGGTCGGTGAGCATGATCGAGTCGTCGGCCAGCGTGAGGTTGCCGATCGCGCCCTCGCCGTCTGAGCGGCTGCTGCGCCTGGTGATGGGCGTGGCCACGAAGACGCGTCCGTCGGCGTACAGCTCGACGTAGCCTCCGCGCGGGTCGACCTCCTCATGCTCTTCCTTCCACGCGGACTGCATGGAAACCGTGAGCCGTTCCGGTGCAGGGGTCGCCACGCCCTGGAAGTGCAGCGTTCGTTCGAGCGGTGAGGTGAATCCGTACTCGCGCAGCCAATTCTTCATGGCGTCGACAGTCGACCGGTCGAGTCGCTGGAGACTGGGCGACTCGGGCACCAGCGCTAGGTACAGCCAGATGTCGTCGTCGGCTCGCTCGAGCGCGTGAAGGCCCTCGGCAACCGTCGCGGTGCGCAGCGCGGCGCGTTCGGAGTGACCGGCTGCGCGGAGGCGGTAGCGGTCCGCGACCTCGTGCTCGAGCAGGTAGCGGGTGGTGCTGCCGTCGCGCACCGGGTAGTGCAGAGGACGCTGGTCGTTGCCTGGCGCACCGCGCACTGCGTGCGGTGCAGCCGGGCTGGGCGGCACGATGATCGCCATGTAGTGGCCACCGGCAGCGGCAGGGATCGGGATGCACTGGAACTGCGGGACCGGGCTGGCGTAGTTCAGCACCGCTCGGCGCAGGCGCTGCTCAAGAGCAACGGGGTCGGTCACGGTCGGTGTTGCTTCGACCGCCACGTCCGCGGCGTCCTTGATGCCGATGAGAAGGAGACCGCCCATGTGGTTGGCGAACGCGCAGACGTCCTTAGCGAACTCCTGCTCGGCTCCAAACCCCTTGCCCGTGGACGGCACGGGTACCGGACCCGTCTCGGGCAGGTGCGCCTTGAGCTTGAAGTCGAGCTGTTCGCCCTCAGCGGCCGAGACCTCGACTAGGCGCTGGATGACCTCTTCGGTCAGACCAGCCTCGTCCAGGGACGCGCCGAGCACGGCCTCGAGCGCCGGCGAGCGCCACATGAC
Organism: Nocardioides hankookensis; assembly: GCF_042658885.1. Classification (NCBI taxonomy): domain Bacteria; kingdom Bacillati; phylum Actinomycetota; class Actinomycetes; order Propionibacteriales; family Nocardioidaceae; genus Nocardioides; species Nocardioides hankookensis. Next base: position 1,297 of record NZ_JBHSRJ010000006.1, on the reverse strand, counting down.
CATGCCTGCTACCTCCCGACCTGAACGACCTGAACGACTCACGGTAGCGCCGAGTCAGACAGGTGAGAAAACGGTTTCGCGACCAGTAGACAGACGGGACAGGCCCGCCAGAGTCTCGGGTCTCCCGCGGGCATGCCCAGGAATCGTAGGGCGCTACCCGGCCCCCAGTCCGGGGTTCGAGGGAGCTGCTCCGATGTCCGTCGGTGCAAGCGCGACGGCCATCGAGGGCTGGTGCACCGCCGCAAGAGTCCGGGCGCGGTCGGCGGCCGCGGTTGCGGCGCGGGCCTCACCCTTCTCGGTGCGGTTGGTCGCGGTGGCGAGCATGTCGGCGTTGGTGCCGCGGTAGCCGTGGAGCTCACGGTAGGCGGCGATGACGCGGGCCTCGCGGACCCAGGCTGCGCGCGCCTGGGGTGCTGCAGGCGGTCTGCCGAGGTCGCGGATCCAGTCCGCATCGGTGGCGAGCGCGGTCTCGACGAGGTCTACGGCGCGGGTCTCCATGGCGTGGGCGCGCTCGTCGAGGCCACGACGCAGGTCCTCGTCGACGACGTGATCCGGGTAGGCCAGGAGGCCCAGGACGGTGCGGTCGCGGGCGGGTCTCGGCTCCGGGGACAGGGTGCGGAGCTCGGCGTCGACGAGCCCGGCCATCCGACCTGCCCGGTCGTTCGCGGCCTCCATAGACGTCGGGTTGATGTCGTCGGATTCCGCCTCGGGCCCGACGGTCACCGTGGCGATCCCTTCGGTCCGCAGGACTACTTCGGTGAGCAGGACTCGGGGGTCGAAGCCCCGAGTCTGGGTGTCGCGTAGGGCGTCGCAGAGGGCGGTGAAGTTCGGGCTGTCCGTGATCGCCTCGGCTGCACCAACGGCGGCACCGGCCCCCGCGGTCGCGTCGTCGACGAGCTGCGTCCAGTGGTGCAGGTCGGCTTCGCGGGCGATGGTGGCGTACTCGCGGTGCAGGGCGGTCAGGGACTCGCGGTCCTCGACGAGCTCGCGGGCGTGGACGGTCGCGGCGACGTCGGAGCCGGTGTTGGCCAGGACGGCGGCAAGGACCTGGTCGACGTCGGTCACGGGTGCTGGTCCGTGGCTGGTGTCGGGGTTGGGGTCGTAGTGGGTGTCGACGTAGAGCATGTTCGTCTCGCGGGCTCGGGTGGCTTCGACGTAGAGCACTTCGCGGGTGGTGGTGGCGGTAACCATCGCGTGGGCAGTGTCGACGGTCGAACCCTGGGCGCGGGGGGCTGTGGAGGCGTAGCCGAGCTCGAGCTTGGTGGCGACGTAGTCGGCCGGGAGGACGACGGCGCCA
>NZ_JBHSRJ010000005.1:0-542466 GCF_042658885.1 Nocardioides hankookensis | reverse complement strand
GCAGATCCACCCGCAGCACACCGTCACCAGCATCCTGCGCACCGACCTCGACACCATCGACCGTGATCAACAGCTCACCCACCGGGGCGTCACCACCCTCGACCTCGACCTCAGCGGCCGCAGTCAGCACCTGACCACCCACCACCGTCGAGTCACCCGACAGCTCCACCGACGTCGACGTGACCGCCGTGGGCTCCGGAACCTCGATATCCACCCTGCCCAGGGGATAGCGCCGCTCGACGTAGCCCGGACGGGTCACCACGGCCACCGCCCGCACCGTGTGACTCAGGTCGTCCGGACGCACGTCGTAGGTCAGACCGGTCGCCCCTTCGATCACCTCGCCGTCGCGTAGCCAGATGACCTCCACGCCGAGATCAGCCGGAGGATCGACGATCGTGTATGACGCCGTCAGCGTCGCACCAATCTCACCGACACCCGCAACTGCCCCATTGGTCACGAGGTCGTCGGCCAGGTCACCGGGCAGGACGGTCACGCCACCAGAGACGCTGTAGACAGTCTCGTACTGGTCGCGGAAGCTGAAACAGGCGTAGGTCAGGGTGGCGTCGAGATCCTCTGCGACTGGAGTGTAGCGATCGACACCCTCGCCCTCGACCCAGACGCCGTCGCGGTACCACTGACAGATGGACGTAGCCTCGGGATCGTAGGTCGGCGCCGTGCCGACCAGTTCCTCGCCTACCTTCCCGGACCCGGCGGTGGTCGGCGGCGTCAGTTGCTGGAGCTCACCGTAGACCTCGTACGCCACCGCCGCGACGGATCTCCGTCCGGAGCTGTCGATTGCGACGACGTTGAAGACGTGCTCGCCGATTGTCGAGGTATCGAGCATCCCCCCGCTGGGGACGTCGCCCACACAGGACTCGACCCCGGACTGATTGTCGGAACACGTGTAATCCAGCTCGACCTCGTACCCCTGCGGGTAACTTCCACCGAGCGGGCTGAGGAACCAGATCTCGGGGTCGGTCAGGTCGATCCGAACGTCGAAGTCCGTCAGACCCTCGTTGCCCGCACCGTCGGTCGCGGTCGCCACGACGTTGGTGACGCCCTCGTTCTCGATCGTGACATCGCCGCCGGCGGCAACATCCAGATCACCAGAATCATCAGTGACACCGGACAGCACGTAGCCGAAGCTGCTCACTCCCGTGTCATCAGCGCGATCGTCGATCGCACTCAGGTGGTAGGTGGTCGCCGCTCGCAGCCACCCGTCGATCGGCTCCGGATCAGCCGTGACCACCGGCGCCAACACGTCGCCCGAATCTGGCGCGACGTCCACGCTACCCAGCGGGTAGCGGCGCTCGGTGTAGCCCGGACGGGTCACCACGGCCACGGCACGCACCGTGTGGCCCAGGTCGTCCGGACGCACGTCGTAGGTCAGACCGGTCGCACCCTCGATCACCTCGCCGTCGCGCAGCCAGATGACCTCGACGCCGAGGTCGTTCGGCTGATCGATGATCGTGTACGACGCCGTCAGCGTCGCACCAATCTCACCGACACCGGCAACAGCCCCATTGGTCACAAAGTCGTCGCCGAACTCTCCGGGCAGGACCGTCACGCCCTCCGACGCGCTGGTGACCGGGACGTAGCCCTCACGCGAGCTGACGCAGCGGTAGGTCAAGGCGGTGTCGATGTCAATCGGCACAGGCGTGTAGCTCACGCTCACGTCAGTGATCGCGGCGCCGTCGCGGAACCACTGGCACATCGACGTGGCTTCGGGCTCGAAGGTCGGCGCCGTGCCGACCAGTTCCTCGCCGACCTTCCCAGACCCGGCGACCGTCGGCGGAGTCAGCTGCTGCAGACCGACACCGACCTGGTAGGTCTCCTTGCGGGTAGTGGTCCGGCCCGACCGGTCCGTCGCCGTCACGGTGAACGTGTGCTCACCGAGCGTCGACGTGTCGAGCACGTCCCCGTCGGCGACGTCGCCCTCGCACGACTCGACCCCCGACTGAACGTCGGCACAGCTGTATGAAACAACGACCTGCTGGTCGCGCTCGTAGCTCGGCTCAATCTCGCTCAGGGTCACCGTGGGGTCGGTCAGGTCGACCCGGACGTCGAAGTCCTTCACCCCTTCGTTGCCCGCACCGTCGGTCGCGGTCGCGACGACGTGGGTGACGCCCTCGTTCTCGATCGTGACATCGCCGCCCCCAGCAACGTCCAAATCACCAGAGCCGTCAGTGACACCCGACAGCACATAGCCGAAGCTGCTCACCCCCGTGTCATCAGCGCGATCGTCGATCGCACTCAGGTGGTAGGTGGTCGCCGCTCGCAGCCACCCGTCGATCGGCTCCGGATCAGCCGTGACCACCGGCGCGAGAAGGTCATGGGTGGGATCACTGGGCAGGACCTTCAAGCCCTCCGAGGTGCTGTCCACTGGGACGTACTGCTCACGCGAGCTGACGCAGCGGTACGTGAGGGTCTGGTCCAGGTCGTCGTCGACGGGGGTGTACCGATCCACGCCGTCGGGTGCGATGGCGTTGCCATCGCGGAACCACTGACACGAGGAGGTCGCCTCAGGAGTGAAGACCGGCGCGATGCCGACCAGCTCCTCGCCGACTCTCCCGGATCCGAGGATTGTGGCCGGCGTGAGCTCCTGCAAGCCGACACCGACCTGGTAGGTCTGCTTGCGGGTCGTGGTGCGACCCGAGTTGTCGGTCGCGGTCACGGTGAACGTGTGCTTCCCAAACAACGAGGTGTCGAGCAGGCTGCCGCTGGGGACGTCGCCGACACACGACTTGATGCCGGACTGGAGATCGGAACAGCTGTAGGTCACCTTGACCTGCTGTTCACGGTCGTAGTTGGCCTCGATCGCGCTGAGGTTCAGCGTGGGGTCAGTCAGGTCGATCCGGACAAAGACGCCACGGCCGCCACTGTTGCCTGCGCGGTCGATCGCGGTCGCGACGACGAGAGTGACGCCCTCGTTCTCCACCGTCACGTCGCCGCCCGCGGGATCCAAGTCGCCGGAACCCTGTGTGTCACCAGTCAGCTCGTAGCCGAACGTCCCCACCCCAGTGTCTCCGGGACCATCGTCAGTCGCGCTGAAGCGGTAGGTAGCCGCACCGCGCAGCCAGAGTTCGGATGGCTCTGGAGTAACCGTCACGACCGGCCGCTGCACGTCACCGTCGACGATGTCCACACTGCCTAGGTCGTAGAAACGGCTGGGGTAGTTCTGACTCTGCGCCCACGCTCGGGCACTCAGCGTGTGACCGAAGTCTGCCGCGCGCACGACGTACGTCGGCTTGTTCGCGCCATCGATCGCTACGCCGTCTCGGAGCCAAAAAGTCGTGACCACGAGGTTGGCCGGCGGATCGGTGAGTGTGTACGACGCCGTCAGCGTCGAACCCACAGCCCCGGTGCCGTCCACGCGCGCATCGGTGATGAGATCGTCGTCAAAACTGCCGGGCAGGATCTTCAAGCCCTCGGACGTGCTGTCCACTGGGACGTACAGCTCACGCGAGCTGACGCAGCGGTAGGTGACGGTCTTGTCCACGTCGTCGATACGGGTGGTGTAGCGATCCACGCCTTCAGCGGTGATGGGGTCGCCGTCGCGGAACCACCGGCACACGGAGGTTGCCTCCGGGACAAACGTCGGCGCCGTGCCGACCAGCACCATGCCGACCTTCCCGGACCCGGTGATCTTCGCCGGGGTCTGCTCCTGAAGGCCGACACCGACCTGGTAGGTCTGCTTGCGAATGGTGGTCAGGCCTGAGTTGTCGGTCGCGGTCACGGTGAACGAGTGCTCCCCGAACAACGAGGTGTCGAGCAGGCCCCCGCTGGGGACATCGCCGACACAGGACTTGATCCCGGACTGGAGATCACCACAGCTGTAGACCACTCGGACCTGCTGGCCCCGACCGTAGCTGGGCTGGATCGTGCTGACGGTCACCGTGGGGTCGGTCATGTCGATCCGGACGTCGAAGCCAATGCGTCCGTTGTTGCCTGCGCCATCGAGCGCGGTCGCGAGCACCCGAGTGACGCCCTCGTTCTCCACCGACAAGTCGCCACCCTCGGCAGGGTCCAGGTCGCCGGAACCCTGCGTGACTCCAGACAGCTCGTAGCCGAGCGCGCTCACCCCCGTGTCGTGGGGGCGATCGTCAGTCGCGCTCAAGTGGTAGGTGACCGTCTCATGCAACCACCCGGCGATCGGGTCTGGGTCAGCCTTCACCACCGGCGCCAACACGTCACCGTCGACGACGTCCACACTGCCCAGGTCGTAGGCACGCACGGGATAGCCCGGACGCGTCGCTACAGCCTGCGCACTCACCGTGTGGTCCAGGTCAGCCGCGCGCACGACGTACGTCGGACCGGTCGCACCATCGATCATCTCGTCGTCGCGCGACCAGATGACCTCGACGGAGAGGTCGGCTGGAGGTCGGGAGATCGTGTACGACGCCGTCAGCGTCGTGCCCGCAGTGCCTACACCGTCCACACGCCCGTTGGTGATCAGGTCGTCGGGCAGCGTCGCCAGCGACGATGTCGCCGCCTTGACCGTGTAGGACACCTTCTTCGTCGAGCTCCGGCCTGCCTTGTCCCTCGCGACCACGGTGAAGGTGTGCGCGCCGATCGTCGACGTGTCCAGTCGGCCACCGTCAACCACATCACCCTGACAAGATGCGATCCCGGAAGCGGGGCTGCTGGTTGACCCGGGGTCGTCACACGAGTAGCCGACGGTCTCTACTGAACCCTTCGTGTAGACCTCGCCCTCAGTGAGACCGAGCGACACCGTCGGATCTTCCAGATCGATGCGGACCTCGAAGTCGGCATGCGCCTGGTTGCCGCTCTTGTCAGCGGCGGTGACCAGAACCCGGGTGACGCCCTTCGCACCGAACGTCACGTCGCCGCCGTTCACGGGGTCCAGGTTCGCACTCGCCCTAGAGTCGGCGCCGGTCGCCGTGTACGCGAGCGACTGCACCTGGCCGCCGTCCGTTGCCTTCACGTGATACGTGACCGGCCCGCCATGCCAAACGACATTGGGGCCAGGAGTGATGGTGAGGGTCGGAGGTGTCCCATCTTCGCCTGCGGCGTGGGCAGGGGCGAGCCCGAGAGACGCCACCAGCGCACCCACCAGCAGGGTGATGAGGAAGCGAGGCAAGAAGGACCGGGCTCGGTCAGCAAGCAGACGCATGCGCTCACGGTCACGGTGCCGGCGGCCCGGGCGGCAGGTGCACGAGTCCTCGAACAGTCGAGATCGTCCCAATGATCCGAATACGACGACGCGGGCCACCCCAGGCAGGCCGTCTAACTCCGGACCGTGAGGAAAGATGTCCGGACCTCACCAACTTTGGCCCAGCATGCCGGCTCGACGCTGGAGGGAACGAAGGACGATCAGCCGCTCCACGGTGCGCTAGGGAGCCGTATGACGAGGCACTGACGGACACCGTCCGGCAATCGTCACGCCACGCGGAAGGCGGCAGACGAACGACGCCAGACAAGTAGCAGGGCCCTACCGCACGACGTGGGCGACGCAAGATCCTCAGGCCGACCGAGCCGTCGCGAGCGCGTTCGAGCGAGGAAGGACTTCGAGCGTCAGACCGTCCCGCAATCCAACCTCGACCGACCGCGGTGACCGGAGCGGGAAGACTCGCCCTTGCCGTCCAGCATCAGCAGCGGCACGGGCCGTTCACGTGCACGAAGTCCTGCCGCCCGGTCCCCGCCTCCCACAGCACGCAGGGCCAGTACGGGGACCCGGACCGTAGCGAACCGAGCATGAGGAGGTCGGCGGCCATGTCGGTCGAAGCCGCCTGGTCGGATGCGCCGACGAGCAGGAGCGAGAAGATGCCCTGTCGTTTGTCGATCGACTTCTTCATTCCATGATCCTCATCGTCGGTCCAGGCCTCGGCGCGTGCCCGCGCCGCTGCCGAGTGGACGCCCCCGAGACTCGTCCGGAGGGAGGGCATCCGGGCTCGGGGGGCCGTCATGGACAACGTTCTGGACCTCATCGAGCAAGCCCTGGAGGCCGAAGAGACCCCGTGTGCGGATGATTCGACTCGCGTCCGCCAGATGGGTCTCCGCCATTCCCTGGTGGCCGAGCGCCTTCGCTCCCAGCGCCAGGTAGAGGTCGGCTGGACCGAGCAGGGCCACCGGACCTGCCGAGCACATTCGACCGGCGTGCTGTGACAAGACGGTGTACGCCTCCTCGGTCAGCTGCGTTGCCCCGAGTGAAGCCGCGAGCTGGCATGCAAGAGCGGCGTTTACAGGACCCATGAAGGTGTGCTCAGCTAGCCCGCCTTCTGCGACCGCGAGTTCTTCATGTGCCGCGTCGAAGTGCCCGAGCCGGACCAGGAGGCCGGCCCTGAACAGACTTGACGACAACTGTCCATTCGGAGCCAGAGCGTCGGAGGTCCTCCGGACTGCCTGCGCGTCGCCGTTGAGAACGGCAGCGGTGACGACGGCCGCTCCGATGACCGGCCCGAGGTTCGGATTCCGACCTTCTGCGACCATTGCGATGAGCCTCGCCGAGTGCGTTCTCACTGCAGTGGTGTCACCCTCAAGCGCCGACCACCCAAGCGCTAGTGCGCCGAGCAGTGCTTCAGGGATGATGAGTCCCCGGCTCGCGGCGAGTTGCGCGACTCGAGGCAGTCTGGAACGAACACGTTCGACCTGTCCGAGCTCGCTCGCAGACATCAACGAGAGCACCTCGGCCACGACGCGCGCTCGTGGGTCATCGAGGCGTTCTGCGACATGCAGCGCACGCTTCGCGAGCGCGGCGCGCCGCTCGAGGGTATCGGGCCGCCACGTCGCCACGAACGCGCCGTGATAGGTGCTCAGCTGCAGCTCGAGGTCGTCCGTGGCATCGGCGCTGCGCACAGCGTCGTCGATCAACGAGTCGATGAGACCCGTCTGTGTTGAGTCGAAATGCAGCTCCATCGCCAAGGCGACCTGGACGCGACACTTCAGAGCCACCTCACGGATGTCGAGACGGCGAAGGAGGCGGTCGAGGTAGTCGCGAGTCGGTTCGTGCATGTAGCCGAACGGTCGAACCTGCCACAGTGCACTATCTGCTAGCGCACGAGCTGCGCGGCCCCCAAGCAGGTCGTCACCGAGACGTTCAGCAATGGTCACAGCTTCGTCGACCGCCTCTGACACTCCGTGCCAGTCACCGCTCCATCGGCAGGCGTCGGCGATCAACATCAACATCTCAAAGCGCTCACCGGCGCCGGCGTCGAGGTCTAGGGCCAGCAGCTCGGCGCTCGCTCGCAGCAGACCGACTTCTTCGGCGTACGCGAAGCCAGCACGTGCGTGAGCCGCCACGTCCAGCAGTGCCCGCCACCCATCTGCTGCGTGGCTGCGCCCTGCCTGGCGCCAATGGTCAGCCGCCCGGGCACGTTGCTCGGCGTCGGCGAGACGCCCGCGCTCGCACAGCGCCCTGGCCGCCAGGGCGTGCCAGCTGCAGCGAGCGGCATGAGACTGCTCTATCAGCACGATCTCGCCGACGACGGGATGCCGGAACGCGTGAGAGGTCTCGCCGAGGTCCTGCTCGACGACCAGCCCTGCGCAGACCGCAGTGCGGAGGACATCGAGCGTCTCCAGCTCGTCCCGGCCGAGCACCGCCGCCAGCTGACCGACATCGAACGGCGATCCGATGACGCTGGCCGCTTGTAGGGCGGTCACCGTCGCCGCTGGCAGCGTCATGATCTGGGTGCTCACGACGTCGATCAACGATCCACTGAGGGCACCGCCGGCAAGAGCGAGCTCGCCGAGGACGAACGGATTCCCGCGACTCCTGTCCCAGAGCTGTGCGGCATCGGCAGCCACTCCCCCGCCAACGGTTCGGACGAGTTCCTCGGCCCCCGTGAGGGTGAGACCTTCGAGATCGACCCTTACGCCTTCGTTGCGGGCGACAGCGGCTGCAAGGCGCCTCATCTGGCGGTCGTCTCCTGCGCCGGTGCGCCGCGTCAACACTATGGCCAAGGCAGCGCTCGTGGGACGGCTGACCAGTTCCTCGATGAATTGGCATGTGGTCGAGTCGGCCCAGTGCACGTCATCGACGACGAGGAGGAGCGGCTTCGCCGCAGACGCCGCCAGCAAAGCCTCGATGACATGCTCGCGAGCACCAAAGCCCCAAGCTTCGAGGTCGGTCATCTTCGGGTCGACATCAGGTGGTTGGGCCTCGTCGGCGAGCACGGTCAAAGCCGTGCGCAACGGCCACAGCGGAGGCGCGTCCCGCTCCACGCAGTGCACCTCAATGGCGGCGTAGCCACTATGCCGCGCGACGCGGGTGAGTTCGTGCGCCAGCCGGGACTTGCCGATGCCGGCCTCGCCGGTGATCAGTGCCGCTGTGGCGTGATTCCGACCGGGACGTGCGAGCAGTGCATTGAGTTCGCTCAACTCGCTCTCACGCCCCACCAGCGGCCATCGGGACCCGGCCGGTGCCGGACCCGAAAAAACACACTCGGCAGTCGTCGGCGATTCATTCACAGCGGGGTCACCCGAATCAGACTGCAGCGCACCCGACTTGATCGGGCCCCACTCAAGCGTCTCGTCTTGGCGCAGGATCGCGGTCTGAAGGTCCCGCAATGGAGCTGACGGGTCAACCCCCAGCTGCTCGTCGAGTATGGAACGCAGTGTGCCAAGCGCCTCGAGCGCCTCGCCCTGCCGACCGCTTCGGACCAGCGCGATGGCGTACAACGCCCACCACCGTTCGCGAAGTGGGTGGAGTGTGGTCATCGACTCGACCTCACCGACGACCTCAGCGTGCCTACCGATCGCGAGCATCGCGACGATGCGCATCTCCAGGGCAGAGATCCGAAGGTCTTCGATCCTCGCGCGCTCCGCGCTTGCGTCAGGATCGTCATCAAGCTCGTCGTAGGGTCGTCCGCGCCACAGCCCCAACGCGTTCTGCAGAACTTCGGCCGCGCGAGCCGCCGCCTCCTCTGCGGCGGACGTCGTGACCTGAGGGCGCAGCATGTCGGTCACGTCAGACAGGAGGCCGCGGGCGGTGGCAACGGCATCCTCGAGCACAGAGACGTCTCTTGCTGCCGTCGAGAGTCGCAAGGCGTAGCCGCCGCCGTCGGTGACGATCACGGATGGTGGCTCATGGGCTGCTCGGTCCGGTTCGAGCACCCGCCGCAGCGAGGCGACGTACCGTTGAAGTGTCGCGGTCGCCGTTGCAGGGGCTGCAGCACCCCACACTCGTTCGACGAGCGTGTCCAGCGACACCGTCTGTCCCAACGACAAGACCAGCGCCGCCATGATGGTCCGTTGGCGCGGCGTGCCGAGATCAACTGATTGGCCGTCTCTCGATACGCGGACCGGGCCGAGGATCGAGACCTCGACGCGAGCGGCATCTCTTAACACCATGACGCGCCGCCCAACGCATCACCAAGATCCGACGCACACCCAGCGCCGGCGACGCCGGCTCGGTACGAGCCAGCGAATCCGCGATGCGCCGGCCCCGTCGCCCCAGTGATGTTCAAGTGATCGGCGGTGAGCATCAATCCTCGCTCTCATCGTGGGCCTCCCCCTGCGGCGGCCACGAGCCCCATCGTCACTGGCGCGATAGCCCGGATAGCAGGTGCATCAGTCCCGAATGCCCGGGGCGGACCGCTGAGCGGGGCGTTCGGCCGGGGTCGCTGGTCAGTTCGGTCTCCGGCTCCACACCTCTACGTCGCGGACGAGCTCTGAGAACGCGTCCCTCGACAATCCCGCTCGGCGGTGTGATTCGTCGTTGGGGCTTGCCGCCGGCCACACATCAGAGCCGTTACTGCGACGTGGATGGCCTAGGCGCGGCCGTCCACGCCGATCCCGGCCTCACGAGCTTTGACGACGAGGGCCGCCCTGTCGTTGACGCCGAGCTTGCCGAAGATCGCATAGACGTAGTTGCGCACAGTCTTCGGTGTGAGCACGAGCACCTGAGCGATCGAGGCGTTATCATGTCCGCGAGCGACGAGCTCTAGCACCTCGCGCTCGCGCTCGGTCAGCTCTTGGAACGGACCTCCGGTGGCCGCACGAGCACCAGTGAGGTATGAGGAGGCCACACCGGCTACCTCAGGACCAAGCACCATTCCGCCGCCAGCGACAGCCCTGATCGAGCGTTCGATATCAGCCGGCTCGGCCCCCTTGAGGAGGTAGCCGCGAGCACCAGCCCTGATGGCGGTGAACACAGCGTGATCGTCGCCTGTCATGGTGACGACCAGGATCCCGATGCCTGGAGCCCGTCGAAGTATCTCTCGCGTAGCGTCGACGCCGGATCCGGCACCGAGGTTGAGGTCCATGATGACCACATCTGGGTGGGTGTCCAGGACGACCTGGACCGCCTGTTCCTGATTCGCCGCTTCGCCCACGACGTCGAAGCCGGCGATCGAGGACAACAGAGCGGCCATCCCGATCCGGAAGGTCGGATGGTCGTCGACAACGACGAGGCGCACCGCGAGGAGCTCAGTCACGGAATCACCATACGGACATGTGTGCCGTGGCCAGCCCCACCTCGACTGATCTCGAAGGTGCCGCGTAGCTCGTCCGCCCTCTCTCTCATCGACCTCAGGCCGACACCGTGCTTGGACGCAGGATCGATCCCGCACCCGTCGTCGATCACCTCGAGCAGCGTGTCGCCGACCCCTCCCCCTTCAACTTTGATCGTGACTTCGCGGGCGCCTCCGTGACGTTGCGCATTCAGCAATGCCTCGGCCGCCACGTGATAAATCGCGATCTGACGATGGGTGTCCAGCTCTCCCAACTGGCCGTAGTCGACGACGATCCTGAGACCGGACGCCTCGAACCGTGCAGCAAGCGCCTCGAGAGCACCACCGAGGTCACCGTTGTCGAGGGCAGCAGGCAGAAGTGAGCGAGAGAGCAGCCGCACGTCCTGGCTGCGCCGCGACACTTCGGCCCTCAGCTCGGCCAGCAGATCACGCGCCCCGTCGAGGTCGTGGTCGAGGCGTTTCTCGACAGCAGCAATACCGAGGCCAAGCCCTGCGAGCGCCGGCCCCATGCCATCGTGAAGGTCGCGTCGGAGCATCCGCCTCTCCTCCTGTCGAACCTCGACGAGCCGGGCGGTCGCACCGTTCAGTCGAGCGTTGACGGTGGCCAGCTCGAGTGAGATGCCGATCAGACCGCTGACCTGGGCGATCAGTCGCCGAGACCGGGAATCCAGCGACTGCCCTGGAGAAGCGGTCACGATCAGCGATCCCATCGCTCGCGAGTCGACCGTCAGGGGGATGTGGTACGCATCGCTTGTCGGGCTGGCCACTGTGCCGGCGGTTGCGATGGTCTCGCCGTCAGCGTCTCGGATCTCGGCACTGCCAAGTCGCAAGCTCGTCGCGAGAGCAACAGCGACGGCATCGATTCCTCCCCGATCCGCCGAGCTGGCTGCGACAGTGCCGAGGGAACCGATCAGCGCAGCCGGATCGTCGACGGCTCCGTACACCAACCTGTCCGCGCGCTGCTGGATCCAAGTACGCAGCGGTTGCGACGCAACGAGCAGGACGGCAAGTGCAGCCATGGCGGCAACGTCGGCTGATGTCGCCAACCGTTGTTGGACGAACCACGCGGCCAGGAGGTAGCTCGTCACGAGTGCAGCGCTGAGCGCCAGCCAGACGACCGCCCGGTCGACCACCACCTCAATACCCCAGAGCTTCTGACCGAGCACGACCACCAAGAGCGCGCCTGGCAGGAATGCCTGAGCCGCGATCAGACTGGCGCCAGAGAAGTCCGTCGCAACCTCCTCGAGACCTGCAGGTGCCGGAAAAACCACCGGCATGTAGGCGATTGCGAAGAACAGCTGACCCATGGCCAGCCATCCGTAGCCACGGCCTTGCTCGCCAGCGACCGATCGGAACCACGCGAGTCGCGCTACTCCGGCAACGGACAGAAGAACGCAGAGACGATCTGGCCACACGCCTAACGAGTCCGTGAGATCGGAGTACCAATCTGGCATCACTGCGAGCGGGTTGGAGATAGCCACGTAGGAAGCAGTCAGCTCGGCCAGCACCCGCCAACTGACCGCAACGAGACCCAGCACCACCACTCCGTGGACCCAGGGCGGCACCTTCCGCGGCGAGACGAGCCACGGCAGGACCGCGATCGAGGCGTAGGTGCCGGGAATCCAAACCCATTCGGACATCACCCACAGCCACCCGGGAGCCCAAACGTCAGTGTCTGCCCGAGCAAGGCCGAGGTACTGGGTCAAGAAGCCAGAGATTCCGCATCCGACTGCTCCGGCGACCAGGATCCAGACGACCGGGTGTCGGGACCGAGGCAGCATCAACAGACACGCGCCTCCATAGACGCATGCTGTCACGACATCCATAACCCAATACGCGAGAAAACCTGGGGCAGATCCGTCCACCAGCAGCAGGACGACGGCGGTCAGGGCAAGCATCCAGGACGTGGCTGCGACTGCGACTCCCACGACCAGCCAAGGACGCGAGGTCCACAGCAGCAACGACTGTCGACCTCGGCCCATCGCGAGCGCAGGTGACGCGACAGCTACGGCGCCGCTTCGGCTCGGAACACCGACGAGCAGAGTGCGCGCCGCGCGCATGGTTCCTCCTCGTGGTGACGGCCGTACCTGAGCGGCGCATGTGCGCAACCAAGCGAGGTCACACATCAGGCCATCAGTCGGCCAAGTCTTCGTCAAGCAAGCGGCCCAGTGAACAGAGGCACATGTCCCGACAATGCCGGGCACAACGAGACTGACTTCAGTAGGCGGGCCCCGACGATCGCGGTCGACTCAATCGAGTGAACGCGCGACCGCACTTCAGACGGTGGGACGCAAGAGCTGCGTCGGCTCGCTCGACACCAAGTCGACTGTGGTCACGACGTCGGCGAATTCGCCGTGCAGGTTGACAGCAGTGGCGCGACCGATCTGGTCAGCGCTCCACACGGCTCCGTCAGGAGCACGTCGATCGAACGTGTGAGTGGCGTCCAGCGCGAAGAGGACATGATGCCCGAGGTTGCCGCCGACCCGCGCCGTGGTCTCGCAGCAGTGGTTGGTCGTGATGCCACAGATCACGATGCCGCCTGCTCCGCTCGCGATCAGCCAGGCGTGCAGGTCAGGTGCTCCGTGGAACGCTGAGTTGACCTGCTTGGTGACCAACAGGTCTGGCTCGATTGTCAGGTAGGACTTGAGCCGGTTCCCGGGCCGGTCCGGGCGCAGCGGAGAGTCGGGCTCCTGGGAGTCGTGGCGCACGTAGACCAGCGCTCTTCGCCGACGACTCCACTCCGACACCAGACGCGCGATGTTGTCGTCGCACGCGGGGTTGTTGCGCCGACCCCAGCATGGATCGTCGAAGCCGACTTGGGCGTCTACGACGACCAATGCATACGTGTCGAGCTCGGCGGGTGTCATACGTGGCTCCTTCGGTCAGGACTGACTGCCTTCGACGCCAGCGCGCCCGCCCTGTCGCCAGTGGAGCGCCCCGACGTCAGGTTGATCAACGGTCGGCCGCAAGACGGATGAGCCCAAGCGCCATCACGTAACGACGCAGCTTGCGACTTGTTTCTCGTCGGCGTCCGAGGTAGCGCACAGGGAGTCCGGCCCCCGGCAGTCTCCCACCGAGGTACCAGCACGCAGGAGCATCGTTGTGAAGCGCGCCCTAGATGGCGCCCAGCACCACCGAGGACCGAGAGGAATGCTCCATGTCGGAAGTCCGCCGCCTCCGAACGGCGACCTTGATCATTGTCTCGCTGATCCTGGCTGGGGGTATACCCGCCCTCGCCTCGACTCGGGATCAAGCCGCCGGTGCGTCGTCGGAGCGTGCGACCATCGCCGATCCGATTGCGATGACGGTGAAGGCTCCGAACCAAGGTCGGGCGCGTTTCCACGGCAAGAAGGCGATCAAGCGGGTAGCTCGACCGACTTTGCTGCAGGCTCGGACCGGCACCGCCTGGGTCGTGCAGAAGAAGAAGCGGACGAAGCGTTCCGGACGTGTCACCTATGTCTTCCCCGCCCCCTCCGCAACCACCCAGTACCGCGTATTCGCACCGTCGAAGGTGGTGCGCGTGGCACGCAAGGTCCACGGCGACACCATGTCCAAGCGGGTGCGGCTGCGTCCGTGGACGAGCAAGATCAAGACGGTAACGGTAGCCAGCCCGTCCCAGTCACCCACCGCATCCCCGACCCAATCACCCACCGCATCCCCCACCAAGTCCCCCACCGAGTCTCCGACGCAGAGCCCCACCCAGGAGCCCTTGGACACACCGTGGGTGACGGGCTACTACGCCGGTTGGTACTGGGACGTCGGCGACATGCTCGCTCCCGAGGACGTCGACATGACAGCAATGACGCACTTCGTCTTCGGGCGCGTCGCACCGGGAGGCGGATCGCTGGATGGTGAACCCGGCAATCCGGACTACCCGGGCTATCCGTACGAGCCCGGCGACATCGTGCCGGGCGGAGGATCCGCGCACCGCCCCAACACTGCGCCCGACGGCAGCGGCCGTAGCGTCGAGGACTACCTGATCGACAAGGCCCACGATGCCGGTACCAAGGCACTGCTCATGGTTGGCGGCGACGGTGACGACGGGACCGGCTACCTGCTCTCGACCGCCGATGCGTCACGGCCGGAGTTCGTCGACAACATCGTGGACTATCTCGTCGAACATGACTATGACGGGGTCGATCTTGACTGGGAGAACTGCCTGGAAGGCACCTCCTACTGCGGCGAAGCGGATCCCGACCACCCGGTCCCCGCTGCCGAGGCGCAGCGACGGCTGATGGCCTTGATCGCCGACGTCCGGGCAGAGACCGCAACTCGAGCACGCTACGCGCAGACACCTGCCCTCATCACCTACCCGGGCTACGCGCTCAACACCAACTACCAGACGCCGGATGGCAAGGCGGAGAAGTGGCGGGCCGACATCGCCAAGGCTGTCGACCAGTACAACCTCATGTCATATGGTCCCGGCACCACGATGAACGGGGCCTCATGGGATTCGTGGTTCTCCGGCGCGCTCACCGGTATGACCAGCTCCCACCCGGTCGACATCTCTTCCAGCGTCGACGCATACGTCAGAGCCGGAGTGCCTCGCGACCGGATCGGCCTTGGCATCGGCTTCTACGGCGTGTACTGGGGTCCGGAGATCACCGGCCCGCGGCAGAACACCGACAGCAATGCCATCTGGGAAATCGACGACAACTCACTTGGATACGGGTACCTCGATCGCATGGGTTACACCCGGAACGGCACTCGACACTGGGATGCTGAGGCGCAGTCGACGTACCGCACCTACGAGACGTATGGCGAAGCCGGCTATGTCCCACCGCACAACCGGAACTACCCGCTCGACGAGACCCGTCAACCCGCGGGCTTCCTGTCCTACGAGGACGAGCAGTCGATCCAGGCCAAGGGCGACTGGGTCAAGGACACCGGTGCCGGTGGCGCGATCCTGTGGACCCTCAACTACGGCTGGGTAGAGAGGACTCAGTCGAACCCGCTTCTCGAGGCCGTGAAGCACGCGTTCCTGGAGTAATCGCGACCGGGCCCGCACGTCGAGAGCCGTGCCCGCCTCCGCTGGTCTGTTGGATCAGCGGAGGCGGGCACAACCACGTTCGGGGGGACACGGGCTGCCGCCTCGCGTCAGGTCCCCGGCCTACCCATCCGCTGCCTTGTCCGGCGGTCAGCGTGGCTGATCGTCATAATCTGGGCATGCGCATGACATCCGTCTGGTGGTTGTCGCCGCCTTGGGGGTTGGCGCTCATCGCCGTCGTGCTCGGGGCGATCGAGGACCGGCCCATCCGGGATCAGGCACTGGCTGTCGTGGCAGCCTTTCTGCTCGCCTGCACCGCACGGATCGTTCGGTCGCAGCGTGCGCTCGCCGGTATCGCAATGCTCAGTGCGTGCGGCTGCGGCGCGTTGGCCGTCACGCAGTCGCTGGCGACGATTCCCGCAGGCGAGCTGTGGTGGCTGGTCGCAGTGCTGCCGACGCTGGTGTTGTTGGGCATCGCGGACGTCGGCACCGTGAGGTGCGTTGCGCCGGCAGTCACCCTGCTGGCTGCCGTCGCGGCGACCTGGACGGGCGCGCAGGCGCTAGCTGCAGTCTTAGGAGTCTTCGCCCTCGTTTTCGCGCCTACCGCAGGCCTGACTGTGCTCAGGAAGCGCTCGATCTTCGTTCCCGACGCAGACGTCCACCTGGCTGCGTGGGCACAGGCGAGCGTGATCGCCGGTGGCGTTGCGCTGACCGTCCTGCTGGTGTCGACGCCCGAGCCCGGCGGGGGAACACAGACCGTGCAGGCTTGGGCATCGGCGACGTTTGCGCTTGTGCTGGTCGCCGTCTACTCGCCGCTGGTCACGCTCAACTCACGCGGGGACGGTCACGGGCGAGTCGATCCGGCCACCACGATGATCGCTGTCGCGCGTCAAGTCGGTGCCGACCCGTCAGGAGGACCCGAGGCGCTCGACCGGATCTGCGACGCGCTCCGCAGAGGATGGGACGTCGCACATGTCGCTATCCTGCGTGACGGTGGGTCGACGGTGGCGGAGAGGTCCTCCTCGGAGCTCACGGTCGCACTGTGGTCCGACGAGCGCACGGTAGGACACCTGATCGTCCGGGTGCACGAGGGCCGCGATGTCGAACAGGTCTTGCCGCACATCGATCGGATCCGGAGCCTTCTGGCCGCCTCGCTCGCCGTGACCGACCTGAACCGCGGCACGGAGCAGATGCGACTGCGCGTGAAGGGCGCCCGCGACGCGGAACGTCGCGCGATGACCCGCGAGCTCCGCAAGCTGGTCGTCCCCGCCGTCCGCGGCATAGCGAGTGAGCTGCGCGACGCGGCTGAGAGCCTCGACCGTGATCCCCGGCTGATTCCCGAGCTCGATGACACTGCACGGAGACTGACCCGATCGACCGCGGATGTCCGGAGGATCGCCCACGCAATGTTGCCCGGCGCACTCGATGACGGCGACCTGGGTGCGGCGATCGACGAGCTTCTCGGCCAACCCTGGGTATCGCACCGTGGGGTCCTCCGCGCGGATGGGGCTGAGCAGCTCGATCGAGCGACCCAGCGGACGCTCTACCTGGTGCTGTCCGATCTGCTCGATGAGCTGCGGATTCTCGGTCTTGACGCCGGCGTCGACGTGACTCTCGTCGTGGACGAGCATTCGGCGCGTGTGCGAGTCGGCATGCCCGGGCGGTCCTTGTCTCAGGCCACCCGGGAGCGATTGCGTGAGGCAACCGAGCGGCACGCATCTCAGCTGGTGCTGACGATCCGCAGATTGCCCGACGACGAAGGGGTTGAAGTGGTGGTGCGCCGGTGAGCAGCGAAGAAGACCCGCGTACGGGTCGCCGACTGGCCGCCCACGCGATCTGGGCGACGGCCTGGGCTTTGACCAGCGCCGCCCTGATCATGGCCTGGTGGCATGATCTCCCACGCGAGCCACCGGAGGTGTTCCTCTCACCAGCACCGCAGGCGGTCCGCAACACGGCGTTCGCCGTCGATGTGGCAGCCGCCTTCGTCTACGCCCCCGTGAGCGCGTTGATCGTGGCACGCCGTCCTCACCCGGCCGGGATCGTCCTGGCGCTCATGGCGGTCGGATCTGCCGCGGCCGCGTTCGGGATCCGTTACGGCCAGCTCGCCATGAGGAGCGACGGGCTGCCGCTCGAGGGCTTCGTCACCTTCCTCGCTGGCTGGGCGTTCGTTCCGGGAACATTCGCGATGGCCTCGCTTCCGCTCATGGTGCGCCGCGACCGGCTGCCGGGGCTCGACCGCTTCGTCGTGCTGGCAACGATCGTGATGGCGGCGCTTGCGACGCTGGCATCGATGACCCAGGTCTCGCGGGTCCCGGGGATCGACAACCCGTGGGCGATCCATGACCCCAGCTACCAAGGGCTCATCGCGCCCGCGTACGAGACGCTCTCTGCTCTGGCGATCGTCGCTGCCCTTTCGACGACTGTGATCCTGGCTCTGCGCTACCGGCGTGGCTCGTCGTCGCCGGGCCAGGCATGGCTGCTGGCCGGACACCTCGTCCTGACCTTGTCCTACCTCGCCATGGCTCTCCCCGAAAGTGCAGACTCGCCGGCCTGGTTGCTCTCGTTCGCGCTTATTGCTCCGGCGATCGCGCACGTCGTCAAGTCCGCGGCGATCCTCGTCGTAGTGCTCGGCCAGCGCCTCTGGGGAGTGGCCTTCTACGTCGATCGTGCGATCGTCTGGACGCTGCTCTCGTCGGCGGGAGTCATCGCATACCTGGTTGTCGTCGCTGTCATGTCGGCGTTGGTCCCGAACCAGTCCGAGTTGCTACTCCTGGTCGTGGTGCTGATGATCGCGGCCGGTGCGCTCCCGCTGCGTCGAGTGACCCAACGTCTCGTCGACGACCTGGTCTACGGCGAAGGCGCCGATCCCACGGTGACCCTGTCGAGCCTGAGCGTCCGGCTCGATCGGCACGGTGCCGACCTCGAAGGCCTGCGGATCATGTGCGGAGAACTTCAGAGAGCGTTGCGACTCGGTCATGTCGCGGTTCGAGCCCGCACCAGTGGAGACCTCGTGGTCAGCGTCGGCGCACCCCGTGGAGGTGTGATCGCCTGCCCGATACGCATCGGCGAGCACATCCGCGCGGACCTAGAGGTCTCGGCGCGCGCCGGTGAGAGGCTCGACACGCGGACCGCTCAGCTCGTCGAGGGTGCCGTCGGCTACCTGGCCGCAGCCTGGCAGCTGATGGAGTCCACTCGCGCGCTCGATCGAGCGCGCGAGGAGCTGATCGAAGAACGCGCGGCGGTGCGCCGGATCATCAGGCGGGACCTGCACGACGGACTCGGGCCAGCCTTGACAGGCGCCAAGTACGCGCTCGCCGCGATCGGCCGGATCGCCGATCGAGACCCGGCTCAGGCAATCTCACTGCTGTTCGAGACGGCCGACGGCCTCGACGAGGCGCTCAGTGACGTCGAGGCACTGACGGCGCGGTTCGGTCAAGGGGACAGCGCGGTGGTCGACCTCGCGGAGGCGCTGCGGGAGCTCGCTGCACGATTCGCGACGTCCCAGACCAATGTCGTGGTCAGCGGTGGTCTCAATGGGCTGTCGTCGCGCGAGGTCGTGGACGCGACTCGCCTTGTCGCCGCCGAGGCGCTCAGCAATGCTGTCCGGCATTCCGGCGCGAGCCGGGTGGGTCTCGACCTGCGTCATCGAGACGATGGGTGTGTCGAGCTGATCGTCACCGACAACGGTCACGGAATGATTCCGGCGGCTCCGCGCGGCGTCGGGTTGGCGTCGATGCACGAGCGGGCGTCCGACCTGGGCGGCACCCTGGAGATTGTCAGTTCCGCCAGTGGGACCTCGATCCACTTCGTCGTGCCGGCGGATGCCCCTGACCCCTTGTCGATGACCAGCGGCCCTGTCTGAACGCGCCCAGACTCTCCATCGCCACGACGACGTGGTACGACGCCAGCCTTTCAGGAGTGGCGGCCCTCCCAACACACCGCCGCACGAATCGACCGGCCTTCGTTTAGGAAGACTCAGGCTTGCTCGCAGCGACGACCACCAGAGTGTTGCCGGCGAATCGATCATGCCATCCGCGACCACCACTCTTGCCGTCGTTGATCCCGATCGCGATCAGCACCATCGCGGCGAGCTGCGCCAGGCCGCCGACGATGCCACCGATGATCGGAACCACGCCGGCGACGCCGAACGCGACCCAGATATTGCGGCGGATCGCCTGCTCGACCGACGGAGCACCGGCAGCCGCATCGACCACCCGTAGCTTCATCAGCCACTTCCCGGCCGTCTGCCGTCCCCCTGACTCGAGGACCGCGAAGTAGGCCAGGCTGAGCAGGGCGCCGACGACGGCACCCACGGCACTCGCCACGATGCTCGACGCATCGGCGCCCATCACCATTCCTCCGGACTCGCCGAGGACCGCACCGACCAGCACGACGCCGACGACGACAGCGTTGACGATCGCAAGCAGAACGAAGTCGATGAGGCGGGCGATGAAACGAGCGCTCAGCCCGCCTGCCGTGGGGGTCACGGTCTGGGGCACGTGCGTCGAGTACGGGCCGTCCCGAAACTGGGGCGCATCGGACATGGAGAGTGCTCCTTGGTTCGAGGTTGCGGGGAGCGACCGATGCAATGACCGGCCGACAATGTCGATAGCAAGCACACGTTCCAGCCGATCGCCGGGAACAGGGCGGGAGCGGGCCGGGAGGGCGCCCATCGCATGCCGAGTGGCATCCCCCTCGCCGAGACGACAGGAGGCTCCCCGGCGAGCCTCCCACGAAGGTCCCCGCGGTCTCCCGGACCTGTCAGGCACGCTTGAGCATCCGCTCACGGCGACCGACGAACTGCGCCGCGGCGCCGCCGAGCGCCCCGGTCGAGCGATGGTCCGCCGCCTGCGTCACAGCCGCACGAGTCAACAAACCGGAGCCAGCGTTGCCTGAGTCAATCGACCAGCACGGAGAGTCGAGGAGCGGCGTAGCGTCCGCCACCTGTTGGCACGCCACATGGTCTCGCTCAGCGAGCCCGGCGTACCCGATCAACGGACCGGGCCAGCGCGTCTTGTGGGCCGAGGATTGGAAGCGGCGCTATGACAGCGCCCCGTCCTGCCGAGTCTGCGGTCGCCTGTGGACCCCTCGCACTGGCGACCTGCACCACGCTCAACCCGCCGGGAAACGACCCGACCGACTCGAGAGCCTGACTCCCCTGTGTCGAGCTCATCACGTCGCTGTCCACGGCCTAGTCTCTGCACTGACCACGAAGTCGACCGTGGAGCATCGCGTCGCTACCTATCAGTCCCTGTGGCTGCTCCAACAGCGCCACCGCGACCTTGGGTGGCGTCGCTGAGCAAACCGCCACGAGGTGTCGTCCTCTCGATCAGACGGACCACCTGACGCCGCCTTCGAGATGATCGGCAAGCGCACTGACTCCACGGAGATCTTGCCGGGCACCGAAGAGGCGCACGAGCGCCTCGAGCTGTCGCATCCGCTGGCGGTGGCGATCGGAACACGCCGACGCTGACTGCTGCCCGATGGGCGCGGTACCGGTCACGGCGTCCGTCTCTCGTCAGGCAATGCCCAGCGCATCCCGAAGCAGCGCGAGACGATCCGCGACGGCAGCATCACCGAGCTCGTGGTCATAGGGGTAGGAGCGTGCGGTGGACTCGGGCGCGGCACACGAATACAGATCGGACGCGTACCTCGGAACGTAGTCGTCGTCCTCGGCCCACTGCAGCACCAGTCGCGAGCCGAGATGTGCCGCACCAAGCAACGGGTCAAACCGCTCGAATTCCTCTTGATAGCTGCTGTCCACGACAGCGGGAGCAGGCCAGTACTTAAGGAACCAGTGCGGCCAGCTCGAGTCGGGCGCAGCAGCTATCACGAGTCGCACGTCGTCGTCACGTAACGCCAGTGCGTACATCGCCCCGTAGTCGTGGCCGACAATCGCAATACGATCCGGCGAGACAGCCGGCTGCGCGCGCAGGTAGGCAAGAGCGGTGCGGATGCGCTCGAGCTCCGCCGTTACCGCCACCACATCCTCGAGCGTGCCTTGTGGCCGGCGGCTCCAAGGAAACGTCCCCTGCGGGAGGACCGAGATCACGCCTCGACCAGCCAGAGCGACTGCCTCCGCCAGGAACTGTGAACAGTCGTTACGGTTGTGCCCGAGCCAGTGCAGCCACAGCACCGCTGGCGCCGGCGCGTCATCGGCCAAGGTGATGGGGCGCACCACGAGTGCTTTGTTGCCCCCGGCGAGCACGGCGGCCGTCACGGTCGTTGACTGCGACTCGAACCAGTCCTCGATGGCATTCATCGGCTGCCCGCCACGTCCGAACGGGTCACGAGCTCGCGGGTCATAGAGCGACAGCGATAAAGATCCCGGCCCGGCCGCAGTAGCGCCAGTCCGAGCACAGCTGAGCCACGGCGTCGCAGGACGAGGCGCCCGAGAGGGGATGGACGGGGCTCACGCCACCGGCGGACTCGGACTGCGCCATGATCTGCCACAACGGTCTCCTCGCTTCCAGCGGACCCGCAGTTGCTGTCGAGATGAGTTGGATATGGTCGCGCTCGGCGCTGCCGAGCTGGCCCACGCGGCCAGGTGGTCCATGGGACTCAGCGATGGACCCGCTCCGGGCGACCGCGCATAGCGAGGTCGAACACCCCAGGCCGCATCACGCGAGTGGGACAACGTGACGGCTCTCCGAGGCGGTTGACGGAGCGACGCTTCTCCCAGCCGTGGTGGGAACGCGTCGGGAGCACAGCGGGGCAGCCCGACGTTGTTCTCGGAGCGTGCTCCTCACCAGCAGCCGGCACCAAGGTCCTGTCGGTCTTCCAGCTGTCAGGTGCGCGGTGGGGCGACGAGTGCCGACGCGCTTCACCCCAAGAGGATCCAACACGAACGCTCACTTGCCTTCGGCGTCGGACTTGGATCAATGTCCTCAGAGGCGGCCCAGGCCAGGTCGCGCGCCGTGTTCTCGACCGTGCGTGTGGTGGCGGCAATGAAGGCACGTTGGGTTGTCGCACGCGCGTACTTGGTCGCTCCACGGATGGCCATCTTGGTGGCCTTCTTGGTGGACCTCGCGGAGGCGGTGTAGGTGCCCTTTGCAGTCTTGGTGCCCTTCCACGTAATCGGCTTGGTCACCGTCTGCGGGTTGGACACGCCGCCGGGACAGGCATCGGCGCTGCCGTAGCCGGTGCCCGTGCCGGTGGCGGTCACGGCGAGCTTGACGCGAACCGTGACGACTTCGGCCCCGACGTAGTGCTCAACGCTGAGACGCTTGGCGGAGACGGTCTTGGCCTTGGTGACCATGATCTTCACGTCCTTGGCAAGACCACTGCTGTTGGTTGTGCAGGAAGAGGCTTCGACAACCGGACCGAGCGCAGAAGCAGCCTCTGCGGGAGACACGACCAAAACAGACGCGGCAAGCGCCGCACCGAGCAGACCGGTGAGAACTGTCGGCGCAACCGCGGTCACGCGTGCGCGGCCCGTCGGGGGACTGTCCTGACAAATGGTTGAGCTGGGGATCACGTCGTGTCTCCTGGTGTGCTGCGCCGAACCGCCCGGCGACCTGTTGGGACGTTGTAGCAATGTGCCCCGATGGCCCGATGGGAGCTCGATGGGACTCGCGTCTCCTTCAGCAGTGTCTGGCCGAGGAGAGTGCGAACCATCTGTTCGCCACGACGCGGCGATCGGTTCGCTCAAGTGTCGCCCTGCCGCGCACTGCCATCGGCGCCCCCTAGCGTGCGCCCTCACTCCCGCCCACGCATCTGGTGGGTTCCCTGAGGGTGTGTCGAGCCTGAGCCGTGACTAGACGGAACCGACGGGTGGAGACCACATGGAGGCCAGCACGACCCGCTACATCGCGTGCTCGAGTGGTAAGGGCCCACGCGCATGAGGCCCGCTCAGAACGACGTCGTCTGGTCCCGCGGCCAGGCCGTCCGCAAGGCCGCGTACGACGCCTACAAGCGCTCTCCGCAATGGTTCGCGCGCCGGCAGCGTTGGGCCGAAGAGTGGCGGCGCCGTGCCAATGCATTGTGGGACGGCGCTGCTCCGCAGTGCGCCGTCTGTGGAAGGCTCTGGACACTGCGCGATGCCGACCTGCACCACGTCACCTACGACCGACTCGGAGCCGAGAGGTTCGACGACCTGGTGCCGCTGTGCCGACCACACCACGAGGCACTGCACCACATCTACGACTCTGTCCCCGTCTGGCGAACTCTCGGCCGTTCGAAGGCAACCTTCGGGATCATCGCAGCCCTCAAGGGAAGCCTGGAACGATCCGGCGTCTGACCGTCGCACCAGCTAGGCCGATCCGCGCGCGATCATGAGGCGCCCGAGAAGAGTCACGGTGTCTCGATCGTCCCAGTGTCATCGCCGGAACCTTCTAGCGAGCTGGTGAAGGCGTCGAGTATCACCTCGACGCCGCGGTCCACCCCGTCGATCTTCACCGCACTGCAGCTGCGCATGGTGCTGCCGAGGACGTACGTCCTGTCGTCGGTCGTCGTGACTTGCAACGCCCACGGATCCGGAATCACGCTCACGCTCATGCAATCTGCGGGCAGCACGTATGCGGGGAGCCCGGTTACCACGCCGGCGAACGACGCAGCAACACTGCCGAGAAGCGGTGAGGTCGGTAGGGGTTCGGGGCTGCGTCCGGCGTCCAACGAAGACCCAGACCATGTCGCCGGGCAGCTTCGCACCGCGACCACCCCGCCGAGAGCGGGCACCTCAGGCAGCGTCGTGACGTCGATCGCGCGAGCCGGGCACGACGGAGCCACGGGCGAAACCGTGTCGTGGGCGACCTCTGAAGCATCGTCGCCGCGTGACAGCGGCACGACGACAAAAACGGCGAGCAAGAGCGCAACCAGCCCTGCCAGCAGAGCGCGACTGCGGTTTTGTGTTGCGCGTCCGGTTCGAACGACGGCGTCGGTGCGAGCGCCAGGGTCGAGATGCGGACGCTCGGGAGCGGCGCGCTCCAGGAGGTCGCGAAGCTGGTCGTGTTCGTTCATGCGATGTCTCCGGTCTCAGTGGCGAACAAGGGAGATGTGCGTAGCGTGGCGAGAGCCCGAGAGGTCTGACTCTTCACCGTGCCGATACGAACGCCGAGCGCATCGGCCGTCTGTTGCTCGGTCAAGTCGTCGAAGTAGCGCAGCACCACGACCGCGCGCTGACCACGCGGCAACCGGGCCAGCGCGGCGAGGACGTCGCGCCGCACGTCGACACCCGCGGTCTCGCCTCGGCCCATGGCAGCATTGTCCGGGAGGCTCGCCGTCGGCACCTCGCCGTTCCAACGGCGACGCCACCAGTCGGTGTACGTCGTCGTGAGGGCTGCGCGCACATAGGACTCTCTCGCGTCTCGCCGGCTGATCGTGTCCCAGCGCCGCCATGCCTTCACGAGAGCGATCTGCAGCAGGTCCTCAGCCTTGTGAACGTCACCCGTGAGCAGATACGCGCTCCGCCACAACGCAGCCGACCGCGCCGCGACAAACTCCTCGAAGTCCGTCGTACGTTGCCAACGACCGTCGGTGGCGCGCGTCTCCTCGGTCACGGCTCGAGCTTCATTCATGAGGCCACCCCTTTCAGTCGTCAGGACGAGGTAATGTGCCGCGATGGTTGTCACCCGACGAGGACTGTGTTGAACACGGAGCCGGAACGATGGCTCATCCATTTGACAATCGATCAACGGCCTTGGTCAGCGACGCACTGCCCTGGAAGCGCGCACGAGAGATAAAGGGTTCCTGAACGTCGTGGTGAACCTCCGGGAGACCTCAGACGGTGCAGGGTCGGCACTCGGCAGAACGCAGCGTGATATCTCGAGCGAGGTTCGGCTTTAGAATGGGACTCAAGCCGCACTCCCGTGAGACTCCCGGGCGTCTGCCTGAGGGTTGATGGCGTGAACCGCTCGCGGGGCCACCTCGGCGCCAACCTCCTCTTCGCCGCCGTGGCGGCCGGCACGACCTGGCTCGCCATGTCGGCCTGGCGCGACCTGACCGTCACGCCCGGCAGCTTCCTCAACCCGCTGCTCCTGCTCGCGGTCGTCGTGGCCGGCACCGGGACCGCGGCCCGGTGGTGGCGGTGGCCGGCCCCGGTCGTGCTCCTCTTCCAGCTCGCGGTCACCGGGATCCTCACCAGCCTGCTGCTCACCGGCTCCCCCGTGCCGGTCGGCGGCGCCTTCACCGAGCTCACCGATGCGTTCCGCGACGCCGTCGCGAGCTCGCAGGACTTCGCGGCGCCGGTGCCGACCGAGGCACCGCCTGTCGACCCGCTCCTGATCGTCGGCGGCCTGGCGTGCCTGCTGCTGGTCGACCTGCTGGCCTGCACGCTGCACCGCGCCTCGTTGGCCGGCCTGCCGCTGCTGGCGGTCTTCACCGTCCCGGTCGGCATGGTCGGCGACAGCGTCAGCTGGTGGGTCTTCGCCGGTACGGCGGCCGGCTACCTGGCGCTC
The DNA here is from genome assembly GCF_042658885.1 of Nocardioides hankookensis. Classification (NCBI taxonomy): domain Bacteria; kingdom Bacillati; phylum Actinomycetota; class Actinomycetes; order Propionibacteriales; family Nocardioidaceae; genus Nocardioides; species Nocardioides hankookensis. The sequence goes on along the minus strand of NZ_JBHSRJ010000005.1, from coordinate 516,655 downwards.
CTCTTCCTCCAGGAGGGCGACCAGGTGTCGCGCTGGGGCCGCCCGCTCGGGCTCGACCAGGAGACCGGCGACCCGATCGCCTGGTCGGCCGGCGCCAACACCGTGCGCGGCACCGCAGGCCTGGTCGGCGGCGCCGCGACGGCGCTCGCCGTCCTGGTGCCCGTGCTCATCCCGGCGACCGGCCTGCACCTCTTCGACTTCGGGCCCGGCCAGGGCGGGGGCGACGACATCCGCGTCGAGAACCCGACCGCCGACCTGGTCCGCGACCTCAAGTAGGGCGACGACATCCCGCTGGTCCAGGTGACCACGAACGACCCCGACCCGTCGTACCTCCGGATCCTGACGCTGACCCGCTTCAGCGACTCCGAGTGGAGCCCCGGCAACCGCGACGTGCCGGCCGAGCACCTCGCCGACGGGCTGATGCCGCCGCCGGCGGGCGTGTCCGCGGACGTGGGCCGCAAGGAGTACCCGTGGGACGTCTCGGTGCTCCCGGCCTTCGACTCGCGGTGGCTGCCGACGCTGCCTCCGGTGAGCCGGGTCGTCGCGGACGGCAACTGGCGCTACGACGACAAGACGATGGACTTCATCGCCGGTGACGACGACCTGAGCACCGCGGCCCTCGACTACTCGATGACCGCCGTGCACCTCGACATCAGCTCGGATCGGCTCGCCGACGCCGGCTCGCCGACCGGCAAGGTCAGCGACATCTTCACCGACCTCCCCGACGACCTGCCGCCGATCGTGCACGACCTCGCCGTGCAGGTCACCGACGGCGCGGAGACGCCGTACGAGAAGGCCGTGGCGCTGCAGAACTGGTTCCGCGAGGACGGCGGCTTCACCTACTCGCTGGCCCAGGGCCCGGACGGCAACGGCAGCGACGCGCTCGTCGAGTTCCTCTCCGACGGCCCCGGCGGCCGCGTGGGCTACTGCGAGCAGTTCGCGTCGGCGATGGCGGTCATGGCCCGCCAGCTCGGGATCCCGGCACGGGTCGCGATCGGCTTCCTGCACCCCGACCCCGACGGTCCCAACCAGTGGGTCTACTCCAGCAAGGACATGCACGCCTGGCCCGAGCTCTACTTCGACGGCGCCGGGTGGGTGCGGTTCGAGCCGACCCCGGCCGGTCGCGCCGACGAGGTGCCGAGCTACACCGAGCCGGGCTCGGACCCGCAGGACGAGCCCACCGACGAGCCGTCCGCCTCGCAGAGCTCCTCCGCGCCGACCCAGCCGAACCGGCCGCGCGACACCGAGTCCGCGGCCGCCGCCGCGGACGACCAGAGCAGCGGCGGCTCGTCGGTGCCGTGGATCCCCACGCTGGGCGGCCTGGCGGTGCTGCTGCTCGTCGCCGGTGGCCTGCTGCTGCCCCGGACGCTGCGTGCACGGCGCCGTGAGCGCCGGCTCGCGTCCGGGCTCGCCGAGCCGGTCTGGGCGGAGCTGCGCGACACGGCCGTCGACCTCGGCCTCCCCTGGCCGCGCGACCGGTCGCCGCGCGCGACCCGGGCCGTGCTCGTCGAGTACTTCGGCGCCCCCGTCGGACCGGACACCGTCGAACGCCCGGCGCACGGCCCCGCGATCGCTCCCGAGGCCGTCGGCGCGATCGACCGACTCGTGCACACGGTCGAGCTGGACCGCTACTCGCGCTCGGGGGCGAGCCTCGACCCGGTGCGCCTGCGCGCCGACGGGGAGACCTGCGTGGCCGCGCTCTTCGGCGGGGCGGCGCGCTCGGCCCGGCGCCGGGCCACCTGGTGGCCCCCTAGCCTCACGTCGGCTGGACGTGCACCGCAGTACAGACTGCCATCGTCTATCAGAGTGCCTGGATCATCGCCGGAGAAATCCGACCGCCTGCAGCGGGTCCCATGATTCGCACACCTTTCCCTTTGTCGCCAGTCCCGCGCCCTGTCGGACACGCGAGCGCGGCACCGAGGCGCTGGATGGGTTCGCCCGCCCTGACTCCCATCGTGTTCCCACCGCGTCGAGCGAGCCTCACTGGATGACTACATCCGCTCAGGACCAGACGGGCCGCCCGGAGCACACATCGAGCCGAGGTCGCCTGCCACGATCCACGGCTGCACTCGTCGCGGTTGTCGCCCTGTCGGTCGCGTTCGCGGGCAGCGGTGGAGCGGTGGCCGGGTCTCTGATCACGAGCAAGCAGATCAAGGACAACACGATCACGTCGGCCGACGTCAAGAACAAGACCATCACGAGCAATGACCTCGCCAACTCGGCCCTTCCGCGCCCTGGCGCCACGGGTCCAGCAGGTCCAGCTGGTGCACCCGGACCTGCCGGGCCGGCTGGGCCTGTCACCGGGGACGTGCCATCCGGCGTCACGCTCCGCGGCTCGTTCTACCTCACCGCTCCCCAAGGCAGTCCTGCCGGCGTCGCCAGTGCAGCTGACATCTCGCCCGGCCTGCGGAATGCCAACGGTCTGCCTGTCACGGTCGTCACTCAGGAAGGAGTGAAACCCCCGCAGTGCGGGGGCAGCATCTGGAATCCGACGGCCGCCCCTGGTCACATCTGTGTGTTCATCGCGCTCTCATTGGGTTATGACCAAGACTCCCTAGAGGTCTACCGGCAGGGCGACCCGCAGAATCCCGCCAGTAACTCCGCGACTACCGGCCGGATCGGGCCGGCTGGGGGCGTCATCCTGGCAGCCACCGCTGGCACCGACTTGCACTTCCTGCGAGGCGTCTGGGCAGCCACCGCACCGTAGCCGGAGTAGTTCGACGAGCGCATGGCGCCGTCACGCCCTTTCCGAAGACTCCCGTCAGAAGGTCGGGCGCCGCAGCAGCGCGGTGGCCGACGCCAACAGGACACACGTTCCCACCAGTGCGGCGAGGTGAAGGCCGTGCACATAGGCCACTCGCGCTGCCTCGATGACCGTCTCGGACGCTGCGGCCGGCAGGTGAGCGGCCACACCGGCCGCACCCGAGAGCGATTCGGAGGCAGGTCCTCCGGCGTACGGCGGCGGCAGCGCGATGGACGCCTTGTAGCCCGCGGCACCGATGGTGCCAAGGATCGCGATCCCGAGCGCACCACCGAGCTCGCTCGCAGCCTCCGAGAGGGCAGATCCAGCGCCCGCCTGCATTGGGTCGAGGGCGCCGAGGACGAGCTCGCCGAAGAGAGACAACGCGGTGACGAGTCCCGCGGCGAGCACGCCCGCGCCAACCAGGGTGAGCAGGAGGCTGTCGGTGCCGACGGCAAGCAGCACTATGAAGCCGGCGGCACCCCCCACCAGTCCAGCTGCCGCGACCCTGATGCGTCCGAACCGCTGCCCGAGCGCCGCCGCGAACGGTGCGGCACACGCGACTCCGACGGTCGGGACCAAGCTCCACAGCGCGGCGTCGAGCGGACTGTAGCCCAGCACCAGCTGCAGGTAGCCCGTCATGAAGACCGCATTGCCGATCAGTGCGAACGAACACACGGTGTTGCCGGCCAGCGCTGTCCGGTACGCCCGGTTGCGCAATAGCGCCGGATCGATCATCGGGCGCGGGTGCCGCAGCTGACGACGAACGAACGCCACTGCGAGGCCTAGGCCGACACCGATGCACAAGATCCAACGGATGTCGGTCCCATGCAGCGCCCAGGCCTTGATGCCGTAGACCGTCGCCAGCACAGCGACCAGTGACAGCGCCGCGCTCACGAGGTCGAGACCTTCACCGGGGCGCGTCGTGCCGCGAGGGAGCAGGACAGGCCCGACCGCCAAGAGGAGCAACATCGCGGGGATATTGACCAAGAAAACCGAACCCCACCAGAAGTGGGCGAGCAGGATGCCGCTGAGGACCGGCCCGAGTCCGACGCCCGCGGTGATCACTCCGGTCCAGACCCCGATGGCCTTTCCACGCTGCCGTTCGTCGAGGAAGAGCGTTCGGATGGTCGACAGGGTCGCAGGCATCAGGGTGGCACCAGCGACCCCGAGGAGCGCACGAGCCGCAATCAATTGGGCTGCGCTCTCGGCGTACGCCGCCGCGAGGGACGTCGCGGAGAATGCGACGGCCCCGATCAGAAGGAGCCGACGCGGCCCGATCCGATCGGCGACGCCTCCCATGGTGATCAACAGGCTGGCCAGCACGAAGCCGTAGACGTCGAAAATCCACAGCTGCTGTGTCGGACTCGCGTCAAGGTCCTTACTGATCTCGGGGGCGGCGAAGTAGAGGATCGACACATCCATCGAGACAAGGAGTAGCGGCAGGGCGAGGACGCTCAGCGCAACCCACTCCCGTCGGCCGGCACGAGGCGCACTGAGCTCCAACATCGGGGGCCGTCTCACTTTCTGTATATGGCATAAATGATTTATGTAATACGCAGATTAAGCATCTACGATGCAACCTGTAAAGAGTTGTCCCCGAGGAGGTCTCGATGCGCGTCGAACGGGAGCAGTCAGGAGGCCACGCCGCTGTCCTGTCTCGAGCGATGCGGGAGCTGTGGGGCCAGCGTGATGGTGTGCGGCGCGGCCCGAAACCGGCGATGTCCGTGCGCGCGATCGCAACGGCCGCCGCCGACCTCGCCGACACCGACGGCCTGGACGCCGTCACGATGGCTGCATTGGCGAGGCGGATGGGATTCACGACGATGTCCCTCTACAGGTACGTCGACTCGCGGCAGGACCTGCTCGAGGTGATGGTCGATGAGGCACTCGGTGAGCCGCCTGAGCTCGACCGGACGGAGGGATGGCGCTCACAGGTGGCGGCGTGGGCCCGGGCGGAGGGAGGCCGCTTCCTGGCCCACCCATGGGCGCTCTCGATCCGACTCGATTCGCCGCCGGTCGGTCCCTACTCCGTCGGCTGGATGGAGGCCGGCTTCATCGCACTACAGGCCACGGGGTTGGGTCCCCAGCAAGTGGCATCCTCGTTGCTGGCCGTCGATGGCTACGTTCGCAGCAGCGTGCAGGTTTCCCTTCAATACCTGAGCGGACCCGCGGCCGACAGCTGGGCGGACCAGTTGCGCGCCGTGCTCACGGACGGAGCCATGCCCGCCGTACGGGCCGTCTTGGACTCAGGAGCGCTGGAGGACGGCGACGCGGGCGACGACGAATTCACCTTTGGGCTGAATCTCCTCCTCGACGGCATCGAGCGGAGGGCCGAACAGACCCGCCGGGCCGTGGCGAGAACACGTTGAAGCTGTTCCCCACTACCGAAGCTGTTCGAGACTGACCTGTCTCGAGCTTTGGCGCTGGATCACCGGGCAAGCGAGCCCAGGCCGCGATACCGAGCCGTTCCCGGGGGAATCCCATCGATTCACGATCGCCGCAACCGAAGGTTGCCCTCTCCCGCGAAGTCCGACGATCCGGGCAATTGCCTCCCCGCCTGGGAGTCTCGAGAACAGGACCCACTTTGAACGACCTCACCTGGCTTCCGGTTGGTTGGCGTCACCCGCTCCGGGCAAAGTTGCCGACCGGGCACCACCTGCGTCCGATCCATCCGGACGACACTTCACTCGACATGCCCGCCGTGATGGGCTCCCGCGAGCGCCTCTGGTCGATCTACGGGGCCGCCTGGAGCTGGCCGCCAGAGAATATGACCGCCGAGCAGGACCGCGACGACCTGCAGCATCACTGGGACGAAGCGCAGGCAAACGCCTCTTTTAACTATGCCGTGTTCGACGCTGATGAGACCGAATTGATCGGGTGCTGCTACATCGATCCGACCGACAAGGCCGGCGCAGACGCCGATATTTCTTGGTGGGTGCGAGACGAATACGTCGGAACACCGGTGGAGTCCGCACTGAACGCGTTCATACCCTCGTGGATCGAGCGCGACTGGCCGCTCGAGCGCCCGCGCTTCGTCGGTATCGATCTCAGCTGGGCGGAGTGGCTCGCGATCCCGCGCGAGACGTAAACCCGCGAGGCTGGTCGACTTGATCTCGCCTTCGTCCGCGGCAGCCGCGCTTCAAGCTCCGAGAGTAGGTAATCGACACGCGGTCTTGACCGCGAAACCCTTGTCGCCGGCGGGCAACTTATCGAGGGGGCTCGCCACCATCCTTCTACTCTCGGCCATACCAGCTGGCTGATCGTTGACCTTTGACGCCAACCCTGATCGTTGACCTTTGACGCCAACCATAGGTGCGGCGGACCACACCATCTCTCCGCTGGATGCGTCGGTTCGGCACCCCCGGCGAGCGCGAGCGGTAGGCGGCCGCAGGCTCACCCGAGCGCGCGGACGTAGTCAGTCTCTCCCCCGCTGCCTTCTCGCCGGCCGGCTCCTCATCACAGGCTCGCTGCCAGGCAGTGTCGTAGTGGTCGGCCTCGATCGTGACGGTGCGAGACTCCGCGGTGGGGTCGTCCTGCTGACGGTAGGTGGCGAGGAGTTGTACACCACCGATCGTATCGAACGTGTGTTCTAACGATTGGTGGCGTACGACCTGCGATTCGCAGCAGCCTGGCCGGCGAACTCCGCCGCACCGGGGGCTCGCGCTGGAGTGGGATCACGACGTTCGCGGCCGCGCGCTCGGCGGCGGTTGACGTACGTGATCTATCTCGATGACGCGGGGCTGCTGCTGCCGGCTCCGCGTTTGGAGTGGTGGGAGGTCGGCCAGTTGATGCCGGCGCCGGTGGAACCAAACCTGCGACGGCCGGCGTCTGGGCCGCTGGTTGTGCGGCGACCGGGACGAGCTGGTTCCTGAGCTGGTCGGCGTCCTCCGGAAGGGTGAGCTCCCGGTGTGGTCCCGGGGGATCACCGTCGCCGGGGGTGAGGCTTGATGGGGTCGGCCGGGTTTCGCCACCACGGGCTTCGATCGATCGGGTGGGCCTTCTTCTAGGCGACAGATGTGGGCCCACCCACCTCGTGTCTTCACCGCCTGGTACCTGGAGGACTGGGGGGTGTTGAAGGAGGCGGCCGCATGTTGTTCACAGCCGTCTCCGAGGGGAAGGCCTGGTCTGCCCGACAACCCACAGGTGTCGGGAACACCGTCGGATCGGGCCTTCCCTCCCGAACGGGAGATGCTGGTCGACGGGGACTGCCGCCACCCCGGTGAGGCGCGTTCCCGGTGCGTTCCCTGCGGTTCACCGTGACCGGTGGCGATGCTGGGGTCGTCGGCAGGGTTTGGTGTCCCCCGCTCTGCCGGTCGGGTGGGCCCTCCCCCAAGCTTTGGGGCCTACCCGCCCTCACCTTCATCACCCTGGTTTCCGAGAGCTGGGTGATGGTGGTGGAGCTGGAGACGGCGGTGTGTGTCTGGTTCGGTGTTGATCCGTCTCCAGGGGAAGGCCTGGTCCGCCCCGCCCGTTGCGACCGGGCTGGGGAGCCATCGGACCGGGCCTTCTCGCCGCCCACACAACTGCTCGTCGGCCCAGCTGCTCGCCGCCGGCGTGTTCAGCCGCGCTGCACTCTGCCGGCGCCGTGGTGGCCGCCCGCGTGCTCGACGCGGCCCTCGAGAAGGCCGCGCACGCTGGGGGCGTGCGACCATTCGAGTCACACGAGGTCGTCGGCGCAGTCGTCGGGCGCCTGGGACAGCTCGCAGCCCACGTGCCGGGCGCGGGGCGCAACGCCGGTTCGCGGCCGCGGCCGCCGACGTCCTCGCCGAGCGCGTCGACGGCCGACCACGGGACTGGTACGCCGACCAGATCGCAGGCTGGTCGACCACACCGTCCACGGGCGCCTCGGGTTCTGGTCTGTCCCCCGATGTCACAATCGGCCCGGCGTGACCAGGCGGTCCTCGCCGAGAGTCAGCGTTCAGGCTGGCTCATTCGTAAGGCACGTGCCCCTAGGACTCTTCGCTATGCACGATTCGTAGCTGTCGGGGGTCTGGCGGCAGTGCTTCCCAAGTGGAGACCCCGCCGGCGCGTTGGGGGCGCTCGTGGTCGGGCAGCAGGTCGGTGAAGAGCGCGAGCGTAGTCCCGCGCTGGGTGGCTGAGGGAACGAGAAGTCCGTGGCGGCCGATCTGGTGCGCAGCCTGTGCGACGGCCCCGCACGCAAGGTACGCAGCCCCCGTTGCTGGATCCTGGGGCTCGCTGAACAGGATGGCGGGATCGAGCCCAAGGTCGACTCGGGTGGCTGCTTTGGTCAGGTCGAGGATGTTGGTGACTTCGACGATGCAGCCTACGAGCCCCAGCCTTACGGGCGGTTGAGCTGGGTCCATTGCGTTGTCCGTGCTGTGCCGGTACGCCTCGATGACGCAGGCCTCATAGTCGTCGGCCAGGTAGAGAACGCGGAAGGTGGCGGGGGGACCCCAGCGCCCGCCGCGGTCGCTGCCGTCGAAGGCGTAGGGGACGCGACGGCGCGCTGTGAAGCGGTAGTACCGGCCGCTGACCGAGACGGTCCCGGCGTCGGCTACCACTCGCGCCAGCGCGCGGTCGCGACTCATGTCAGAAGTTCCCGTCGGCGAGACGGTCGAGCAGGTCGATGACCCTGTCTGTCTCACCATCTGTGATCAAGTCGAGCGGTCGTCGACCCTCGAGCTGTCTGTTACGCGCGTGAAGCCACATCACTCCTCCTTCGTCGTCGTAGACCTCAGCAACAAGGTCAAGTACGTACTGCAGGTCCAGCAGCTGTCGCAGCCGTTGGCTGTTGGCGGGCGTGCCTTGCCCGGCTGCCCAGTTCTGAACCTGGCGCTGGCCAACCCCCACGATCTCGGCGATCTCCTGGGTGGTCAGGCCGGCTTGTTCCCTCACTTTTGCGATCACCCTGGCGACCTGGGGATCGGTCGCAGTCGTGCCGGATGCTCGTGCATGAGCGGACATAGCGGTTCCTCTCTGGCGGTCAATGTCGAGCGTATACGTCTACGTAAGGGAATGCGTACCCAACCACGGAAAAAGTACGTCACATTATTCGGTCTGCACTTCGTGCTAAACTTCGTTTCAATGTCATGATGGTGTGACTACAAGACCCGAACCACTTCTGAAGGATGTGGACGATGGCCGAGATGGTGCTTCGCGCGGGACACAACGACCAGCGCGTGATCGAGGACCTGCTGACGAACCCCCGCGCGCTCCAGCCACGTCACAGCCGGCTGATCCGTCGTCTGGTTGTTGACGCCGTCGCCGCTGCCCGCACCGACGTGTTCGCCCGAGCAGCGACCGACTCCGCCACCCAGCTCCTGATTGATCCCATGACGCAGCTGCTGACCTCCACACAAGGCGTCGACGACAGCTGGGCTGCCCTCCCCTTCGCAACGGCGAGCGCTGTGCCCTTGTCGCAGCTGCGTGACCCGGCCTACCGGGCACACTTGATCGAGCATGTGGTCGAGTTCGAGCTCGACCACGGCGCGACCGGGATCATCCCGCCGTACATCCACGTTCCCGACCCCGAGGGCCCGGAGGCGGAGATCGCGGTGGCGCTGATGCGCGAGACCCGCCTGCACGTCGATGACCTCGGGCTCGGATTCCAGCTCCTGCCGGTCGTGTCCGTCGACCTGCGCAAGGTTTCCCTCGACCACACCCGGTGGGCGGGGGGCCTCGGTCGGCTCCTGCGGACCGCGAATCGTATGGCCGATGCGCCTGTCGCACTGGGACTGTCGATGTCGAGCAAGCTGACGGAGACGAGCATCTACAAGTCCGCCCGCATCTGGCGTCGCGCCGCAACGATCGGACCTTTCATCGCCTGGCACGCCGGCCAGACCGGCCTGCTGGCCATCACGATGGGCGCCACCGGCTACGAGGCCGGCATGGCCTCCAACGAGCGCTACGACGTCAACTCCCAGCAGCGCAACCGCATGCCCCAGAACAGCGGACCCGCCCCGCGGTACACCGGCGTCTACGTCGAAACTCTGGGCCACTCCCTGAGCAAGTCAGCGGTGACCACCCTTGCGAACGTGCGGGGGGTGGCCGGCGACCTGACCTGCATGGACCCCCTCTGTTGCCCCAGCGGACTGGCGAGCATGACCGGCGCCGGCCGACGCCAGCACGCCGTTCGCGCCCGGCTGGTTGACCTCGAGGAACTGAACAGCATCGGCGCACGCGGATGGCGTCTGCACCACCTCTCGAGCCGTGCGGGACAGGCCGCCGCAGCGGCCCAGCGGATCCGTGCGGCGGCCGACAGGCTCGGCGTCAAGGTCGGCGCCTACCCCGAACCGCACCTGGCGATGGAGCGTGTCACGCTGGGATTGCGCGAGACCGCTCGTTCCGCGATCGCGTAACGACCTGGCCGCCTCGGGTCCGAGTCGCGTCGGCGGAGACCCGCCAACGTGGCTCCGCGACGCGTCCCGCACGGAATCTGCCTCATCCAGCTGACTGCGAACCATGTTCAAGCCACGAGAATGCGACCGCACTGCAACGGTGGAGGCGCACGCCGCGTCCATGGTGTTATGCAGTCGAATGTGGGTGGGGCGTTGACCAGCCCGGGCCTGGATGAGGACGTGGGTGATTACCTGTCACGGCGCCTGGAGTGGATGACGCGCTGTGCCTACCTCCTGACCCGGGATGCTGACGCTGCTCGAGACCTCGCGCAGGACGCGGGGTTGCGTGCGTGGGCTGCGCGAGACAGAGTGGCGGCAGCGACAGATCGCGACGCCTATGTGGCTCGGATCATGCTCAACGTCCTCCGGTCGCAGCACAGGCGCAGAACTGTTCCTGTAGTCGACGCTCCCGCCGGGCTGGACTCGCTTCCACTGCCCACGGGCGCATCGGCGGAAGACGCCGTCACGGTAGTAGCAGCTCTGGAGGATCTGTCGCAGCGTCAGCGGGCGGCGGTCGTCCTTCGCTTTTGGTCAGACTTCACGGACCAGCAGATCGCGGATGCCCTCGGCTGCCGCCCCGGCACTGCCCGGAGCTTGCTATCGCGCTCGATGAAGAAGCTTCGACTTTCCTTGGAGGACCAGGATGGCTGACAACAGTGATCTTGAGCAGCGCGTGAGAGACGCGCTCCACGAGCAGGCGGATCGTGCGCCCGCTCCGCCACTGAGGGCGGCGCCTTGGGAGGCTCGTACGCACATGAGCTTTAGCGCCGATACCACCGTGCCGGGCAGTGAGCAGCCGCTGCGACAGCGCAGTGGTACTGCGTGGCGCGTGCTTGGCGTCGCCGCCGCGGTGGCGATCGTCAGCGTCGGGACGACGTTGACGATCCAGGCGGTCCAAGACGGCGATGATCCGGCACAGCCTTCGGCTCAGCCCGGCGCCAATGTGGAGATCGACGACCCGGTTCCAGTCGGCTTGGCGTCAGTCGTCGTCGACGTTCCGAGGTCCTGGGCCCGCGGCACGCAGCAATGTGCCGCAGTGAGCGCGCCGACGGTGCTCTTTGAGACCGATGGACGGCGATCTTGCGGGACTAGTGAACCCACCGCCGACACCGTCTCGATCCGCCGCGACGGTCACAGCACCGACGACGACACCACCCCTGGAAACACAGACATCCAGGTGACGAAACCGCGCCAGGACGGGGCAGGCTTCACTGTGGTCAGTGTCGAGGACGCCGCACAGGGCGTGACCTTCGAGATCCGCACGCGCGACACTGCGCTCGCCGCCGCGATCGCCGACTCTGCGCGAGCGCTTGACTCGGACCAGACAACGATGCCGGACGTCACCTTCGGGTTCACAGGCGGAGTTGCGGGCTCCACCGCCCCACCGGACGTCAACGAAGTAACCCGGAGGCTCGAGGCATCCGGACTCACAGCAGAGATCCACTTCGCCGACGGTGCCACTGCGAAGCGATGGGGATCAGTCACCCCGTCGATCCCTACCGGGACAGTCGTTCCGACCGGAACGACGATCGTGGTGACGTACGGGCCCACAGCCCGCGAGCCGAACACCTAAAGGTGGACTAGACCCCTCCCTCACGAAGACGGACGACGCCCTACCGTCAATGGCTCACGTCGTTCTCGGGAGGAACCATGAAGCGTCTCGCCGTCGCCGCCGCCGCCCTCTGCGTCACTGGCGCAATCGCTGCGGGCGGACAAACAACCCTCGCGCAAGGCGCTCCAGCACCGGACTCGACCGATGTCGCGAAGGAGCCTTCGTTCGACGGGTTCGACCAAATCCCGGGGCAAGTCGCTGGACACCGCATCAACAAGTTCCTCTTGCCTGCGGATGAGGCAAAGAGCTCAGGCAAGACGCTGGCCTCGCTCAGCAACGGAATCATCGGGGTCCTCGGGAACCCCACCGACGGGTACACGGTGATCGTCGGCTCCGACTACGACCAGGAAGCGGTCGAGAAGGAGCTCACTGCCGGCCTGGACGAGACAGCTCAAGCCCTGATCAGCACGAAGGCCTCCCCTGTCACCGCAGCCGATCTCAGCAATGCCTGGGCCGCTGTCAACGACCACTCGCAATCACTCCAGCGCTCGCTTGGCGCGTACTCCATCGACATCGATGCTGCGACCAGCCAGGTCGTAATCGAGGCCAGCGGGCAGACAGTCGCGAAGCGGTCGGGCGATGCCACCCGCACCGAGACTGAGGTGGAGTCGCTGGCTCCCGGGCTGATCGACGTACAACTTGGCGAGACGACCCAGCGGCTAGTCCGCAGCACTCCGGACGCCGCTCCCCACTACGGTGGATCCTGGATCACCTGGCCGAACGGCACCTACTGCAGCTCAGGGTTCACGGTCGTACGCAACGGCACGACAACGAGGACCTCGGTGACGGCCGGGCACTGCGGAGGTGCGAACGGTACCGAGTTCACATCCGGCGCCTACTACTACGGAGACAAGGCCGGTCTCGCCAACTACCCGGACTACGACCAAGCACGACTGCAAGGCTCCACATACCGGGAGTTCATCCGCGTCGGCGGCGGCAACGACGCACAGAGCCTCCGCTCCGTCCGCGGCGCAACGGACCCAGTCATCGGCGACTCCCTCTGCCAGTCGGGTGTCACGTCTTATGCCGAATGCGGCATCGTCGTCGGCAGCCTAAGCGCCACCCTCTGTGACCCTGCCGGCTGCACGACCTACCTCGGCGCCGGACGAAAGGAGACCGACGCGATCGCGGCACGCGGCGGAGACAGCGGTGCACCCGTGTACTTGCGGTTCAGCAACGCTGAGGCAGGCATCCGAGGCATGCTCATCGGGGGCGGGGACGGCGGACGCCGTATGTTCTTCGAGCGATACGACTCCATCGCCAACCACCTCAACGTTCACATCTACACGAACTAGCGACCGGCGCCGGATCCGCTCACGTCTCGGACCTCTCCATGTAATTCACGTGCGATCGTCTGCATGGGGCGCCACGGATAGAGATGTAGCCAACGTTCCAATGTCAGGCGCCGTTTTCGTCTTTGTTCGCACGCCGTTCGTCACAAGTGCTCTGCGGCGGGTCTTGCTTCATGCAATACCTGCCGCACCTGCTCAACGCGAACGATCTGTGCGAGAAGTGCACGAAGGGTCACCGATGCGATGACGGGGAGCGCAGGCGACATGATCACGGGATCGCCTCTCTGACGGGGTCACATCCCGTCGTACACCGAGGTCTGTTCCGGCGCCGCCTGAGCAGGCGTCCTGTGAGCAACAGAGGCGAAGCCTGGGCTATAGACCAAAGACGGCGTCGCGCTCGGCTTCAACGGCGCGGAACTCACTGCGGCTAGCGCTCGACAGCGCGACTGTCTCCGTTAGTGCGATCTGCGCACGCCGATGGTCTGCACGCTGGGCGTCGTTGGCCGCGCTTCCGGCCAGAGGCAAGTCGCTGGTGATTTTGTATCGATCCCGGTAGGCGGCAACCGACGTCGCGGCGCGGACCCATTGCTCACGCTGGGTGGGGTCCTGGGGAGGTTCGCCGAGCCGGTGCGTCCATGCGGCGCCGCCTCCGATGCCGACATCTAGGAGCGCCCGAGCACGCGACTCGATGAGTTCCTTCCGTTGATCGATCGCTCGTCGGTCCTCGGCTGACATCGGGCCGAGCGGCTCGGGGATCAGGCCGGCGATAAGCCGCGGACGGAGACGGCAACCGCGCGGCGGAGTCGCTGCGAGCTTGTCGACTCGATATTGGAGGACCGCTCCGATGTCATCGGCGTCGTCGAGAGCATGCCGCCCGACTACCCGATGCAGAAGGCGTTTGAGGTCGTGGTGGTACGCCTCGGCGCGTCGCAGCGCCGCAGTGAGCGGGCCGAAAGCCGTCGACTCGACAACGGCGGCGTGCTGCTCGGCGGTCAGCCCGGAACGGCTGAGCAGGTCGGCGAAGCGGTCGTGCTGAGCTTCGGCGGCGATCGTCCCGAGTTCGGCCGCGAGGCGGTCGATGCCGCCGAGGATCTCGTACTCCGCCTCGATCGTCTGCGTGGCGGAAAGGTCGGCGCCGCTGTGCTGGAGGACGCCGTACAGAACAGTTCTGGCTGTGACGTCATTCGCCTCGGGCGTGGAGTGGCTGTCGTCGGGCTGGTCGAGGGCGACGTACGCGATGTTGGCCTCGCGGCCGCGGGTTATGGAGACGTAGAGGTTCTCCCGGGTCGTGGATGCAGTGACGACGACGTGCGCCGTGTCGACGGTGACGCCTTGAGCGCGATACGCCGTGACGGCGTAGCCGAGGTCGACGTGCTCGGCGACGTACTCCAGCGGCAGGACCGTTCGCCCGCCGCGGGTGTCCAGTCGCTTGACCAGAACAGAGCCGTCCCGCCGGATGTCGGTGACCAGCCAGCGGTCGCCGTTCTTCACCCACCCGCCGCGCAGCGTCCGGATCCGGCGGTCGTTCTGGCGCGTGATCACCACGTCACCCACCGAGGCTCGGCAGCCGTCGACCAGATCGACCTCGCGGTGGTCGGCTGCGCCCTCCTGGAGCAGTCGCTCTGCCCGCGCTCGTTCGTTGAGCGCCCGGACATCGCGCGCGGACTCGGTGACGAGGATGCTGTCGCGTCCGGCAGCGCAGTCGGCGCGCCAGGCGACGTACGCGGCGTCGACCATCTCGTCGGTGAGGCCCTCGCGGATCCGCTTGTGGCGGGCGTACGCCGAGATGACCTGGACGTCTCCCCGGCTTAGCGCGAGCGAGGCCTCCTTCTCCCACTCGTTGGCGAAACGGTGGATCTCATTCAGCGCCGGGGCATCCGTGCGCCGGTCGACGAGGAGTGCGAAGGCTCCGCCAGCGTCGACGGACTGAAGCTGGTTGGAATCGCCGACGAGCAGCATCTTCGCACCAGCGCCGGCAGCGATCCCCGTGAGCCGATCCAGTGTCACGGTGTCGGCGAGGGTCGCTTCGTCGACGATCACCAGCTGACCGCGCCGCAGTTCGGTGCGGCCGCGGTCGTACTCATGGAGCCACTTCGAGGTGTTCTCGCATGCGACACCGAGGTCGTTCGCCAGCGCCAGGGCTGCGGCGGCAGACGGCGCCAGACCGATGACACTCCCCCGCCCATGCTCGCTGATCCAAGCCGCTCGGAGCGCTCTCATCGTGGTGGTCTTGCCAGCCCCTGCGGGCCCGACCAATAGGTCGATCTGGCGGCCGGAGCGACAGACGCTCTCCACCGCACGCCGCTGCTGAACGGTCAGCGAGACCGTGCCACGGCCGCCTGCTCGACCCGCGACCCTGGCTGACACCGTCGGTGCGGTGCCCTTCTCCGCTCGTGCCAGCAACCGCCCCTCGGCCTCGAGCACTGCGATCGAGGAATACTTCTCACCGTGCCGCGGGCGGAACCGGCTCGTGCCGTCCTCGCGCTGGAACCGAGCCGGGCTGAGGGCAAGCTCCGGCGGCGTCAGGACGACGGAGCCCGCCTGGGCCGCGTCCACGATGAGCCCGACGACGGCCTCCCGGTCCTCCGTCGTCGCGAACCTCAGATCCATCGTCTGCTTCGCCGCCTCGGCCAGCAGGTTCCAGTGCGTCCACACAGCCCGCTTCACAGAGACCGCCGCGACAACCTCGGCACCGATCGCCTCGATCGCTGGCATCGGCACGTCCTCCGCAGTCAGGAGGTCGCCGTCTCGGCCGATCACCGACAGCGACCAGCCCGTCGGCTCGGCGCCCAACCGCTTGGCGACCCGCCGCCGCCAATCCGCGGTGAGGTCGGCGAGCGACCGCACCTCCTTCGGCGGACGCGTGGCCAGTGTCGCCTGGGCGCGGAGCTCGACGATCGTCCTCCCAGAAGGCATCCTCCCGTGGCGAGTGACGTACTCCGCGATGAGCTCGTCCTTCTTGAGCTGGATCTCGCGGGTGCGGCTGGAGAACTCAGTGATCAGCTCGTCGGTCACGCCCGCGATCTCCCATCGAGCGTTCCGGTCGGGTCCACGCTGCCGCAGCTCCCATTCGATGCCGAGCTCGCGCGACAGCCGGTCCGCCAGGAGTGCGTCGTAGTGCGCAGACAAGCCGGTGCGCGAGGCGAAGACCGGGCGTCCGTCGAGGCTGCGCCAGCGGCCGTCCATGACGGTAAGAACCTTATTGGCGACGACGACGTGCGTGTGGAGCTGCGGGTCCCCGGCCCGGGAGTCGAAGTGGTCGTAGGCCACGGCCGCGACGCCTGCCACGTCGACCTGGGCGACAGCGCCGTCAGCGTCGGAGATCCCCGCCCGAGTGGCGGCGACCTCTCGTTCGAACAGCGCGATGACGTCTGCGACCGCCGCGTGATGAGCGGAGACGATCCGTTCCTGGGTGACGGCGTCGGCGACACCCCAAAGCACGGAGACCGACTTCGGCACGCTGAAGGTGAGGTCGAACCCTGCCACCGCGCGCCGCATCCCAGCGGCGGTCTCCTTAGCCTCGATCCTTGCAATGTCGTCCGCGCAGCTCTCCCGCGTCATTTCTTGATCGAGGGCTCCGACACGCTCGTCGATCCGGTCCGAGAGTCGCTTGTAGGACGGATACGCCCGGCCGAGTTGCTCGCCCGTGATGGGGTCTCGGCCCATGCCGACGAGCAACGCGAGCTGCTCCTCGGCGACGTGCATCGCAGGCTTAATCTGTCCCGCGCCGAACGCCTCAACCCCGGATCCCATCCACCTTCCAGGCGGCGTCCCTACCTCGGCGTAGTAGCGCGTCAACGGCGTCGACAGCGCCCGGCCCCCGTCGCCCGCGGCAACGGAGCGGAGCAGGTATTGGTACCCACTGCCGGCTGACATGCGCCGTATCGAGATTGTCACCGCCGCATCGCTTCCACAGCCCTCAGGTGCGCGCCCTTCTCCACAGCACCCCTCGATCTGCACACCGTGTGAAGCCGAGGAGGGGTTGAATCCACGCAGGGCGCTGGACAGGAGGTCGCGGCGCTGGGAGGGCGCTCAGCGGCCGGTCGATTGGGCTGGCAACCGGCGAGCACCTGAGGGAGTGAGAGGCCGGCGGAAGACGCGCAGGTCAGGGACCGCATTTCGGGCTTACGATGACGAGCAGACGATGCACGCACCGCCGGTGGGGCGTCGTCTGCGCTCCTCGAGCCTGACGGCGAGAGGAAGCAGGAACCGCACATGACCAGATCACTCGGGGTGAAGGCATGGGCGACCGGCACGGTGGTGCTGGCCGCGCTGACCGGCTGCGCCAGTTCGGGTTCGAGCGCCGACCCGTCGCCCCCAGCGACGACCGCCGCGTCCTCGCCCACCACGACGTCGTCATCCCCGTCACCGACCTCGGCATCAGAGGTCGCCTCGACAGCGGCCGAGGACGTCGTACGCCGCTACTTCGCCGTGCTCGATGGCCTCCGCCATGATCCGACCAAGGCCCTCGCCCAGCTCTCATCCGTCGCAACCAGCACCCAACTCGCCGCCCAGAAGCGTTTGCTCACGACCGAGCGATCCCAGAAGCTCCGGCAGGTCGGCGACACCAAAGTCGTCGACGTCACGGTGCAGTCGGTCAACCTTGACAACTCCGACCCGTCCGCAGGCAAGGTGCCAACCGCGACCGTGGACGTTTGCTGGGATGTGAGCGACGTCGACATCGTCGACAAGGGCGGCAAGTCCGTGGTGAGCCCAAACCGAGCCAGCGCGGGAGCGACCCGTTACACCGTCGCGAACTATCACTGGTCCGACGATCCTTCGGCTGGCTGGCGCATCGCGACCGGCCAGGACCTTAAGCACACGACATGCGTTTCCTAACTCGCGCATCCGCGCTGCTACTGCCGGTTCTCGGCTTGAGCGCATTCGGACCGTGGCCCGTCTACGCGGACACCGTCTGTCAGCAAACCGACCCTGCTACAGGAGCATGCATCGTTTGGGTCGAGGTGCCGGGCCATCCTGGGACACCCGGCGGGGGTGGCGACGATGGTCCGATAGACACCGGTTCTGGCGCCGCCTGCTATTGGGATCCGTCGAAGCAAGGACTGCCTGGTCCGCCGGCTGGGCCGGTGCCGTGCGACTCGCAGTACGGGTACTGGTCGAACGCTTACAACTGCTACCTGAAGGTATTGGATCCGCCACTTCCAGCCGGTGATCCGGCGTGGCAGGGTCACGACCCAGGCGATGGCGCCGTCTATCTGTGTTACCAGCCTCAGAGCGGCCTGGCGATCCAGGTCTGGGCACAAGACCCACCCGCGGGTTCGGGCGCCGGACCGTCACCGCGGGAGGTCGCTCAACTCGCGGTCGACCAGATGCACCTGTCGGCTATCGACATCGGCATCGTTCCGGAGCCGGGCCCGGACAGCATCGGCTTGGTCGGGATGCCGGTGTGGATGTGGGCGAAGGCTCCCAGCGAGCACACGTTCGGGCCGATCACCACGAGCGCGTCGGCTGGCGGGATTACGATCACGGCGACCGCGAATGTCCTCAACATCACCTGGGACATGGGCGATGGGACCGAGGTTGTCTGCGACACAGCCGGGACGCCGTACAAGCCGTCGTACGGGCAGAAGAACTCGCCTGACTGCGGCCATACGTACAAGAAGTCGAGCGCAGACGAGTCCGATGACGCCTTTACCGTCACCGCCACCTCGAGCTGGGTCATCACCTGGGCCGGTGCAGGTCAGACAGGCACCATCCGGCTCGGTGGACTCACGCGCTCGACACAGATCCGGATCGGCGAGGCGCAAGTGCTCGTGAGCTAACGAGGTGCGCGGGAGGTACGACGAATGTCCACATCTGCTCGAGAGGACCGGAGGACCGGCCCCACCCCGACGCCGCCACCGACGGCCGTGGTGGTCCCACCGCCAAAGCTGCGTCGGCGACCGGCGATGATCGTGGCCGCGGTGATCGTGACCGCCTTGGGCTGCCTGATCGGTGCGTGGGCCTGGGGTGCGACGACCAATACCCAGGAGGTGCTCGCCGCGCGGGACACGATCCACCGTGGCGAAGTGATCGGGGCCGGGGACATCGAACGTGTCCGGATCAGCAGCGACCCAGCGCTTTCACCAATGTCCGCCTCGGCGTACGACGACGTTGTCGGCACGCGGGCGGCACTCGACATCGCCGCCGGCGGATTGCTCACCAGCGAATCGACCACCGACGAGCCGCTGCCGCCGAAGGGCCAGTCGGTCGTCGGGATCTCCCTGACTCCCGCGCAGGTGCCAGGCATGCCTCTGTACGCCGGCGACCGGGTGCGGATCGTCGTTACACCCGGCGAGAGCGGGGATGCCCCGGCCGGCGCACCGCAGTTCACGGTCGGGGAGGTCGTCAACACCTTCGCGGACGAGACCACGGGCAACACGGTCGTGAACGTTCTGGTGCCGTACGCCGACGCCGGGATCCTTGCTACACGCGCTGCCACCGGCAACGTCGCGCTGGTGCTCGACTCTGCCCAAGACTCCGCCGACGACGTGGGGGCACAGTGATGGCCCTCGTCTGTTTGACCTCTGCTTCCGGATCGCCGGGGGTGACCTCGACGGCCGTCGGCCTAGCATTCTGCTGGCCTCGGCCGGTCCTCTTGGTCGAGGCCGACCCGACCGGCGGGTCCGGGATTCTCGCAGGCTTCCTGAAGGGCACCGCGGCCTACGACGGTGGACTGATCGAGCTCGCCCTCTCCCCCCTGGCGCCAGCGGATGCGCTGCGCGAGGTCGCACGGCCGCTCAGCCCGCAGGTCTCGCTGGTCGCCGGACCCCGGTCACACGGCCAGGCGATGGCGCTTCGCGATGTGTGGGAGCCACTCGCCGCAGCCCTGGTCGACCTTGAGGCCAGCGGGCAGGACGTCATCGTCGACGCCGGACGGCTCGGCCTGGTGGGGACGCCTGATCCGCTGCTCGAGTCGGCAGACGCAACGCTGCTCCTCACCCGCACGACCCTGCCCTCGATCTCCGCGGCACGCTCGTGGGCCGAGACAGCCCTACAGCCGGCGGCGGGCTGGCGCCACCCAGGACTCGTGCTCATCGGCGAGGGCAGGCCGTATCGCGACACCGAGGTCGCCAAGGTGCTCAGGATGCCTGTGGTGGCCGACCTGCCGGACGACCCTGAGGCCGCTGCGGTCTATCACCGCGGCGCCAGCCCGCCTCGCCACTTCGACTCCGGGTCGTACGTCCGCGGGTTGCAGGCCCTCGCGCAGTCGGTCCAGGCGCATGTGGCACGCGGCCGGTTCGCTCTCGTCCAGGAGGCCACGCGATGAGTGAGGCGTCCCGCTACCGACACGACTACGGCGACCTCTCACGCCTTCCGCTGTTCGCCCAGCAGAGCACCGACGTGCCTCCCGCTGAGGCTGGCCTCAGTCGACCCGCCGTGGCTGCTCGAGCGTCGGAGACAGTTGTCGACCCCGATATCGACTGGTCAACCGTAGCCGAACTGCGCGCCCGGGCCTCGGAGCAGCTGAGCCAGGCCGTGGCCGCTGATCGGGCCCGGCTGGACAAGGACGCTCAGCAGGAGCTCGGCCGGTCGATCGTCCTCGACCTCGTCGAGTCGGTGATGGCTGAGGAGGTCGACGCAGGTCGGGGGGCCTGGAGTCCGGCACGTCAGCGGGCGATGGCACAGGCCGTCTTCGACTCGCTCTTCCGGCTTGGGCGGCTCCAGCCTCTTGTCGACAACGACGACATCGAGAACATCGTGATCGTCGGCCACGACAACGTGCTGCTCGAGCTGATCGACGGCACGCTCGTCGACGGTCCGCCGGTCGCCGACTCCGACTCTGAGCTGATCGACTTCCTGGTCTTCCTCGCCTCGCGCAGCGAAGTCAACGCCCGCTCCTTCTCCGAGGCCCAGCCACGACTTCACCTCAGACTGGACGGTGGCTCGCGCCTCGCAGCAGCGGCCTGGGTGACACCGCGGCCGTCCGTGGTCATCCGCCGGCACCGGCTGATGCAGGTCACACTCGACGACCTCGTGGAGCGCGGCATGATGAGCACGACCCTCGCCTCGTTCCTGCGCGCAGCCGTGCGGGCGCGCCGCTCGGTCGTGGTCGCGGGGGCTCAGGGCGCCGGCAAGACGACGCTGGTCCGGGCCCTGTGCGCGGAGATGGACTCGATGGAGGCGATCGGGACCTTCGAGACCGAGTACGAGCTGCACCTCCACGAGCTCGGCCGACACAAGATCGTCCACGCCTGGGAGGCCCGACCCGGATCGGGTGAGCGCGGCGTCGATGGCCGGCAGGCCGGCGAGTTCACTCTCGACGAGGCGCTCGTCGACTCGTTCCGGTTCAACCTGTCGCGCCAGATCGTCGGCGAGGTCCGGGGCAAGGAGATCTGGGCGATGATCAAGGCGATGGAGTCGGGGACCGGCTCCATCTCCACCACCCACGCCTCCGACGCGGTCGCCGCCATCCGCAAGCTCGTCACCTGCGCGATGGAGGCCGGCCCGCACGTCACCCAAGGGCTAGCGACGTCCAAGCTCGCCGCCACGGTCGACGTGATCGTCCAGCTGAGCATGGACACACGTGCGGTTCCGGGCGGCATGCAGCGAACCCGTCGCGTCGCCGAGGTCATCGCGTTGACCCCTGGCGAGAAGGAGGTCGGGTACGCGACCACACACGTGTTCCGCGCCGACAGTTCCGGAGTCGCGAATCCGGAGGTTCTCCCCGACGAGTACCGCGCGCTGGCGCAGTACGGGTTCGACCTGGGCGGCTACCTCGCAAACCAGCCGTACCCAGTTGACTCACCCGGAGTGCGGGGATGAGCCCGCTCTCGGCAGGTCTCGCCGGCGGCCTGATCGCACTCGGCGTGCTCGGCATCGTCGTGGGCCTTCGCCCTACTGCCACACCGCCCCAGACCAGGCCCGGCCTCCGCACTCGGGGGCGCGGCCTCGCCCCACGGACGCGGCTGCTTCTCCTTGTCGGGATCGGACTCGGGTTGCTGGGCTGGCTGGTCACCGGTTGGGTCCTCGTCGTGGTCATCGCGCCGGTCGCGGTGATCGGGCTGCCGGCACTGCTCGCCGAGCCACCGGCCGCGTCACAGATCACGCGGCTCGAGGCGATGGAGGAGTGGACGCGCTCCCTGGCCGGCGTCCTGACGGTCGGGATTGGGCTCGAGCAGGCGCTCGTGGCCACCCTGCGCTCCGCTCCGGCACCGATCAACGCTGAGGTCACCCGGCTCGTGGCTCGGCTCCGGGCCCGGTGGGATACCGAGACCGCGTTGCGGGCGTTCGCCGATGAGCTCGATGACGCGACCGGGGACCTGATCGCGGCGAACCTCATTCTCGGTGCTCGGCGCCGTGGCGCCGGGCTCGCGAGCGTCCTGGAAGGGCTTGCCGAGTCCGTAGCGGCCGATGTCAGGGCCCGTCGCCAGGTGGAGGCCGACCGGGCCAAGCCGCGCTCGACCGCGCGTTGGGTGACGCTGATCAGCGCGAGCGTGCTGGTCGTCCTCGCGCTCTCGGGGCAGTACGTCGAGCCGTACGCCAGCCCGGTCGGGCAGGTGATCTTGGTGGTCCTGCTCTCGGCGTACGTCGCGACCCTGATCTGGATGCGACGCATGGCGACCGGCAAGCCACTGCCCCGGTTCCTCCAGCGACGAACCGACACCGCACAGCCGAAATCGTCACGCACCGATGCAGGGGTGGCGTCGTGATCTCCGGTCTTCAGCTCGCGATCCTTGCCGGCGGACTGATCGGGCTGGGCCTGTGCCTGGTTGTGGCGCGGCTGCTGCCTGCGGAGCCGGACCTCGCCGATGCCCTGGAGCGTGTGTCGACCTCCCGTAGCCGGTCGACGACGCAGGTCGCGGTCGCCCGCAGCGGTAAGGAACGGCTCGGTCTGTGGGGGCTGCGGGTCCTCCCACCCGGGTTCTGGGTTCGGACCCCGGTCCGCGAGCTCGCGCTCCTGCGGATCTCGCTCGCGCAGTTCTACGGCGAGAAGCTCACCTTTGCTGGCCTCGGACTGCTCATCCCGGTATTCCTCACGACCCTGTTCAACATCCTCGGCCTCGGCATTCCGGTTCAGATCCCGGCACTCGCCTCGATCGTGCTCGCGGTCGTCATGTTCTTCATCCCGAACTACAACGCCCTCGACGAGGCACGCAAGGCACGGGTCGAGTTCTCCCGAGCGCTCGGCGCCTACATCGACCTGGTCGCACTCGAACGGCACAACGGCGTCGGCGCCCGGCAGGCCATGGAGACGGCCGCCGGGGTCGGCGACTCGTGGGTCTTCTCCCGCCTGGCCGAGGAGCTCGCCCGCTCGCGCTGGTCGGGGCTCCCGCCCTGGGACGCGCTGCACACCTTGGCAGCAGAGCTCGGGCTGGCCGAGCTCGATGACTTCGCCGACATCATGCGTCTCTCCGGCGAGGAAGGAGCCAGTGTGTACGCCACGCTGCGCGCCCGGTCGGCCTCCATGCGCACCGCGATGCTCAACGACGAGATCGCTCAGGCCAACGCGGTCGGTGAGCGTATGACGATCCCCGGCTCCCTGCTCGGCGTCATCTTCATGGCCCTGCTCGTCGCCCCCTCTCTGCTCCGGATGCTCACCAGCACCTGACCCAGCCGACCTGTCGAACCGTCCGAACGCTCACCCATCAGGAGGAACCCATGTTGAAGATCCTGGTCCTGCTGCAGCTGGCAGTCCTCGCCCCCATCGACCAGCACGGCGACCGACCCGTCGCTCACCGGAGAGCCGTCGTGCGACTCAGGCGTCGTGACGAGCACGGCTCCGTCACGACCGAGTACGTGTTGTGGGCGGTCGCGGTGATCGCCATCGTCGGCATCGTCGTCGCGGCAGTCACGGCCTATGTCCAAGCGCAGTCCGGCAAGATCAAGTAGCTGTCTGCGGCAGCGAGACGAGCGCGGGTCGGTCTCGATCCAGCTCGTCATTCTGCTGCCCGCATTGTTCGCCGTCCTGTTCGTCGGCATGCAGGCAGCGCTCTACTATCACGCCCGAACCGTCGCCATTGCTGCCGCGCAGGAGGGCGCTCGCGCCGCAGGGGCTGAGCGCGGCCGCGAGGCCGACGGGGTCGACGCGGCCAACGACTTCATCGCCGAGGCCGGTGGCCACGATGTCCTCAGTGGGTCCTCGGCGAACGCGAGCCGCACGGCAACCCAGGCCACCGTCACCGTCAGCGGTTTCAGCCTCAGCGTCATCCCCGGCTGGCATGTCCGGATCACCCAGAGCGCCACCGTCCCTGCGGAGCGAGTGACGGCACCCACGGCTGCGGGGTCGCCATGAAGGCGGCCACTCGGCGGCGCGCGATGAGTCCGGCGCGCAGGGAGCGTGACGAACGCGGATCCGCGGCTATCGAGGCAGTGTTCGGTGTCCCGGCCTTCGGGCTCTTCGTCGGCCTGATCATCTTCGGCGGCCGCACCGCCAGCACCGACGAGGCGCTCCAGTCCGCTGCCGCCGAGGGCGCGCGATCTGCCTCGATCGCCCGAGACGCGCAGGTCGCCCGGATCCAGGCACGTGAGGCTGCCGTCGCCAGCATCGCCAACCAGGAGATCGGCTGCGAAGGCGTCGAAGTCAGCGTCGACACCAGCGACTTCGGTAAGCCGCCTGGGGCCCCAGGCTCCGTTGAGGTCACCGTCTCCTGTCGACTCGCGCTCTCCGACCTCTCGGTGCCGGGCGTACCGGGCTCGCGCGTCATGCGGGCCTCGATGTCCAGCCCGATCGACACCTGGCGGGAGACAGCACCATGAGCCCCACGAAACCGGCCCGACCCAGAGCGAGACGAATCGGCGCGCGAGCGCGTGATGAGCGGGGCTCCATCACGGTCTGGATGGCGCTGTCCAGCTTCGCGATGATCTTCCTCCTTGGCCTCGCGGTCGATCTCGGCGGCCAGGTCCACGCACACGAACGCGCCCACGACGTCGCAGCCCAAGCAGCACGCGCCGGCGGCGAAGAGGTCGAGGGGAGCGCTGCAGTCCAAGGACACGCTCTAGCCGTCAGCCCCGCGGCCGCACGAGCGGCCGCACAGCAGTTTCTCGCCGCCGCGGGGGTCACCGGAACCGTGACGATCACCGGCGGCGACACCCTCACCGTGACGGTCCACGACACCTACGACGCCCGCTTCTTGGGCCTGATCGGGATCAACCGTCTCGATGTCACGGGCACAGCGACGGCCCGCCTCATCCGCACCCTCGGAGGTAGCGAGCGATGACCCCCACCGTCAATTCCCAGCACTCCCCCGGCTCCGGGTCACGTGCGCGGCTGCGTGGCCTCGTGGCGACGCTCGGGCTCGTGGCGTTCGTCGCCGGCGTCCCCACCTCCCTGCTGGCGATCGGTGCCGTGCCGAATCTGTCCACGTTCTCGTGGTCGCGGCTCACTGAGCGCGACGACGGAACCCTGGTGCTGGCGGTCATCACTTGCGTCTGCTGGATCGCCTGGGCGATCTTCACCTACCAGCTGATCGCCTCGATCGCCTCGCGGCTCCGGGGCACCGACACGCCTCGACTGCCGGGCCTGGCCGTCCCGCAAGTGGCCGCCGACCGCCTCGTCGCAGCCGCCGCCCTGCTGTTCGTCGCCGTCCCCTCCGTCGCCGTCCTGCTCCCCCAACGACCGGCCGACGCCACGGCGGCGGTGGCACCGGCCAGCCGCGAAGCCGCAACGCATGTCACGGACCGGGCCACTCCGGTATCTCGCTTCGCCTCCGCTCCGCCTGTGGTGGCTGCAGGTCCCGATCGGCCCGACACACACACGCCGACTCTGCCGAGCGTCGAGAAGCAGGAGCCGCACCTCGAGCAGTACACCGTCAAGCGCGGCGACAGCCTGTGGCGGATAGCCGAAGAGCGCCTCGGAGACGGCGCCCGGTACGTCGAGCTCGTCGAGCTCAACAACGCCGTCCTAGAAGGGCGCCCCGACTTCCTGCTACCCGGCACCGTCCTCCGCGTTCCCGCAACGAACCCTGCCCCTCAAACCGCCACCTCCGCCGAGAGGGACGAGACCTACGTCGTGCAGACCGGCGACACACTGTCCGGGATTGCCGAGACCGAGCTCGGGGAGGCCGACGCCTACCCCGAGATCTTCACCGCCTCACAAGACACCACCCAGCCCGACGGCCGACGACTCACCGATCCGGACCTCATCCTCCCCGGCTGGAAACTGACGATCCCCGGGCACGAGCGCTCGGACGCACCGCCGGAACCCCGTCACATCAAGGCCCACCACCCGGCACCCCACAACCACGACCACAACCACGAGGACGGCACCGGGACGACCCATCCTCCCTACGCACCCACCGAGCCCCCAGCCCCTGACCTGGCGCCATCGGACGCCGCACCGTCGGACGTCGCGCCGTCGGAGACTGCCGGCGACCAGGTCACAGAACCGCAGGAATCGGGGGCCGACGCCCACGACACCATCGCACCCTCGTGGCTCATGCCCGGCCTCGCGGGCGCCGGATCGATCCTCGGCGGCGCCGTGTGGCTGACGCTTCGCGCGCAACGACGCACCCAGCTGCGATACCGGCGACCCGGGACAGTCATCCCACCGCCGCCCGCGGAGCTGGTTGCGGTCGAGAAGACCGTCCGGGCCACCGCGTCGACGATCGCTCCCCGGATCGACCTGCTCGACACGGCCCTGTGCTCGGTCCGGAAGCACCATCGCCTCCTCACCGTGACGCTCAACGAAAGTGCGATCGCGCTGACACTCCACGAACCAGCCGACCTGGCTGCGCCGTGGATCGGTTCCGGCACCGCCTGGCGCATCGGGCTCTCCGAGGTACCGGAGCGGCCCGATGACTCGTTCCCGCCGTACCCGCTCCTGGTCAGCGTCGGGCGCAACACGGATGGTGCGTTCGTGTTCCTCAACCTCGAGGAGCTTCGCGTCGTCGCAGTCAGTGGTGAACCTGAGCGGACCACTGCATTGGCTCGCCACCTTGCCGCCGAGCTGGCCGTCAACCCGTGGTCGAGCGTCACCACCGTCGACCTTCTCGGCCTCGGCGCAGACCTCGCCTCGTTCAACCTCGGCCGCGTCCGTACCCACCCGGCGGGCGACACCGAGTTCATCGCCGACCTCGCCAGCGGTCTGTCCTCGATCACCGCCCCCTCTGACCCCGACGACTTCTACGCGACCATCGTCGCGACCGCGGACCGGCCGGCCGCCGATCTCGCTCGGCTCGCGGAGGTCATCGCCTCCGTCCCGGGCCGGTCCTCGGCGGCACTCATCGACTTCGCCGGCGACCCGCAGGCCGCCGGAGCACACCTGGAGGTGACCGCCGACGGGCGGCTGCGCGAGACCCGCCTCGGAGTCGACGTGACCGCGGCTGGCCTCAGCGAGGAGGAGGCGCGAGCGTGCGCACTACTGCTGGACCTGACCCTCGACGAAACAATGGTCCCGGTCCCTGCAGCGGACGCCGGCCCCGAAGGGGTCTGCGACCAGGGTGGTGCATTGGTGGAGGACTTGACCGAGCCTCGGCCGGACGGCGCCGCTGGCGAGGCGTCGCTGCTCCCCCGGGAAGCGCACGTGTATGCCGACGCCGCGGCGACGACTGTCGAGGACATCGAGGCGCTCGCCCCACAGGCAGCCTCGCAGGCCCGGGCAGCCGTAGCCGCTGCGGACCCGGACCTGGACGAGGACCTCGCCCGGTGGGAGTCCTCGACGCTGTCCGCGGCGAAGCTGATTCTGCTCGGCCCCGTCGGTGCCCGTACCACCGGCGATGCGAAGGCGACCTCACATCGTCGTCCATTCTACGTTGAGCTCTTGGCCTACCTCGTCCTGCATCCACGGGGCGTCCCAGCCACGGAGATCGCCGATGCGTTCGGTCTGCGGCCAGAGCGCGTCCGGGTCGACATGAGCCAGCTGCGTCGCTGGCTCGGCAACGACCCCGGTACCGGAGAGCCCTACCTGCCCCATGCGGAGCCAGGCGCTGGTCCGCACGCCGCGGCCCTCTACAAGACCCAAGGCGTCCTCTGCGACCTCGACCTGTTCCGTCGCCTGCGTGCCCGCGGACAGAGCCGCGGCACCGAGGGGATCGACGACCTTGTCACCGCGCTCGGACTGGTCCGCGGCGAGCCCTTCACCCAGTTGCGCGAGGACCATTGGAACTGGCTCCTCGACGCCGACCGGTGGGACCACATCATGAGCAGCGCCATCGTCGACGTCGGACACATCGTCACCACCCGCGCCCACTCCGTCGGCGACCCAGAGCTCGCGCTGTGGGCAGCTCAAGTCGCCTACAGCGCATCCCCCTACGACGAGGTCGCCCAGCTCGACATCATCGCGGCCGAGAAGGCCCTCGGGCATGACGAGCAGGCCGACCAGGCCCTGAGCGCGGAGGTCTTCAACCGACGCGACGACGATCATCCGCCGATCGACGTTCCCAGCCGCACCACCCAGGTCATCCGCAACCTGAGCTGGAGCACCCCCAGATCTCGCTCGAGGCGAACCGGCTGACAGGCCCAGACGCTCGTTCGCACCAAAGGTCAGCGCGCCGCACTCATCTCCGGGGCCCGTCGTTCCAGACGTTGATGTCGCTCTTCGCTGGGCGGATCACCGTGGCCGGCAGCCACGCCTGCTGGATGCTGTCTCGCAGGTGGGTGTTGTCGAGCCAGATGACCCAGGCGAACCACCACCGTGCTCCCTCGCGGCGCCAGTCGAGGATCAGACCCGGCGCTGGCGGAGGGTAGTTGCCTCGCCCGAACCTCACCCAGCAGTGCCGCCAGTGCCCGGGCTGGGGCCATGCGTCGTGCTTGGGCGGGTTGGTGGACACGCCCCATCTTGACCCATCATCGAACATCTGTTCGACTTGACCCTGTGGCGACGACACCCCCACTGACGAGCGACGAGCATCGGTACATGGCCGGGTACGAAGCTGGCCGAAGCCTCGCACTCCAGGCCGGGTCGGCGGCTGCGGGATACCGCTGGCTCGCCGACCACCCTGAAGTTGGAAACGCGTTCGTCGCCGGCTACGAGTGGGCGCTGTGGGACTACGAGGACGCCAACGGTCTGGTCCACTCTCCCGCCTCGAACCGGGCCGCCGGGTGAGGTGGATGCCGGGTTCGCCTGCGCAAGCCGATCGTCCAGACGGCCTCGAGCGCCTCGGATCCCGGCCCTGACAGCCCCGTCGGCGAATTCGGCGAATCTTCTTAGGGAACGCATCTGACCTGCACAAACGCAAGGTTCCCCCCGCGTTCCCCCTTGCGTTCCCCCTTGCGTTCCCCCTCGGTGTTCCCGGATTCCGGTAACACCGCTGCGCCACTCTCTGGCGCATGTTCGACCCGACCAACCCAATCCCCGACTGGACCGTCTCGACGATGCAGCGCGTCGCCGCCGAGCCGACGCTCGCGGAAGCCGCGATCCGCTACGCGAACCTCGGCATCCCGGTCTTTCCATGCGTGCCGAGCGGGAAGCAGCCACTCACCCCGAACGGGTTCCACAACGCGACCTCGTCTGCCCGCATCGTCCACGGTTGGTGGCAGCGGACCCCACAGGCGAACATCGGCCTGCCGACCGGTGCCAGCACGGGGGTGGACGTGGTCGACGTCGACGTCCACACCGGGGGCAACGGGTTCGCCGCGTTCGAACGCGCGCGAACCGACGGGATCGCCGAGGGCTGGGGGTGGCTGGTCCGCACGCCTTCGGGCGGCGTCCACGCCTACTACCCGGCCGCGCCGGACCGTGAGCAGCGCTCCTGGCAGGTCCCATCCGCGCACGTCGACTTCCGCGGCGATGGCGGCTACATCATCGCTCCCCCGTCCCGTGTCGAGGTCAACGGACGAAACATGCCGTACGAGGTCATCGCCGTCGCGACCCGGCGACCGGAGCCGGTCGACGCGAGCCGACTCCGCCAGTTCCTGGAACCGCCCCGCAGGACACACCCGGCGCCACCCTCGAACCTGACCCAGCACGGGTGCCGACCCGAGGCACTCGCACGAGTGGTCGCACTGACAGCTGAAGGCGGACGCAACGACGCACTGTTCTGGGCGTCGTGCCGGATGGTCGAGACCGGCCACAGCCGCGAGAGCGCACTCAGCTACTTGATGCCGGCTGCCCAGCACGCCGGGCTCCCCGACCGGGAGATCGAGACGACGATCAACTCGGCCTATCGGGTCGCC
Organism: Nocardioides hankookensis; assembly: GCF_042658885.1. NCBI lineage: Bacteria > Bacillati > Actinomycetota > Actinomycetes > Propionibacteriales > Nocardioidaceae > Nocardioides > Nocardioides hankookensis. The sequence continues at coordinate 486,595 of NZ_JBHSRJ010000005.1, read as the reverse complement.
TCACGGCTCGGACCAGCCGGCCACTCTGGGAGTCGCGTGGGCCCTACCCCGCCGACCACCGCACACAGTGAGGCGGCCGGGCCGTGAACACCCACGCCGAGTACCGCCGCCACGACCACCACGACGGCCAACGTCCCACCGACCCGGTCGATCAGGTCGCCTCGGCCCACGATCAGGACGCCCCTGATAGCGCGCTGGCTCACCACCGCGACCCGTCGCTCATGCCGGATCCCCGAACGCAGCTGTCCACGGCCCTGGGTCTCGTTTGGGTCCGCCCGACCGACCTCGCGGCGCACACCGCGCCGCTCATCGGGCGCGGGATCGATCTGCAGGCCGAGCTGATCCGGCGGGCACGGCGTACCCCAGCGTCCGCCACCCGCGCGATCCCAGGGCTCCTCGAACATCCCACGCGAGCGACATCGCCAGGCACGTCAACCACATCACCGACCCCACCGACGACCCCGCCGCCGACCCCTCAAGCGAACCGGAGGCCGGCGCCTTCACCGGCACCGATGTCGGTGGCCTACACGGAAGGACCGTCACTATGACCTGTTCATTCGAGACCTCGAAGGGGCTGCGCCGGCTACTGATCAGGCTGCGGGTCTCCGGTCCTGGGGCATGGGAGCACGACCCGGAGGCCCGGGCGCTCATGGTCTACACCGAACACAAGTACAAGGCGCTGGCGCTCAAGCACCGCTGCGACCCGGCCACGGGGGCCACGGCAGCGTTCGAGGCGATGCGCACCTACGCGGTCCGTACCGCCGACGACCCCTGGGCAGTGGTCACCATGGCGGTCCGGGCCTCGCTGATCGCCGAGGAGCGCGCCCTCGGGCTGCTGTGCTCGGTCGACCAGGCTCGCCGGCCGGAGTTCTCCCAGCATCACGACGTACGACGGTTCAGCGAGTCCGACGCGGATCTTCCCAACATCTTGCCGGTGCTCGCCGTCGTGCCGGTCGACCCGGTCGAGGTGGATGCTCCGCCTGCGGCTCGACCGACCACGGCGCTTGAGGCGTTGGAGCGGACTATCGATCTCTTCGCCGCCCTGGGCTGGCCGCGCGATACCGCGACGTGCCTGCTCGACTACATCGGGGGCCGGCTGGTCGAGTCCGGCTCCCGTCCCCGGGCCCACGCTGCCCTGCGCCGCGATGGCACGGCCCGCGCGCTGCTCGACATCGACCAGACGGTGTGGTCGACGGTGCTGCGGATCATCCTCGGCAACCCCAACCCCGACGAGGCCTACACCTGCGACGGCCACGGGGTCCTGGTCCGGCTGCTCATCGGGCACCACGTCACCGAGCTCCTCGACGACGACCTGTTGGTCTTCGACATCCACGAAACCGCCCCGCGCCCGGGAGCCCGGATCAATGCCTGAGACACACCCGGCGGCCGGGACTGAGCATGGCCCCGACGCACGGGGTCGCATCGAGCTCGACCGGACCCTCGACTCGATCGTCGTCGGCACCCGGTACCGCAGGGACCCCGGTGACCTCACCAAGCTGATGGACTCGATCAACGAGCTCGGCCTGTTGCAGCCGGTGACCATCACTCCCGACGGTGTCCTGATCTGTGGATGGCGGCGCTTGGAGGCCGTGCGCCGGCTCGGCTGGCGCTCGATGAACGTCTGGGTCCGATCCGGGATCTCCGGCAAGCTCGAGTCCCTCATGGCCCAGCGGGACGACAACGAGCTCCACCTGTCCTTGAACGAGATCGAGAAGGCCACTCTCTACCGCGAGCTCAAGCAGATCGGCACAGAAGAGGCCTTGCGCCGGATGCAGGCGACCCAGTTCAGGGCGGATGAGGATGGTCAACTGCACGGGTATGCACCGGGTGCAGGGCCGGGCGAGACCGGCACAGCTCGAAGTCAGGCAGCCATGGCGATCACCGGCAAGGCGTCGTACAACACCCACGAGCGGGTCTGTGCACTGATGGACTGGGCGTCTCGCAAGGCCACCCCACCCGAGATCCGGACCATGGCCAACGACGCGCTGCGCAAGATCGAGAACGGGGAGCCGATCAAACCGCTCTACCAAGAGGTCAAGGCGGCCTACGACGAGACCCAGGCCGTCCAGCCGGAGGTCGAAACCGAGCTCGCCCGTCTGGCGCGCGAGGCAGTCGAGCGCATCAACGGCAAGAAGGGACGCAAGGGACTCAAGCGGAACCACGGCCCGACGAGCCACTTCCGCAGCGTCCGGTCGTTCGTCCTGACCTGGACCGAGCTCGATGGGTGGACCGAGTTGTACGACGTCGATGCGCTGGCCGCCGGGCTCACCCTCGCCGACTGGGAGCGGTTCGACCGTGTCGTGACCGCCACCATCGCGTTCCGCGACCAGCTCATCACCGCCCGCCGCCACGCCACCCGAGACACAGGGGAGGCAGGGGACGCCGGCGCCGCCCGATCTACCGACTTCGGGGACACGTCGGCGTAGCTGGTGTACCTCAAGGACGTCCCCGTCCTCTCGCTCGGAGTCGTGTGATGTCTCACTTGACCGGCCGCCAGATCCTGCTGCTCCTCGCGGGCGCATTCGCGCTGGCCTCTCTCGCGGTCGGCGTCTACGGACTGGTTCGGGGACCGGGCGGAGCGAGCCGACCGACAGACACCGCGCCAGGCGCGGCGCCAGGCACAGCGCTACGGGAGACGGTGGCGCCCGGGCGACCGACGACGCCGGCGCTGGCCCCGCAGGATCGGCAGCTCCCCCACACCGGCGACCCGATTGCGTACGCGGAGGCGGTCGCCGCCACTCTGTTCGAGTGGGACACCCGCACCGGGTTCCTCCCGGTCGACTACACCGCCGCCGTGGCCGCGGACGCCGACCCATCCGGCGAGGAGACACCAGGGCTGCTCGCTGATGTCGCCACCTACGTCCCCACCCTCGAGCAGTGGCTCGACCTCGGGGCGATGGATGTAGAACAGTCCCTCGCGATCGAGGAGGCCTACGTCCCCAGCTCCTGGGAAGTGGCCGACCAGCAGGCCCACGGACAGCTCCGGCCCGGCACCACAGCGGTGACCATCACCGGCATCCGCCATCGCAGCGGGACGTGGGGCGGCGCTGCAGCCGAGTCGTCGTCCCCGGTGTCCTTCACAGTCTTCGTGGCCTGCGCCCCATCCTTCCCCCGCTGCCATGTCCTGCGTCTGTCCGAGCTCGACAACCCGCTGAGATGAGTCACCGGTGGGAGTGAAGGTCATTGCGGGCGCCGCACTGCTGGCACTGGCCGCACCAGGCGCCGCGGTGCTCGGGGTGGCCACGCTGGTCGCACCCACTGCAGCCGGGTCCGCCGGCTGTCTGTGGGACTCCGAGGCCACCGACAGCGTCGAGGTCGCCGAGACCGTCCCCACCAGCCTGACCGCCACCAACGCCACTGGCGCGAGTATCACCCTCAACCACCAGCAGCTCACCCGGGCTGCCACGATCATCGCCGTCGGCGACAGCGAGAACGTTCCCGCTCGAGGCCAGCTGATCGCGGTCATGACAGCGATCACGGAGTCCTCGCTGCGGGTGCTCTCCAACGTCGGCGCCTACCCACACTCAGCTTTGCTACCCAACGACGGCGACGGAGCCGACCACGACTCCGTCGGCATGTTTCAGCAGCGCCCCGCCGCGGGATGGGGAAGCGTCGAGGACCTGATGAACCCGCTCTGGTCCGCACGAGCCTTCTACGGCGGACCCACTGGCCCCAACCACGGCTCGCCCCGTGGCCTGCTCGACATCGACGACTGGCAGGAGATGGATCCCGGCGCCGCAGCCCAAGCGGTGCAGGTCTCCGCCTATCCCGACCGGTACGCCGTCAACCGGCCGATCGCCGAGAAGATCCTGGCCGTGCTGGCCGGGGTCGGGCTCGCCAGCGGGCTCGCCTGTGCAGACTCCGGCGGTGAACGGCCCGGCGAGCTGCCCGGAGATCTTCTGCCCGGCTTTCCCGGGGCCCTGATCGCCGCGGCCGCCTCCCAGCTCGGCAAGCCGTACGTGTGGGGTGGCGGGACCTTCACCGGCCCCACGGGCGGCGGCTTCGACTGCTCGGGGCTGGTGCTCTACGCCGCCTACCAAGCCTCCGGTGGGCGGATCCGGCTCCCGCACTACAGCGGCTCACAGATCCACGCCGGCCGGGGCATCGGCTGGGCAGACAAGCAACCGGGAGATCTGATCTTCTTCAGCTACCCCGGCGCCGGAGGTCCGCACCACGTCGCGATCTACGTCGGCGGTGACCGGATCCTCCAAGCACCGCACACCGGCGATGTCGTCCGCTACGGCACGACCGGCGAGTTCGTCGGCCAGGTGATGACGGTCCGCCGCCTCGGCTGAGACCGAACTCGACACGCAAGAGCCACCGGCACAACTCCGACCAACCTATGAGTCCAAGCTGCAGTTCCGGGTGGCGCCTCGCTCGCACCTGGGGGTATGCGGAGACTTCTCGTGACCGCGAGCGCGGTCGGTCCCAACTTCGGCGCGGTCGGCGGCTCCGGTCAGATGCGCGCCATCGCCGGCGCGCTGCTCACCTACGGCCTCATCGTCGCGGTCTTGATGCTCGTCGTCTCCGCGACGACCTGGGCGCTCGCGTCCGGATCCGGCGCCTGGCACACCGCCCAGAAGGCGAAGACCGGGTGCTTCGTCGCGATCGGCGGCGCGGTCCTCACCGGCGCGGCGCTCACCTGGGCGAACTGGCTGCTGAACCTCGGCGCGCACCTCTAACGCGCAACCCAAGAACCGTCCGTTGTCTCGTAATCGACCTCTGGAGACCTCCGATGCACCTTCCCGCGACCGTCCTGCTGCTTCCGCTCGACATCAACATCAGCCCCAACTCCAACGGCCTGCCGGGGATCCAGCAGCTGCGCAGCATCGTGGGCGCCTCGATGACGATCGGGCTGATCCTCGCGGTCTTGGCGCTGATCATGTCCGCCGTTGTGTGGGCGCTCGGAGCGAACTCCTCCAACCCCCACCTGGCCGGCCGCGGCAAGCTCGGCGTCTTGGTCGCCCTCGGCGCCGCGATCGTGTGCGGGGCCTCAGTGACGCTCGTGAACTTCTTCTGGAACGTCGGCCAGCAGGTCTGAGGCGATCAGCCATGCCCGCGATGGCAGTGTGCGACGTCCCGGTCATCCACCAGGTCTGCAACGAAGCCGGCGATGCCGCCGGTGCTGTGGTCACCGCCCCGTTCGACTGGCTCGCCCAGTCCATAGCCGGCGCCGCGGCGTGGATGTTCACCTCGGTCTGGACGGTCATCGACACCACGACCTTCGTCGACGTCACCAGCGGGCAGTACCGGGCCGTCTACAGCATCATGTTCGGCGTCGCCGTCTTCGTGACGCTCGGGTTCTTCATGCTCCAGGTCATCGGCGGCATGATCCGCCGTGAACCGGCCGCGCTGTCTCGGGCCGCGCTCGGCGTCGCGAAGTCGATCCTCGGCTCCTTCGTCGCCCTGGCACTACTCAGCACGGCTCTCGAGGTCACCGACCAACTCTGCGTCGGGATCGTCAACGCGGCCGGCACCAACATGAACGAGATGGGCGACAAGCTCGCGGTCCTCACAGCCGGCCTCGGCACCATCAGCCTCACCGCCCCCGGCGCCGGCGCGATCGTGACGATCTTCCTCGCCAGCCTGGCCATGTGCGCCGCGATGGTGGTGTGGATCAGCCTCTTGATGCGCAAGGCGCTGCTGCTGATCGCGATCGTCTTCGCACCGATCGCTCTGGCCGGGTCCAGCTGGGACCACACCCGCTCCTGGGTCAGCCGGTGGGCGACGTTCGTGATCGCGATGATCCTGTCCAAGGTCGTCCTGGTCGTCATCTTCCTGCTCGCCACCGCCCAAGTCTCAGCGCCGATCGACGCGGACCTGGAGTCGGTGAGTCAACCGATGGCCGGGGTCGTGCTGATGCTGCTCGCCGGGTTCGCGCCCTACCTGACCTACAAGGCCATCGCGTTCATGGGCTTCGACATGTACCACGCGATGTCGGCCGAACAGGAAGGCAAGGCATCGCTCAACCGCCCGATCCCACTTCCGCTCTCACGACTTGGGGGCGGCGGAGCATCGCCGGCCAGGATCCTCGGACAGCACGGCAGCGGCGAGATATCTGCTGGTAGCGGGTCGCCATCGCCCGGACCCTCCGGTGGTGTCTCCGGTCAGGCGGCCGCCTTCGGCGCGACGAACGGAGGAGGCGCAGCTGCCGGCGCATCCGGCGGCGCGTCCAGCGGGGCCGCAGCAGGTGGAGAAGCCGCCGCGGCTGGTCCGATCGCCGCCGGTGCAGTGATGGCGAAGGAGGCCGGCGCCGCCGGCCCCCGACTGGGTGGGTTCGTCGCCGCCCAGGCAACAGGACACGCTGAGGCCGGTACGTCGACGCCGCCCTCACCGCAGCCCGCACCGGCCTCCCCCAGATCCCCCGCATCATTGCCGATGCCATCACCGGGTGCCGACACCACTCACACCCGACCAACCGCTCGGAGGTGAACGACCGTGGGCACGTCGACACGGGAGACGTCGCGGAGCTCCGCTACCGGGAGTGGAGGGTCTGGGTTCACCGGGTCCGGTGAGCCAGCCTTGTCGCCGGTGAAGTTCTCGCGACTGTCCAGGCGTGGGGTCCTGCTCGGGCTCTCGGGTCCGCAGCTGGTGATGGCGAGCCTGGCGGCCGGCACGTTGATCCTCGGGCTGTACCTCGGCGCCGTCGTGCTCGCGTTCCCGATCATCCTGGTCCTCCTCGCGCTCGGGTTCCTCAGCGTTGGTGGCCGCAGGCTCGTCGAGTGGGGCCCGATCGGCGCCCGGTGGGTGTGGCGCTCGGCCGGCGGCCAGCTGCTCTTCCGACGCCGGATCATCAAGCCACGACCCGCGGGGACGCTGGCGTTGCCGGGTGACGCCGCACGACTGCGGCAGTTGGTGGATCCCGAAACCGGGGCGGTGATGGTCCACGACCCGCATGCCGCCACCCTGACCGCCATCGTCGGGGTCTCTCACCCGGCGTTCGTCCTGCTCGATCCGGCCGAGCAGGAACGCCGGGTTGTCGGTTGGGGACGAGTCCTGGCCACCGCGTGCAGATCCGGGCGACTGGCATCGGTCCAGGTCACCGAACGCACCCTCCCGGACTCCGGCAAGGGCCTGGCTGACTGGTGGACCCACCACGGGCACCGGAGTGGGTCGTGGGCCGCGACGACGTACGAGGAGCTCGTCGAGCGTGCCGGCCCCGCCGGTGAGCGACACGCGAGCACGATCTCGATCTCGCTCGACCAGAAGGCCGCGCGGCGGGCGATCCGCGCCGCGGGCGGCGGCACCCGCGGCGCGGCCGCGGTGCTGCGCCAGGAGATGGCGACGATGACCGCTGCACTCCGCTCGGCCGACCTGTCCCCATCGGACTGGCTCACCCCCGGCGACCTCGCACTAATCCTCCGAGCGGCCTACGACCCGGCCGTCGCGGGTGCATTGGAACGTCATGGTGATCTCGGGCGCGATCTCGCGACCGCCGGACCCGTCGCGGTGAGCGAGTCGTGGGACAGCCTGCGTAGCGACTCCGCACACCACTGCGTGCTCTGGATCAGCGAGTGGCCCCGGTCGCTCGTCTTCCCCGGCTTCCTCGCCCCGCTGCTGCTGTCCTCAGGGATCCGGCGCACGTTCACCCTCCTCTACTCCCCGATGCGTAACGACCGGGCCGCGCGCGACATCCGCAAGAAGAAGACCGAGTACATCTCGGATGCCGCCCAACGTCACAGGATCGGTCAGATCGAGGACGCCCAGCAGACGGCCGAGTATCACGACGTTCTGCAGCAGGAAGCAGACCTGACCGCAGGGCACGGCGTCCTGCGCACCACCGGCCTGGTCGTCGTCAGCGCGAACGACCCCGACGAGCTCGAGCGCGCCGTCGCGGCCGTCGAGCAGGCAGCGATCCAAGCCTCATGCGAAATCCGGCGCCTTTGGGGTCAACAGGCCCAATCATTCGCTGTCGCAGCGCTGCCCTTGTGCAGAACCCTCTGAACCCCACACCCCCAGGTCCGCGCCGTGCGTCTTGCTAGCCGGCGCTCCTGGAACAACGAGCGCACCTTGTCGACGAGACCCAACTCCCCTCCCAGCAATGTCGAGGAGCCAACGATGCCGACCTACAGCGACCCTGCCGCCGACGCCACCGAGGCCAGGGAGGCGATCCGTGGCCTGGCCCACGCGACTCGGACCCTCGAGGACCCGGTCGCGATCTACCCGGTCCTCGGCTCCATCAGCGCTGCTCTTGCCTCACTGACCCAGACGCTGCACCAGCTCGGCGACGTCCACGACGGCCCCGCGATCAGAGGTGCGTGGATCAATGGCGACTCACGAGCCGACACCGCGTCCTCCTACCGCGTGTCCTGGGAGCTGCACCGTGCCGCCGAGATGGTCCACCAGGTCGCCGCAGCGGTGGATCGAGCGCACGAGATCGAGGCCACCATCGCCTACGACCAAGCACCCGCGCACACCGCGGACAGGCCGCACGCTGGGTCGCCGCTCCGAGGCGCCGACCGCGGGCTAGCGCTGTGAGGCGCCCGATGATTCGCCCGATGATTTCCTCGGGTACCGGCCGAGCAGTCGATCGGCTCGACCGGCTCCATTCGGCGGTTCTCGTCTCCCCGACCCGGGAGCGGCGCAAGGACCGCAAGCTCCGCAAGGCTGCCGCCCGAGCTCGGCTAGCAGAGAGCCACGAGGAGCGACGTGCCCAGGCCCGCCGCGCTGCCGACGCACTGGTCGCCGAGCAGCGAGCGACCGCGACGCTGCCCCGTGGCGGCGAAGCGGGGCCGGCCGCTCTGCGGACCCCCGGACGGCTGCGGGTCCCGCGACACCAGGACACCTCCGCCACCCTCGCGGGCGCCTACCCGTTCCTCGCCGAGGGCGGCCTCGGCGCCGAGGGCGTCTTCGTAGGCCAAGACCTCTACTCCGGGAGCTCGTTCGTCTACGACCCGTGGATCCTCTATGCCCGCGGCGTCATCACCGCCCCTAACCTCGTGCTCGCCGGGATCGTCGGGTCTGGGAAGTCCTGCCTCGCCAAGAGCCTGTACGCCCGGTCGATTCCCTTCGGTCGCCGGGTCTATGTCCCCGGTGACCCCAAGGGCGAGCACACCGCAGTCGCCGAGGCCGTGGGCGGTCGCGCGATCGCCCTCGGCCACGGGATGCCGAACCGGCTCAACCCCCTCGACGAAGGACACCGCCCCTCCGGGCTCGACGACGCCCAATGGGCCGCGCAGATCTCCTCGCGGCGTCGCGACCTCGTCGGTGCGCTCGCCGAGACCGTCCTCGGACGACGCCTGAGCCCCCTCGAGCACACGGCGGTCGACATCGCCATCGACCGCACCGTCCGCACCGCGGACGTCCCGGTTCTGCCGATGGTGGTCGACCGTCTCCTCTCCCCCGAACGTGCCGACGATCCCGACGGCCGACTCACCGAGGACGGGCGACTCGTCGGCCACGCCTTACGTCGCCTGGTCGCCGGAGACCTTGCCGGCCTCTTCGACGGTCCTTCGACCGTCACCTTCGACCCGACCCTGCCGATGATCTCCCTCGACCTCTCCCGCGTCACTGAGAACGCCACCCTGATCTCGGTGCTGATGACCTGCGCGTCCGCGTGGATGGAGTCCGCGCTCCTCGACCCCGCCGGCGGCCAACGCTGGGTCGTCTACGACGAGGCCTGGCGCCTCATGTCTCACCCCGCCCTACTGCGACGCATGGACGCCCACTGGCGACTCGCACGCCACTACGGCATCGCGAACATGCTGATCTTCCACAAGCTCACCGACCTCGACAACGTCGGCGACCACGGTTCCGCCATGCGCGCGCTGGCCTCCTCACTGCTCGCGAACGCCGAGACCCGCATCGTCTACCGCCAAGAAGCAGACCAGCTCGGCGCCACCTCCGCCGCCCTCGCACTCACCGGCACCGAGCAGTCCCTCATCCCCACCCTCGGCACCGGCCAAGGGCTGTGGCGGATCAAGCACCGCTCGTTCGTCGTGCAGCACCAGATGCACCCAGCTGAGCTCGACCTATTCGACACCACCGGCCGCATGACCGGCCGGGACACCGGAGGGCGGTCGTCATGAACACCGAAGCCCACGTGCGCGTCTCTCGCAAGGCCAGGCTGGAAGCGCTCCACCAGCAGCTGGCCGAGTCAGTCGCGGCGCTCGTCACCGGCGAGGACTGGAAGCGCGCCCTGACCTTCGCAGCGCAGTTCCGCTCCCGGAGCTTCAACAACACCATGCTGATCTACGCCCAGCACTTCTCCGCGCACCAAGAAGGTCGCGTACCCAACCCGACGCCGACCTACGTCGCAGGCTTCCGCCAATGGCACTCACTGGGCCGTCACGTCGAGAAGGGGCAGCACGGGTACGGCATCCTCGCGCCCGTCACCGCACGGTTTGCCTCCCGCACGCCGTCCGACCCAGGGTCGTGGCACCGCCTCGCTCGCGGCGAGATCCCCACCGCCGGCGAGACTGTGCGGTCAAGGCTCGTCGGTCTCAAACCCACCCACGTATGGGACGTCTCCCAGACCGCCGGCGCCCCGCTCCCCGAGCTCCCGCGACCGGACCTGCTGCAGGGCCAGGCACCCGACGGCCTGTGGGACGGCCTCGCTGACCAGATCACCGCCCGCGGGCACGAGCTGCGACTCGTCTCAACCGCAGCAGCGATCGGCGGAGCCAACGGCCAGACCGACTTCCTCACCCGCGAGGTCTCGATCCGCATGGACATGGACGACGCAGCTCAGGCGAAGACCCTGGCCCACGAGCTCGGACACGTCCTGCTGCACGCGCCTGCCCAGAACGGAGGCGCCAACGGCATCTCTGCAGCAGCCACCTCGGAGGTTGCCGCCGAGGCCACGCTCCACCGCGGGATCGCCGAGGTCGAGGCGGAGTCGGTCGCGCTCATGGTCGGCGCAGCCCACGGCCTCGACACGTCGGCCTACACGATCCCCTACGTCTCGACGTGGGCCTCGAGCGTGCCCGGCAAGACACCGGTCGAGGTCGTCGCCTCGACCGCCGAACGAGTCCGAAGCACAGCGCTCGGGATCCTCGACAACCTCGACACCACGAAGGTCGGCGACGGCACACCCCCCGGACTCGACCGCGACGCACTCGACCACCGCGCCGGGACCGAACCGGTCACGAGGACTCCACGACGTGACCAGACGGCCCTCACGCTATGAGGATCCCCGCCGTACTCAGCACCGTCCACGTCACCATCGACGGCGACGGGCACCTGGCAGTCAACGTCGACGGCCGGCCCTATCCCACCGCTCCCGGATGCGTCCGTGAAGACCTGCGAGGCGTCCTCGACCAGATCACCGCCAACCTCCGGACCGCGGTCCGAGTCGACGTGCACGAGAACGACGGGACGACGTACTCCGACATCGCCATGCCCCCGGCGGCGTCAGAGCCCATCCCAAACACCGACACGATCCCCGCTGCGCCCGTCGACGCGTGGCCGCCGGGCCCGGCCCGTCTCAGCGGAACGGGTTTTCATCCCGGGGAGGACGTAGCGGTCGCGTGCGTCGTGTGCACGAAGACTGCCGGGGCGGACGGCCGCGCGGACCTGCAGCTCCCGCCCGCGATGTTGGTCAGGTCCGGTTGCAAATTGCTCCTGGTCGGGATGGAGTCAGCAGCCATTGCCGAGATCGGGTCAGAGATCGGGCCCGCATGAACACCCGCGCCCGCCCAATCGACAACGAGCTCACCAACGCCGCCCTAGCCCTCGTGGGTGGGGCCTTCGTCATGGCGATCCTCCTGCGTGCCGCAGGCTCGGTCGCCGCGTTCGCGGCCGGCGAACCGCAACCCTCGCGCGGTGTCGCGGCGGTTTTGGGCGTTCTCGCACAGCCAGACTCTCCCGGCACGGCGCTCGGCGCGACAGGACTCTCCCCGATCACCTACTGGGCGACCCTGGTCGTCCTCCTCGCAGCGCTGGCCGCCGTCGCCTGGATCGGGTGGGTACTCATCGCGAGAGCTCGGCACCGCACCGCCCACGACCCACGGCGCATCCAAGGCATCGCAACCAGACGCGACATCGACGCGACCGCGTCGCGGAACGCACTCCTACGCCGCGCCGCCAACCTGCGCCCATCACTGAGCAACCCGGCACCAACGGAGGTCGGGTACCTGCTCGGCACCAGTCAGGGCCGTCAGATCTGGGCCTCCGTCGAGGACTCCATCCTCGTCATTGGCCCACCTCGATCCGGCAAGGGACTCCACCTGGTCATCAACGCCATCCTCGACGCACCCGGCGCCGTCGTCACCACCTCCACACGGCCCGACAACATCACCGCCACCATCGAAGACCGTCAGGCTCGTGGACCGGTCGCCGTCTTCGACCCTCAACACCTCACCGCCGGACTCCCCGCGATCGCAGGTGCCGGCGTCCGCTGGTCACCGATCCGAGGCTGCGAAAACCCTCTGACCGCGATGATCCGAGCCACCGGGCTCGCCTCCTCCACCGGGCTCTCCTCAGGCGGCACCGACTCCGGCAGCTTCTGGGAAGGCCGCGCCCGCGTCGTCATCCAAGCCCTTCTCCACGCCGCCGCACTCGACCAGCTCCCCACCCGCGTGCTCTTCGAGTGGTCACTCTCAGCAACAGCCGCCATGGACGCCGTCGGGATCCTGGCCGGCCACGGCGGCGCCGCCCCCGGCTGGGGCGACTCGTTGTGCGGAATGATCGAGAGCGATCCAAGGACCCGCGACTCCATCTGGATGGCCGTCTCCCAAGCCACAGCTTGCCTCGCGGACCCCCAGGTCCTCGACGCCGTCAGCCCCGGGCCCGGCGAAGAGTTCGACCCCACCCACTTCCTGACCACCAACGGCACCCTCTACCTGCTCGCCACCGGCGCCGGCGCGACCGCCGCATGGCCCCTGGTTGCCGCATTCGTCGAGGACCTCACCGAGACCGCCCGACACCTGGCCGCCGGATCACCAGCTACCCGCCTCGACCCACCGCTCCTGCTCGCCCTAGACGAGATCGGCAACCTCGCACCGATCCCCTCGCTGCCCGTGCTCATGGCCGAAGGCGGAGGGACCGGCATCACCACCATGCCGGTCCTCCAGTCACTCGCCCAAGCAAGGACTCGCTGGGGAGACCACGCCGCCAGCACCATCTGGGACGCCTCCATCGTCAAGGTCATCCTCGGCGGCACCTCCGCCTCCAAGGACCTCCAAGAACTGGCCGTACTCATCGGCGAACGCTACGAGCGCTCCGAGACCACCACCATCGGCGAGTACGGAAACCGCTCGCTCCAACTCTCCCAGAGGCGGGTTGCGATCATGCCGCCCGAACGCATCCGCACGCTCCCCTTCGGTACCGGACTCGTCCTCCTTCGAACGGCGCCGCCGATCATCACGACGCTCCGGCGCTGGACCCAGCGCTAATACGTGTGACGCCGCCCTGGACGCCCTTGAGGCCGCGTCGAACCGCCCACAATGACGCGTCAGCAGGGCCGCGCAGGCACGGAGCGTGACGAGTTGGCCGTCGGCGCTGCCCCAATTTCTGGTCGGACCGTCCTTGTAACCCGCTCGACCCTCGCGCAGCTCGCTGCGAAACAGGTTCCCGCGATGGCGTGACAAAGAGGTACGATGGCGTTACGCTCAGCGCGCTGAGCGTAACGGGTCGAGCGAATCGCGACACAAGCGGGGAAGGCGTGGAGCTGATCCAGATGGAACACCTGTCGGAGGTTCTGAAGATCCTAGATGGAGCGTTGACGCACGACTCACGCAAGGCCGTGGACTACGCCAACCTCCTCGCGGAGAAGCTCGAAGGCGACGGGCAACGTCGGCAGGCAGGCGCCGTCCGCAGCGCACTGGCGAAGCGCCCCGTTCGAAGCTTCTCGGCCGCAGGCCTTCGGTCCCTGCCGATCGACGACGCCTCCCAAGCTGAGACCATCGACATCGTCAACCCGGTTGATGACGCAGACGATGACCTGGTCCTCGCACCACTGGCGCAGGAGCAGTTGAACGAGTTCCTGCTCTCCATCGCCAACTTCGACCGGTGGCAGGCTGAGGGAGTAGCAGTTCCGAATCGGCTCTTGATCGTTGGCCCGCCGGGGACAGGTAAGACATCTCTCGCCCGTGCTATCGCGAGAGCAGTGCGCTTGCCACTCGCGACTACTCGAAGCGACGCGCTGGTTTCGTCCCTCTTGGGACAGACTTCGCGGAATATCCGCGAAGTGTTCGACTTCGCTCAGGCACACCCATGTGTCCTCTTCCTCGACGAGTTCGACGCGCTTGCCAAGATGCGCGCAGACAGCAGAGAAGTCGGCGAACTCCAGCGCGTAGTGATTGCCTTATTGCAGAACCTAGACGCGTTGCCGGAGTCCAGCATCGTGATCGCGGCGACAAATCACCCCGAGTTGCTTGATCGAGCCGTATGGCGCAGATTCGGGCACCGAATCAAGCTGGAGCTGCCGCGGGCCAGTGATCGTCAGAGGCTCTGGACCCACTTTCTGAGCGGCAAGGTCAACCTGGAAGCGTCTGACTTCGATCAACTCGTCGTCGCCTCAGACGGCATGTCGCCAGCCGCGATTCAAGCGGCCGCTAGCGACATGGTGCGATCCGCGTTGCGGTCCGGAAGAGGTGGATTGACACTCCCTATCGCTCTTCGCCGCCTCGCACGGACACTCTGGGACGACTACGAGGTCTTCGACAATCCCGCGTCGGAAATGCGCGCTTTGAGGACGTGGCAGCCGAAAGTCTTTACAGTTCGGGCGCTGGCGGAATTGTTCGACGTCAGCACGAGACAGGTCACCAACGCCACCCGGGGGTAGCTAGATGCCCGACCTTGAACCGCTGATCTACTTGCGTGCTGACGCATCGGAGATGCGAGCCAAAGGCGGCGGCGGATCTAGCAAGCCGCCATTCGTCGACGTTGACGCTAGCGGCCTCCGCAATGCGTTGGTGTCCAGCCTGGAAGCGAGTCGAGCCGCCCTGGCAGATGTCCCCGAACAGATCGTTGACCGGTTGGGCGTTCCACTTCGAATTGCTTTGAGGCAGGAGGCGCTGGCCAAGACGAACCGGCCCACCCAGTTCCTGGAAGGTGCTGGCACGCCGGCAACTGCGACGGGCAGACCCGGTGAGCTCTTCGCTCGCGCGCGGGCCCGCGACCTGCGAACACTGCAGGGCGCCATCTCGTCGGGTTCGACGAATACGGCCCTCCGCGCCATCTCGTCGATCGAAGATCTGTCGATCTTCGAGCCTGTAACGGACGCGTTCGGAGTACGCGATCTTGAAAGCCTCGAAGCAGTGGTCCGATTCGCTCACGACGAACGGCGCCTTCTCCGCCTAGACCTGTTTCCTTGGCTCAACGTCGAGACCACCTGGATCGATCAGCCCTTGGGAGCGCACCTGGAGACTATCGGTCTGGAGATCCAGGGGGTACGAGGGACCCAGCGCCGAGAGAGCGTCTACGTCGCCCCGACGACGGAAGCGGACGTTGAAGAGATCGCGGGCCTATACGGCATCCGGTACGCCGGCGCCGAGCCGATGTATAGCCATTGGAGGGAAGTCTCACCGCAAACGATGGCTGTCGTCGACCGAGTGAGCGACGACCTGCGCAAGGAGATCGCGGCGACTCCCTCCCACGCAATCGTCGGCGTACTCGATTCCGGCATCGGCACGCCGGCGCTCGAACCCTACGTTCAAGCGCGTGAAACCTATGATCTTGGCTCAGACCTCAACCAGGAGCATGGGACATTCGTCGGTGGTCTAATCCTGGCTGGACGCGCGCTGAACCCGAACGAGTCCTGCTTCGGGGAGGACTCCGCCGTTCTGGTGGACGGACAGGTGCTTCCAGCGAAACCGATCGGCGAAAACGAACTGCTGGATCGCATCGACGAAACGATCCGGAAGCACCCCGAGGTCAAGGTATGGAACTGCTCCTTTGCGGCACGGGTACAACTGGATCCGCTGGAGTACTCCGTTTTCGCAAGTGAAATGGACAAGCTGTCCACCGAGCTCGGAATTCTATTTGTACAAGCGGCCGGAAACTACGAGGGCCAGCCCGTCCGAACTTGGCCGGCGCCAAGCGCCACGTTGACAGATGGCATCGCCAGCCCAGCTGATGCGGTCAACTCCTTGGTCGTCGGATCCCTGACACACCGTCCAGGAGCTCGAACTCCGGTCGGCACGCCGGCCAGCTATTCGCGCCGGGGACCAAGCTTCGGCGGTCAGACGAAGCCCGACGTCTCGTTCTGGAGCGGAGACTTGGGTCCGACGGGACAGATCCCGCAGGCCGGAATCCGCTCGACGGTGCCCGGCGATCAGATTGCAGAAGGAGTGGGCACCTCGTTCGCCACACCTCTCGTCAGTGCGATCGCAGCCAATGTCTGGGCAGAACTTGATGGTGCCGTGGACGTGGAGCCAAGCCCGGCCCTAGTGAAGGGCCTCCTGGTCCACAGCGCCGCTGTGTCAAGTCGAAGCATGGTCGGAGCCCACAAAAACTACTACGGCGCAGGAGTGCCGTTGGACGGTCTGGAGGTGCTGTTCGAAAGCGAAGACTCGTTCACAACGATCCATCAGGTTCCCCTACAGAGCAAGATCAGTTGGCTGCGGGCACCGTTTCCAATGCCGGCTTGCCTGTTCACCACAGAAGGAAAGTTGAAGGCCGAGATCTTCATGACAGTGGTCTTCACCCCGTTACTCGACCAAGCCTGCGGAGCCGAAGCTGTCCGAACCTGCGTGGATGCGAGTTTCGGAGTCGTAGAGCGGACAGGCAGCAGCGTCACAATCACGGGCAAGGTTCCCGAGGAGAAGACAAGTGGTTCCCACCCATGGGAGTCACAGTTGGTTGCCGCTGGAAAATGGAGTCCAGTCCGTACTCACTATGCGAAGTTCCCCAACGGCGTCGCAGGTGACGAGTGGGGCTTGAAACTCAGTCTCCTGGAGCGTGAGGACGACGAGAATGGCATAGAGCAATCCGCATTCGTCATTCTGACGCTACGAGGGCTTAGTGACGGTCTCCAAGTCCACGCTGACGGCGTCTCCGCCATCAGTCAGTTGGCGCTTTGGAACACACCGGTGTCGCAGCAGACGCACGTCACAGTCGGCGCTTCGACCTAAGGCCGATCTGCCCTGCGCCGGATACTCCTTGAGCCCCGGCGCAGCCCGAGTTTGAACGCTGTCACCGACGCCCTTCACGTTTCCTTCGCAGGCGCCATAGCGAGACTCGTCGCCGACATTGACAGGGACATTGCGGCAGTAGCCCTCATCACTTCGTTCTGCGAGGTGCGCCAGGAGGCTCAGCGCGTCGGTGCCTTTTCACGAAGCAACGATGGGTCGCAAGCCGAACGGACACTTGGTGGCGATCAGAGGAACCGCATCGGGATATGTCATCTGAGCGCGGCCACGACCCGACACAGTCGCGTACAGGACTACGCGGCCTCCTCAGGCTTCGGCTCGATCTGCTCGGGCTTCGACTCTTCGGCGGCCGGCGGATAGAGATACACGTTGTCTGCGTACCGCGTCTGATCGAACTGATGCCTCAGATAGTTCATACGCTTGATGTCCAAGTGCCACGCGTGCAGAGCGCTAAGCACTGCGGGCAGGTTCTTCATGATCAGGCCGAAAGCAATGAGCACTCCGCCGATGCCACTTGCAGCGAGGACTGCGTTGATCAGCTCGGCCTCGTTCATGGGGCACCGCTTCCCACAGTGCCGGGACCCGTATGGGTCAGTGTCGATGTGGCCACTCCAATGCTCCTAACCATGGAGTCGAGACAGGAAGTTGGTGGGAGGTCCCATTGAGGGTGCGCAGGCACGCGTTCGCGGCTGAGTGCACGGGAAGGACGACGACGAGAGCAGGCCAAACTCTCCGTTCAGACAGCAGTCGAGTTCGCTTCCCCGAGCTCTGCCTCCGGCACAACTCACGCTTCAACTTGGTCTGAAAGTCCTCTGTGATTGCTGCAACGTCATCGTACCGCAGCGCTGTGCTTTCACAGTTCGCAAACATCGCTGTGTCGCACCTAGGCATGAGTGCACTCAACGGCGGCCAAGCGCACCGAGTGGGTGTTTGCGCAGGTCAGAGGCGTGCTACGCGACCGCATCGCAAGTCTCAAAGCCGTAAATTACCGACGGGTAACCGATGCGCCGACCCAATGAATCGCTTTGCGCGACTGCCGGGAATGCTTAGAAATGCCTCAAACAATTCTCAGAGCGGCATTAACAAATTCAGAATTGCGTCGTCGACAAAAGTGGACGGAGTCCAGCCTGGGACCGACCCTCGCGCGTCCGAAGCCTGATCGAAGGATGCGCCCAACGCCCTAAGTTGGCAAGGGTCAGACTGAAACTGCTTCCCACTGGCTTAAAAAGGCGCTTGGGGGCCCTGTGCCTGACTGCCTGGCCCTGCCAAACCCGTACATCTAACTCCCTATCGGGTGAAGCAAAAACAGTTCGGATGCGCCGTTGCTTGCGGGGTCGGTGACCGACCACTCCCTAGGCCGGACGAGCTGGGGCGGACGTCGTCGTGACCTCTCACGAAGGTGCTGCCGACAGCGCGTCATACCGCGTTCCGCCGACCTGGGCGGTGAGCAAGGTCCTGCAACAGAGTCGCCGTGGGATACCGTTTTCCCTCCCGCTGGATCAATGCGACGTACGGTCATCGCCGTGGACAGCGAGTGGTCTGACGAGATTCTGGTTTCTGGGGCGAACCTCAACGCCTACCGGTTGGTCTACGAGGCCGAGACATGGCTGAGACGGATCGCCTTGACCGGTCTTCTCCTTGCGCACGGGCCGGCCTGGGCGGCCGAGATCGACTCGTCGCTTCGGGGTCGGCTTGAGGCTCAGTCAAAGGTCAACGCCACTCGTTGGGTCCTTGGCATCGACGCCGAAGAAGAACTGCTCTGGTCGACGACGCTTGGCCAGCTAGCCAAGGTGCTGACGAGCTCAACCATCGCCGATCAGATTTCAAGCCTGACAGGCACCACTGGAGCGGTCCTGGCCAACCGAATCGAGTCCATCGGGGCAGTGCGGAACGCCTTGGCCCACAATCGAGCGATCTCGAGTGACACCCTCGACGTTCTTAGGGGCGACTTGGTCGTTGTCCGATCGGCAGTTGGACGGTTTAAGTCTCAAACGCTCTATGCCCAGTCAGACATCCTTAGCAATACGGTGCCTGCGGACCTTGCATCGTTTGTGCACGAGTTCGACACGGCAACACGACGACTGTCTGCGCAGCAGTTGTTCGTTTCGGCGAACGAAGAATTCGTGATGCTGGTGCGGCTCCCCGTTCAACCGTTCGACCGTTGGCCACGCATCGCCAAGGTTCGCGAGTTGGTTGGGACGACTTCCCACCTCTTGCTCTGCGTGCTGATCAACAAACATGGGGACGAGCTGCAGTTTGTACTGCCTCGCTCACTCCCGAACGCCGAGAAGCTTGAGGTCCTCGAACGATTCGTTGCCGTGGTCTCCTCGTTCGAGGCCTGGACCAGTCGGGCGCCGGAATCGCAGCATCCCGCGGACGCTTCGTGGCCCCGTGCTTGGTACTACGAGAACCGCCGCGATCCCGACAGGTGACAAGTTGGTCGTCACGCAGTCCCGTGATCCTGGGGCGTGTGTCGTCGGAAACCTGCGTCCGACTGGCCAGGTGGAGGACCTGCGGCCTTGGAAGGTGCGTCAAAGCCGCGAGAGCCGCCCAGTCAGAACGGCGGACGCTTGCGCGCTTCCGAGTCGAGCCACGACATGAACTCGCTTGGATCGCGTAGGGGCCGTTTGATTCGCACGGCCGGCCGCCCGCGAGCTTCGGCGGGCTCGTGGTACTCCGGAGCCTGTGCGTCCGCACAAGGGAGCCATCCCATGATGTCGACGATCCCGCGATCAGCAAGGTCGTCCTCAGCAGTGCACCAAAAGACCGCATCACATGCCATTCGGCTTAACTGCGAAGACACGACGGTCCGCTCGAAGCGAGCGTAATCCCGGCGCCTAGACGTCTTTACCTCAACATGCGCGACTATTCGGGTCCATCCGGTCGGACTGAAGCTCAACTGCAGGTCGCCTTGGCCGGTGGCAATAGATGTCGGGTCGTCAGCGATGCTCTGCACCTCTGCCCCTTGTTCGGTGAGCCAACGGAGAACAGCGTCCTCCCCCAACAGCCCGACGAGGTTCATGTCTTCAGAGGTGACGCCATAGGACAGCGTCGCCGGGTCCATGTTGTCCTGTCGCGCCGATGCACGAGCGCGCAACTCGTCGAGCGCGAGCACGGGGACCTGAACGGACCTCCATTCGGGGACAAGCCACGACTCCATATCACGAGAGTGATCCACCAGCAGCACAAAGCGCTAGTCGTACTCGAGCCCTTGTAGCCTCTCGTGTGTTTCCGCCGCGTGGGGGTGCAGTGAAGGGCCCGTGCACCGGGCGCTGGTCCGCGCGAGTGGTCCTCGGTCAATCGGCCGCCTAGCGTACGGATGTGGATGACGAGTGAGGGCGGTTGAAGTAGCTCGCCGATCGGGCACCGAAGTCTTCGGGCTTGCGGGCGGAGCCACGGAGCACACGCTGCTCGAGTTCTGGCGGTGGTCATCCTCGGACTTGCTCAGTAACGCAACGCGAGGCGTCCTGGCCGAGTACATCGTTGGCCTGGGCCTGGGGTGTGCCGGAGGAACTCGAATGGAATGGGACGCCGCCGACCTACTCACACCAGACGGCCTACGGGTAGAGGTGAAGTCCGCGGCCTATCTGCAAACGTGGGCTCAAACTCGACCATCCAGGATC
This sequence comes from Nocardioides hankookensis, assembly GCF_042658885.1. Lineage (NCBI taxonomy): Bacteria > Bacillati > Actinomycetota > Actinomycetes > Propionibacteriales > Nocardioidaceae > Nocardioides > Nocardioides hankookensis. The sequence goes on along the minus strand of NZ_JBHSRJ010000005.1, from coordinate 465,939 downwards.
ACGTTCGGCATTCGGCCGACCACCGGTTGGGATGCCGCGACCAACTCGCTGTCCGAAACCCGCATGCGACAGTCGGACGTCTACGTGTTCGCGCTCCTCCATCACCAAAACAAGAGCACCGTTGATCCCCTCGACCTCGACCAGTGGACCTTTCATGCGATGTCGACGCTGAAGCTCAACAAGTACGTACCGGAGCAGCGGTCAATCGGCTTGGCCTCGCTGATGGGACTAGAGCCTGAGGTCGCCCAGTTCGAGGGGCTACCAGCGGCGGTCTCCCGAGCGTTCGCGTACGTCGGCGAGCACTAGGCAGGATTACCCGTCCGACGCTTGCGACGTGCGTCTATCCGCCGCGCTCGGGCGCGCTATTCATCAAGCGCTGCACTCTTGTCCTGGCCCACCGCCACCGGATTCATAACGACTGGGGCGCCAACGTCCCTGCGACGCACACCGGCCTGGTCTAGAGCCCGACGCACCGCCGTCTGGGTTCGGTCGGTGAGTTCGGCTAGTTCACGTAATGAAAGCCCGTTGCGATAGCCCGCCGCGACGAACGCGATGAGTTCTTCGCGTTGCGCCGCCGTCGGGCGGCAACTCGCAGTTCCTGCGAACTGCGGGAGCGGATCCTTCATGGGACGCGACGGGTAGGGCACCCCATTGCACCTACCCCGAACGAGTCGGTCTACTCGCCGGAGGATCGACAGCCGCAGGTGTCGCTAGGTCGGCCTGCCCGCTCCGGCCTCGAGGCTGACTGGCACGGAGGCCGCACCTGAAGGTCGAAGCAGCGCCAACGAGGTACTGCACGAGATCAGAGGCTTCCCATGTCCATTCAGACCCAAATGAGCTTGGCCGGCTTCGTCGCGGCCGACCCTGACCTGCATTTCACGTCCGCTGGAGCGGAGTACGTCCGACTCCGAGTCGGCGTCGAGCAGTGGCGCAAGGAAGCCGACGGCAGCTTCACCAAACTCGATCCCTCCTTCCACGACATGGTTGCCTTCGAGAGCACAGCGCGGGAGCTCTACGCCCGGTTCCGCAAGGGCGACTCGTTCGTGGCCAGTGGCTACGTCCACGAGTACGAGGTCGAGCGCGATGGCGGGAGCGTGATCAAGGAGGAGTTCGTGGCCCGCAAGATCGGGCACAACGTCAACAAGACCGCCTACGAGGTCCAGCGCCGCCGACTCGCCCCCAGTCCCCCGCAGTCGGCCGCCGAGCCTTCCGACCCGGCTATCGGCTTCTGAGACCCGGTGTCGGCGATGTCAATCACGATGACCCGCGACGAACCGCCTGGGCCGATCAACTGGAATGTCCTCGATGCAGACCAGGCCGAGGTCGAGTGGCGCGATCTGGATCGGTTCGTGTTGTGGCTCAAGACGTCCTTCGGGCTCTCGCCGTCGATCGTGCCGCCGCACTGGCACCGCCATGACGAGCTGATCTGGGAGCTGTCCGCTCTTCATCTGCACTTCCTGGCCTGCTATGACGAGGTGGCGTCGCCGTCGGCGCCGATCGTGTGGATGCGGGAGTTCGCCGAGGCGCGGCATCGGCTGCGGGAGTGGGTCTCCGTCTGCGGAACTCGGCTGGACCGGGACCGCCCGACCCGCCAGACCGGGTGGCCCGGAGAGAAGGTGGAGGCACCGGGAGTAGAGGTCATGATCGAGGATCGGACGGCCGACTTCGAAGAGTTCGTCCGCGCCGACGTACTCCGCCGCCGACGCGCTCAGGCGACCGTCGACCAGCAGCTCCTCGGCTGACCCCTTCCGCCGCTCGCGACACGCCTAGACGCGGGCTGTCCACAGGAAGGCTCAGCGACGTGCTCGATGCGAACTGACCCGCTCGACGATGCAGAAACCCATCTAGGGAGGTCATCATCCAACTGGGACACGCACGATCTCTGGCGCTGGCCCGCACCTACGTGGCCGCGCTCGCCGACCACGCCGTCGACGAGGACGCCGCCTCGGCCTACGAGCACGTCCTCATCGAGCTCGACCGTCTCCACGACGACCAGAGCCCCGACATCGACGCCGACGCCGCTACTGGAGATCGCGAACTGTGGTTCGAGCTCGCCCTCGTCACCATCGCGAACCTGACCCGTCACGGGGTCGAACCGCTCAGTGTCGAGCTCCTCTGCTGGATGCTCCTCGACGCCCACACCGCAGACGTCGGCCAGGGTGCCGGCTGATGTACGCCGAGACCGGCGCCGCGATGCGCACCGCGCTCGCCGAACTGCTGCGTCAGCACCGCGTGCAGCACCGGCTCGGCCACTCGACCGCGGAGCGGACGGAGGCCGGGAAGCAGGTCCGTCGATACCGCCACAGCGTCCTGACTTGGTGCGGGCAAGCGCTGGAGTCGGTCAGCCCGATGACGTTCGTCAATCAACCAAGCCGGCGGGCCAATCCGTTCCGCGCCGTTGCCGCAGGCGCCGGCGCCTCGCCGGCCGGAGAGCTCGCTCGCTCCATCGACGTGGCCCTCGCCGGCGATACGGCAGCGTGCGCCTCCGGCAAGGAGCTCACCACACCTACCGGAGAACTACATGTGGAGCTCTGGCGCCAGGTCGCCAAGGCCGCAGCGCTGGCGGAGCACGACACAGCACCCGCAATCGCGGCGACCATGACCGCCCCGCAGGCCCAGGCCGTTGTGGCCGACGTCGCCGCGATCGTCCAGGCCTTGGTCGTGCTCGACCAGCGCCACAGCAACACCCCCGAGTGGCACTTTCTCAAGCAGGGCGGTCACCTAGGCTGGGCCGCCCTCGCCGCAGCACTCGACGTCAGCCTCGGTCAGCCGGACTACACCGTGGACCGGCTCGGCTGGCATCCGCCGGTCAAGCCGATCTCCGGTCCGCCGAGACCCGGGATCCTCGGTGTGCTCCAAGCGGAGCACAACCTGGTCGTGAAACTTGGGTCATCGCTCCCAAGCACGATCAACCTGCGGTACGTGATCGACTCCCAACGCATCCTGTCGCACCACCTCACGCCGTTCGCCGACCGAATCGACGGCCGGCTCGCGGAACGCTGGGACACCCGTGCCGACACCTATGCCACGCTCCAACGACAGTTCCGCAGCGTCAGCGGCCTCCTCGGCACGGGCGGCGGAGCTGCGGCGGCCGAAGGCGGCAACGCCGTCGCCCGTCTGCGGAGCCTGCCAGCAGACACCATCTTGGAACCGCGGGTCCTCGGCGGCTTCCAACTGCTCTTCGACCAACTCGATCAACACATCGCCGACGTCATCGAAGAAGGCATCACGTACGGCGCGTTCGCGCAACGAACCCGGCTCCCCCGCCCCGCCGAGACCGACGACCTCGCCGCCACCATACGCGACCAGCTCGTGACCGTGGATCGCACACGCAACCGGAACCTGCTCGACACGATCCACGCCCTGATCCCTCACCCGACCCGGCCGACCACTACGGCAGGCACCACGCGCGCCGACCTCTGTGGCGCGCTGATCCACCGACCTTCTATCCGCGCTGATCGATCGGGTCCGGTCAGTTTGTGATGCAAGGAGATGACGAGCATCGTGGCTAAGACCCGCACCGGCATCAGAACTGACACCTCGAGCCGCCATCCGGGCCCAGGGGGCGATCCAAAACACGTGTTCCTCGACGCACGAGCTGTCATGCACCGATACAACTGGGGCAAGACGCGGGGCTACCGAAATCTTAAAGATCGAAGCCTGGTGCCGCCCCCTGCGGTGACCCATCCGGATCGCTGGCGGCTGGATCAGCTGATGGCTTGGGAGGAGCGAGGCGTGTCGGTCACCGAACCGACTGAGCCCGACACCATCGAACGCCTACTCAATCTCCTGCCCCAACCGAAGCGAGCGCCTCGTCGATCGGCGTGACCTCGCTTTGCGAGAGGAGCGCCCCGCACCGTTCGACAAAATTCGGCCTATCTCGGCGAAACCCACGCTGACCTGCAACCAGGACGAAGCACACCATCGCAACCTCGGCCTGAGGGCACCAATGTTTCCAACCTTGACCCAAAACACGACACCGGACGTAGCGTCGACGGGACATCACTCGACATCGGGGGTCTCCAGTGAAGTCACGCCTCATCCACGTTGCACTCGGACTCGTCGTCGGCCTCGCCGTCGCGATCATTGCGATCCCAGCAGCATCGGCACCCGCGGTAGCCGGCTCGGTCAACTGCAGCGACTTCGGGTCTCAAGCGTCGGCGCAGCGATGGTTCATCAACCACGGCGGGCCTCAATCCGACCCTGCTGGTCTCGACACCGATCACGACGGAGTCGCCTGCGAGTCCAACCCCTGCCCTTGCTACTACGGTCAGGGTGGAGGCGGAGGCGGTGGAACCCCGGGGCACACAGGCGACGGCAGCCAAGTCGGTCAGGTACACCCCGGGCCCGGCCGTTGCGCGTGGAACTACAAGGACAAGCCCACCGATGCCCCATCGGTGATCAACGTGAAGCGAACAGCGCTCGACGTGTGCCGAAAGGGATACCTGCGGGTCCGCGTCTTCGGCGGCGACTTCGTCAGAGATCAAACTGACCTCGTCCGGATCTACTTCGACACACGGCGTGGGCGCAATGGTCCGGAGTTCGCCGTCGATTGGTACATGGGAACGAACCCCGCTACAGCGGCTGGATCCGTGTTCTTTGGCAGGTCGACCTCATGGCGGAGCAGTGACGAGGTGAAGTGCAAGGGCATCCACCGCGCGGTCAACTATCGGAGCGACGTGATCACTTTGGCCGTGCCTCGGAGGTGTCTCGGTTGGCCGTCGGCCGTTCGATGGTCGGGCTTCACGGGCAAGATCACGAGGGTCACCAAGCACACCATGTACGGCAAGTGGGACGACTTCCCGCGCGAGAATGCGTTGCCGACGAAGTGGGTCGCGTAGCTCCTCGTCCGCGACGCCACCCGAGCGGCAAGGCTGGCGCAGTCGGACTTGGCCGAGTGATACACGAGAGTGATACACGAAGCCCCGGAATCGGCGTCAATTGGCGATGCAGGGCGACCCCGAACGGCGCTGATTGGCCCTGGTTTGAGCGTGAATCGTCTCCCGAGGCGTGCCCATGAGCGTGCGCGCCGTCACGTGGCACCAGTGGCACGCGGCGTACCCGACGCTGAGCAGCACCGGCACGTTGCGGCGCCGGGCCTCCTCGAACGCGGCCGGCTCCCACTCCCACCAGTCGACGGGGTTGCCGGCGTGCTGGAGGAGGTACGGCGAGGTCGCGGAGGCGAGTCGGTTCACGCGTCCAGGCTCTCAGGCGGAGTGGCGGCGAGGTTGGCCAGCACCTTCGCGAGGCTGGCGCGGAGCGCGTCGTACTCCTCAGGGGACAGCCCGAGCGACTTCCAGAGGCGCAAGGGCACCTCGGCGACCTCGTGCTGGAGCGCGCGCCCGTCGGCGGTCAGCGTGACGATGACCCGGCGCTCGTCCTCGGGGTCCCGCGCCCGGGTCACCAGGCCGGCGGCCTCCAGCCGCTTGAGCAGCGGCGTCAGGGTGCCGGAGTCGAGCTGCAGCCGCCGGCCGATCTCGCTGACGCTCAGGGACGGGGTCCCCCAGAGGGCCAGCATCACCAGGTACTGCGGGTAGGTGAGGCCGACCTCGGCGAGCAGCTCGGTGTACTCCCGGGTGATGGCCCGGCTGGCGGCGTACAGCGGGAAGCAGAGCTGTACGTCGAGATCCAGCTGCGGGTACTCCACGTGGTCGACGATACCGTGCGAAGAATTAGATTGTGCCCAACTCAATTGTGCGACATAGTTCAGGCATGAAGCCCGGAAGCACCGCCCCCGAGTTCGAGCTGGCCGACCAGGACGGCGCGCCGTGGTCGCTGCGCTCGCACCTGACGGAGGGCCCCGTCGTGCTGTTCTTCTACCCGGCCGCGTTCACGACGGGCTGCACCAAGGAGGCCTGCTACTTCCGCGACATCACCGCGGAGTTCCGCGCCGCCGGCGCCACCATCGTGGGCATCAGCCGCGACGACGTGGCGACGCAGAAGCGCTTCGACGACGAGTACGGCCTCGGCTACCCGGTGCTGTCCGACCAGGACGGCGCGGTCGCGGCGGCGTACGGCCTCAAGCGCCGGATGCCGGGCCTGCCCGCCAAGCGCGTCACGTTCGTGGTCGCGCCCGACGGACGCGTCGTCGAGGAGATCGCCAGCGAGCTGAACATGAACGTCCACGCCGACAAGGCACTCGCGGCACTCGCGGCCCTCGGCTAGATCGTCCGCGGCACGGGTCGCCGCGCGAGCCGCATCAGCACCCAGCCGAGCAGCATCAGCACGACACCGATCACCGACACGAAGGCCGCGACGCCGAAGGCCACCACCGAGGTGAAGAGGCTCGCCTGCAGGAACGACGCCGTCATCACCGTGTCGCGGTTGGGGTCGTCCTGCGGGAGCTCGGCGTAGGTCTTGCCGCCGCCGATCTCCAGCGCGTGCTTGTTGATGACGTCGGCCTGGGCGTACGCCGTGAACGGCCCCTTCACGTCCTTGCCGGCGAAGTGGGCGGCGTCGTCGGACACCGAGATGTTCTGGTCCGCGAGGGTGCTCGAGACGACGGCGTACGTCACGATGCCGGCGACCAGGAAGACGGCTCCGAGGACGGCGACGATGACGCCGACGACCCGGACCGCCCTGTCGTTGCTCGTGGCCGGTGCCGCACCGGCGGGCGCACTGTCAGACATGGACCCAGCAGAGCACCAGTCGACTGTGAACCGCGTCACCCAGACCGGGTGAACGTGCTCCTCGCGGTTACCGTCACGCCATGCGCGCCAGCGACCTCGACCCCGCCACGCCCGTGCTCGTCGGCGTCGGCCAGTACGCCGAGAGCATCGACGACCCGGGCTACGAGGCACTGTCCGCGGCCGACCTCGCCGGGCGCGCGGCGGCGCAGGCCCTCACCGACACCGGTGCGGAGATCGCCGCGGTGGCCGCCGCGATCGACACGGTCGCCGGGGTGCGGCAGTTCGAGATCTCGGGGCCCGGCATCGAGGTGACGCTGGGCGCGGCCGACAACTTCCCGCGCGCCGTGACGGGCCGGATCGGCGCCGACCCGGCGCACGCGATCCTCGAGGTCGCCGGCGGCCAGGCACCGCAGAGCCTGGTGACGGAGATGGCGGGCGACATCGCGGCCGGGCGTCGCGAGGTCGTGCTGCTCGCGGGAGCCGAGGCGATCTCGACGGCGCGGCACTTCGAGGGCCGCGACGACCGCCCGGACTTCAGCGAGACCGTCGGCGGCCAGCTCGACGACCGGGGAGCCGGCCTGCGCGGCCTGGTCTCGTGGCACACGGTGACCCACGGCCTGATCGGCGCCCCGGTGCAGTACGCCATGCTCGAGAACGCCCGCCGGGCCCGGCTCGGCCTGTCGCGTGCGGCGTACGACGAGCAGATGGGCGACCTCTTCGCGCCGTTCACGAGAGTGGCGGCGGCCAACCCGCTGGCCGCGGCCCCGACCGAGCGGACCTCGGCCGAGCTGGTCACGCCCAGCGAGCGCAACCGGCCGATCGTCGACCCGTACCCGCGCTTCGTCGTCGCCCGCGACCAGGTCAACCAGGGCGCAGCGGTGCTGCTGATGTCGGTCGCTGCCGCCCGCCGTCTCGGCGTGGCGGAGGACCGCTGGGTCTTCCTGCACGGCCACGCCGACCTGCACAGCGCGGAGCTCGTCGAGCGCGACGACCTCAGCCGCTACCCGGTGGCCGAGCTCGCGGTCCGGCACGCGCTCGAGGTCGCGGACGTCGAGCTGGACGACGTCGACTTCCTCGATCTCTACTCGTGCTTCCCGGTCGCGGTCTCGGTCGTGCTCGACGCGCTCGACCTCGCGGCCGACGACCCGCGCGGACTGACGTTGACCGGTGGCCTGCCGTTCTTCGGCGGCTCGGGCAACAACTACTCGATGCACGCGATCGCCGAGGCGGTGCAGCGCTGCCGGGCCCACCCCGACGAGCTCGGGCTGGTCGGCGCCAACGGCGGCACCATGTCGAAGTACTCGGTCGGCCTCTACTCGGCCAGGCCGGTCGGGTGGCGCCCGGACCGCAGCGCCGAGCTCCAGGCCGAGGTCGACGCGTGGCCGACCACGCCGTACACGCACACCCCGGAGGGGTGGGCGACGATCGAGACGTACTCGGTGCGCTTCCTGCCCGACGACCGGCGTGCGGGCACGGTGGTGGGCCGTCTCGAGGCGACCGGCGAGCGCTTCCTCGCCAAGACGAGCGGCGCCGACACCGAGATGCTCGACCTGCTCGCCGGTCCCGACCCGGTCGGGCAGCGGGCCTACGTGCGGGCGTTCGACGACGCCAACCGGGTCACGACGAGCCAGGAGCGGATGGACGCGACGAGACCGCGCCCGCCGGCCGGCCCGGATCGCTCCGAGACCGACCGGCAGGCGGCGGAGTTCGACGCGCTGCTCTGAGCGGCGCCCAGGCCAGGCTCAGACGCCGCGGCCGCCGCGCACGCGGCCGAGGATGAACAGCACGAGGGCGACGATCGCCAGGATGATCAGAATGGTCCACAGCATGGTGGGCTCCCTCCAGTTGGTGCGTCGGTGACGACGCACCAGGAGCGGTAACCGATCGATCCGGACCCCAAACTCGGCCTCGCTCAGAGGCCCTCGGCGAGCCGCCGGTACGCCGCGCTCCAGCGCAGCTCCTGCTGGAAGCGGCGGGTCGTGGTGTCGGCGTCGATGACGAGCGCCTCGACGCCGGTCATCTCCGCGAAGTCCTCCCAGACCTCCCGGCCGACCGCCTTCGAGAGCACGGTGTGGTGCGGCGCCCCGGCCATCAGCCAGGACTCCGCCGACACCGACAGCGACGGCCGCGGCTCCCAGACGGCGCACGCGACGGGCAGCTGCGGGAGCGCCTCGTCGGGCTCGACCACGTCGATCTCGTTGAGGGTCAGGCGCATCCGGTCGCCGAGGTCCGAGAGCCCCGCGACGACGGCCTCGCCGGGTGCAGCCGTGAACCGCAGCCGCACCGGGTCCTCGCGACCGCCGATCGACAGCGGGTGCACCTCCAGGGTCGGCTGGCCGGCGGCGATCGAGGGGCAGACCTCGAGCATGTGCGCGCCGAGCACCTTCTCTGCGCCGGGGACCAGGTGGTACGTGTAGTCCTCCATGAAGGAGCTGCCGCCCGGCTCGTCGCCCTCCATCACCTTCGCGGCACGCAGGAGGACCGACGTCTTCCAGTCGCCCTCGCCGCCGAAGCCGTAGCCGTCGGCCATCAGGCGTTGTACGGCGAGGCCGGGCAGCTGCCGCAGCCCGCCCAGGTCCTCGAAGTTCGTGGTGAACGCGCGGAAGCCGCCCTCGGTGAGGAACTGCCGCAGGCCGAGCTCGACCCGGGCGCCGTAGCGCAGCGACTCGTGCCGGTCCCCGCCCGGGAGCAGCTCGGGCGCCACGGCGTACGAGTCGGCGTACTCCGTGACGAGCTTGTCGACGTCGGCATCGACGACGGCGTCGACGACGGCGACCAGGTCGTTGACGCCGTACGTGTTGACCGCGACGCCGAAGCGGCGCTGCGCCTCGACCTTGTCGCCCTCGGTCACGGCGACGTTGCGCATGTTGTCGCCGAAGCGGACGAGCTCGAGGCGCCGCAGCTCGTGGCGGCCCATCGCGGCGCGCGCCCAGATCGCCGTACGACGCGCGACCTCCGGCGAGCGCACGTGGCCAGCGACCGTCTTGCGAGCGACGCCGAGCCGGGTCTGGATGTAGCCGTGCTCGCGGTCGCCGTGCGCGGCCTGGTTGAGGTTCATGAAGTCCATGTCGATCGTCGACCACGGGAGCTCCATGCCGGCCTGCGTGTGCAGGTGCAGCAGCGGCTTCTGCAGGGCGTCGAGCCCGGCGATCCACATCTTGGCCGGCGAGAAGGTGTGCATCCACGTGATGACGCCGACGCACTCGGGGGCGCTGTTGGCCTCGAGCATCTGGCGGTGGATGGCGGCCGCGTCGAGGAGCACGGGCTTCCAGACGACAGGCACCGGCATGCTCGCGCCGAGCTCGCGGGCGACCTGCTGCGACTGCGCGGCCACCTGGTCGAGTGTCTCCGGCCCGTAGAGGCTCTGGCTGCCGGTCAGGAACCAGACTTCGGGCACGGGCGTGGCACTCGTGGTCATCGGCGATCCTTCTGCTGTCCGTAGACGTTCTGGTAGCGGTGGTGGAGCGAGTCGACGTGGGCCTGCGCGATCGGGATCGGCTCGCCGAGCTGGCGCGCGATGTGCACGGTGCGGGCGACGTCCTCGCACATCACGGCGGCCTTGACCGCGGCCCGGGCGGTCGGCCCGACGGTGAAGACACCGTGGTTCTGCATCAGGACGGCGGGCGAGCGGCTCGCCCGCAGCGTCTCGACGATGCCGCGCCCGATGGAGTCGTCCCCGATCATCGCGAACGGCCCGACGGGGATCTCGCCCCCGAACTCGTCGGCGCCCATCGTCAGCACGCACGGCACCGCCTCGCCCCGGCTCGCCCAGGCGGTGGCGTACGTCGAGTGCGTGTGCACGACGCCGCCGACCTCGGGCATCTCGCGGTAGACGTAGGCCTGCGCCTCGGTGTCGGACGACGGGGCGTGCCGGCCGTCGACGACCTTGCCGTCGAGGTCGCAGACCACCATGTTCTCGGGCGTCAGGTCGTCGTAGGAGACGCCGCTCGGCTTGATCACCAGCAGGTCGTGGCCCGGCACCCGCGCCGACACGTTGCCCGCGGTCCACACGACGAGCTGGTAGCGGGTGAGCTGCTCGTGCAGGGCGCAGACCTCGCGGCGCAGGGCGGCGACGGTGCCCTGGACGCCGGTGACGGCGCTCATGACGTCACCGCCGGTGCCGACGCCGTACGACGGCGCTCGACCGCGGCCCGCCGGATCGCCTTGAGCCGGCGCATCGCGCGGTCGCGGCGCCCGAAGTGGTCGTGCAGCTGCAGGTACTCCTCGAAGAGCTGGTCGTAGACCTGGGCCCGGGCGTCGTCGGGGAGGTAGGCGTCGCGCACGACCTTGCCCATGCTCTTCGCGGCCGTCGACACGTCGGCGTACGCGCCCGCGGCGACCGCGGCGTGGATGGCGGAGCCGAGCGCCGGCCCCTGCTCGGAGCCGATGACGGACAGCGGGAGCCGCGTGACGTCGGCGTAGACCTGCATGAGCAGCGGGTTCTTGGCCAGGCCTCCGGCGACGATGAACTCCTCGACCGGCACCCCGCTGTCGCGGAACGTCTCGACGATCACCCGGGTGCCGAAGGCGGTGGCCTCGAGCAGCGCGCGGTAGACGTCCTCGGGCCGGGTGGCGAGGGTCTGGCCGACCACGATCCCCGAGAGCTCGTGGTCGACCAGGACCGACCGGTTGCCGCTGTGCCAGTCGAGCGCGACCAGGCCGTGCTCGCCGACCTCCTGGCGCGCGGCGAGCTCGGTCAGCAGCTCGTGCAGGCCCTGGCCCGCGGCGGCCGCACGCTCGGCGTACGCCGCCGGGACGGACGTCTCGGTGAACCACCCGAAGATGTCGCCGACACCGCTCTGGCCGGCCTCGTAGCCCCACGACCCGGCGACCACCCCGCCGTCCACCACGCCGCACATGCCGGGGACCTCGCGGAGGATGTCCGAGCTCATGATGTGGCAGGTCGAGGTGCCCATGATCGCGACCATCTGTCCGGGTCCCACGGCCTGTGCGGCGGGCGCTGTGACGTGGGCGTCGACGTTGCCGACGGCCACGGCGATCCCCTCGGGCAGCCCCGTCCACGCGGCGGCCTCGGCGGTGAGGGTGCCGGCCCGGTCCCCGAGCTGGCCGATCGGCTGGTCGAGCTTGTCGGCGACGAAGCCGCCGAAGCCCGGGGCGAGCGCCTCGAGGAAGTCGACGCTCGGGTAGCTGCCGTTCTGGAGCTGGCCCTTGTAGCCGGCGGCGCACGCGTTGCGGACGTACCGGCCCGTGAGCTGCCAGACGATCCAGTCGGACGCCTCGACGAAGCGCTCCATCGCGTCGTACGTCGCGCGGTCGTCCTCGTAGAGCTCGAGCCCCTTCGCGAGCTCCCACTCCGAGGAGATCAGACCGCCGTAGCGCGGCAGCCAGGCCTCCTCGCGGTCGGCCGCCAGCCGGTTGATCCGGTCGGCCTGCGGCTGGGCGGCGTGGTGCTTCCACAGCTTCACGTAGGCGTGCGGGCGACCGGCGTGCTCGGGCAGCTCGCAGAGCGGGGTGCCGTCGGCGAGCGTCGGCACCATCGTGCAGGCGGTGAAGTCGGTGCCGATGCCGATCACGTCCGCGGCGTCGATGCCCGCGGCCGCGACGGCGGCCGGGACCGCGGTGCGCAGCACCTCGCGGTAGTCCTCCGGCACCTGCAGCGCCCAGTCGGGGGCCAGCTCGGTGCCGTCGGGCAGGGACCGCTCGAGCGCGCCGTGCGGGTAGGCGTGGGTCGCGCTGCCGAGCTCGGCGCCGTCCGCCACCCGCACCACGACGGCGCGGCCGGACAGGGTGCCGAAGTCGACACCGACGACGTACTGGTCCTGCGTGCTCCCCTGGCTGGTCATCGGGTCCTCTCGCTGGTGCTGGCGCGGACCACCAGGTCCGCGTCGATCAGGCGCTCGGGCAGCTGTCGCTCCCCCGCGATCGCCGCCTGCAGGATCTCGATCGCGCGGGTGCCGACCGCCGCGAAGTCCTGGCGGACGGTGGTCAGGGGCGGGATCAGGTACGCCGCCTCCGGGATGTCGTCGAAGCCGACGACGCTGACGTCGCCGGGCACCGACCGCCCGGCCTCGGACAACGCACGCAGGAGGCCGAGCGCCATCTGGTCGTTGGCGGCGAAGACCGCGGTGATGTCGGGGCGCCGCGCGATCTCGACGCCGGCGGCGTAGCCGCTGCTGGCGGTCCAGTCCCCCGGCACGTGCGGGTGCGGCCGCAGCCCGGCCCCGTGCATCGCGCGCTGCCAGCCGGTCAGCCGGGCCCGCGCCTCGGTCCAGGGCAGCGGCCCGGCGAGGTGCACGATCTCGGTGTGGCCGAGGTCGAGCAGGTGCTGGGTGGCGAGCTCGGCACCACGCACCTGGTCGACGCCGACCGTCAGCCGGGTGGTCGCGTCGTCGCCCTCGACGACCACGATCGGGACGCCGGTCGCCTCCTGGGCGCGGGCGACCTCGAGCGCCTCGTCGTTGGCGGCGATCAGCACGATGCCCTCCACCCGCTGGTCGTGCAGGTGGTCGACCGCGTCCAGGACCTCGGCCCGGGTCATGGTCGGGAGGTTGACCGAGCTGACGAAGAAGCCGGCGTCGCGGCCGGCCGACTGGATGGCCCGGTGCACGGTGCTCGGCCCCCAGAAGCCGGTGCGCGACCCGATGACCCCGACGGTCGCGGACCGCTTCGTGACCAGCGCCCTGGCGGCCTTGTTGGGCCGGTAGCCGAGCTGACGGATCGCGCGCTCGACGCGCTCGCGGGTCTCGGGCCGCAGGTTCGTCTGGCCGTTGACCACGCGCGACACCGTCTGGTGCGAGACGCCGGCGAGGCGTGCGACGTCGGCCATCACCGGCGTCCTCTCGGCCGGTGGTCGTGGGGCGGTCTCGGTCACGGCTGCCGCCGCGTGGCGAACCGCTGGACGACCACGAACACCAGCAGCAGGGCGCCGGTGATGATCCGGATCCAGTAGGAGCTGAGCGTGCCGTCGAAGGAGATGAGCACCCGGATCAGGCCGAGCACGAGGACGCCGAGCAGCGAGCCCACGACGTACCCGCGACCACCGGTGAGCAGCGTGCCGCCGATGACCACCGCGGCGATGGCGTCGAGCTCGGTGCCGATCGCGTGCAGGCTGTTGCCGGACAGGATGTAGAACGAGAAGAGCAGGCCGCCGAGCGAGGCGCAGAAGCCGCTGATGACGTAGACGCCGACCTTCGTGAAGGCCACCCGCAGGCCCATCAGCATCGCGGAGCTCTCGTTGCCGCCGATCGCGTAGACGGTGCGACCGAAGCGGGTCCGGGCGAGCACGTACGCCGCGATCGCCACCGTCGCCAGCGCGATGATCGCCGTCCACCGCAGGTAGTAGTCGCCGAACGTGACGGTCTTGAACGCCAGCTTGGTGAAGGTGGGGTCGCTGATCGAGATCGACTCGACGCTGATCAGGTAGGTGAGCCCGCGGGCCAGGAACAACCCGGCCAGGGTGGCGATGAACGGCTGGATGTCGAAGTAGTGGACCAGCAGCCCCATCAGCAGGCCCAGCAGCGTGCCGGTCGCGAGCACCGCGGCCATCGAGAGGTATGGCGACCAGCCCATCTCCAGCGTCTTCGCGGCGATCATCGTCGACAGCGCCACGACCGACCCGACCGAGAGGTCGATGCCGCCGGTGAGGATCACGAACGTCATGCCGACGGCGAGCACGATCAGGAACGCGTTGTCGATGAGCAGGCTGAGCAGCACCTGCGGGTCGGAGAATCCCTCGTAGCGGACGCCGCCGAGCGCGAACAGACCCACGAAGAGCGCCAGGGTCGCGATGACCGGCAGGAAGCGGGACGGCGGCGAGTAGCCCTTGACGCGGTCCCAGAGCGAGACGGCGGGACTGGCGGTGGCGGCGCTCATCACGCTGCTCCCTTCGCGAGGGCGGGCACGGACGGGCCGCGACGATGGACCCGGAAGAGGGCGCGGACCTTCGGGGACTGGAGCAGGCAGACGGCGATCACGACGACGGCCTTGAAGAGGTAGTTGAGCTCCGAGGGGATCCCGATGTTCGGGATCGTGCGGGCCAGGGTCGCGATGAAGAGCGCGCCGACGAGGGTTCCGGTGAGCGAGAACCGGCCACCGGCGAGCGACGTACCGCCGATGACCACGGCGAGGATCGCGTCCAGCTCGATCCAGAGGCCGAGGCTGTTGGCGTTGACGGAGTTGGTGTTGGCCGCGATGACCAGGCCCGCGATGCCGGCGCACAGACCGGAGAACGCGTAGACGGTCCAGATGATCGTGCGCGAGCGGACGCCGGCGAGGCGGCTGGCCTCGGGGTTGATGCCGACGGCCTCGATGAGCATGCCCAGCGCCGTACGACGGGTGAGCAGCGCCGTGAGGGCGAAGACGCCGAGCGCGATGATGAAGGCCAGCGGCACCGTCAGCACGTAGCCGGAGGCGAGGTCGCTGAACCAGCCGTTGCGGACCGTGGTGATCTGGCCGTCGGTGATGGCCATCGAGATGCCGCGGCCCGCGACCATCAGGATCAGGGTGGCGATGATCGGCTGGATGCCGACGACCGAGACCAGGAAGCCGTTCCAGGCGCCGAGCACGATGCAGACGGCGAGCGCGTAGGTGCACGCGAGCACCGCGGTCGTCAGCGCACCCTCGTCCCCCGCACCGACGATCCGCGTGCAGGCGACCGCGGCGGAGATGGCCGCGATCGCACCGACGGACAGGTCGATGCCGCGGGTCGCGATCACTAGGGTCATGCCGAGGGCGACGAGGAGCACCGGCGCGCTGTTGCGCACGATGTCGACGAGGTTGCCGTAGAGGTGCCCGTCCTGCATCCGGATGTCGAAGAAGTTCGGCTTCACGAGCACGTTGATCAGCAGCAGGACGAGCAGCGCCAGCACCGGCCACAGGAGCGGGTGGCGCAGCACGCGCTGGGTGAGGGTCGCGGTCTCAGGCACGGTCGCCCTCCTCCTGCTCGGAGCGGGCCTCGCCCGCGATGATCTCGAGGACGTCGCTGACGCTGACGTCGCGGTTGGGTCGTTCGTCGATCTTGCGGCGGTCCCGCATCACGACGAGGCGGTCGCTCAGGCGGAGCACCTCCTCGAGCTCGGCGGAGATGAAGACCACCGCCATGCCCTGTGCCGCGAGCTCGGCGACCTTCGCCTGGATCTGCGCCTTCGCACCGATGTCGATGCCGCGCGTGGGCTCGTCGAGGATCAGCACGTCGGGCTGGGTGATCAGCCAGCGGGCCAGGAGCACCTTCTGCTGGTTGCCACCGGAGAGGTTGCGCATCAGGGCGGTCGGGTCGGCGGGCCGGATGTCGAGCGCCGCCATGTACTGCTCCACGAGCTGGTTCCGGGTCGCCTGCGGGATCGGCCGCAGCCAACCTCGCGAGGCCTGGAGCGCGAGCAGCATGTTGTCGGCGACGGTGAGGTCGCCGACGATCCCCTCGGCCTTGCGGTCCTCGCTGGAGAACGCCACGTTGCGGTCGATGGCGTGCCGGGGGCTGCGCAGCTTGCGGCGCGACGACCCGATCGCCACCTCGCCGGTGTCCGCGGTGTCCGCACCGAAGAGGAGCCGGGCGAGCTCGGTGCGGCCGGAGCCCAGCAGGCCGGCCAGGCCGATCACCTCGCCCTCGTAGACCTCGAGGTCGGTCGCCTCGAGCGACCCCTTGCGACCGATGCCGACGGCCTTCAGCACCGGCGTGCCGGACTCGTCGGCGGTCGTGGCGCTGACCTCGCGGTCGAGCCGCTCGAGGGCCTCGAGCTCCCGGCCGATCATCAGCTTCACCAGCTGGAGCTGGGTGGTCTCGGCGACCATCCGCTCCTCGACCAGCGCGCCGTTCCGAAGGATGGTCATCCGGTCGGCGATCTCGTAGACCTGGTCGAGGAAGTGGGAGACGAAGACGATCGCGACGCCCTGGTCGCGCAGCCGTCGCATCACCTCGAAGAGCTTCGCGACCTCGTCGGCGTCCAGGCTGGAGGTCGGCTCGTCGAGGATCAGGACCCGCGCCTCGACGTCGACGGCGCGGGCGATCGCGACCAGCTGCTGGATGGCGATCGGGTGCTCGCCGAGGTCCGAGGTGGGGTCGATGTCGATGCCGAGGCTCTCGAGCCGCTCACGGGCCCGTCGGTTCATCGCTCTCACGTTGATCGAGCCGAAGCGCCGCGGCTCGCGGCCGAGCAGCATGTTCTCGGCCACCGTGAGGTTCGGCAGGAGGTTGACCTCCTGGTAGACCGTGCTGATGCCGGCGGCCTGCGCGGCCGCGGGCGAGGTGAAGGCGTGCTCGTCGCCGCCGACGAGCACGGTGCCGGCGTCGATGCTGTAGACGCCGGTGAGCGCCTTGATCAGCGTCGACTTCCCGGCGCCGTTCTCGCCCATCAGGGCGTGCACCTCACCGGGGTAGAGCCGCAGCGAGACCTCGTCCAGCGCGCGCACGCGGCCGAACGTGATGGAGATGTCGCGCATCTCGATCACCGGTGCCCGGTCGGCCGGCACCCGGGTGCCCGACTCGGACGACTCGAGGTCCATCTGGGTCATCTCGTTCCTCTCCATGCTGCATGGTCCACCCGGTCGGGGCGGCCCCGCTGAGTCATCGAGCCCGCCCGGAGGTGACCGGACGGGCCCGATGGCTCGGCGACGGTGCGTCGTCGTACGACGTCGTGGCGGATCGGTGGATCAGTACTGACGGTCGGGCAGGGCCTCGGTGGCCTGCGCCTGGTCGAACGTCGTCTCCTCGGTGAGGATCCGCGGCTCGACCTCCTCGCCGTCCAGGACCTTCTTGGCCAGATCCATCAGCTGCGGCCCGAGCAGCGGGCTGCACTCGACGATGAAGTTGATCTTGCCGTCGGACAGCGCCTGCATCCCGTCGTGGACCGCGTCCACGGTGATGATCTTGATGTCCTTGCCGGGCGTCAGGCCGGCGGCCTCGATCGCCTCGATGGCACCCAGGCCCATGTCGTCGTTCTGCGCGAACAGCACGTCGATGTGGTCGCCGGACTGCAGGAAGGACTCCATCACCTGCTTGCCGCCGTCACGGGTGAAGTCACCGGTCTGCGAGGCGACGACCTTGATGGACGGGTCGGCCGAGATGGAGTCCGCGAAGCCCTCGCCACGGTCGATCGCGGGCGCCGCGCCCGTGGTGCCCTCGAGCTGGACGACGTTGATCTTGCCGTCGCCGTCGGTGTCGGCCTCGTCGGCGTTGTCGACGACCCACTGGCCGGCCTTCTGGCCCTCCACGACGAAGTCGGAGCCGAGGAAGGTCTTGTAGAGCGAGGTGTCCTTGGAGTCGACGGCCCGGTCGGTCAGGATCACCGGGATGCCGGCCGCCTTGGCCTCGTTGAGCACGGCGTCCCAGCCGGTCTCGACGACCGGGCTGAAGGCGATCACGTCGACCTTCTGCTGGATGTAGGAGCGGATCGCCTGGATCTGGTTCTCCTGCTTGCCCTGGGCGTCGGTGAACTTCAGGTCGATGCCGGCCTCCTTGGCGGAGTCCTGGATCGACGTGGTGTTGGCGGTGCGCCAGCCGCTCTCGGCGCCGACCTGGGCGAAGCCCATCGTGATGCTGCCGTCGTCCGAGGCCGTGGCGTCGCCGCCGGCGGAATCGCTGCCACACGCAGTGAACGCGAACGCGCTCAAGGAGATCGCGCTCGCCGCGATCAGGGTCTTCTTCAGCACTGGTTTTCCTCCAGATCGTCGGGCTCTCCACCCTGTGACCGGTGTCACTGAGGCATGAGTGTGAGCGCTAACATTCCTGGCCGTCAACCCCTGCGACCAGATTGCGACCGAGAAATGTGAACGCTCACTTCGCGGCGGCGGAATCGGAACGATCCAACGCCGCGAAGTCCCACTCGAGGCGCGCCCGGTAGGTCTCGCCCGGGTCGAGCCGGGCCGACGGCCACGCCGGTCGGTGCGGCGAGTCGGGGAAGAGCTGCGGCTCGAGCGCGATCCCGTCGCCCTGGCGGTAGCGCCCGCCGTGGGTCGAGCGCCGGGTACCGTCGAGGTTGTTGCCGGTGTAGACCTGCAGCCCCGGCTGGTCCGAGCGCAGCTCGAGCCGCACGCCGGACCGCAGAGATTCCAGCACCGCGTGCGTGCGCAGCTCCTCCCCACGCACGACGTAGTTGTGGTCGATCCCCCGGGCATCGACGACCTGCGGGTGCTCGGCGCGCACGGCCGGACCGATCGGCGCCGGCACGCGGAGGTCGAACGGCGTGCCCGCGACCGGCGCGTGCTCACCGAGCGGGATGCCGGTCGCGTCGACCGGGGTGAACTCGTCGGCCGCGACCATCAGCAGGTGGTCGTCGACCGTGCCCGCACCCTCGCCGTCGAGGTTGAAGTAGGCGTGGTTGGTCAGGTTCAGCACGGTGGGCGCGTCGGTCGTCGCCTCCATGTCGACGCGTACGGCGTCGCCGTCGACCCGGTAGCGCACCAGCACCGAGACCTCGCCCGGGAAGCCCTGGTCGCCGTCCGGGCTCACCAGGCCGAGCGCCACCTCGTCGGGTCCGTGCTCCACCACGTCCCAGAGCCGTCGGTCGAAGCCGTCGGGCCCGCCGTGCAGGCTGTTCCCACGGTCGTGGACGCCGACGACGACCTCGCGGCCGTCGAGCACGAACCGGCCGCCGGCGATCCGGTTGGCGTAGCGACCGATCGTGCCGCCGACGTAGTCGGAGCTCGCGAGCCGCTCGGCCACGTCCGCGTGCCCGAGCACGACGTTGCGGCGCCGGCCGTCACCCCCGGCCACCTCCAGACGGTGCACGGTGGCGCCCAGGGTGAGCACCTCCACGACCGGCCCGGGGGCCGATCCGATGCTCAGCAGACGGACCTCGCGGCCGTCCGGAAGGTGGTCGAAACGGCGTCCGGGCGGCCCCTGCGTCATGATGTGAACGTTAACATCAGCGGCTCGACGGCGGTCCCGTCGAGCCGCGCGCGACGAGGGTCGGCTCGAGCAGCCGGGTCGCCGGTCCGGACTCCCCGCCGAGCGCCCGCAGGACCAGCTCGACGGCGCTGCGGCCGAGCTCGGAGAAGGCCTGGCTGACGGTGGTCAGCCCGGGCCAGAAGTACGCCGCCTCGGGCACGTCGTCGAAGCCGACGACGCTGATGTCACCGGGCACCGCCCGACCGTGCTCGTGCAGGGCCTTGAGGACGCCGAGGGCCATGCCGTCGTTGGCGACGAAGACCGCGGTGACCTCCGGGTCCTCGGCGATCCGCTGCCCGGCGCGGTAGCCGCTGCCCGCCGACCAGTCGCCGGCCAGCTCGGGACCGGGGAGCAGCTGGCGCCGCTCGTGGGCGTCGTGCCAGCCGGCCCGGCGCTGGCCGGCCTCGACCCACTCGAGCGGGCCGGTGACGTGGGCGACGTGCCGGTGGCCGAGGTCGAGCAGGTGCTCGGTGGCCAGTCGGGCCCCCGCCACCTGGTCGATGCCGGCGGCCAGGGCCTGCCCGGCGCTGACCCCCTGGACGAGCACCATCGGGACCGGGAGGTCGAGCGAGAGCGCACGCTCCATCGAGTCGCGGTGCGCGACGGCGACGACGAGGGCCTCGACCGCCTCGTCGAGCAACCGGTCGACCGCGCCCTGGAGCGACTCGGGCGCGAAGTCCGAGACGCCGACGAGCGAGACGTCGTAGCCCGCGTCGTGGCCGGCCTCCTGGACCGCGACCGCGATCATGCTCGGCCCGTGCAGGGCGAGGTGCGCCGAGATCATCCCGATCCGGCCGGACCGGTTGGTCGCGAGCGAGCGGGCCGCGGAGTTGCGGCGGTAGCCGAGCTCGTGGATGGCGTCGAGGACCCGGGCCCGGGTCGCCTCCTTCACCAGGGAGGCGTCGTTGAGGACCCGCGACACCGTCTGGTGCGACACGCCCGCCAGGGCGGCCACGTCGGCCATGCTCGGCGGCCGTCCCCGAGGTCCCGGCGCTGCCCCCACTCCCGCCATGGAGGCATCGTAGGACCTCAGACCGTGTCGGCGGGGTCCTGCTCCGTGCGCGCCGTGGCCGGCGTCTGCTCGGGCATCGGGACCGGCTTGCGGTCGGACGGGTCGTAGAGCCCGGCCTCCTCGGCGGCGTCCACCTTGCGCAGCTGCTTGACCAGGCTCCAGCCCAGGAACGCGACGGCCAGGATCAGGCCGATGAAGATCGCGAACGCCACCCAGCCGGCCTTGACGTCGTTGGCCTCCGGCACGTCGTCGACGAACGAGAGGACCTGCGGAAGGACGGTCAGCACCTGCATGACGACAGTCTCTCACCAGGCCGCGGCGACCGACTCAGCACCTGCTACGCGACGCGCTGGACGCACGCTGACAGCGTTTCCGTCGCTCGAAAGACGATCGGGTATGCCATCGCTCCGGCGCCTTGTCATCGCACGCCCATCGCGCCGCTCGCGACGGCGCTCAGTCGATCACCACGGCCTGGGGGTCGACGATGCCCGCGAAGAGGTCGTCCTCCGGGGTCGCGGAGTCCACGAAGCTCTTCACCAGCTCGAAGTCCTCGGTCGGCCAGGTGTCGACCTGGATCTCGCGCGGGATGGCGAACCAGAACCCGTCGGGGTCGATCTGGGTCGCGTGGGCCAGCAGCGCCTGGTCGCGGACCCCGAAGTAGTCCGAGCACGGCACCCGGGTGGTCACCCGGGCCTCCCACTCGGGCTCGTCCTTCCACTCCTTGAGCCGCTCCTCCCAGGGCGACTCCAGGCCGTGGGCGACCATCGCGTCGTGGATCGCCTGGATCCGGGCCTTGTTGAACGAGTGGTGGTAGTAGAGCTTGAGCACCTGCCACGGCTCCCCGAGCTCGGGGTAGCGCTCCGGGTCGGCGGCCGCCTCGAAGGCGTAGACGCTGATCTCGTGGCACTTGATGTGGTCGGGGTGCGGGTAGCCGCCGCGCTCGTCGTACGTCGTCAGGACGTGCGGCCGGAACTCGCGGATCAGCTTGACCAGCGGCGCCGCGGCCTCCTCGATCGGCACCAGCGCGAAGCAGCCCTCGGGCAGCGGGGGCTTGGGGTCGCCCTCGGGCCAGCCGGAGTCGACGAAGCCGAGCCAGTCCTGACGGATGCCGAGGATGTCGCGGGCCCGCTCCATCTCCTGGCGCCGGATCTCGGTGATGTTCTCGAGGATCTCGGGACGGTCCATCTTGGGGTTGAGGATCGAGCCGCGCTCGCCGCCGGTGCAGGTCGCGACGTGGACGTCGACACCTTGGGCTACGTACATGGCGGTGCTGGCGGCGCCCTTGCTCGACTCGTCGTCGGGGTGGGCGTGCACGTGCATGAGCCGGAGGCCGGCGCGGGGCTGCTGGGTCACGTGGCAATCGTAGATGGGAGGATTCCGGGGTGAGCCAGCCGACCGACCTCGCCGACCGGTACGGCGCGCCGGCACCCTGGCGGCGCCGTACGTTGGTCGCGGCGTGCGTGGTCGTCATCGCCGCGTTCCTGGGTTGGCTGGGCTGGACGATCTGGGACCAGTCCACCCCGGACGTGCGCTCCGACCTGGTCGGCTACGACATCGTCGACCAGCACCACGCGGCGGCGACCGTCGAGGTCCGGCTGCGCGAGGGGGTCGCCGCGAGCTGCACGCTGCGGGCGTACGCCGAGGACCACACCGTGGTCGGCGAGCTGGTCTTCGCGCCCACCGACGGCCGGAGCGACCAGACCGTGCGCACCGAGCGGATGGCCACGTCGGTCGAGCTCCTGGGGTGCACCGCCCCCGGCCAGAACCGCCCCCGCTGACCCACCTGTTGTTAGACTTCCCGGTCTGACGCTCCCCGCAGGGCCGTCGAGGACGGCCCGGCGCGATCGCCCATACCCCGATCAGCGCACCTGTCGTTTACCGGCATCTCGTGCGGGGCACCCACCGACGATACGGCGGATCGACTCCGCCGTACCTCGAAGCAAAGCAGGAGTTACCCCATGACGCAGGCACAGGCGCACGGCAAGATCTGGCTCACCCAGGACGCGTACGACAAGCTCACCCAGGAGCTCGAGGACCTCAAGGGTCCCGTCCGCCAGGAGATCATCGCCCGCATCAGCGCCGCTCGCGACGAGGGCGACCTCAAGGAGAACGGCGGCTACCACGCCGCCCGCGAGGAGCAGGGCAAGCTCGAGGGCCGGATCCGCCAGCTCGAGGACATGCTGCTGCGCGCCGAGGTCGGCGAGACCCCGGCCGACGACGGCGTCGTCGAGCCCGGCATGAAGGTCACCTACAAGTTCGTCGGCGACTCCGACGACGACGCCGAGACGTTCCTGCTCGGCGCCCGCGAGATGGAGGACGCCGCCGGCGGCCTCAAGGTCTACTCGCCGCAGTCGCCGCTCGGCTCCGCCATCCTCGGCTCCTCGAAGGGCGACACCGTCACCTACGAGGCGCCGAACGGCAAGGAGCTCCAGGTCGTCATCGTGGACGCGGTGCCCTTCACGGGGTGACCCCACCCCGCCGACCCGGCGCCAGTTTGCACGCGACCCGGCGCCAGTTTGCAGGGACGTCTGCAAACTGGCGCCGGGTCGGCATCTACTCGAAGACGCGGTAGCCGTGCTCGTCCAGGCGGGCGAGCACCTGCTGGGCGTGCGGCTCACCGCGGGTCTCGAGCTGCAGGCGCACCTCCACCTCGTCGACGTGCAGCGTCGGCGAGATCCGCTCGTGGGCGACCTCGAGCACGTTGGCGCCGGCGGCGCTGATCTCGGCGAGCAGGTGCGCCAGCCCGCCCGGCGTGTCCGGGATGCAGACCCGGAGGTTGAGGTAGCGACCGGCGGCGGCCATGCCGTGCCGGATCACCTTGCCGAGCAGCAGCGGGTCGATGTTGCCGCCGGAGAGCACGGCGACCGCGGGCGTGGTGAAGGCCGTCGGGTTCTCGAGCAGGGCCGCGACGGCCGCCGCCCCGGCCGGCTCGACGACCATCTTGGCCCGCTCGAGCGTGGCGAGCACCGCGCGGGCCAGGGCGTCCTCGGAGACGGTGATGATCTCGTCGACGTGGTCGCGCACGGCGGCGAACGTGATGTCCCCCGGCCGGCCGACCGCGATGCCGTCGGCCATCGTGCTCATCGACGGCAGCGGCACCGGGCAGCCCTCCTCGAGCGAGCCCGGGTACGCCGCGGCACCCTCGGCCTGCACCCCGATGACCTTCACGCCCGGACGCAGCGCCTTGATCGCGATCGCGATGCCCGCGAGGAGCCCACCGCCACCGGTCGGCACCAGCACGGTCTCGACGTCGGGGGCCTGGTCGAGGATCTCCAGGCCGGCCGTGCCCTGCCCGGCGACGATGTCGACGTGGTCGAAGGGGTGGATGAGGACCGCCCCGGTGTCGCGGGCGAAGGCGTGCGCCTCCACCAGCGCGTCCTCGAGGTAGCGGCCGTGGAAGACCACGTCGGCGCCGTACGCGCGGGTCGCCTTCTCCTTAGGGATCGGCGCACCCTCGGGCATGAAGACGGTCGACCTGATGCCGAGCAGCTGCGCGGCGAGCGCGACACCCTGGGCGTGGTTGCCGGCGGAGGCCGCGACCACGCCGTGCGCGCGCTCGTCCTCGGAGAGCCGTGAGATCCGGGTGTAGGCGCCGCGAGCCTTGAACGACCCGGTGCGCTGGAGGTTCTCGCACTTGAGCGACACCGGCCCGCCCGCCAGCGCGGACAGCCAGCGGGACTCCTCCATCGGTGTCACGATCGCGACGCCCGCGAGCAGCTCGCGCGCCGCCTCGATGTCGGCGAGGCTCACGCTCGGGACTGTCTGGGGCACGTCACTCATCCTCCACCTCGACCGTCTCCCCCGTCTCCTCGTAGTCCTCCGCGAGCTCCTCCACGGGGTCGTCGCCCGGACTCGTGTACGCCGCCAGGTGTTGGACCACGGCGTTGACGGCAGCCGCGATCGGAACCGCGACCAGCGCTCCGGCGACCCCCGCGATCAGCACACCGGCGGCGATCGCGAGGATCACCGCGAGCGGGTGCACGGAGACCCAGCGGCCCATCAGGAACGGCTGCAGCACGTGCGCCTCCAGCTGCTGCACCCCGATGATCACCGCGAGCATCAGCAGCGCGGTGATCGGACCGTTGGCGACCAGGGCGACGAGCACGGCGACCGCGCCGGCGACGGTCGCACCGACCAGCGGCACGAACGCGCCGAGGAAGACCAGGACACCGATCGCCAGCACGAACGGCACCCCGAGGACGGCCGCGCCGACCGCGATCCCGATGGCGTCGGTCAGGGCGACGATCACGGTGGCCCGCACGAACTGGGTCAGCGAGATCCAGGCGACCCGTCCCGAGCTGTCCACGTGGCCGCGGGCCGCGCGCGGCGACAGGCGCACCAGCCAGGCCCAGATCCGCTCGCCGTCGGCGAGGAAGAAGTAGGTCGAGAACAGCACGATGAAGAACCCGGCGAAGACGTGCCCGACCGCGGTGCTGACCTCGGTGATCCGGCCGACCACCTCGCCGCCCTGGGACTGCTCGGTGATGGCGTCCTGCGCGCGGTCGATGTAGTCGTTGATCTGGGAGTCGCTGGCGTGCAGCGGCCCGTTCTTCAGCCAGTCCTTGATCTCGTCCAGGCCGGCGACCGTCTGGTCGGCCAGGTCGGTGGCGCCGGTCGCGATCTGCTGGCCGGCCAGGGTCAGCAGCAGCCCCACCAGCGCGATCCCCGAGATCACGACGGCCAGTGCCGCGAGGCCGCGCGGCACGCCGATGCGGACCAGCAGGTCGACGATCGGGATGACCAACGCGGTGATCAGCAGGGCGATCACGACCGGGAGCACGACGACCGACAGGAAGCCGATCCCCGTGAAGATGACGGCGGCCGCGGCGACGATGACCAGGAAGCGCCACGCCCAGGCCGCGGCCAGGTCGACGCCCCACGGGACACCGGCGCGTCCGGTCGCCGCCGCGCCGCCCGGGACCGCCGGCATGTCGAGCGCTGCCTGCCGCTCGTCGCGGAGCTGGGTGAACTGGTGCGCGAGCCGCGCCGCGAGGCGCTCCTCCCGCTCCTCCCGCTCCTCGGCCTCCGTCGGCGGACGGTGCCGGCGGGCGATGGCGGGCAGCCGGCGCCGCGGGGTGACGGGCTCGTGGGGCACCTCGGCGGGCCCGTCAGCGTCGTTGCTCACGGCGACAACGTACCCATAGCGACGTCAGTCCAGCGCACGCTCGAGGTCCGCGACCAGGTCCTCGGCGGTCTCGATCCCGACGCTGAGCCGGACCAGGTCCGCCGGGACCTCGAGGTCGGTGCCCGCGACGCTCGCGTGCGTCATCCGACCGGGGTGCTCGATGAGCGACTCGACGCCGCCGAGGGACTCACCGAGCGTGAAGACCTCGGTGCGCTCGCACACCTGGAGGGCGTGCTGCTCGCCGCCGGTGACGCGGAACGACACCATCCCGCCGTACCTCTTCATCTGGCGCTGGGCGACCTCGTGGCCGGGGTGCGTCTCGAGCCCGGGGTAGATGACCTCGCCGACCTTCGGGTGGCTGGTCAGGAAGTCGACGACGCGCTCGGCGTTGTCGCAGTGCCGGTCCATCCGCAGCGCCAGGGTCTTGAGCCCGCGCAGGGTCAGCCACGAGTCGAACGGGCCGGCGACGGCGCCCATGGCGTTCTGGTGGAAGGTGACCTTCTCGGCGAGGTCGAGGTCCTTGACGACGATCGCGCCGCCGACGACGTCGGAGTGGCCGCCGCAGTACTTGGTCGTCGAGTGCACGACGACGTCGGCACCGAGGGTCAGCGGCTGCTGGAGGTACGGCGAGGCGAAGGTGTTGTCGACGACCAGCAGGGCGCCGGCGTCGTGGGCGATCGCCGCGAGGGCCTCGATGTCACCGATGTTGAGCAGCGGGTTGGTCGGCGTCTCGACCCAGACCAGCCGCGTCTCGCCGGGGCGGACCGCGGCGGCGACCTTCTCGAGGTCGGAGACCGGCGCCGGGCTGTGCTCGAGCCCCCACACCTTCTCGACCTTGTCGAAGAGGCGGAAGGTGCCGCCGTACGCGTCGTCCGGGATCACCACGTGGTCACCGGGCTTGCAGAGCGCCCGGACCAGGGTGTCCTCGGCGGCCAGCCCGGAGGCGAACGCGAAGCCGCGCTCGCCCTCCTCCAGCGCCGCGATGTTGCCCTCGAGCGCGGTGCGGGTCGGGTTGGCGGAGCGGCTGTACTCGTAGCCGCCGCGCAGTCCACCCACGCCGTCCTGCTTGTAGGTGCTGGTCGCGTAGATCGGCGGGATGACCGCCCCCGTCGCCGCGTCCGGCTCGTACCCCGCGTGGATCGCACGCGTCTCGAAACCAGACTTGTTCCTGTGCTGCTGCTCGCTCATCCTCCGAGGCTAGACGGTGTCCTGGGAGTGGTGGTTTCGAGGCTCGTCGCTGGCGCTCCTCGCACCTCAACCACCGTGGGCGGTGGTTGAGGTGCGAGCGGAGCGAGCCTCGAAACCACCCCGCCGACGTACGCTCCGGCCATGACCGATCCGCGTTGCAGCGCCTGCCAGGCCGTCGGCGTGGCGCTGCGGGGAGTGCGGCCACCTGGACCTCTACGTGGACCGGACGACCTGAGCGCGGGACACTCGTCTGGTGCGCCGCGCTCTGGCCCTCTCGGTGGGCCTCCTCCTCGGGCTGCTCCTGGCGCCGGTCCAGCCGGCGCAGGGCCAGGCGGGCGCGCGCCAGCCTGACCTCGTGGTCGCGCGAGGCTCGGCGCAGCTGGACGGGACCCGGATCACCGGCCGCGTCGTGGTGGTCAACCTCCGCGGCCCCCAAGCTCGGGCCGCGGACCGGTCGGTCGTCCGGCTGACGGCAGTGCGGTCGGGCCGCGCGGTCGTGCTGGGGTCGCTCGCGGTGCGCCGGCTGGCGGCGGGCCGGTCGGCTTCCGTGCGGGTCGACGTGTCGACCGCGAGGCTCCGCCCCGGCAAGTACGCCGTGCGCGCCTGCGCGGACGGTGGCCAGCGGCTCCGCGAGCGGTCGGAGCGCAACAACTGCCGGGTCCTCGCCCGCATCACCGTCGCGGGCTCGTCCGGCGGCTCGCTCTGCGGCACCGCGATGTGCGCACCGCTCGACGTGGCACGCGGGACCGAGGTTCCCTACACCGACGCGTCCGGCTCGTACTGGGTCTACGTGCCGGACAACGGGAGCGACGAGCCCTACGGGGTGCTGATCTGGCTGCACGGCTGCGGCGGCGACCACGGCGACATCTGGGGCGCAGCGGACTACTGGGGCTACCACTACATCGCGATCGTGCCGGACGGGGCTGAGGGCGGCTGCTGGTCGATGTCGACCGGGCCGGATCGGGTGCTCGCGACCGTCGACAGCCTGCGCGCGCACTTCGACATCGATCCGCACCGCGTGGTCCTGGGCGGCTACTCCTCCGGCGGCGACCTGGCCTACCGGACGGCCTTCCTGCACGCCGAGCGGTTCGCCGGGGTGCTGGCGATGAACACCTCGCCCTTCCGCGACAACGGCACCACGGTCGCCGACGCAGCCCGGGCGTCGTGGCGGTTCCCCATCTTCCACCTGCTCCACACCGACGACGAGACCTACCCGAAGGCGGGGGTGGACGCCGAGCTGGACGACCTGGACGACCTCGGCTTCCCGGTCACGCGCCAGGAGCTGCCGGGCACCCACTGGGACGAGCCGACCGACCCGGGGGACCCGACCGACGGCACCTGGCACGACTTCCAGGAGGTGCTGGTCAAGGGGCACATGGACGACGGCTGGGTCTCTCCCTGACCTCCGCCCGGGGCGCCCGAACCGGGAACGCCACGGCGACCACCGTTGTTACAGACTGTGCATCATCACTC
Organism: Nocardioides hankookensis; assembly: GCF_042658885.1. Taxonomy (NCBI): domain Bacteria; kingdom Bacillati; phylum Actinomycetota; class Actinomycetes; order Propionibacteriales; family Nocardioidaceae; genus Nocardioides; species Nocardioides hankookensis. The sequence continues at coordinate 437,671 of NZ_JBHSRJ010000005.1, read as the reverse complement.
CGAAAGAAGGAGAACCCGTGTTCCTCACCCGCAAGGCCCAGATGCTCGCCCCCGACGAGACCCTGGCCGGCCGCAGCGAGCGCAACTTCCCGCTGCCCGAGAAGCACCGCGTCCTGGACGCACCCCTGGTCACCGACGAGGTCCCCGAGGGCTTCGAGGTGGCGTTCTTCGGCCTCGGCTGCTTCTGGGGCGCCGAGGAGATCTACTGGCAGGTCCCGGGCGTCTGGTCGACGTCGGTCGGGTACGCCGGCGGCACGACCGAGCACCCGTCGTACGAGGAGGTCTGCTCCGGCCGCACCAACCACACCGAGGCCGTGCGGATCGTCTTCGACCCGTCGAAGGTGTCCTTCGCCGACCTGGTGAAGACCTTCTTCGAGGTCCACGACCCGACCCAGGGCTTCCGCCAGGGCAACGACGTCGGCACGCAGTACCGCTCGGCGATCTACTGGACCACTCCCGAGCAGGAGCAGGTCGCCCGCGAGCTGACGAAGGTGTACGGCGACGAGCTGAAGCGCCGGCGCCTCGGTGACATCACCACCGAGATCCGCCCGGCGAGCGAGACGCCGTACTTCTACGCGGAGGACCACCACCAGCAGTACCTGGCGAAGAACCCGTTCGGCTACCGCTGCCACGCCAACACCGGCGTGAAGTTCCCCGCCTGACGGATGTCGTATCCGTCTCTACCCGTTCGTGGAACGGGTAGAGACGGGCACCGGGCCCGCTACCGGCACGAGGAGCAGACATGACCGAGTACCTCATCTTCTTCAACCAGCAGTGGGTCGGCGACCACACCGAGGAGTGGTTCATCTCGCGCGGTCCGACCTCCATGGCCGTGGTCGACGAGATGAAGGCGGCCGGCGTGTGGGTCTTCGGCGGCGGGCTCGACGAGGACGTCGACCGGGCCTTCAGCGCCGACGCCACCAGCGGCACCGTGACCATCACCGACGGACCGTACGCCGAGACCAAGGAGTACCTCGGCGGCTTCTGCGTGATCAGCGTGCCCGACGACGAGACCGCGAAGATGTGGGCCGGCCGGGTCGCCGAGGGATGCGGCTGGCCGCAGGAGGTCCGCCCGTTCAAGCCGATGCCCTCCAGCTAGGCGGGTCACTAACGGAGTGCGGGTGCCGCCAGCGTGGCCTGGTAGGTGAGCCACCCGACGACCTCGTCCTCGGCGTCCGACCCGACCGGACCGTGCACCGGCACTGCGGCCGCTCCGCTGCGCTCCAACGCGGCCAGGCCGTCCGCCAGGGTCTCGTCGGATCGCAGCCGCACCGTCCAGCCGGCCACGAGCGAGACCGGGTCGGCGTCGTGGCTGCCGGACGCCAGCTGCTGGGCCGCCGAGCGCGCGGTGACCGTCCCCCGGAACACGCCGGCGGCGTCGACGACCGGCAGCACGCCGGCGCCCGACGCGGCGAGGCGGTCTGCGACGTCGACGAGCCGCTCGCCCTCGCGGACAGGCTCGGGCACGGGCACCATCAGGTCCGCGATCCGACGGGTCGGGCGGATGAGCTCTGGCCGGGCGAGATCGATCCCGCGTCGACGCAGCTTCAGGGTGTAGATGGTGTCGGCGCTGAGCCGATGGCTTACGCCGGTCGCCAGCACGATGGCGACCATCATCGGCAGGATGATCGAGTACTCGCCCGTGAGCTCGAAGAGGATCACGACTGCGGTGATCGGCGCCCGGGCCGAGCCCGCGAAGACCGCCCCCATCCCGATCAGGGCATAGGTGCCGACCTGCGAGACGTCGCCGCCGGAGAACCGGCCGGCCACCTCACCGAAGGCGGCGCCGAGCATGGCGCCGAGGAACAGGCTGGGCGCGAAGACACCCCCGCTGCCGCCGATGCCGATGGTGAGGCTGGTCGCGATCATCTTTCCGACCAGCAGGACGAGCAGGAAGCCCACGGCGTACCGCCCGTCGACCGCGTTGCCGAGGACGGGGTAGCCGACGCCGTACATCTCCGGCAGCGCGAGCAGCAGCGCCCCGAGCGCCAGGCCGCCCACGGCCGGCCGGAGCCACTCCGGCCCGCGCCACACCCGGTCGCAGAGGTCCTCGATCGCGTAGAGGATCCTGGTGAACGCCACCCCGACGACGCCGGCGAGGGCACCGAGCACCGCGACGAGGACGAACTCCCACCGGTGCGCGAGGACGAAGTCGGGGAGTGCCAGGAACGGCTCGTCCCCGAGGGCAGCGCGGGCGATGGCGCTGCTGGTCACCGCGGCCAGGACCACCATCCCGAAGGACTGGGCGGCGAAGTCGGCGAGGATCAGCTCCATCGCGAAGAACACGCCGGCCAGAGGCGCATTGAACGTAGCCGCGATGCCGCCGGCCGCACCGCAGGCGACCAGCACGCGGAGCCGCGCCTCGGACAGCCTGGCCACCCCGCCGAGGGTCGAGCCGAGGGCCGAGCCAATCTGCACGATCGGTCCTTCACGGCCCACCGAGCCTCCGCCGCCGATGCACAGCGCGGACGCGAGCGCCTTGACCCCGGCGACCTGCGGTCGGATCCGACCGCCGCGCTGAGCGACGGCGTACATCACCTCGGGTACGCCGTGCCCGCGCGCCTCGGGCGCGAAGTAGCGCACCAGCGGGCCGTAGACGAGTCCCGCCGCCACCGGCGCGAGGAGCACGAAGTAGGGCCCGAGCCAGGGCACCCAGTGGTTGTCGGCGCCGGGGTCGGCGGCGTAGTCGGCGTGACCGGAGAGCAGCTCGGTGAAGAGGTGAATGAGCAACCGGAAGACGATCGCGAGTCCGGCCGCTCCTGCACCGACGAGGAGGGCCAGTGCGAGCAAACCGCCGTCGGACTCACGGAGCCAGTGTCGGGCATCCCACCCCCTGGCCGTGCGCAGGGCACGGGTGGACAGCGGGTCGGCGGTGGGGATCGGCGGGGTGGTCGGCGGGGCGTCGGACATATGAATTGCATTATGCAACGATTGCAGCGAGCAACCAGAACGGAGACCATCTCGTGAACACCCCCGACGAGGCTCCGGCCGAGGCTGTCGACCTGCTCGTGAGCGCCCTCCTCACCGCGTCCCGGGCGTTGGTCGGTGTCTCCGCACGGTCTCTCGCCGACGTCGAGGAGCGTGTCACGCTCGGCCAGTTCCGCACCCTCGTCGTACTGGAGAGTCATGGGCCGACCCGGCTCAACCACCTCGCCGGCCGTCTGGGGGTCGGCCCGTCGACGGCGCTGCGCGCGGTCGACCGCCTCGTCGCCGGCGGCTACGCGGATCGGCGCGAGAACGACCAGGACCGCCGCGAGGTGGTGATCGAGACCAGCGCCTCGGGCCGGCGCCTGGTACAGGAGGTCACTTCCCGACGTCGTACGGCGATCGAGGAGATCGTGCGGGCGATGCCGATCGCCGGCCGGCACGAGCTCGTCGTGGCGCTGTCCGCCTTCGCCGCGGCTGCCGACGAGCCGGACACCCGCGGCACCGACTCCGCCACCCTGCTCGGTTGGTGACCAACGGCAGCGCCGTGCAGGCCCATGGCCCCGTCACGGTGACGATCGGCGCGCCCACGGTCACCGGCAAGAAGGCCACACTGTCGACTCCCGGTAGACCGGCCCGCACCAGGTCGGCCGTGCTGGGGCCGTTTGTCAGACTGGAGGCATGACCGAGCTGCCCCGCAAGGCCGTGGCACGGACGGCGAGGCTCGCCGCCCTGCCGATCGGGTACGCCGGGCGCAGCGCGATCGGCTTCGGCAAGCGGATCGGCGGCAAGCCCGCCGACGCCGTGATGAGCGAGATCCAGCAGCGCACCGCCGAGCAGCTCTTCCGCACCCTGGGCGAGCTCAAGGGCGGAGCCATGAAGTTCGGCCAGATGCTGTCGGTGATGGAGGCGGCGTTCCCCGAGGAGCTCGCCGGTCCGTATCGCGAGCAGCTCACCCGGCTCCAGGACGCCGCTCCCCCGATGCCGACGGCGACGGTGCGCGAGATCCTGGCCCGTGACCTCGGCGCGGACTGGAAGGAGCGGCTGGTCTGGCTCGACGGCGGCCCGACCGCCGCCGCCTCGATCGGCCAGGTGCACCGCGGTCGCTGGGTCGATGACCGCGAGGTGGCCGTCAAGGTGCAGTACCCCGGCGCCGGCGAGGCGCTGCGATCCGACCTGCGCCAGCTCTCCCGGCTGGCCCGCACGATCGGGCCGCTCGTGCCGGGCGTCGAGCTCAAGCCGCTGATCGAGGAGCTCCAGGCCCGCGCGCAGGACGAGCTCGACTACGACCTCGAGGCCGATGCGCAGCGCGCCTTCGCGGCGGCCTTCCGCGACGACCCCGACATCGTGGTGCCCGACGTCGTCGACGTCGGACCCACGACGCTGGTCACCGAGTGGCTGGACAGCCCGGCCTCGCTCGCGGCGGTCATCGCCGACGGCAGCCAGGCCGAGCGCGACCACTACGGCGAGCTGTTCGTCCGGTTCCTCTTCTCCGGGCCGGCCCGCACCGGGATGCTGCACGCGGACCCGCACCCCGGCAACTACCGGGTGCTGGCTGACGGACGGCTGGGAGTCCTCGACTTCGGTGCCGTCGCGCGACTGCCCGAGAACGGCCTCCCGGAGGCGATGGGCCGGCTGCTCCGGGTCGCCGCCGACGAGGACCAGGACGAGCTCGTCGAGGGGCTACGGCGCGAGGGCTTCATCAAGGACCGGATCAAGGTCGACCCCGAGCAGCTGCTCGCCTACCTGGGGCCGTTCGTCGAGCCGACGAAGGTCGAGCGCTTCCAGTTCTCCCGGGAGTGGATGCGCGCCCAGGCCGCCCGCATGAACGACCCGCGCGACCCCGTCAACCTGGTCGGCCTCAAGCTCAACCTGCCCCCGTCCTACCTGCTCATCCACCGCACCTGGCTGGCCGGCCTGGGCGTGCTCTGCCAGCTCGAGTGCGAGGCACCGTTCCGCCAGATCCTCACCGAGTCGCTGCCAGGCTTCGCCGGCGCGAGCTGAGCACGAGCCCGGCCGCGAGCACGCAGGCGAGCCCGCACAGCGGCCAGAGCGCGCCGGGCGCGACCGCGTAGACGGCGCCGCCGACCGGGCCGGCGAGCAGCGTGCCGCTGGTCGCGGCACCGGTGTAGAGACCCTGGTACTGCCCCACGAGGTGCTCCGGCGCCGCGTCGAGGACGTGCGCGGTCGCGGTGGTCTTGTAGAGGATCTCGCCGGCCGTCAGGACGACCATCGCGAGCATCGCGGACACCACCGTGACGGGCAGCCCGAACATCGCCGTACCGACCCCGACGAGCGCGTAGCCACCGGCGATGACGGGGTACGCCGAGCGCCGCCGCAGGGCGATCGCGACCGGCACCTCGAGGAGCAGGATCAGTGCCGAGCCGGTCGCCACCAGCGCCGTGTAGAGCGCGACCGGCTGGCCCTCGTCGCGCAGGTGGACGGGCAGGGTCGTGTAGAGCTGCCGGTAGACGAGGTCGACCAGGACGACGGCCACCAGGAGCGTGACCAGCGGCCGGTCGGCCCGGAGCGCCTGCCACACGCCGGGCGCCCCCGAAGGCGTGGTCGAGAGCGGGGCGTCGCGGGGCAGGAAGGCCGCGACCACCCAGGCCACGACGACGGTCAGGGCTCCGTCGACCAGGAACAGCGCCTCGTAGCTGTGCGTGACGACGAGGGCACCGAGCGGAGGCCCGATGACGAACCCGGCGTTGGAGGCCGCCCTCCCGATCGCCACCGACGTACGCCGGTCGCCGCGAGGCACCGCGAGCGCGACCAGCGCGCCGGTCGAGACACCCGCCGTCGCCGCGAGGTAGGAGAAGACCGGCAGCCCGCACGCCAGCGCCCACACGGGCAGGAGCGGGACGGCCATCACGCCCAGCCCGCCCGCGGTCGAGGCGCCGAGCAGCACCCGCCGGTGGCCGAACAGGTCGCCCCACCGTCCTCCGGTGAAGCTGCCCACCAGCAGGCCCAGGCCGGACGCCCCGGCGACGAGCCCGGCGGTCGCGATCGGCAGCCCGCGCGGGCCGGTGAGGTAGAGGGTCAGGAAGAGCATCAGGAACGCCGTCATCGAGCCGACGAACCGGCCCGCCGCCAACGCCCACACCACGCGGGGTACGTCGCGCAAGGGCTTAGCCCACCGTCCCGTCGATCGACTCCCGGATCAGGTCGGCGTGGCCGTTGTGGCGCGCGTACTCCTCGACCAGGTGCATCAGGATCCACCGCACGTTGGCGCGCTCACCGGTACGCCGGTTGGCCCGCTCGGCCAGGTCGTCGAGGTCGACCGTGGCGTAGATCCGGTCGGCGTGGGCGACCTCGGCCTCGTAGAGCGCCCAGAGCTCCTCGGGCGAGTCGTCGGCCGCGGAGTGCCAGTCCCAGTCGCCGTCCGCGGCCCAGTCGACGGACGCCCACGGCTCGCCGGGGTCCTCGCCACGGAGCACTCCGACGCTCCACCAGTTCTCGACGTAGGCCAGGTGCTTGAGCATCCCGCCGAGGGTCATCGACGCGGGCGGGAGCGGGGTGTCGAGCTGCTCGGCGGAGAGCCCGCGGCACCTGCCGCGGAGCACGTCGCGGTGGTGGTCGAGGAAGCCCTGGATCGTCGTCCGCTCGTCGGCGGCCTGGCTGGACGTGGAGCTCATCGCGGCGGCCTCCGGGTGATGCAGTAGGTCGTGCCGACGGGGTCGGTGAGCACCGTCCACCACTCGTGCCGGGCCACCTCCGTCGCACCGAGCGCGACGTGGCGGGCGACCTCGGCGTCGCGGTCGTCGGTGGCCAGGTCGAGGTGTGCGGTCACCGCCAGTTGCTCGTGGTCGAGCCGTTGCACCAACCAGCGCAGCGGGTGGGAGTCGGGCGGCTGGAGCCGCTCGAACTCGCGCTCGTCGACCTCGGTCAGGTCCCAGCCGGTGAGGCCGCGCCAGAAGGCCACCTCCACGTCGTACGACGAGGGCGGGACGTCCAGGCAGACCTGGTCGACCTGGGAGCGGTGCCCGTCGGGCCACGTGGCGGCCGCCGGTCGGCGTGCGGCGGGGTGGCCGACGAAGCAGAAGACCAGGCCACCGGGCGAGCGCAGCACGACGTACCCCGCCTCGTGCCGCACCAGCACGTGCCCACCCAGCTCGACCGCGGCCTCGGCGGCGATCGTCGGCTGCTCGACGTGCAGGTCGAGGTGGATGCGTCCGGGGCCGTCGTCGAGGTGCTGGACGCGCAGGTAGTCGTCGCCGTCGGGCGGCACGAGCGTCGCGAACTGGTCGGTCTCGCCGCGCGGCGCGGAGACCTCGAACCCGGTGACGTCGCGCCAGAACGCGATGCCGCGGTCGAGATCGCCGGGGCCGAAGTCGAGGAAGGCGCTGACCCAGTAGGGCGCGATGCTCATGCGACCGGCTTGTGCAGGACGGCGCCGGTGGGCGCGACGAGGACGTCCTCGCCGTCGACGGTGCCGGTGCCGTCGACGAGCAGCGACATGCCCGGGTCCTCGAGCGGCGGGAAGACCAGCGTGACGTTGGGGTTGGCGCCGACGTTGGCGACCGATCCGCGGCCCGGCGTGGTGATTCGCAGTCCCTCGTCCTCGGGCACCGCCCGGACCGAGACCGCCTTGACCAGGCCGTCACGGGAGGTGAGCAGGTAGCCGCGGTCGAACTCCGCGAGCCGGGCCGGGACGTCTGCGACGTCGACGAGAACGCTCATGGGGTGAGGCTAGCGATGCACGGTCAGGACCAGAACCCGAATACCTCGCCGCCGATCCGGACGATGAACGCCGCGACCACGACGATGAAGAACAGGCGGACGAACGCCGTGCCGCGGGCGACGGCGGTCCGCGCCCCGACGTACCCGCCGACGAGGTTGCAGACTCCCATCACCAGGCCGACCTTCCACACCACCGCGCCCTGGGGCACGAAGACGCAGAGCGCAGCCAGGTTGGTGGCCCAGTTGGCCAGCCGGGCCTTGGCGGACGCCTCGAGGAAGCTGTAGCCGAGCAGGCCGACGAGCGTGATCACGAAGAAGCTGCCGGTGCCCGGGCCGAGCGCCCCGTCGTAGAAGCCGATGACCAGGCCGGTGGCCATCGCCGCGACCGTGTGCCGGTGGCCGGAGAAGCGCAGCGCGGTGGACTCACCGAGCGTCGGCCGGAAGAGCACCCAGCCGCCGACCAGGACCAGCGCCACCAGCACGATCGGCTCGAACGCGTCGCGCGGGATCTGGCTGGCGACCAGTGCGCCCGCGATCGACCCGGCGAACGCGAACGCCATGAGTGGCAGGAACGTCCGCGGGTCCGGTCGCACCCGGCGGTAGTACGTCGCGCTGCTGACGGACGTGCCGCAGATCGAGGCCAGCTTGTTGGTCGCCAGCACCTGCACGGGGGCGGCGCTCGGCATGCCGAGCAGCAGCGCCGGCAGCTGGATCAGCCCGCCCCCGCCGACGACGGCGTCGACGAAGCCGGCGGCCAGCCCAGCGAGGCCGAGCAGGACCAGCACGGTCGCGGAGACGTCGTTCAACTTTTCCTCGGTGGTCGAGTGGCGAGCGCAGCGAGCGTATCGAGACCCCCAGTCGGCTCCCAGTCGACCTCAAGTGGTCCGCGACACCGTGCTCCCACATCCAGAACACGAGGCCACACCACTGGTCACCAACCAAGGAGAAGACCCATGCACCGCCGCTGGCTGAACCGGGCGCTGATCGCGCTCGTCGCCCCCGCCCTGATCGTCCCTGCCGTCTCCTCGTCCGCCACCGCGGCCGCGACCGCGCAGGTCCCGTCCATCGGCGCCGTCGCCAAGATCTACCCGCACCTCGAGGGTGGGACGGCGAACGAGTCGGCCGCCAAGGTCCTCGGCCCGGGCAAGAAGTGCAAGACCGGCAAGCCGATCAAGGGCGCCAGCCAGCGCACGGCGTCGTACTCCCCCGACTACACCTCCGGCGACCCCGACGCCTACCTGATCACGGGCGCCCGGCCGAGCGTCTTCGCGACCGCGATGAAGTTCCCGTCGACGAAGGCCGCGATCGCGTACCTGCACGGCTACGCGTCGTACTCGAAGGACTGCCCCGGCGGTGCCGGCGGCGGCACCGGGGGTGGCGGCACCGGCGGCATGAAGTGCAAGAGCTCGATGAAGAAGATCAAGTTCAACCTCGGCAACGAGCGCTGGGGCTACCAGACGAAGTCGACCTGCACGATGGCCGGCGTGACCTCGACGTCGGTCTTCAACTCGCTCTTCGCCCGCCAGGGCAAGTTCATCGTCTACACGGGCGCCATGTCGATGGACGCCACGGCGCCCTCGATCCCCGCGTCGATCTCGATGACCAAGCTGGCGCTGAAGACCGTCGCCTGACGGCTCCTATCGTGGAGGGGTGCGCATCGTCTCCCTGCTCCCCTCCACGACGGAGATCCTCTTCGCCATCGGCGCCGGGGACGACGTCGTCGGCGTGACCTTCGAGTGCGACTTCCCCGCCGAGGCCCGGAGCCGGCGGGTCGTGTCGACCTCGGCGATGCCGGAGGGACTGACGCCCGCCGAGATCGACGCGTACGTCGTGGGCGCGATGTCGCGTGGCGAGGACCTCTACCACCTGTCCGCCGACGCACTCGCCGAGCTGGACGCCGACCTGGTCGTCACCCAGGACCTGTGTGCCGTCTGCGCGGTCGACGTCTCGGTCGTGGACGACGCGCTGGCCTACCTGGGTTGCCGGGCCGAGGTGCTGACCATCGACCCGCACACCCTCGACGAGGTCCTGGACTCCATCGTCGTGCTCGGCCGGGCCACCGGCCACGAGCCCGAGGCCGCCGGCCTGGTGGCCGGTCTCCGCGACCGGCTGGCCGCCGTGCGGTCCCGGGTCGACGGCCGGCCGCGGCCGCGGGTGATGCTGCTCGAGTGGACCGACCCGCCGTACGCGCCGGGCCACTGGGTGCCCGAGATGATCACGGCCGCCGGCGGTGAGGCCCTCCTGGGCAAGCCCGGCGCGAGGTCGGAGCGGGTCCCGTGGGAGTCGGTGCACGAGGCGGCGCCAGACGTCATCGTCTGCGCGCCGTGCGGCTACGACCGGCCCGGCGCCCAGCGGCTGGCGGACGAGCTGGTCGGCTCCGGCGTGCTGCCCGCCGGGGTGCCGGTGCACGCCGTCGACGCCAACGCCGCCTGGGCCCGGCCCGGCACCCGGCTCGTCGACGGCGTCGAGGAGCTGGCCGCGATCCTGCACCCGCGCTGACCCCTCGCTGGAGCCCCGGTGTCGGCGGTCGCGGGTAGACATCTGCCATGCCCGAGATGTCGGTGGCCGACGAGGCCGAGCTCTACCTGAAGATGATCGCCGACCCCGGCAGCGAGCCGGGGCTCTACGAGTGCCTGGCCTGCTTCGTCTCGCGCCGGGTCGAGGAGGTCGGCTGCGACGGCACCCTGCTGTGGTCGCAGTGGTTCCGCGACGTGAAGTCCCCCACCGCGAGCGCCCTCGAGGCACGACTGACCCGCATCCGCGTCTACTGCGACTGCCACGTCACCCGCAACGGCTACCGCATGGAGCGCCGCCTGCTCATCCGTGACCTGATGACCGACGAGCTCTCCGAGCCCGACGAGATGCCGGACTGCGCGGGCGTCCGTCGTACGTCGACCAAGCCGTGCGGCAACTGGGAGCGCCGGCCCGTCAACGAGTGGCGACCCGGGCGTCACGAGTGACTAACTCCTGAGCGTCTCCTTCGCCCGCGTCAGCAGCTCGGCCGGGTCGACGCCGCGCTCGGCCGCTGCGCCCAGGACCGCGACGACCAGCCGACTGGCGCCGGAGACGAGCAGCGACGGGTTCACCTCGACCTGACCGTCCCCGGTCTCCGTGATCGTGATGGCGCCGTGCTCGAGCACCCGACCGACCTCGAGCTCGAGGATCCGGGCGTTGGTCTGGTCGCTGTCGTCGAGGGTCTGTCCCAGCTCCACGACGTCGGCGAGGACGAGGGCGATCTCGGCGATGGACTCACGGCTCATGGGATCAGCGTGGCACGGCGTCGATGACACACTGGCGACATGGAGGCCGAAGGCGCGCACAAGCCACTGCTGGTGGGCCGCGGTCTGCTGATGATCGACGACTTCTGCCGGGCCACGGGACTGGATCGGGCGACGGCCAACGCGATGTTGCGCGACGTCAAGGTCGAGGGCCTGCGGCACCCCGATGGTCGGGTCGCCGGCATCTTCGACGACGTCCTGCCGAGCGCAGATCAGCTCCGCGACTGGGGATTCGAGGTCCGCGACGACTACGACCCCGTGGCACTGCGCTCCTACGTGGACGACAGCGACGATGACGACGAGGTCGGCGAGACCGGCAGCCCCTCGTGGTCGATGGGCTGGGACGACCAGCCTTGAGGCGGACCCGCTTCACTCGCTGCCGGGGTTTCGAGACGGGCCTGGCGGCCCTCCTCGACCACCGGGTACGGATGCTGGGGTCGGCCTAGTCCCCCACCCAGAAGCCGCGACCACCGCCGCCGAACCACCCGCCGTACCCGCCCGAGCGGTAGGGCCCGTCCTCGTAGGACCCGCCACGGCTGCCACCCTTGCGCGAGCCGAGGTAGGAGCCGACGACGGCGGCACCCAGGTCGTCGAGCTCCGGGGCGACGACGCGACCCTCGACGCGGTCCGCCATCTGCTCGATGAAGCGGGCCAGGCCGGGGTCCTCGCCGAGCCGGAAGAACGTCGTCTGCGCGCCGAGCCGCATGGCGTTGTCGAGCTCGCGCACGGCGTACGCCACCGTCAGCGGGTGCGGCGGGTAGGAGAAGTAGACCTCGCCGTCGGGCTCGAGGTGCGAGGTCGGCTCGCCGTCGGTGACGATCAGCAGCACCGGCTGGGCGTTCGGCTGCTTGCGGAAGTGGCGGTTGGCGAGCAGCAGTGCGTGGTGCAGGTTGGTGCCCTTGTCCCACATCGCGTCGAGCGCGGTGAGCTGCTCGATGTCCATCACCTCGGCGTGCCGCCCGAAGGCGATCAGCTGGAGGTCGTCGCCGCGGAAGCGCGACTTGATCAGCGTGTGCAGCGCGAGCGCGGTGCGCTTCATCGGCACCCAGCGCCCGTCCATCGCCATCGAGAACGACGTGTCGACGAGCAGGGCGACGCAGGCCTGCGTGCGGGCCTCGGTCTCCTGGACCTCGATGTCTTCGATCGACAGCCGAGGCCCGGTCGGGTCCCCCGCACGACGGAGCACGCCGTTGAGCATCGTGCGCGGCACGTGCCACGGCTCGGTGTCGCCGAACGCCCACTGGCGGGTCGCCCCGGACAGGTCACCGGCAGCACCCGCCCGCTGGAGCTCACGGTTGCCCTGGCGTCCGGACATCCGCTCCGCGACGTCGCGCAGCAGCGCCTTGCCGAGCTGGCGCATCGCCTTCGGGGTGAGCCGCAGCTGGCCGTCGGAGCCGCGCTTGAGGGTGCCGGAGTCGCGCAGCGCCTTCTCGAGCTGCTGCAGGATCCGGGCGTCGACGGCGGCCTGGTCGCCGAGCTGGCGGGCGAGCTTGTCGAGGTCGAGGTCGTCCATCCGCGCGCCGCCGTACCCCTGCGAGAGCTGGTCGGCGAGCTGGTCGAGGTCGGCGAGGTCCTGGAAGACGCCGGTGCCGTCGCCGAGGCCGAGGCCCTCCTCGCCGCCCATCTGCTCCGAGCCGCCCCAGTCGAGGTCGGGGCGCAGCGACTGGAGGTTGTCGTCGAGCCGGCCGAGCGCGTTCATCAGCTCGGGTGAGCCGAAAGCCCCGGCCGAGAGCTCCATCAGCTCCTGGCGCTGCTCGGCCGACATCGAGTTGAGCATCCGCTGCGCGGCCGCAGAGCGCTGGGCAAGGGACTCGAGCAGCTCGTCGATGTCCTGCGGGTTCTCCGGGAAGTAGTCGCCGTGCTTGTCCATGAACTGCTGGAAGTCCTCCGGGGTGTCCTCCCCCATGCGGTGCTTCTCGAGCAGGTCGTTGAGGTCGCCCAGCATCTCGTTGACGGCGGCGCGGTCCTCGTCGGTCGCGTTCTCGAGCGCCTGCTTCATGCCGGCGAAGCGCTGGTCCAGCAGCTCGCGGCCGAGCAGGTCCTTGATCTGCTCGTAGGCCTCGCGGGCCTCGCTGCTCTGCCAGTCGTACGACGCGAGCTCGCTCACCGCGGCGGACGTGTTGGGAGACAGGTTCTCCAGCTGCATCTCGCGCAGCGCCCGGTCGCCGTCGTCCATCATCGCGTCGCGGGCGAGCTGCTTGCGTTCCTCGAGCACGGCCTTGTCGAGCAGCTCGCGGACCTCCTGGAGGGTGCCGTCGAGGTTGTGCCGCTGGGTCAGCTCGCGGCGCCGCTCCGCGACCCGACGGGCCAGGTCGTCGAGGCCGCTCTGGTCGCGGCCGCCGCGGCGCAGGAACTCCCGCATCGCGCGCTCGGGCGAGTAGCCCGCCATCACGTCCTCGCCGATCGCGTCCAGCGCCTCGCTCAGGTCGACCGGTGCGGCGAGCGGGTCGCCACCGTCGTACCTCTTGAAGCGGGTGCGGTCCTTCATCGTCGGCTCACCGTGACCTCGCCCCGCACGACGCGCGGGATCTCCGCGACGATGTCCACGGTCTCCAGCAGGCGGGCGATCACGTCGCCGGCCTCGGACGAGTCGACCGAGACGTCGTAGTCGATCGCGGTCGTCGACCAGGTCGCCGAGTCGAAGTCGCCGCTGGCGCCGACCAGCACCCCGTCGACCGGGATGCCCGGCTCCGCCTCGCGGAAGACGTCGTTGAGGACGCAGCAGGCGACCGCGGTCAGCAGCAGGTGCGCTCCGGTGCCGCCGCCCTCGACGGCGATCCCGCCGTCGGTCCACGGGTGCGGGATGACGTACGTCGGGGTCAGGTCGCCGGCCCTGGAGCCGGCGGCGACCCGGACGTCGACGTGGACGTCAGCCATAGACCGTCTCGGATCCGTCGGTGTCCTTGCCGATCTTGCGGGCCAGGTAGAGGCCTTCGAGCGCGAGCTCGATGGCACCGGCCCGGGCGCCGTCGTTGGTCGCGCCGAGCCGGTCGCACACGTCGTCGTACAGCTCGGACTCGCCCAGCACCGGCAGGCCGGTGAGGAAGTCGCGGGCGGTGACCTGCTCGCCGGTGGTGACCATCGCGCCGGACTCGATCGCGTCGACCAGCAGCGCGAAGTCGATGCCGCGGAAGTGGTGGCGGACGGTCTCGGCGGTGGCGGTGCGGAGGAGGTGGGTGAGCACCTCGGCCTCCCGGCCCTCCTCGCCGCTCTCGAACTCGATCTTGCCGCCGAGCACGTCGACCGCGGTCTCGAGGTCGACCACCCGGGCGACCGCCTCGGGCTCGCCCTGCACGGTCGCCCGGTGCAGCGCGGCCGCCGCGATCGTCTCCGCACCGGCGATCGAGAAGCGCGCAGAGACACCGGAGCGCTGGTCGACCGAGGTCGACTCGCGCAGGTTGCGGGTGAAGCGGGCGAGGATCTCGACGAGGTAGTCCGGGACGTCGGCGACCAGGTCGGCCTCCTGCCGGATCACGGCCACCTCGTCCTCGAGCACGGTCGGGTAGTGCGTGCGGATCTCGGCGCCGAAGCGGTCCTTCAGCGGGGTGATGATCCGGCCGCGGTTGGTGTAGTCCTCGGGGTTGGCGCTCGCGACGACCAGCACGTCGAGCGGCAGCCGCAGCACGTAGCCACGGATCTGGATGTCGCGCTCCTCCATCACGTTGAGCATCGCGACCTGGATCCGCTCCGCCAGGTCGGGCAGCTCGTTGATCGCGACGATGCCGCGGTGGCTGCGCGGGATCAGCCCGAAGTGGATCGTCTCGGGGTCGCCGAGCGACCGGCCCTCGGCCACCTTCATCGGGTCGACGTCGCCGATCAGGTCGGCGACCGACGTGTCGGGGGTGGCCAGCTTCTCGGCGTACCGCTCGTCGCGGTGCTTCCACGAGACGCGCAGGTCGTCGCCGTACGTCGCAGCGGCGGCCTGGGAGGCATGCGTGATCGGGTCGTAGGGGTGCTCGCCGAGCTCGGAGCCGGAGATCACCGGCGTCCACTCGTCGAGCAGCCCGACCATGGTGCGCAGCAGGCGGGTCTTGCCCTGGCCGCGCTCGCCGAGCAGCACGATGTCGTGACCGGCGATCAGCGCGCGCTCGAGCTGCGGGATGACGGTGTCCTCGAAGCCGTGCAGCCCCGGCCACGGGTCGCGGCCCTCGCGGAGGGCCTCGAGCAGGTTGTCGCGGATCTCCTGGCGCAAGTGCTTCTGGACGTGGCCGGACTCGCGGAGCTGGCCGACCGTTGCGATGGTGGGTGCGGAAGTCACGCGATCACGCTACGCCCGGCAGGCAAGAAGCGGGACCCGTCTCCGGTTACTACTCTGTGACCGTGCCACCACTCCAGCAGCCCTGTCCGTGCGGCAGCGGCGCGACGTACGACGCCTGCTGCGGGCGGCTCCACCGCGGCGCGGCGCTCGCGGAGACGCCGGAGGAGCTGATGCGCTCGCGCTACGCGGCGTACGCCGTGGGCGACAGCGACTACGTCTTCCGCACCTGGCACCCGCGGACCCGCCCCGACGACCTCTCCCCCGACCCCGGGCGGACCTGGACCGGGCTGACCATCGTCGCCGCGGCGGACGACTGGGTCGAGTTCGTGGCGTCGTACGAGGTCGGCGGCGCGGCGGGTGAGCAGCACGAGCGCAGCCGCTTCGAGCAGCGCGCCGGACGCTGGGTGTACGTCGACGGGGAGTTCGAGTGACGGTGCTCGTCCGGGAGCGTCGTCCCGACGACCTGCCGGCGCTCGTCGAGGTCCTCGTCGAGCAGCAGCCGTCCTCGCAGTACCCGATCCGCTGGCCGCTGCCCATCCCGGTCGAGGACTTCCTGGTGCGTCCCGGCGAGGAGCGGGCCTGGGTCGCCGAGGTCGACGACCGGGTCGTCGGCCACGTCGCGGTCTACGAGCTCGGTGGTCCGCTGCGCGACGACTTCGTCCGCGGCGCGGGCCGCGACGACCTCGCCGAGCTGGCCGTCCTCTTCGTCGCCCTCGACGTGATCGGCACCGGGGTCGGCGGTCGCCTGATCGACACCGCGGTCGACTGGATCCGGTCGACCGGGAGGATCCCGGTGCTCGACGTCGTGCCCGTGCACGACCGCGCGCTGCGGGTCTACGAGCACCGGGGCTGGCGGGTGATCGGCGAGGCGCGGCCCGAGTTCCTCGGCAAGATCTCGCCCCTCGTCCTCATGGCGCTCGACGGTCGTCGGTGAACCGCGGTGCCCGGCCCTCCTTGCGAGCCAGCGTCGCCTCCTCGAAGTTCCCGGTGAGCATCCGCAGGTAGAGCTGGCCGATCCCCTCGGACGACAGGTAGGTCTCCATCGAGGTCGCGGACTGCCCGGCGTGCAGCGACCTCTTGGTGAGCTCGATGCCGGGCTGGGAGAAGCCGGCGATCCGCTGCCCCATCTCGACCGCGGCGCCGACCACGTCGGTCGCGACCGACGAGACGAGACCGATCCGCTCCGCCTCCTCGGCGGTGACGTCGCGGCCGGTGAGCATGATGTCGGCGGCCCGGGTGGAGCCGACCGCTCGCGGCAGGAGGAAGGACAGCCCGAGCTCGCTGGCGGTGAGGCCGTTGTTGATCCCGGCCGCGCGGAAGTACGCCGCCGGGGCGGCGACCCGGAGGTCGCACGCCAGCGCGAGGCAGAGCCCGCCACCGATCGCGGCCCCGTTGACGGCGGCGATGACCGGCTGGTGCAGCCGCCGGATCGTGAGCACGACGTCCTCCAGCACCTCCATGGCGCGCAGGGCGTACGTCGGCCGGGTCAGCCCCGCGACGCCCGGCGGCACCCCCGCCGACTCCTGGTCGGCGCCGGAGCAGAACCCCGCGCCGGCCCCGGTCACGACCACGGCACGCACCGCGTTGTCCCGGCCCAGCTCGAGCAGCGCGTCGCGGAAGGGCACCATCACGTCGTACGACATGGCGTTCATCCGCTCGGGACGGTTCAGGGTGACCACGGCGACGGCCGGGTCCGGGCGCTCCACCAGCACGTAGGACATTCCGGGAGACTAGAGGCTCGCTCCGTCGAGGCAGGGCGATGTGCGCGGCTTGCTGGTTCGCTCGGCTCGGCGGCCGACAGGCTTGCTATGCGGGTACGGCGGTCTCACGTCGACACCCGTGGTTGAGGAGGGCCGCCACACCCGCCTCGAATCCCCGGAAAGCCGTGGCAGGGCGGTGCGTTCGACTGGCGGGTGGCCGTCAGCGAAGAGCGGGGAAGGTCTGGTGCACAGGGTGAATCAGATCTTCCCCGCTATCCACACGGATGGGCCACGCCCCCGTTCGGGGCCGGGCTCCGGGCGGACGACGGCGGTCAGGGCTCGGGCAACGGGCTCGGGCTGACCGACGTCCGCGCCTCGCACGAGGACGGCTACGACCGCGTCGTCCTCGAGCTCGGCGGCTCGGGGACACCAGGCTGGCGGGTGGAGTACGTCGACCGCCCCGTCTACGAGGGCTCCGGCGAGCCCGTCGCCCTCCAGGGGACGACGTTCCTCTCGGTCGTCCTGCGTGGCGTCGGCCAGCCCTCCGACACCGGCATCGCGGCGTACGGCGACGACACCACCCGCGTGCCCGGCGTCGGCGGGATCGCCGAGGTCGCTCCCGGCGGCGTGTTCGAGGGCGAGCAGGGCGCCTTCATCGGTCTGACCGGCGCGAGGCGGGCGTTCCGCGTCTTCACCCTGACCGATCCCACGCGCGTCGTCGTGGACGTGCGCGACCTCAACCCAGGCTGAGCACCCGGTCGACGCGGTCGAGACCGGCGTCGGCGTGGGTGATCCAGACGACCGTGCGGGAGCGGTCGCCGTCGAGGACCTCGGCGGCCAGCTCGTCCGCGGTGGCGCCGTCGAGGTGGGCGGCCGGCTCGTCGAGCACCAGCACCGGCTGGTCGGCCAGCAGCGAGCGCGCGATGGCGATCCGGGCCCGCTCGCCGCCGGAGACCTGCGCGTGACCGTCGCCGAGCCAGCTGTCGAGGCCGTCGGGCAGCGAGTCCAGCCACGCACCGAGGCGGGCCTGCCGCAGTGCGGCGTCGACCTCGGCGTCGCTGGCGGCGGGCCGGGCGAGACGCACGTTCTCGACCAGGGTGGTGGCGAAGACGTGCGGGTCGTCGTCGACGAGCCCGACGGTACGGCGTACGTCGTCGAGGGCGACCTCGGGCAGCGGCCGGCCGCCGAGCCGGACGGTGCCGCGCACCGGGTCGACGAACCGCAGCAGCAGCGCGGCGAGCGTGCTCTTGCCCGACCCGGTCGGGCCGACGACCGCCACCCGGTCACCGGGGGCCAGCGACAGTGACAGCGAGTCGAGCACGACCCGGTCGTCCCACGCGGCGCTGACCCCGTCGAGCGCCAGGTCGGCGCCGACGGGCACCACCGGCGCGACCGGCGAGGTCACCGCCGGCGGGCTATCGGCGAGAGCGGCGAGCCGGTCCTCGGCCGCCCGGGTGCGGGCGGCCAGCGCGCCTGCGTCGGCCAGCGACGAGGCGACCTCGCCGAGGGCGAGCGGCAGCAGCACGAGGAGGGCCAGCATCGGCCCGCCGACGACCCCGGGCAGCAGCAGCGCCGACGCGGCGACCGCCAGGCCCGAGCAGGTCAGCACCAGGGCGCGGCCGCTGGCGAGCCAGGTCGCGGCCGCGACGGTACGGCGTCCGAGCTGACCGCCCAGCTCAGAGACGGCGTCGAGGGTGCGTCCCTCTGCCTGCCACATCGCCAGCTCGCCGGCGGTCTGGGTCGCCTCGACGACCGCGTCGGACAGGGCAGCGCGGGCGTCGACGGCGGCGCGCTCGGCGCGGGCCGCACCGGTGCGCGCCAGGGCGTAGGCCGCCGCTGCCGACGCGCACAGCCCGAGCAGCACGGGTACCACGACGGGCGCCGCGAACGCCGTGACGACGGCCGCGATGGCGGCCGTGATCACGAACCCGCGCACCGGCATCCGCACCCGCAGCTCGCGGTCCAGCACCGCGTCCACGTCGTCGACGACCGTCGCCAGCACGTCGCCGCGCCGGCGACCGAGTGCACCCGGCGTGAGCGGCACGACCGCGTCGTAGACAGCGACCCGCCGGTCAGCCAGCATCCGGAGCACGACGTCGTGGGAGCGGAGCCGCTCGGCGTACCGCAGCACCGGCCGCGCGATGCCGAAGGCCCGGACCGCCACGATCGCGACGAGCAGGGTCAGGATCGCCGGCTGGTACGACGCTTTGACGATCAGCCAGCCGGCGGTCGCCGTGAGGGCGACGCCGGAGGCGGACGCAAGACCGCCGAGCACGGTGGGGAGCAGGAGTCCGTGCCGGCGTTCGACTGCCGGCTCCTCCGGAGGTGACGGGCGGGCGGCGACCGACGCGGCCCGCACCGGCAGCACGGCTGTCGGCACCGGGAGCGTCACGACCCGGTCGGCCACCGCGACCAGGGCCGGACGGTGCGCGACGACCACGACGGCGGAGCGCCGGCCGAGCTCGCGGACGGTCTCGACGATGACCCGCTCGGTGTCGACATCCAGGTGGGCGGTCGGCTCGTCGAGCAGCACGTACGGGCGGTCCGCGAGCACCACCCGCGCCAGCGCGAGCCGGGCCCGCTCGCCCGCCGACAGCGTCGTGCCGTCCTCGCCGAGCACCGCGTCGAGCCCGACCGGCAGGGCGACGGCCGCAAGCGCCGACCGGAGCCGGTCGTCGTCGGCATCCGGTATGGCGAGGCGCAGGTTGTCCGCGACCGTGCCGCGCACGAAGACCGGCCGCTGCGGCAGCCAGGCGATCCGGTCACGGGTGGGGCCGTGGACGGTGCCGGACGCGGGCTCCAGGAGCCCGGCCAGGATGGCCAGCAGCGTCGACTTGCCGCAGCCGGACGGGCCGGTGACCGCCAGCACGCCGCGATCCGGGACGGCCAGGCTCACGTCGTCGAAGGCGGGTACGGCACGGCCGGGGTGCAGCACCGACACGTGCTCGAGCCGCATCGACCCGGGCCGCCGGTGCGGTGTCGGGTCCTCGGCGTCGACGAGCTCGCTGGCGGCCTCGAAGGTCGCCACCCCCTCGGCGGCGGCGTGGAACTCGGCACCGACCCGGCGCAGCGGCCAGTAGGCCTCCGGCGCCAGCAGCAGGACCACCAGCGCGGTCTCGAGGTCGAGGTCGCCGTGCGAGAGCCGGATGCCGACCGTGACCGCGACCAGCGCGACCGACAGCGTCGCCACCAGCTCGAGCACCGCCGACGAGGCGAACGCGATCTGGAGCGTGTGCACGGTGCGTCGCCGGTAGCGCTCGGTGATCGAGCGGATCGTGGCCGACTGCGCCTCGGCACGCCGGAACGCCACCAGCGTGGGCAGCCCGCGCATCACGTCGAGGAAGTGCCCCGACAGCGACTCGAGCGCACGCCACTGCAGGCGCGCGCGGTCGCGGGTGGCCAGCCCGACCAGGATCCCGAACACCGGGATCAGCGGCAGCGTGAGCAGCACGATCAGCGCGCTCATCGGGTCCTGGGTCGCGATCGCCACCAGGGTCACGACCGGCAGCACGCCCGCGAGCACCAGGGCCGGGACGTAGCGGGTCAGGTAGGGCTCGGCGGCCGTCGCACCGCGCGTCGCCAGGGTCGCGAGCTCGCCGGTCGACCGGCCCGCGCCGCCGTCACGCAGGATCGCGCCGACGACGCGGCGGCGTACGTCGGAGCCGACGACCGCGGCCGCCCGCGCCGCCATCGTGTCGGTCGTCCACCCGATCGCCGCCCGGGCAGCGAAGACGCCGGCCACCACGAGGGCCCAGGGCCACACGGCCCCGTCGTCGAGCGTGGCGAGGATGAGCTCGGTGACCGCCCAGGCCTGGCCGACGAGGAGCAGGCTGCCCACTCCCCCGGCGACCAGCACGACGGCGAGCTCGCGCCGCGCGGGCGCGAGCTGCCGGCGTACGGCGGGATCGGTGGGTCGCACTAGTGGATGCCCTCGAGCTCGGCCTCCGGGATGTGGTGGATCGAGATCCGCTTGCGGAAGATCCAGTAGGTCCAGGCCTGGTAGCAGAGCACGATCGGCGTGAAGATCGCCGCGACCACGGTCATCACCGTGAGGGTGTAGTGGGTCGCCGCCGCATTGGTGGTGTTCAGCGAGAACGCCGGGTCGGTGCTCGACGGCATCACGTCGGGGAAGAGCGCGACGAAGAGGCCGGCGACCGCCAGCGCGATGCACACGAACGTGCCGATGAAGCCCCAGCCCTCGCGACCGGCGTACGCCGTGGCGATGCCGGCCACCAGCGCGAGCGCCGCGACGACGAAGAGGAGCGCCGACCAGCCGTTGCCCGTGTGGACCTGCGCCCAGACCAGGAAGGCGACCGCCACCACAGCGGCGACGAGACCCAGCTTGATGGAGAGTGCGCGAGCCCGGTGGCGGATGTCGCCGTCGGTCTTCAACGCCACGAACATCGCGCCGTGGGTGAGGAAGAGGAAGAGCGTCACCAGCCCGCCGAGCAGGCCGACCGGGTTGAGCAGCGTGAAGATCGTGCCGGTGAAGTCCTTGCTCTCGTCGATCGGCACCCCGCGCACGATATTGGCGAAGGCCACGCCCCACAGGAACGCAGGCACGTAGGAGCCGACGATGATCGCGCGGTCCCACCACGAGTGCCAGGCGGCCTCGGGCCGCTGGTGCCGGTACTCGAAGGCCAGCCCGCGGACGATCAGCGCGACCAGGATCAGCAGCAGGGGCAGGTAGAACCCGCTGAAGAGGGTCGCGTACCACTCCGGGAACGCCGCGAAGGTCGCGCCGCCGGCGGTCAGCACCCAGACCTCGTTGCCGTCCCAGACCGGTCCGATCGTGTTGATCATCTGACGCCGCTCGCGGTCGTCGCGGGCGAGCACCGGGAGCAGCATGCCGACGCCGAAGTCGAAGCCCTCGAGGGTGAAGTAGCCGATCCAGAGGACGGCGATCAGGATGAACCAGACGGTCGTGAGTTCCATCGCACAGAATCTTTCGGTTATCGAGCTTGTCGGGATGCTCAGTAGGCGAACGCCAGCGGGCGGTCTTCGTCGTCACTGCCGCCGAGCGTCGGGTTCGGTGGCTCCTGATAGGCGTCGGCGCCCGTGCGGATGGTCCGCAGGATCAGGCCGACCTCGATCACCGCGAGCCCGCCGTACAGCAGCGTCAGGGTGACGAGCGAGATCCAGGCCTCGGTCGTGCTGACCCCCGGCGAGTCACCGTGGGCCGTGGTCATCAGGCCGAAGACCACCCACGGCTGCCGGCCCATCTCGGTGAAGATCCAGCCGGCCGAGTTGGCCAGCAGCACCAGGATCGGGGTCGCGACCGCCATCCGGCCGAACCACTTCGAGGTGGGTGCCCGGCCCTTGCGCGTCAGGAAGAGGATGAGCGCCGCGAAGAAGGCGCCGGCCATGCCGAGCCCGATCATGTAGCGGAAGGTCCAGTAGGTCACCGGGATGATCGGCGTGTAGCTGCCGGACGGGTCGTAGTAGCGAGCGCCCGGGTCCTGGCCGTACTTCTCCTGGTACTGCGCGCGCAGGTCGTTGATGCCCTCGACCTTGCCGTCGAAGCTGCCGGTGGCGAGGAAGGAGAGCAGGCAGGGCACGGTGATCGCGAACTTCTCGGACGTCCCGTCCGGCGTACCGATCGTGAAGATCGAGAAGGGCGCGCAGGAGTCCTCGGTGTCGTAGAGCGCCTCGGCCGCCGCCATCTTCATCGGCTGCACCTCGGTCATCACCTTGCCCTGGAAGTCGCCGGTGACCGCGACGCCGAGGCCGGCGACGAGCACCACCCAGGCACCGAGCCGGATGCCCATCCGGTACATCGCCCGGTCGGCCTGGTGCTTCTTCGAGACGTAGAGCCACGCGGAGACGCCGAGCACGAACGCGGCCGCGGTCATGTACGCCGCCAGGATCACGTGCGGGAAGGTGACCAGCTGGACCTTGTTGAACATCACCGCCGCGAAGTCGGTGAGCTCGGCCCGACCGGTGTCCGGGTTGTACTTGTAGCCGACCGGGTGCTGCATCCAGCTGTTCGCCGACAGGATGAACCAGCTGCTCGCAAGAGTGCCGACGTGGACGATCCACATGCACCCGGCGTGCAGGCCACGCGGCAGCTTGTCCCAGCCGAAGATCCAGAGCCCGAGGAAGGTCGACTCCAGGAAGAAGGCCAGCAGCGCCTCGACCGCGAGCGGCGCCCCGAAGACGTCACCGACGAAGCGGGAGTAGTCGGACCAGTTCATCCCGAACTGGAACTCCTGCACGATCCCGGTCACGACGCCGATCGCGAAGTTGATCAGCATCAGCTTGCCGAAGAACTTCGTGAGCCGGAGCCACTCCGGGCTCCTGGTGCGCAGCCACAGCGTCTCCATCACGGCGACGAGCAGCGTCAGCCCGATCGTGAGGGGCACGAAGAAGAAGTGGTAGACGGTCGTGATGCCGAACTGCCACCGAGCGATGTCGAGAATGCTGTCCACGTGGTCTCCAACCCAGAGTGACTGCGACGCGCCAACCGTAGGAAAAAACTGTGCTCCGAACGCCCGGGCCAGGGGTCCCCCGGAACGGGCCAAAGGTCCTACCCGAACGCTTGTGAAACTTTTCTCAAAGTCTGCAACGGGGCGTGGGAGGCCCCGTCACCGGGGGTCACGAAGGGGCCCGCCGGAGTGGCCCAGGTCTCTTTCGGGCGGGTGGTTTCGAGGCTCAGGCCTAGCGGCCTTCGCACCTCAACCACCGGGTCGGTGGTTGAGGTGCGAGCGGAGCGAGCGGACCCGGTGGTTGAGGTGCGAGCGGAGCGAGCCTCGAAACCACCAGCCCGCGTGGGTGTCAGACGCTGAGGATGACCGAGGAGCCGTGGCCGAAGAGGCCCTGGTTGGCGGTGATGCCGACGCGGGCGTCCTCGACCTGGCGGCCGGTCGCCTGGCCGCGCAGCTGCCAGGTGACCTCGCAGACCTGCGCGAGCGCCTGGGCCGGCACGGCCTCGCCGAAGCAGGCGAGCCCGCCCGACGGGTTGATCGGGATCCGGCCACCGATGGTGGTGTCCCCCGCGCGCAGCAGCGACTCGGCCTCGCCACGCTTGCAGAGCTGGAGGTCCTCGATCCAGTCCAGCTCGAGCGCGGTCGAGAGGTCGTAGACCTCCGCGAGCGAGACGTCGGCGGGGTCGACACCGGCCTCGTCGTACGCCGCCTGGCCGATCGACTCCTTGAACGTCTGCTCGGGTGCGGACACCGCGTTGGTGGCGTCGGTCGAGAGCAGCGGCATGTCGATCACGGTCTGCGGGAAGGTCGGCGTGACGGTGGAGATCGCGTTGATCCTCACACCCCCGCCGAGGCCGTGCTTCGCGGCGTACTCCACCGAGCAGAGCACCACCGCGGCCGCGCCGTCGGAGGTCGCGCAGATGTCGAGCAGGTGCAGCGGGTCGGAGACGACGGCGCTGGTCAGAACGTCGTCGACGCTGACCTCCTTGCGGTAGCGCGCGTTCGGGTTCTCCAGGCCGTGCTTGGCGTTCTTGACCTTCACCGCGGCGAAGTCCTCGGCGGTGGCGCCGTAGAGGTCCATCCGACGCCGCGCGTAGAGCGCGAAGTACGCCGGGTTGGTCATGCCGAGCAGGCGGAAGCGCAGCCAGTCCGGGTCGGTCCAGCGCTCGCCCGCGTTGGGCGCGAGGAACCCCTTCGGGGTGGTGTCGGCGCCGACGACCAGCGCGACCTCGGACATCCCGGCGAGGATGCGGGCACGGGCGGTGTCGAGGGCCTGGGCGCCGGTGGCGCAGGCGGCGTACGACGTCGCGACCTTCGCGCCGTTCCAGCCGAGCGCCTGGGCGAAGGTCGCGCCGGCGACGTAGCCGCCGTAGCCGTTGCGGACCGTCTCGCCGCCGACGATGAGGTCGACGTCCTGCCACGCGATGCCGGAGTCGGCGAGCGCGGCCCGCGACGCGTGCACGCCGTAGTCGACGAAGTTCTTGCCCCACTTGCCCCACGGGTGCATGCCGACACCCGCGACGGCGACGTCGTTGCGGCTCACTGGTCGGCCTCCTCGCCCATCTCGGTGACGGGCTTCCAGCGCCAGATCAGCTGCTCGGACGCGTGCTCCGGCTCGACCACGAGCTCGACCTCGGCGCCGACGTGCAGGTCGGCGACGCCGTAGCCCTGGGCGACCTGGCCGAGCACGACGAGCCCCTCGGTCAGCTCGACCGCGGCCAGGGCGAACGGCACGAACGGGTCGGGCGCGACGTACGGCGCGGGCGGCTGGTACTGCGCGTCCGTGTAGGACCACACGGTCCCGCGACGCGAGAGCGCGGTCTCCTCGAACTCCTCGCCGGCGCAGGCCGGGTTGGCGCAGAAGCCGCTCGTCGGCGGGAAGAAGACCGACCCGCAGGTCGTGCAGCGTGACCCGAGCAGCGTCGGGTCCGGGCCGGTCGTGAACCAGCCGTCGATCGCCGGGGTCGCCGTCATCCGCACTCCTGAGGACTCGCTCGGAAACTAGAACGTGTTCTCACCACTATAGGCGCAGCCACTGCGAGGGAGTTTCATCGGTCGACCGATGAAACTCGTGCTTGGACGATGAAAGTTTGTCGTCCAAGCGTGAGTTTTGTCGGTCAGCCGATGAAACTCCCGCCCTCAGCCCCGCGCCAGGTACCCCAGCAGGTCGTGACGGGTGACGACGCCGACCGGCTTGCCGTCCTCGTGGACGAGCAGCGCGTCGGCGCCCTCGAGCGCACCGACGGCCTCCGACGCGGGCTCGGTGGAGCCGATCGAGGGCAGCGGCGGCGACATGTGCTCGCTGACGCTGTCCGTGAGCCGCGCCGTACCGGTGAAGAGCAGGTCGAGCAGCGCCCGCTCCGACACGGACCCGACGACCTCGGCGGCCACGACCGGCGGCTCGGCGCGCACCACGGGCATCTGCGAGACGTTGTACTCCTGGAGGATCGCGACCGCCTCGGCGATCGTCTCGCCGGGGTGCGTGTGCACGAGGTCGGGCAGCCGCCCGTCCTTGCCGCGCAGCACCTCCCCCACGCTCTGCACCTCGCGCTCGACGCCGTCGACCGGGAAGCCGTACTGGCCCAGCCAGTCGTCGTTGAAGACCTTGGTGAGGTAGCCGCGGCCGGAGTCGGGGAGCAGCACGACGATCACGGCGTTCTCACCCTCGGGCGTGCCCTCGAGCTCGTGCGCGAGCTGGATCGCGGCGTACGCCGCCATGCCGGACGAGCCGCCGACGAGCAGCGCCTCCTCGCGCGCGAGCCGACGGGTGGTCGCGAACGAGTCGGCGTCGGAGACCTCGATGATCCGGTCCGCGACGTCGCGGTCGTAGGCGTCGGGCCAGAAGTCCTCACCGACACCCTCGACGAGGTACGGGCGGCCGGAGCCGCCGGAGTAGACCGAGCCGGCGGGGTCGGCGCCGACCACCTTCACGTCGGGGTTCTGCTCCTTGAGGTAGCGGCCGGTGCCGCTGATCGTGCCACCGGTGCCGACACCCGCGACGAAGTGCGTGATCTTGCCTTCGGTCTGCGCCCAGATCTCCGGACCGGTGGTCTCGTAGTGCGAGCGCGGGTTGTGCGGGTTGGAGTACTGGTCGGGTTTCCAGGCGCCCGGCTGCGACGCGAGCCGGTCGGAGACGTTGTAGTAGGAGTCGGGGTGCTCGGGCTCGACGGCGGTCGGGCAGACGACCACCTCGGCGCCGTACGCCTTGAGCACGTTGCGCTTGTCCTCGCTGACCTTGTCGGGGCAGACGAAGACGCACTTGTAGCCCTTCGCCTGGGCCACCATCGCCAGCCCGACGCCGGTGTTGCCCGACGTCGGCTCGACGATCGTGCCGCCCGGCTGGAGCTCGCCGGACGCCTCGGCGGCCTCGATCATCCGGGTCGCGATGCGGTCCTTCACGGAGCCGCCGGGGTTCAGGTACTCCACCTTGGCCAGGACGATCGGTCCTGATGCGCCCTCGAGGGAGCCCATGGACGTGGACAGCCTGAGCAGCGGGGTGTTGCCGATCAGGTCCAGAAGCGAGTTGACGTACTGCATGCAGCCAATCTAGAGGCGGTCGTCACAACCGCCGAAACCCCGTGCGTACCCGGGGGTAGGGCTCCGTAGGGTGAGGGTGTGGGTAAAGCCGGAGCCGCACGCAAGCTGGCCTCCGCCGCGGCGTACGGCGGGGGTGGCCTGTCCGTGCTCGGCGCCAGCCTGTACGGCGTCCTGCGGCTCGAGGCCGGCGTCGCCCGACGCACCATCGGCAACGCCGAGGGCGACCCACCCGACCCGTCCGGGTGGTACGGCCGGGGCCGGCCCGGCCCCGCGATCAAGGTCGTCCTGCTGGGCGACTCCAGCGCGGCCGGCTACGGCGTGGCGCGGGTCGAGGAGACTCCCGGCGCCGTCCTCGCCAGCGGGGTCGCCGAGCGCGGCGACCGACGCGTGCACCTGCGCGACTTCGCCGTCGTCGGCGCGATGTCGTCCGACCTGAGCGCCCAGGTCGACAAGGCGCTGCCGACCCGGCCCGACGTGGCCGTGATCCTGATCGGCGCCAACGACGTGACCCACACCGTGCTGCCCGCCGCGTCCGTGCGCCACCTCGTCGAGTCGGTGCGCCGGCTGCGCGAGGCCGACGTCGCGGTGGTGGTCGGCACCTGCCCGGACCTCGGGACCATCAAGCCGATCATGCCGCCGCTCAGGCAGGTCGCCCGCGCCTGGTCGCGCCGGATCGCCGCCGCCCAGACGATCGCGGTCGTCGAGGAGGGCGGCCGGACGGTGTCGCTCGGGTCGATCCTCGGCCCGGAGTTCGCCGCGGCGCCCGCGGTGCTCTTCGGGCCGGACCAGTTCCACCCGTCGGCGAGCGGCTACCGCTCGCTGGTGCAGGTGCTGCTGCCGTCGACGCTCGCGGCGCTCGGCCTGGTCCCCGAGGACGAGACCGAGCCCGAGGCCTACCGCGGCGAGGGCGTGCTGCCGATCACCGCCGCCGCCATCCAGGCCGTCAACCAGCCGGGCACCGAGCTCGGCGGCACCGAGGTGGCCGGCTCGCGGCGGGGCGTACGCGGCCTGTGGGTGGAGCTGCGGCACCGCCGCCGGCACCCGGACACCGAGGGCGAGGCGCCCGATGCCGCCGAGGACGCCCCGGACCAGCCCGCCGGATAGCCGGTCCCGCTCACCGAAACACCGTCGAAACCGGCGCGATCTACGGTTCCGGCGTGGCGGACACGACCTCGGGCCCGAGCCGCGGCGCGAGCCCGCGCCGCGGTCTGGTGCTGCGCGACCGCAACCGTCTCGACGGTCTGGAGCGCCGCAGCCTGCCCTTCGGTTCCGTCCTGGCGCAGTCGCTCGCGGGAGCGATGCCGGCGGCGATGGCGTTGTCGACCCCGGCGCTGCTGTCACGGGTGGTCGGTCCGGGCGCCTGGGTCTCGGTGCTGCTCGCCGGCACGGTCCTCGCCCTGGTCAACGCCTGCGTGTGCCAGTTCTCCACGCGGGTGGCGGCATCGGGGTCGCTCTTCAGCTTCGCTGCCCAGGGACTCGGCGGCTTCGGCGCACTCGTCGTCGCGGTCTCGATGTTCCTGAGCTACAGCACGCTGGCCGGCTGGGCCCTCGCGCAGTCGGCGGTGTTCACCTCGCGGATGACCCACGACCGGGCGTCCGGGGACGAGTTCGGGCAGTGGACCTACGTCCTGGTCATCGCCGGCTTCGCCCTCGTCTGCCTCCTGGTGATGAGCATCGGCGTACGCCGGGCCGGGCGGATCACCCTCAGCGTCGAGGCGTTCACCCTCCTGGTGCTGGTCGGGCTCCTGGTCGCCGCGGCCGTCGAGCGCGGCGGCATCGGCACCTCGGCGCTGAGCCTCGAGGGGGCCGACCCCGAGCGGATCCTGCGGGGGACGCTGTCGATGTTCAGCATCTTCTTCTGCTTCAAGTCCGCGGCGTCCCTGGGCGCAGAGACGGCCCAACCCTTCAAGTACGTCCCCCGCGCGACCTCGACGGCACTGCTGATGATGACCGGCCTCAGCCTGGTCGCGGTGCTGGTCGTGACGCCGACCGGCGCCGAGCTGCCGCGCGGCTCCGGCGGGTCGACGGCGTTCTGGCTGCCGTCGGGGACCCACGACCACGTCGACCAGCTGACCAGACTGATGCGGCTGCTGTGCAACCTCGGCTGCGTGCTCGCCGTCTGGGCGAGCCTCGCCCGGCTGGTCTTCAGCTGCGCGCGCTCAGGGCTCCTCCCCCGTCGCTTCGGGCGCACCCACCCCAGCCTGCGCACGCCGATCCCAGCGCTGGTGCTGACCGGCGTCCTCGTGGTCGGTCCCGCCCTGGTCTGGACGGTCTTCTCCTCGGACATCCGCGAGGTGGAGCACCTGCTGGTCAGCGCCTCGGACATCGGGTTCTTCCTGATGTACGCCGTGACCTGCGCCGCGATCCCACCGTTCCTGCGGCGCATCGACGAGACGTTCACCGGGGCGGTCGTCGTCGCCCGCCTCGGCGTCGCCGCCATCTCCGTCGCCGTCGTGCTGACCATCTGGTACGAGCACCGCGACGGCGAGGTCGTCTCGCTGCTGACCCTCACGGGGCTGGTGGCCGTGGCAGCCGTCTGGTCCGCGATCGCCCGGCGCCGCGGCCTCGGCCCGGCCGACTTCCGGGTCCACGACGAGACCGTCGCGACCGACGTCTACGCGGGAGCGGGACGATGACCCCCGAGGTCGACCGGCCGTTCCGCGGCCGACAGCCGCAGGCGGTCAACCACGCCCTCGAGATCATGGGAGCGATCGCCGCCGCCGGACCGGGCGTCACGGCGACCGAGATCGGCACCCGGCTCGGCCTGCCGCGCGCCACGACGTACCGGATCCTCAAGCACCTGATCCAGGAGGAGTACGTCGTCCGCAGCCCCGACCTCACCGGCTACTGCCTCGGGGCTCGGGTCGTCAGCCTCGCCCTGGTGGTCGCCGGCCAGGCCCGGCAGCACACCGAGCACGCCCAACCCCTGCCGCGGGACTAGGAACACCGCGGCTCAGAACGACCAGCGCACCGTGCCGCGCACGTCCTCGAGCGCGACCATCCCCCGACCGGGCGTCGCAGTGAGGTAGCGGGAGTCGACGGAGGCGTCCCGGTTGTCGCCCAGCACCCACAGCTCGGCGGGGCCGACGGTGACGTCGAAGGCCAGCAGGGTGCGCGAGCGGGACGGCACGACGTACGGCTCCTCCAGCGGCCGTCCGTCGACCTCCACCCGGCCGGACGGGTCGCAGCAGACGACGTGGTCGCCGGGGAGCCCGATCACCCGCTTCACGAACACCGAGTCGGCGGGGCCGGCGATCCGCTCGACGGCCTCCCGCCAGCCGCCGGGGTCGTCGAAGACGACCAGGTCGCCGCGGTGCGGCTCCTCGACGGGGAGGACCACCACGTGGTCGCCGCGGGTGAGCGTGGGCGCCATCGAGTCCGAGCTGACCCGCAT
The DNA here is from genome assembly GCF_042658885.1 of Nocardioides hankookensis. Classification (NCBI taxonomy): domain Bacteria; kingdom Bacillati; phylum Actinomycetota; class Actinomycetes; order Propionibacteriales; family Nocardioidaceae; genus Nocardioides; species Nocardioides hankookensis. The sequence continues at coordinate 407,474 of NZ_JBHSRJ010000005.1, read as the reverse complement.
GACCGCCGCCCCGGGGGCGAGGGCATGGGCCCCCGGGACGACGGCGAGCAGCCCGACGAGCACGAGCACCAGAGGTGCTCTCCGGCGCGCCGGGCTGCTCCTCATCGGGCTACTTCACCACCGTCAGGACCAGCGCCGAGCTGGTGCTGGCCGCGGTCTGCGCCGAGCCGAGGTAGCGCACCTTGAGGGCGTGCTTCCCGGCCTTCAGCTTCGGCAGGGTGACCTTCGCGACGCCCTTCGACCCGGTCGTCAGCGTCGCCTTGCCGACGACCTTGCCGCGGTCGAGGACCTCGACCTTGCCGAGCGGGAGCACCACGGAGGTGACCTTCACGGTGACGACGCCGTGGGCCGCGGCCTTGACCTTCTTCCTGGTCAGGGTCCCGGTCGTCCTGGTCGTCGCCTTGGCCACCGTCACGACGTTCGACGAGGCCGGGTTGGTCGCATCGCCCTTGGTCGCCGTGACCACCGCCTGCAGCGCGAGGCCCGCGTCCGCCGCGACCGGCTGGTACGCCGCCGAGGTCGCGCCCGGGATCGCCGTCGCACCGCGGTACCACTGGTAGCCGAAGGTGAGGCCGGACTTGTCCCAGGTGCCGTCGGACACGGTCAGCGTGCCCCCGACCGACGCCGTGCCGGTGATCGCCGGAGCGGCCGTCGCCTGCGGGCCGCTGACGGTCACGGCCAGCGACTCGGCCGTGCCGGACACGCCGGCCTTGGTCGCCGTGACCACCGCCGTCAGGGGCTTGCCGACGTCGGCGGCCCTGGCGACGTACGTCGCCGCCGTGGCGTCCACGATCGGCTCGCCGCTGCGCATCCACTGGTAGGCGAACGTCAGGCCCTCGAGGTTCCAGGCCCCGTCGCTGACCGTCAGCGTCTCGCCGGGGTCGAGCGTGCCCCCGACGACCGGCAGCTCCGTCGCGGTCGGCTCCAGGATCGCCAGCGGCTCGCTCGTGACCGTGGACGCCAGGCCGCTCTTGGTGCTGGTCGCCGTCACGTCCGCCGTGAGCTCCGCACCGGCGTCCGCGGCCGTGGCCGTGTACGTCGCCGCGGTGGCGTCGGTGATCGCGGTGCCGTCCCGCAACCACTGGTAGGCGTAGGTCAGGTTGGTCTGGTTCCAGGTGCCGTTGCTCACCGTCAGCGCGGCGCCCGCCTCGGGGGTGCCGGAGATGACCGGCTTGGTGAGGCTCGGCGGCGCGATGCACGCGGCGTGGAGCTCGCCGCCCGGGTTGCCGTTGATGCAGGTGCGACCCGCAGGCGTGGCCGGGTTCTGGGCCGTGAAGTCACGAGCGACCAGGTCGAACGACTGCCAGTGGGTCGGCATCGGGCTCTGGTCCTCGTCCCGGATGATGTGGTGGAAGCCCACGTTGATCCAGGCCACCGGGTCGGTCAGCGGTGCGGTGTCGTTGGCGACGTAGTTGACGATGCTCTGGTTCTTGCAGGCGGCGTTCAGGTTCGACGACGCGTACTCCTGGCACGCGTTGTTGTTCGTGAACGTGATCTGCGGCTGGGTGACCGGGCTCGAACCGTAGCGCTGGACCTTCTGCATGTTGATCTCGTAGGACCGTGCGTGCTGGTCGTCGTTGAGGCTCGACGGCGAGACGACCCGGTACCACGTGAGCTCGTCGTCGCTGTCGGTCCCCTTCGCACCGAACGACGCAGCCTGGGTCACGTCGGTCTCCTCGGTGGTGAGGATCTCGCCCTTGGACCCCGTCGTCGCCTTCACGCCCGTGTAGGTGGTGTCGTAGCGCTCCACCTTCTGGTCCGTCTTGTCGTCGATCCCGAAGTCCGCCCGCCAGATCGCGTTGTGCCAGTGCGAGGCGGCGTAGTCGGTGTCGCCCTCGCCGACCGGCCAGCCGGTGGTCGTGTCGTTGACGCCGGACCCGTCGGAGAAGTCCTCGTAGGAGATGTCACCGGTCGCGCCGAGGTTGGCCGTGATCGTGCCCTCCTCGTGGAAGTCGATCCGCTCCATGTACTCGTACCAGTCGACCTTGGAGATCGAGGAGATGGTCAGCTTCGACCCCTGGTCGACGTACATCGGGCTGTCGGCCGGGCTGCCCCAGACCTGCTCGTGCGAGCGGTAGGCGACGCCCGTGCTCTCCTCGGCGACACAGATGCCGGGGATCGTCCGGTCGTAGACGACGCTGCGCCGGGTCCAGTTCTGGTGGACGTCGAGCAGGTCTCCCGTGGGGCACTCCTTGGTGCTCAGCTTCTGGAGGTACTGGTTGCCGAAGCCGTACGACGTCAGGTCGTCCCACACGTTCTCGCCGGTGTCGTAGGGCACGTTGAGCTGCGAGAGGTAGAACGAGTCGAGGACCCGGTGATAGCTGTTCGAGCCGGCCGCCTTGAAGGAGATCTGCTCGAGGACCAGGCCCTTGTTGGTGTGGATCGAGACGCACATCGCCCAGGCGGACCCGGACTCGAGCTGCTTGACGACGAGGTTGCTGCCCGAGCAGGAGAGGCCGGGGTCGACCGGGTCGGACGAGGCCGAGGGTGCGACCGCGACCAGGCCGGCGGTCAGGCCGAGGAACGCGACGGCGGCCAGCAGGCGGCGTCGCAGGTGGATCGTGCTCATGTTCGTGCTCCTACTTGGTCGCGAGGACGGTGCCGGCGGACAGGTCGACGACGAACCCGGAGGTCGTCAGGTAGCGGCCGTTCGGCGCCTGGATCTGCAGCTCGACGCAGCGGTGCGCGCCGCACGCGTCGGCACCCTGCACGCCGGGAGACGGCTTGTACGAGCCGCCGGCGTACGAGACCTGGTCCTTGCGCGTCAGCCGACCTGCGCCCTGCTCGGCGAAGGCGGCGGCGACCGGGGCGGCCAGCGGCGACTCCAGGAGCAGGTCCATGGCCACGTCGGCCTCGGTGGCCGTCGTCGGCGACTGGACGCCGCCGGTCGCGAGCGCGCTCACGACCTTGCCGGCGGTCAGGTCGACGGTGACCTGGTGCTGCCGGTCGGCGGTGTAGTCGTAGAACACGACGTCGACCAGGCGGGCGTCGCCGTCCACGTCGGAGTTCGGGATGTTGGCGCTGAGGAACTCGGCGCCGGGCTCGCCCAGGACGTCGGTCGCGTCGGCGGGCAGCGTCGCCTCGGCGAGGTGCTTGGCGTAGCCCCACTCCTCCAGGCTCAGCTCGTCGCGGGGCGCACCGAGGTGGTCGGGCCGCGCGGTCGGGACGACCTTGACGACGACGGCGTCGCCCGACGGCGTGTCAGCGCCGCTGACCGGTGAGCTGAGGGTGTTGACGGCGATCGCGGCGCCGGCGATGCCGGCGGCACAGGCCGCGGCGACCACGAGGCGCGCGCGTCCCGGCGTACGGGACCGCTGTGGCGGGTTGTCGAGGTGCACGTGAGGGCTCCTTGTGGCATGAGCCGATGAGGCTCGGCGGATGGACCGGGCCACCCGCTCCCTCCCGAAGAGATCGGCACGCCCTGGCGCCGGAACCTAGGAGCGCGATGTTTCGGCGGTCGGCAGTGCGCAGTTGCCGCGACGAGCCACTTGAACGAGACACGTGTTACGGCTCAGCACCCTTGAATGGGACAGCCGCCCCCGGGCATGCAGAAGGGCCCCGGGGCAGTGCCCCGGGGCCCTTCGTCGACGTACGTCGTGGATCAGTCGCCGCGCATGATCGCGAGGATGCGCAGCAGGTTGGTGTAGATCCAGACCAGGCTGACCGTCATCGCGAACGCGGCACGCCAGCCCTCGCGGTCCGGCAGCCGGTTGGCGACGCCCTGCTCGACGAAGTCGAAGTCGAGCACCAGCATGAAGACACCCAGCGCCAGGCCGATGAGCGCGAAGACGAAGCCGAGCTTGCCGTCCTCGAAGAGGCCGATCTGGGCGTTGAAGAGGCTCAGCACGACCTCGATGATGCTGATCGCGACGACGCCGAGCATGGCCGCGATGACCATCTTGCGGAACTTGTCGGTCACCTTGATGTTGAAGAACTTGTAGACCGCCAGGGTGCCGGCGAAGGCGCCGAACGTGCCCACGACCGCCTGCATCACGATGCCGGGGTAGGCGAGCTCGAACACCTTGCTGATGCCGCCGAGCGCGACGCCCTCGGCCGCGCAGAAGAGCAGCACGAGAGCCGGGCTGATCACCCGCTTGAACGAGTTGACCATCGACAGCACGAACGCGACCAGCGAGCCGATCGTCGCGGCGGCGATCAGGCCGCTGATGTCGGACGGAGTGGTCGTGTCGGCGTCGATCGACGGGCTCAGGATCCAGGTCGCGGCCGCGGCGACGATCACGACGACGAGCGAGATCGCGGTCTTCTGGACCACCGAGTCGATCGTCATCGGGCCGCCGGTGGCGACCGGGGCCGGCGTGCTGCCGGGCTGGCCGGGCTCGCCGGTGCCCCAGGTGGCGGGGTCCGTGTAGCCCTGCTGGCCGTAGTTCTGGTAGCCGGATCCGTTGCCGGCGTAGGTCTGGTTGCCGTAGGCGTTCGAGGAGTTGAACTCCTCCGAACGACGGAACACCGGGTTGTTGCTCTGCATTGGTCTCTCCTCGAGGCCGGGGGCGTCGTCGCTGTGACGGGTCACCTCAATGAGCCCATCCTAAGCGGGCTCACTGGGTTCAACGCCGGGCGAGGCCGCATCGTTCCCGCCCGGGCCGCGTGTGTCGGCGTCGTGCGGAAGACTCCACCCGTGCCCGGATCCGTGATCGCCGACTTCCTGGAGCTGGTCGAGCAGCTCCCCGACGTCGTCCGGTCCGACCACGACCGGTACTGGCGCTTCGACGTGGGCAACCGGGTGTTCGGCTACCTCTGGGAGCCGACCCGCACCGTGGGTCTCAAGCAGACCATCGCCGAGCAGCTCGCCCTGGTGGCCGAGCGGCCCGACGTCTTCGAGGTGCAGTTCACCGCGTGGGGCTTCGGTTGGGTCGTCGTCCACCTCGACGGCGTCGAGCGCGACGAGCTCGCCGAGCTGGTCTTCGAGGCCTGGCGGCTGACGGCGCCCGCCGAGGTGGTCGACGCCCGCGCCGACGTGCTGCCTGTGTAGGGGTGGTTTCGAGGCTCGCTCCGCTCGCACCTCAACCACCGCCGAGCACGGTGGTTGAGGTGCGAAGGCCGCCAGGCCTGAGCCTCGAAACCACCCCCGGCGCGCCTACTCCAGGAAGCTCTTCTTGACCGCGTCCATCAGCGGGTTGGTCCCGGAGCCTGGCAGCCACCCGTAGTTGATCGTCCAGAGGATGGTCCCGCCGACGCCCGTCTCCGTGACCCAGTCGCCCTTCGCGGTGATCGACCGCTCGTCCTCGTAGGAGAGGAGACCCGCCGGGTAGCGCGCCGGGTCGAGCTCGGGCACGAACCCACCGTCGTACACGCGGTAGGTCGACTGCGCCTCCTCGTCCCAGCGCAGCGAGCCGTGGCTGAAGTAGCCCATCCGGTCGAGCTCGCTGTAGGACAGCGGCGCGTCCTGGATCTCGTAGATCTCGTTGTCGTCGGTCGACTGCCGCGGCGCCGTGATGCCGGGGCCGTAGTAGATCCCGTAGAAGCCGATGCCGATCCCGATCCGGTCGCGCGGCACCCCGCTGGCCTCGTACGCCGCGACGCTCGACGAGATGTCGACCGGGTTCAGCCCGCCCGCACCGTGGAGCGCGCCGGAGAACCACGACAGCCAGCCGCCGCCGCTCCAGGTGGTGCCGACGCCGTACGTCATCAGGTTGTACTGGTCGACCTTGAGCGCGACCTCGGTCTGCCACGGCTCGGGCCGGCCGCCGTTCTCGTTGATCTTGATCGCGTAGCCGGGGAAGGTGAGCAGCCCCGGGGTCGTCGCGTAGCGGTCGCGGGTCGCCATCTCGGCGCGGATCGCGTCGACCAGCCCGAGCAGCCGCTGCTGCGCCTGCGCCGCGGTGACGGGGTCCTCCCCCGGCGCGGCGCAGTCCGGGTGGCCGTCCAGGCAGTTCTCCCAGTCGAGGTCGACGCCGTCGTAGTCGTGCTCGACGAGGTAGTCGACGATGGTGTCGACGAAGTCGTGCTGGAGCTGCGGCGTGGCCGTCGACCGCAGGAAGCCCCGCCCGTCACCGCCGTCGCCACCCAGCATCAGCAGCGCCTTGATGCCCGCGTCGTGGGCGCGACCGACCAGGTAGTCCTCGATGCTGTCGCCGCTGCCGTCGGGCGCCCTGTCCGGCTCCTGCGCGGACCAGGCGCCGTCCATGAGCTCGGTCGGGTCTCCGCCGAGCGAGCCGCCGCCGGGGGCGACCCGGCCGAAGACGAAGTGCGTCATGGCGGTCATGTCGACCTCCTCCGGCGGGTAGAGCCACTCCCAGAACCACGCGGCGTAGTAGCCGGTGACCCACGGCTTCCGCCCGGCGGGTGGCGGGTCGTCGACCGGCACCGTGACGGTCGCCGGATCGGTCGCGACGGCGGACGCCCCGTGCCACCGCTCGGCGACGGCGCGGTACGTCGTCGTCGCAGTGGGCGACATCGGGAAGCGGGCCCGACCGGCCGCGTCCTGGGTCGCGCGATCGACGGTCGTCCAGCCGTCGGGGCCGGCGACCTGGAGGACGACGGGGCGGCCGCGCCGTACGGGCGTGAAGGTCGCGACGGGCGGCTGGAGCGAACCGGACTGGACCACCGGGGTGACCGTCGTACGACGCGAGGTCCAGGCCGGGAGCCGCTCCCTCCCGACCCGGACGCTCGGCGCGACGACGCGATAGGTGCCGGCGGCGGCGCGCAACGCGAACGCGTAGCGACCCGCGCGCGTCGTCCGCGCCCGGTCGACCGCTCGCCAGGACCCGGGCACCTGACGCTGGAGGACGACCGGGCGTCGCACGCGGCGCGGCGCGACGCCCGCGACCGTCACCTGCTCGCCGGCGATCGCCGTCACCACCCGCGGAGGTACGACGGCGGCTCTCGAGCGGACCGCGACCAGGGTCACGAACGAGAGGAGGAGTGCGACCACCAGCAGGGCGACGCCGATGCGCACGGAGGAGCGGGGCATGGGCCGAGTCTGGAAGGCGCGGCGTCCCGACCGGCAGGTCTTGGTGTCCCGGATCTCCGGGATCCTCCATGATCACCCTGTGGAAGACGTGGTGTTCACCCTGGTCGTGGCCGGCCGGTTCCTGCTGCCCCTGTTGATCCCCCGCTTCCCGCTGCCGGCGATCATCGCCTGCCTGGTCCTGGACGCAGCGGACCAGACGATCTTCCAGGCCTTCGGGTTCGACCCTCCGGGGTACCAGAACTACGACAAGGCGATGGACATCTTCTACCTCGCGATCGCCTACCTGGCCGCGATGCGCAACTGGGACAACCTGCACGCGTTCGCGGTCGCGCGGTTCCTCTTCTACTACCGGCTCGCCGGTGCGTTCCTCTTCGAGGTCACCCACGAGCGCTGGCTGCTGCTGGTCTTCCCGAACACGTTCGAGTACTTCTTCATCGCCTACGAGCTGTGGCGCACCCGCTGGCGGACCCGCCCGGTCTCGCAGCGCGCGTGGATCCTGACCGCGGCGTTCATCTGGATCTTCATCAAGCTGCCGCAGGAGTACTGGCTGCACATCGCGGAGCTCGACGTCACCGACACGCTGCACGACTACTGGTGGGCCTGGCCGTTGCTTATCTTCCTGCTCCTGCTGCTCGCGGCCATCCTCTGGTTCGGCGTACGCCCGCGGCTGCCGGAGCCCGACCACGCGCTGCGCGTCGTCTCCGACCCGGTCCCCGACGCGGTCGACACGAGCGCCAAGCTCGCCGCGATCCACGTCGCCGGTGGCTGGGTCGTGTCGTGGATGACCCTCGAGAAGATCGTGCTGGTCGGCGTGGTCTCCGCGATCTACGGGCTCTTCCTGCCGACGGTGTCGCTGTCGACGCAGGACCTCTTCATCGCCATCGGCACGCTCGTCGCCCTCAACGCGGTGATCACGCTGCTCTTCTCGCGTCGCAGGTGGTCGATCGAGTCGGCGGCGATCGCCGTCCTCGTCCGGCTCGGCGTCAACGTCGGGATGGTGTGGCTGATCGACTTCACCCTCGGGCGGAGCGGGCACGGGTGGACGACGTTCTTCTTCCTCTGTCTCATCAGCCTGATGACCACGCTGCACGACCGCTACCAGCCGGTCTACGCCTGGCGCCGCGCGCAGGAGATGGACCTGCGCGAGGCGTGAGGCCGTGCCCCCGCTGGGGTTCGAACCCAGACTGAACCGCTTTTAAGGCGGCTTCCTCTACCGGTTGGGATACAGGGGCGGTCCGCCGGAGCCTAGTCGGGTACGCCGAGGGGCAGCCGGAGCGCGAACGTCGTGCCGCGCCCGGGGGTGCTCTCGACGTCGAAGCCGCCGTCCATCAGGGCGACCAGCTGGCGGCAGATCGCGAGGCCGAGCCCGGTGCCGCCGTACCGCCGGGTGATGGAGGAGTCGGCCTGCTGGAAGGGCTCGAAGACCATCCGGACCTGCTCGTCGGTCATCCCGATACCGGTGTCGGAGACCTCGACGTGGAGGTCGACGCCGGTGCCGGTCTGCTTGGCGCGGGCGGTGAGCCGGACCCGGCCGGCGTCGGTGAACTTCACGGCGTTGTCGAGCAGGTTGGTGACGACCTGGGCGACGCGTCCCGGGTCGCCGACGACGAGCGGCGGGAGCTCGCCGTACGACGCCTCGACGGTCAGGCCGCGGGCCCGGCCCGCCTCGAGCGCGGGAGCGAACGTCTCGTCGAGGACCGTCGTCGGGTCGAAGGCGACGGGCTCGAGACGGGTCTTGCCGGCCTCGACGCGCGAGAAGTCGAGGATGTCCTCGACCAGGCGGAGGGCGCGGGTGCCGGAGCGGTGGAGCACGTCGGTGAGCTTGCGCTGGGTGTCGTCGAGGCCGGTGTCGTCGAGCATCTCGGACGCGGCGATCACGCTCGTCAGCGGCGTGCGCACCTCGTGGCTCATGGTCGCCAGGAAGAGCGACTTGGCCTGGTTGGCCTCCTCGGCGACCGAGCGCGCGTCCTCGATCTCGCGCTGGAGCTGGAGCCGAGCGGTGATGTCCTCGGCGATGCCGAAGACCCCGACGATCTCGTCGTCGACGATGATCGGCAGCCCGGTCAGGCTGAGGTCGACGCGGTGCCCCTCGCGGTGCACGATGCTCGCCTCCAGGTGGCGCGAACGCCGCGCCACCACCTCCTCGAAGCTGCTCGTGACGGGCTCCAGCTGGTCGTCGGGCAGCAGCTCGCGGAAGGCCATGCCGACGAGCTCGTCCTCGGTGTAGCCCGACAGTCGCTCCGACGCCTCGTTGGCGCTCGTGAACCGTCCCTCCAGGCTGAGCGAGAAGATCCCGTCGGGGTGGAAGTCGAAGAGCGCACGGTAGCGCTCGGTCGTCTCCGCGAGGGCCCGGTCGACCTCGACGTGTCCGGCGACGACCCGCCGGGCACGGCGGTAGCGCAGCACGGAATAGGACGTGGCCGCGAGGCAGGCGGAGACGGCAGCGACCAGCACGGTGTCGGCCGTCGAGCCCCACCGGTCCGCCACTCTGCCTTGCACCCCCGAGAACGATGCGCGCATGGCGTCAGCGTAGCGATGCCAGCTCGGCCGCTCGTCCGAGGACCGCGTCGAGCATCGGCTCGGTGAGCCGGCCGGTGAAGGTGTTCTGCTGGCTCGGGTGGTAGCAGCCCAGCAGCAGCACCTCGCGGTCGCCGTTGACGAGCCGCGCCTCGGCGCCGTGGCCGAACCGCGGCTTGGGCCGCACCACGTCCCAGCCGATCGCGGCGTACGACCGCAGCGCGGCGTCCCAGCCGTAGCCGCCGAGTGCGACCACGACGCGCACGTGGTCCACGAGCAGGCCGAGCTCGGCCTCGATCCAGGGAGCGCAGGTGTCGCGCTCGGTGATGGTCGGCTTGTTCTGCGGCGGCGCGCACCGGACCGTGGCGACCATCCGGGTGCCGAACAGCTCCTGGCCGTCGTCGGCGCGGACGCTGGTGGGGAGCCGCGCCAGCCCGACCCGGTGCAGGCTTGCGAACAGCCAGTCGCCGCTGCGGTCGCCGGTGAAGACCCGGCCGGTCCGGTTGGCGCCGTGCGCGGCGGGCGCGAGGCCGACGACCAGGATCCGCGGCGTGGGCGACCCCCAGCCCGGTATCGGGCGGCCCCAGTAGGTCTCGTCGCGGTACGCCGCGCGCTTCTGGGTCGCCACGTCCTCCCGCCAGCGCACCAGCCGAGGGCAGGCCCGGCAGACCGACACCCGCGCGTCGAGCTCGTCGAGCCCGTCGGCGTCGACTGAGCGCGCCAGACGGCGTACCTGCGCGGCCGTCCGCGCCACCGGCGTCTCCGCGGTCGCGGGGTCTCCGGGCCAACCGGTGCCGGGCGGGACGAAGCTCATGCGGCTCATCGTCCGTTGGCGACCGACCAGGCGATGCCGTCGAGGATGTCGGAGTCGGAGACGACCAGGGATGGGGCGCGGGTACGCCGCAGCACCCGGTCGAGGATCAGGACGCCGGCGCCGATGACGTCGGCGCGGCCGGGGTGCATCGCGGGCAGGGCGCGACGTTCGGCGACGGTCATCGCGAGCAACCGGTCGACGACCTCGTGCACCCGGGACGCGGGCAGCACGAGCTGGTCGACGTCGGCGCGCGAGTACGCCGCGAGGTCGAGCGCCACCGCGGCGAGCTGGGTGACCGTGCCGGCGACGCCGACCGCGGTGGCCGCGTCCGCGGGCGAGACCGGGCAGGCGTCGAGGTGGGCATCGATGTCGGCGATGCAGGCGGCGACCTCGGCCGCGGTCGGCGGGTCGGAGTGCAGGTGCCGCTCGTGGAGCCGCACCGAGCCGATGTCCATCGAGTCGGCCCGGTCGGGCGCCGACGCGCCCAGGATCAGCTCGGTCGAGCCGCCGCCGATGTCGACGACCAGCACCGGAGCCTCGGGCACGAGGCGCAGGTTGCGCACCGCCCCGTCGAAGGACAGCGCGGCCTCGACGTCGCCCGAGACGACCTCCGGCTCGATGCCGAGCCGCTCCCGCACGCCCGCGACGAACACCGCGGCGTTGGACGCGTCCCGCGAGGCCGACGTCGCCACGAAGCGCACCCGCGCCGGCGGGACGTCGTACGACGCGATCAGGGCGGCGTACTCGTCGATCGCGGCGAACGCGCGCACCAGCGCCTCGTCGGCGATCCGGCCGGTGCGGTCGAGGTCCTGGCCGAGCCGGACCATGCGCATCTCGCGGACGTCCACCTCCGGCAGGGATCCGATCAGCAGCTTGATCGTGTTGGTGCCGCAGTCGATCGCGGCTACACGCACGGCCCGGACTCCCACCACGGGCCCAGCAGGTCGAGCACCTCGTCGCCGAAGGGGTTCACGCCGCGGCCCTGCGCCAGCGACTGGCCCGCCAGCACGTGCAGGCACTTCACCCGGTCGGGCATCCCGCCGGCGGAGATCCCCTCGATCTCCTCCACCGTGCCGAGCTCGGCGCGCGCGGCGAGGTAGCGCTCGTGGGCGGCGCGGTACGCCGCGGCCAGCTCCGGGTCGTCGGCCAGCCGGTCCTGCATCTCCTTCATCAGGCCGGAGCCCTCGAGGGTGCCGATCCGCGAGGCGGCCCGCGGGCAGGTCAGGTAGTACGTCGTGGGGAACGGCGTCCCGTTGGGCAGCCGCGGCTCCGTGGTGACGACGTCCGGGTTGCCGCACGGGCAGCGGTGGCCGACCTCGTGGATGGCGCGCGGCTCACGGCCGAGCTGGGCCTCGATGGCGGAGACGTCGGAGGGGTCGATCACGGATCGATCATGCCAGTGGTTTCGAGGCTCGCTTCGCTCGCACCTCAACCACCGGACTCGTCGATCTTGTCCGCCGGCTGTGGCTTGTCCTCGACCTTCGGCGGGTTGCCGGCGAGCTCGACCGACTTCCACGCCGTCGACCACCACGCGGTCGGCGCCTTGCGGGCCACCTCGGTCGGGTCCGACAGGCTCGCGCCGGTGTCGAGCGGCTTGCCGTCCTCGTCGAGCACGACGTACGCCGTCTCGCCGGGCATCACGTAGTTGAGGTCGCGGGCCTGCTGGCGCACGAACGCCGGGTCCTCCCAGCGCCGTTTCTCCCGCTCCAGGTCGTCGATCCGCGCCTGGCGCAGGGCGATCTGGCCCTTGAGGTCATCGATGTGCGAGCGCTGGTCGAGGTAGGCCCGCATGGACGACGCGTAGGAGATCGTCAGCAGCGACAGCACCAGCAGCAGCACGGCGGCGCGCCCGGTGACCCGCGGCCGGCGCCGGCCGACGGCGACCGCCGGCAGGCTGCCGGTGGCCGACGTGTCGGTGACGGACCGGCTGGCGCTCCGGCCCGACGACCCGCTCCGGCGAGGCCCGGGGCGGCCACCGGGGCGCGGAGCGCGCGACGGCGTACGGCGAGACTCGGGCATGTCTCCTAGGGTCGCTCAGGCACCGTAGCGAGGGAACGCCGACGCGCCGGAGTAGCGCGCAGCATCTCCGAGCTCGTCCTCGATCCGGAGCAGCTGGTTGTACTTCGCCACCCGGTCCGAGCGCGCCGGGGCGCCGGTCTTGATCTGGCCGCAGTTCACCGCGACGGCCAGGTCGGCGATCGTCGTGTCCTCGGTCTCGCCGGAGCGGTGGCTCATCATGCAGCGGTAACCGTTGCGGTGTGCCAGCTCGACGGAGTCGAGGGTCTCGGTGAGCGTGCCGATCTGGTTGACCTTCACCAGCAGCGCGTTGGCCTGGCCGCCGCTGATGCCACGCTGGAGCCGCTCGACGTTGGTGACGAAGAGGTCGTCGCCGACGATCTGGGTCTGGCCGCCGATCTGGTCGGTGATCGCCTTCCAGCCGTCCCAGTCGTCCTCGTCCAGCGGGTCCTCGATCGAGACGATCGGGTACGACGCGACCAGGTCGGCGTAGTAGGCGCTCATCTCCTCGGCCGACTTGCTGCCGCCCTCGAAGGCGTACGACCCGTCCTTGAAGAACTCCGAGGCGGCGACGTCCATCGCCAGCGCGATGTCGGTGCCGAGCTTCAGGCCGGTGGCCGCGACGGCCTCGGCGATCAGGTCGAGCGCGGCCCGGTTGCTGTCCAGGTCGGGCGCGAAGCCGCCCTCGTCGCCGAGCCCGGTCGAGAGGCCCTTCTTCTTCAGCACCGACTTCAGCGCGTGGTAGACCTCCGCGCCGGAGCGGAGCGCCTCACGGAAGGTCGGGGCGCCGATCGGCGCGATCATGAACTCCTGGACGTCCACGTTGGAGTCGGCGTGCGAGCCGCCGTTGAGGATGTTCATCATCGGCACGGGCAGCAGGTGGGCGTTGGGCCCGCCGATGTAGCGGTAGAGCGGCAGCTGGGCCGAGTCCGCGGCGGCGCGGGCGACGGCGAGCGAGACGCCGAGGATCGCGTTGGCGCCGAGGTTGGCCTTGTTGGGCGTCCCGTCGAGCTCCAGCATCGTCTGGTCGACGAGACGCTGGTCGTCGGCGGCGAGGCCCTCGATCGCCGGGGCGATCGTCTGGATCACCGCGTTGACGGCCTTCGTGACGCCCTTGCCGCCGTAGCGGTCGCCGCCGTCGCGCAGCTCGACGGCCTCGAACGCGCCGGTGGACGCACCGCTCGGGACCATGGCGCGCGCGAACGCGCCGTCGTCGAGGAGCACCTCGACCTCGACGGTGGGGTTGCCTCGGGAGTCGAGGATCTCGCGGGCGCCGACAGCTTCGATGGATGCCATGCGGCCAGCCTAGTGCTGATCGGACGGCGTGATCAGGGCAGGTCGGCGGCTGGGAACGTCACGCTCATCGTGGTCCCGCCGCGGCCCTCGTTGCCGGCCGCCGCCGCGGTGCCACCGTGCCGCTCGGCGATCCGCTTGACGATCGAGAGCCCGAGGCCCGTGCCGCGGTAGCCCTCCCGGTGCGCGCGGTGGAACGTGTCGAAGACGCGGGCGTGCTGGTCCTCGGGGATGCCGATGCCGTTGTCGACGACCTCGATCAGCACCATCAGCGCCTCGTCGCCCTCGACGTGGCGCCCGCGCACCTCGATCTCGGGGCAGACGCCCGGCGCGACGTACTTGACCGCGTTGCCGACCAGGTTGTCGATGACCTGCCGGAGCAGCACGGGCTCGGCCATGACGTCAGGCAGGTCCGGGGCGATCGTGATCACCGGTTGCGGGTCCTCGCTGATGCGGCTGGCCTCGACCCGGGCGCGGGCGATGTCCTGGACCATCGCGCGGAGGTCGACGCGCACCGGCGTGATCCGCAGGTCGCGCGCCGTCGTGTAGGCCAGCAGGTCGCTGATCAGGTGCTGCATGCGCTGGGCGGCGCGCACGATGCGGTCGAGCTGGTCGACCTGCTTCTCCGGCGGGACGACGATGCCGGCCTGCGCGGTCTCGAGCATCGTCTCGGACCAGCCCTCGACGACGGTCAGCGGGTTGAGCAGGTCGTGCGCGACGACGCCGGCGAAGGACGAGAGCTCATCGCGCTCACGACGTACGGCGGTCACGTCGTGGAAGACGATGACCACCAGCGGCGGGTCGCTGCCGGGGATCGGGCGGGCGGTGACCTCCAGCATCCGGCCGTCCGGGGAGTCCGCGTTGCGGACGAAGAGGTCCATGTTGTCGACGACCTGCCCCGCGAAGGCCGCGCGGTACTCGTCGGCGGTGACCGAGGTGCCGTCCGCGTGCCGCAGGTCGTAGCCGGCGGCGTCCAGCACGCCGTCGTCATTGGCGCGGACGTCGCCGACCAGGAGGCCCGCCGACGGGTTGCGCAGCAGGATCCGTCCCGCGCCGTCGACGACACTGACCCCGTCGGCCATCGTGTCCAGGATCGTCCGCATGGTCGCCGCTTGCTCGGTCGCAGCCTTCTCGGACACGGCGAGCCGCTGGTTCAGGGCGAGGCTCTCGCGCCGGCCGACGGACAGCGACAGGGTCAGCACGACCGCGACGGCGACGTACGCCTGGACGACGAGCACCTGCTGGACCGGGTCCTCGATCGTGGAGAAGGGCCCGTGGTCGAGCACGGTGAACACGACGACGCCGGTCGCGAGCAGCAGGGCGTGCAGGTCGGCCACCCACGGCGAGAACCGGGTGCCCGCCCACACCGACGTCGCCAGGAGCAGGAACGGGATCGGCAGCATGTCGTTCGCGCTGAAGATCAGCCAGCACGAGCCGAGGCTGACGACGACGAGCGCCACGAACTCCAGCACGCTCCCGCGGTAGGGCCCGACCGGGGTCGGCGCGCGGTCGGGGGTGTTCGCGCGGGCGGCGTGCCGGGCCAGGAGCGAGAGCGGGAAGATCGCGATGATGCCGACCGAGTTGCGCACCGTCCAGGACAGCAGGACCGTCCAGCTCGCGTCGGTGGTGGCGAGGATCGAGGTGGGGCCGACGAGCGCCGAGGCCGCGGCCGCCGCGAGGGCGGCGACCAGCAGGTAGGCCAGGTCGCGGAGTCGCTGCACCCCGGGCGGCGGCTCTGACCCGAACCCCCACCAGGCGGGCACCCACCGGCTGACCAGCAGGCCGAACACGAGCGTCTGGACGACGGTCGCGGCCGCCAGGCTCACGATGACGCCGACGGACGCCCCGACGGCGGCGTACACGCCGACGGTGAGCACGAAGACCGCGGTCGCGTCGACGACGAGCCAGCGCTGCCACCCGGTCACCGCGAGCCAGGCCGCCGCGACCCCGGCGGCCGGCCACACGAGCGACAGGCCGCTGCCGTCGACCACGGCCAGCCGGCCGAGGTAGGCCGCGAGCACGAAGTAGCCCGCGAAGGCACCCAGGTCGAGCAGCCGGACCCGGTTCACCCCTGGCTCCGCCCCGTCTCGAGCGCCCTGCCGGCCGCTGCGCGCAGGTCGTCGGGGTTGAACGGCTTGGCGATGCGTTCGTAGCCGGTGCCCTGGATTCGCTCGATGACCTCGCCGGTCCACTGGACGGTCACGAACACCGCAGGGACGCCGGGCCAGAAGCCGTGCAGCTCGCCGAGCAGGGAGACGCCGTCGGTGTCCGGGAGTGCGTAGTCCATCAGCACGAGGTCGGGACGGTAGTCGGGCTCCTCCTCGTGGAGACCTCGCAGGCGACGACGGTCTGGCACGCCCCGGATCTCGTCGCCGTCGTGGAGCATGCAGTGTGCGATCCAGTCGCGCACATCGACGTCGTCCTCCACGATCAGCACGCGAGACATGGGGAGACCTTAACCGTTAGAGGAGCCGTCGTACGGCGTCGCGCAGCGCCTGCTCCGGATCGACGCCGGTCTCGCGGGCCTCGGCGACGAGGGCGAGCGGCCGGTCGCCGAGGTCGCCGTCGGCGGACGCCGCGGCCGGCGTGCCCGCGCGGGCGAGGCGGTCGAGCACCTTGTCGGCGTAGAGCAGCGCCGGGAGCGTCGGCGGGATCCCGTCGGTGACGGAGTCGCGCTGCTTCTCCGCCGCCTTGATCGCCTCCCACGCCTCGTTGATCTGCTCGGGCGTGTCGCCGGAGGCGGCCTCGGGCCCGAAGACGTGCGGGTTGCGCCGGTGCATCTTGGCGATGACGTCGGCGGCGACGTCGTCGAGCGTGAACTCGCCGGTCTCCTCCGCGATCACCGCGTGGAAGTAGACCTGGAGCAGCAGGTCGCCGAGCTCCTCGCGGAGCAGCGCCGCGTCGCCGGTGTCGATCGCCTCGAGGGTCTCGTGCGTCTCCTCGAGCAGGTAGCGCGCCAGCGACCGGTGCGTCTGGCCCGCCTTCCACGCGCACTCGGCACGCAGGCGGCGCATCACCTCGAGGAACTCGAGGAGCGGCTCGCCCGAAGCGGGTTTCGAGACGGGACTTCGTCCCTCCTCAACCACCGGTTCAACCGCAGCGCTGGGCGGTCGGCAGGGCCGCGGCGTACGTGCTGTCGGGGGTCGTGGCGTCGGCCTGCTTGGCGGTGCTGGTGACCGGCTGGGAGAGGCTGGTGTCCGTGAGGACGGCCTGGCCCTTCTCGATCGCCACGCCGTAGCGCGGGTCGATGCGCACGTCGTGGTCGTCGAGCCAGGCCTCGAACTCCTTCTGCCCGGCGGCCTTCGCGTCGTCGGCGCTCGGCGAGCTCTCCCCCTGCTTGCTGAGCGTCGCCTTGCCGACGGAGGTCTCCGCGGCGGCCACGTAGGTCTCGGCGCCCTGCACCTCGACGATCGCGTCCCGCTGGGCGGTGGTCAGGTCCGTCAGCTGGGCCTCGGCCTGCTTCACCGCCGCGGCGTACGACGAGTCGGCCTCGACGCCGTGCTCGGCCATCATCTGGTCGGCGGCCGAGCGCAGGGCGATGCTGCCGGCGACCCGGCCGTTGAGGTAGTGGCGCGGGAGCGCCTGCCCCTCGAGCTGGGGTGCGGCGGCGTCGCAGTAGTCCGACGACAGGTCGGCGACGTGCCGTGTCGTGACCGAGTCGTCGCCGACCACGACGGCGATGCCCGGGTTGAGGTCGGGCACGGCCCCGCAACCGGTCAGCAGCACGGCGGCGGCCACGGCGAGGCCGGCCAGGGGGGACACACGCGTCACTTGCTCTCCTGGGGGTCGATGACGGAGTCGATCACCTGCCGGGCCCATTCAAGCAGGGCGATGCCCGAGATCGGCTGACCGCCGATGCCCGACGTCATCGGACGCGGCACCAGGATGGTGCTGACCGGCGCCTTGACGATGGACTTCGGGTAGAGCCGGTTGAGGCGGACGACCCGCGAGTCGGGCAGGTCGACCGGCGCGAACCGCACGTTGCGCCCCGCGATCGTCACCTCGCCGACGCCGGCCTGGCGGGCCCGCGCCCGGAAGCGGGCGACCAGCAGGAGGCACATCACCTCGACCGGCGGCTCGCCGTACCGGTCCAGCATCTCCTCGTTGATCTGGTCGACGTCGTCGTCGGTGCGCACCTCGGCCAGCCGCTTGTACATCTCCAGCCGGAGCCGCTCGCTCGGGATGTAGCCGTGCGGCAGGTGGGCGTCGACCGGCAGCTCGATGCGGACCTCGTTGAGCTCCGGGGCGTCGTCGCCCTTGAACTCGTTGACCGCCTCGCCGACGAGCCGGACGTAGAGGTCGAAGCCGACGTCGGCGATGTGGCCGGACTGCTCGCCGCCGAGCAGGTTGCCCGCGCCGCGGATCTCGAGGTCCTTCATCGCGATCGCCATGCCGCCGCCGAGGTCGGAGTGCTGGGCCAGCGTCGCGAGCCGCTCGTGGGCGGTCTCGGTGAGCGGCTTCTCGGGCGGGTAGAGGAAGTAGGCGTAGGCGCGCTCGCGCGAGCGACCGACCCGGCCGCGGAGCTGGTGGAGCTGGGAGAGGCCGAGGGTGTCGGCGCGCTCGATGATCATCGTGTTGGCGTTGGAGACGTCCAGGCCGGACTCGACGATCGTGGTGCAGACCAGCACGTCGAAGCGCTTCTCCCAGAAGTCGAGCATCACCTGCTCGAGCTGGTGCTCACCCATCTGTCCGTGGGCGACCGCGACCCGCGCCTCGGGCACCAGCTCGGTGATCCGGGCGGCGGCCTTCTCGATCGAGTTGACCCGGTTGTGGATGTAGAAGACCTGGCCCTCGCGCAGCAGCTCACGGCGTACGGCGGCGATGATCTGGCGGTCCTCGTAGGCACCGACGTACGTGAGCACCGGGTGCCGCTCCTCCGGCGGCGTCGTGATCGTGGACATCTCGCGGATGCCGGTGATCGCCATCTCGAGCGTGCGCGGGATCGGCGTCGCCGACATCGACAGCACGTCGACGGAGGTGCGCAGCCGCTTCATCTGCTCCTTGTGCTCGACGCCGAAGCGCTGCTCCTCGTCGACGATGATCAGGCCGAGGTCCTTCATCCGGATGTCCGGGTTGAGCAGGCGGTGGGTGCCGACCACGATGTCGACCGAGCCCTCCTGGAGGCCGGCGATCACCTCGCGGGCCTCGGCGTCGGTCTGGAAGCGGCTCAGCCCCTTGAGCACGACGGGGAAGCCGCTCATGCGCTCGCTGAACGTGCTCAGGTGCTGGGTGACGAGCAGCGTCGTCGGCACCAGGACCGCCACCTGCTTGCCGTCCTGCACGGCCTTGAACGCGGCCCGCACCGCGATCTCGGTCTTGCCGTAGCCGACGTCGCCGCACACCAGCCGGTCCATCGGGACGGTGCGCATCATGTCGCCCTTGACCTCGTCGACCGTGCTCAGCTGGTCAGGGGTCTCCTGGAACGGGAACGCGTCCTCGAGCTCGCCCTGCCACGGGGTGTCCGGGCCGAACGCGTAGCCCTTGGTCGCCTGGCGCGCGGCGTAGAGCTTGATCAGCTCGGCGGCGATCTCACGCACCGCCCGGCGGGCCCTGTTCTTGCGCTTGGTCCAGTCGCCGCCGCCGAGCCGGTCGAGCGAGGGCGACTCGCCGCCGACGTAGCGGGTCACCTGGTCGAGGGCGTCCGCGGGCACGTAGAGGCGGTCGGGCGGCCCGCCGCGCTTGGAGGCGCCGTACTCGAGGACGAGGTACTCACGCACCGCTCCCCCGACCTCGCGCTGCTTCATCTCGACGAAGCGGCCGACGCCGTGCTGCTCGTGGACGACGTAGTCGCCGGCGCTGAGCTCGAGCGGGTCGATCTGCTTCTTGCGGCGCGCGGGCATCCGCCGCATGTCGCGGGTGGACGCCTTCTGCCCCGAGAGGTCCTCGCCCGTCAGCACGACGAGCCGGTTGACGTCGTCGACGAACCCGTGGGTGCCGGCGCCGCAGGTGATCGTGACGACCGCGTCGGTCAGGTCGGCGCCCTCGGGCAGGTCCTCGACGACCCGGGCCGGTACGTCGTGCTCGGCCAGCACCTCGCGCATCCGCTCGGCCGGGCCGTGGCCGGCGTGCAGGACGACGACGCGGTAGCCGTCGCCGCGCCAGCGCGCGATGTCGCCGATGGCACGCTCCATCTCGCCGCGGTAGGCCTCGGCGGGACCCGGGGCCAGCACGCGCGTCTCGTCGTCGGCGTCGAGGCCGAACGGGCTGACCGTCCACCACGCCTCGCCCCGCGCGAGCGCGTGGCTCCGCACGTCACCGATCTCGCGGTACGACGCCGCACCCAGGTCGATCGGCGCCGTGCCGCCGCCGGCCGCGGCCGCCCAGCTCGCGCCGAGGAACTCCTCGCTGGTCGCGACCAGGTCGTGGGCACGGGTGCGGGCCCGTTCGGGGTCGAGCACCAGCACGTGGGTGTCGGCGGGCATCAGGTCGACGAGCAGCTCCATCTCGTCGACCAGCACGGGCGCGAGGGACTCCATGCCCTCGACGGCGATGCCGGCCGCGATCTTGTCGGTGAGCTCGAGCAGCTGCGGGTGGGCCTGGCCGAGCGCCGAGGCGCGCTCACGGACGTCGTCGGTCAGCAGCAGCTCGCGGCAGGGCGGCGCCCAGAGCCGATCGACCTTGTCGAGCGTGCGCTGGTCGGCGACCGCGAAGCTGCGGATCTCCTCGACGTCGTCGCCCCAGAACTCCACCCGGAGCGGGTGCTCCTCGGTCGGCGGGAAGACATCGACGATGCCGCCGCGGACCGCGAACTCGCCGCGCTTCTCGACCAGGTCGACGCGGGAGTACGCCGCGGCGGCGAGCCGGCGTACGACGTCCTCGAGCGGCGCGCTGTCCCCGGCGACGAGCTCCACCGGCTCGAGGTCGGCCAGCCCCTTGACCTGCGGCTGGAGCACCGAGCGGACCGGGGCGACGACCACCTTGAGCGGACCGTTGGACACGTCGGTGCCGGGGTGCTTGAGCCGGCGCAGCACCGCCAGCCGGCGGCCCACCGTGTCGCTGCGCGGGCTGAGCCGCTCGTGCGGCAGCGTCTCCCAGCTCGGGTAGTAGGCGACCAGCGCCGGGTCGATGAGGTCGCCGAGCGACGCCACCAGGTCCTCGGCCTCCCGCGAGGTCGCGGTGACGGCGAGGACGGTGCGGCCCTCGCGGACCAGCCCGGCCACGACGTACGGCCGCATGGCCTCGGGCCCGGTCAGGTCGAGGGCCGGGACCACACCCCCGCGCGCCTCCACCATCGCCTGCGCCAGGGTGGGGTCGGCGAGGACGGCGTCGGCGAGGCCGGAGAGGTGCACGGGGAGCCTTTCGGAGCAGCACGGGACAGCACGACAGCCCCCGGTCAAGGAGTGACAGGGGGTGACGCGTCGAGTCTACGGGCGCCCGCCGACGATCGAGTCAGGCCTCGGGGTCCGGACTCAACCTGCGGTGCGCTCGGCGTACGCCGAGGCTGCGGCGTAGACCGAGTCGACGTACGACTGGTCGTGGTTGTAGCCGAAGACCGCGTCGGCCCAGCCGGCGCCGGTGGTCAGGTCGTGGCCGTCGGCGCAGAGGTAGCGCGCGGCGGTCCAGGCGGCGTCGTCGATGTCGTTGGGATCGGCGACCCCGTCGCCGTCACCGTCGCTCCCCCAGGTCTCCCAGGTCGACGGGATGAACTGGAGCGGTCCGACGGCGTGGTCCCAGGTCGGGTCGCCGTGCCAGGCGGTGCTCTCCGGCGTCGCCCGGATCGCCGCGAAGTCCTTGCCGTCCAGGGCAGGACCGAGCACCGGCGTCGACGAGTGCCCGTCGTCGCCGAGGGTCCGGCCGCCGATCGTGCCGTGCTGGGACTCGACCCAGCCGATCCCGGCCAGCGTGGTCCACCCGACCTTGCAGGTCCGCGGCTCCGCGAGCTGCGCGTTGGCGTAGGCGCGTACGGCGGGGGCCGGGATGCCGGCCTTGTTCGCCGTCGCCGTCACCCACGCGGGGTCGACCTTCGTCGGCGCCGCCGGCGCGTCGTCGGGCTGCTTGGCCATCCGGGTGTCCGGGCTCGGCGCCTGGACGTACTGCGGCTGCTCCGCGACCACCAGCGGTGGGCGCGACAGGACGGTCTGGGACAGGGCGTAGCCCAGCCCCGCGACGATCACCAGCGCGGTGGCGAACGTCGCGATCAGGCGACCAGGAGTCATCGGCCGGTCAGCCGAAGCGGCCGTGCACGTAGTCGCTGGTGCGCTGGTCCTGCGGGCTCTGGAACATGGCAGCAGTATCCCCGTGCTCCACGATGACGCCGGGGGTGCCCTGGGAGGCGAGGAAGAACGCGCAGGTGTCGGACACCCGGGCAGCCTGCTGCATGTTGTGGGTGACGATGACGATGGTGACCTCGTTGGCCAGCTCCTTCATCGTCTCCTCGATGACGCGCGTCGAGGTCGGGTCGAGCGCCGAGCAGGGCTCGTCCATGAGCAGCACGCGCGGCTTGATGGCCAGCGAGCGGGCGATGCAGAGCCGCTGCTGCTGACCACCGGAGAGGCCGCCGCCGGGGGCGTCGAGCCGGTCCTTGACCTCGTCCCAGAGGCCGCCCTTGCGCAGGCAGGACTCGACGAGCTCGTCCTTGGTCGAGCGGGACGCCTTGGTGCCGGTGAGCTTGAGGCCGGCGAGCACGTTCTCGCGGATCGACATCGCGGGGAACGGGTTGGGCTTCTGGAAGACCATCCCGATCGACCGGCGCGCGTCGATCAGCTTCTTCTCGGGGTCGTAGATGTCCTGGCCGTCGAGCAGCACCTCGCCGCCCAGCTGCGCGGACGGGACCAGCTCGTGCATCCGGTTGAGGATGCGCAGGAAGGTCGACTTGCCGCAGCCCGAGGGACCGATGAGGGCGGTGATCTGGCCGGCGGGCATCGTCAGCGACACCCGGTCGAGCACCTTGCGCTGGCCGAACCACGCGGTGATGTCGCGGGCCTCGATCTGCGCGAGCGGGCGGGGAGCCAGCGGTGCCGCGGGGACGGCGGGTACGACCTGGGTGTCGTCGGTCGAGGTGCTCATGTCATTCCTGTACGTCGAGGTGCGGTGCCGGTGCCGGCCCACCGCGAGGTGGGCCGGCACCGGGTCGTGCGTGAGCGGGTGCTCAGGAGGTCACTTGACGACCTTGACCGTGAAGGTCTTCGTGCCCGCCAGGTGCGTCGCGTCGCCCGCGTAGGCGATGGTCAGCTTGTAGGCGCCCTTCTTCAGCTTGGCCAGGGCGACCTTGGCCTTGCCACCCTTGAGGGCGACGGTCTTGAGGACCTTCTTGCCCAGCTTGACCGACACCTTGCCGGTCGCGCCCTTCACGGACACGACACCGCTGACGGTGGCGGTCTTCGCCTTCTTCTTCAGCTTCACCTTGGCCGGGAAGGACTCGGCGATGACCGACTTCACCTTCGGAGCCTTGACCACGAGGGTCGAGGTCTTCTCGGCGCCCAGGAAGTTCGACGCACCCGGGGTGTAGACGGCCTTGACGGAGTGGCTGCCGGCGGCCAGCTTGATCGGCGAGGACACCGCGCGGCCCGAGACGATCGGGACGTCGGCGGCGAGCTCGGTGCCGTTCTCGCTGAAGGTGACGGTGCCGACCGCGGTCGGGTCCGAGGTGAGGGTGGCGGTCAGGTTGTAGCCGGCCGACGTGCCCGCACCCGTGACCGCGACGGTCGGGGTGGTGACGGTGTTGATGGTGTAGTTGCTGCTCGCGGCGTTGAGGACCTTGCCGCAGTCGCCGTTGAGGGCGGAGGTGGCGAGCTGGTCGAAGCCGGCCGACTTGATGATGTCGTGCGCAGCGGCGGAGCAGACGAAGCCGTCCTCACCGAAGAACGCCTGGATGTCGGCCCGGGAGGCCTCGTCCGCGCGGACCACGTTGTAGAGGTTGCGCTTGAAGGCGACCTCGTCGCCGGCGACGGCCTTCACGGCACCGTTCGTGAGAGCCGCACGGCCCTTGGAGAACGGCACGATCGCGTTGGGCTTCAGGGTGAACAGGCCCGGGTCGTGCTCCTGGACGCGCGTCCCGTCGGCGTTCGAGTCGTCGGTGTGGTCCTTGACGCAGGCGCCGTAGGTCAGGTCGTTCGACGGCAGCACGCCGGACTTCTTGAAGAAGTCCTCGGTGCCGGAGCCGGACTTGGGGATGAAGGGCTCGATCGGCTGGCTCGGGTAGGCAGCGTTCACGTCGTGCCAGTTGGTCAGCGTGCAGGTCTTGTAGATCGCCTTCAGCTGGTCGAGCGTCAGGGTCGGGTTGAACGACGCGACCGGGCTGGTGCCCGAGACGGCGACCACGACGGTGTCGAGCGCGAACGGGATCACCCGCATGCCGTCGGTGAAGTTCTGGGCCGACGGCGAGCTCGAGGAGCGCGCGAAGTCGACGTTCGAGACCCGGGTGGCCCCGAAGAGGGTGTTGCGGCCCGGGCCCGAGCCCGACGGCCGCGGCACGTCGGCGCCGCCCTGGTCCAGCACGAGCGGTGCCGGCAGGGTGCCGCCACCGAGTGCCGAGAAGCTGGCCACGTCGAACGTCTGGCCGTAGTCGGTGCGCGCGCCGCCGTTCCAGGCGTCCGCCAGCAGCTTGAGCGCGTGCTGCGAGGTGTCGGAGCCGACGCCGACGAGGTCGGTCGACGTGATCGTGGTGGTCTTGCTGTCGTCGGCGTCCGGGGCGTAGGCCGCCATGGCCGGGGCAGCAGTCATGACGAGCGCGGAACCGGCGACCGCGGCAGCGATGGCTACCGCGAGTGGCTTGCGTGCTGACATCTGAGGTTTCACTTCCTGTGATGTGGAGCTGTGGATCCTGCAGTTGGGTCGTACTGCTCGCCGCCCCGAGACGGCGATGTCGAAGCGTCAGATCAGGTTGGGCAAGAGCCGCATCACCACATCCGTGGTCACCCAGGACAACGCGATCACCAGGGGGGTTGCGACCACCCAGACGAGCGCCGTCGACCATCGCTGACGAGCGGCGATGACCCCCAGGGTCACCGCCAGGAGCAGGGCCAGGCAGAGCGCCAGCAGCGGAAGTGCGCTGCTGTCCCCCTCCATGGACTGCTCGGACTGAGGCACTGCCGGGGCCCGGCCGGACGGTGCGGGGAACCCCTTCTTGGCGTCGGCGTCGACGTACACGACCGACTCAGGGGCGAGGGCGCCGAGGCGGCCGCTGCCCTCGGCGGTGACGAGGGTGAGGCGAGCCCCGCCCTCGGCGACCGGCTGGGGCAGCGGGTCACCTGCACGCCGGACGTCGTTGACCCGGAAGACCTTGCGGCCCTGGCCCATCGCGACCACGACCTTGTCGCCCAGCGCCAGCTCGGTCAGGTCGGCGAACGGGGCGCCGTACGTCGCGGCGCGACCGTAGACGACCGAGCTGCCGACCTGGCCCGGGAGGGCCGTGTCGCGGCGGTGCCCGGGACCGACCAGCAGGTCACCCGAGGCGGTGCCCTCGACGACCACCTGCTCGAGCCCGATGCTCGGGATGGTGATCACGGCGACCGGGTCGCCGACCGGGACGACCGGACCGAGCGGTGCGGTGGCGCCGCCCATCTCGTGACGGAACTGGTCGTAGAGGAGGTCCTGGGCGCGGTTCTGCGACACCGACGACAGGAAGAGCATCTGCACGGCGGCCCACAGGCACACGATCGCGACCATCGTGAACGCCGACGACAGGACCGCCGCGGTGTTGTCGGCCGGGCCCGGCGGCGCCGTGGGTGCCG
Source organism: Nocardioides hankookensis (assembly GCF_042658885.1). Lineage (NCBI taxonomy): Bacteria > Bacillati > Actinomycetota > Actinomycetes > Propionibacteriales > Nocardioidaceae > Nocardioides > Nocardioides hankookensis. The sequence continues at coordinate 382,231 of NZ_JBHSRJ010000005.1, read as the reverse complement.
GCGGCCGCGGTCGCATCCTCCTGGGCAGCGGCCTACGACGCTGCTGCGCCGGACGCTTGGGCCTGCTCGGACGGCGCGATCGCTGCCCGGGCTCGGCGCCCTCGCTCGTGGTCTGGTCCATGGTCGTCGTCATCGACGTCCCCGCAGGAAGGGTGCGCCCACCCGGATCAGGGCGGTGGCCGCGCAGCCGACGGCGCCGATCAGGATCAGCGCCGGCAGCAGGCCGCCGGCCAGGTCGGAGCCGACCGCCTGGGTGGCCGGCATCGGCGTCGCCGCCGGCGGTGCCGACGGCACGGCCGACGGGCTCGCGGACGCGGACGGGACGGTGTCGGACGGCACCGCGGGAGGCGGTGTCACGGACCCGTCCGACCCGCCTCCGGGCGGCGTCGTCGAGCCTCCCGTCGGCTTCGCGGTCGGCTCCTTCTGCGCCTCGACGGCGGTCGCGACCTCCTGGGCGGAGGCGTAGTACGGCGCCGTCACGCCCTTCGCCGTGATCGGCAGGAAGCCGCCGGGGAGCTCGCCGTTGCCGGAGCCCTGCTCCTGGCCCTCGGTCGTCGAGACGCGGATGAACTGCGCGACCTTGTCGGCGTCCTCCTGCTCGAGGTTCTGGAGCCGCGCCGCCGTGTAGACGACCATCGTGCCCGGGTAGGCCGTCGTCGACTTCCGGACCTTGTCCTGGTCGATCACGAGCGGGCCGTACTTCTTCTTCTGGGTGCCGAGCTTCAGTGCTGCGGCCAGGGACCGGTCGGTGGCTCCGACGTAGTGGCCGGGCTTGGTCTCGAGCGCGGCCGTGCGCAGCCCGTAGCGGGCGGCGTCACCGAGGCTCACCACGCCCAGCAGGAAGCGGCTGCCGTAGGGCTGCCGGTCGATCCGACCGAGCTTGAACGTCGGCGGGTCGGTGCTGATGTCGGTGTCGCAGCGGGTCTGCACGTTCGGCCAGCCGTCGAGCAGCGCGTCGGAGACCTTGCGCAGCGTGGACACCGGCGCCGCGAGGTTGTTGAGGTAGACCTGCGGGTTCGCCAGCTGGCACACGGTGCTGCCGGTCGGGACGAAGTCGTCGAGCAGCGGCCACTCGGCACGCGGCAGGCTGAGCTTCTTGTACGACGGGTTGACCTTCATGCCCCACGGGTCGGGCTTGCCGTTGATGAAGTCCATCGCGTCCTTGTCGGTCGCGATGTACGCCGTCAGCTGGTCGATGATGTCCGACGAGTTCGACAGCGAGAGCAGCGCGGCGCCCGCCTCGATCCCGGAGGTCGACAGGCCGGGGTTGAGCTTCTGGAACTCGGGGTCGGCCATGATCGCCCACGGGTTGTCGGCCATGCCCGGGTGCTGGGCGCCGAACGTGGAGCCCGTGTAGGAGAGCGTCAGCAGCTTGGCCAGCAGCCGCGGGTTGAGGCGGAGCCTGCCGTACTCACCGGTGTTGCCCGGCTTGTCGATCGTGTAGCCGATGGCGAAGCCGGTCGCGGCGGTCGGCGCATAACCGACCGGGTCGGCCCCCGCGGGGTGCTCGGACGACACCAGGGCCGCCGCACCGCCGCCAGAGGTCATCAGCTGCCACCCGGCGTCGTCGGGCATCTGGTTCAGCTGGAACTTGAACCGCTTCTTGTTCAGGCAGTACGCCGGCGACCACTGCAGCGCGGCCTGGCTGAGCAGCTCGGAGCCGTAGAAGCCGGTCGGGGCGCGGGAGTCGAGGATGTCGCAGACGTCCGGCGGCGGACCGAAGGTGATCGGGACCTCGAACCGGTTGCGCCAGTTGGACTCGGACCACCAGTAGACCGGCGAGACGGCGGCGTCGGGCGCACCCAGCAGGTTGGACGAGCCGGGCAGGAACTGGCCGGTCTTGCGGCAGGCCTTCTCGACCGGGGTGAGGTCCTGGTCGCGAGGCGCGGACGCCTGGTCGCAGCTGATGCCCGAGATCGGCACGACCACGATCGAGCAGTCGGTCTTCTGGTTGCAGCCGAGCGACTCGTTCTCGACGTCGGTGCGCACCTCGAACTGGACCGAGCCCTTGCCGTCGGCGTCGGAGAAAGCCGCGATCTCGGCGGGCGGGAATGCCGACTCCGTCGACGCCTCCGGCGGCATGTGGGCGGCGTCGCAGGCCGAGTAGACCTTGCCCTTGGCACTGATGAACGGCGTGAGGTGGGTCGCCAGCAGGCCGGACTGGTCGATGCCGGGACAGTCCTCGGTGCTCGGCATCGGGGTCATCCCGCCGACGAGCGCCTTGTCGTCGTCGCTGGCGTACTCGTCCTCGCGCCACACGGCCGACGACTGCGAGACGCCGACGAGGGAGCGCTGCCCGATGCTGGAGGTCCAGCACGTCTCAGGCGTGACGTCGTCGCCCTGGCCGCGGCACTGGAGCACCACGACCGGGTACTCCTGGTTCATGCCGTTGGCGCCGTACGGGTCGGCGGCGCGACCGGCGCTCTGTTGGGCGCCGGACCAGCTGACGTCGACGCGCTCGCGACCGCGCAGGTTCTGCGTGTGGTCGACGTTGACCGTCATCTTGTACGGCGCGGCCGTCAGCGGGTTGGTGAACGTCGTCACCGAGCCGTCGCTCTTCACGAACTCACGCGTGAACGTCTTCGTGCCCGTCCAGCCCTGGTCGGCGCCGGCGGCCCGGCCGACCCCCTCCGGGATCGGGGTGGTCATGGCCGAGGCCGGTGCTGCAGGGCCCGACAGTGCCAGGCCGGACGCCAGCGCGACCAGGGCCAGCCCGGCCAGCGCGGTACGACGGAGGCGGCTCATGGCCGGGCCCCCGTCTGGCCGCCGCGGCGCCGCCGCATCGACACGACGTACAGGCCGGGCAGCAGCACGAGCGCGAGCAGCTCGAGCACCGCCAGCCAGCCGAAGGTCCGCTGGTCGGACGTCCGGCCCGCGACCAGCTCGGTCGGGTTCGCGTAGATCGCGTCGCCGGTGGTCGTGGTGGTGGTGTCGCCGCCACCGGTGACCGCGCCGGTCTCCGGGTCGATGGACGGTGTCCCCCCGCCGGGCGCGTTGCCGGTCCCGCCGGTGTCCACCCCGCCGCCGCCCTGGGTGTTGCCCGTGCCGCCCGTCGCCCCGCCGTTGCCGGTGGTGTCGTCGTCGGTGCTGGGCTTGCCGGTGCCGGTCTCGGTGCCGCACGGGCCGGCGCCGGCCTTGTCGCAGGCCGCCGGCTGCGGGGCGGTCTCGGCGAGGACGTTCTTGTTGAGGTTCTTCCCGTCGAAGGTCGGGTTGTTGCACGAGCGCACGTCACGGTCCGTGAGGTCGACCTTCGGGTCCGCGGTCTTCAGCTTCGCGAGCTGCTGGAACCCGGCCTGCACCAGGTTGAGCGGCAGCGACGAGTAGCCGTAGGCGCCGGCCTTGGTCTGGCCCGAGCACAGCGAGTAGTACATGAAGTCCGCGAGCGTCTGCCGCTTGGCGGTGCTCATCCGCGGGTCCTGGGCCCCGGTCGGGATGATCATGTAGGAGTACGACGAGATCGGGTACGCGCGCGGGTCCGGGTTGCTGTAGACGCCGTCGAGGATCTGGGTCAGGTAGAGCTGGCTGTTCTTGTCCTGGTTGATCTTCGCCTTGGTCAGCGCGACCGCGGTGTTGTACTGCGTCGGCTCGACGAAGTAGCTGGCCTTGTTCTCGACCTTCACGACCGGGTAGTTCGCGTTGATCGGGTACGAGTACTCGACGTACCCGATCATCCCGTTGCCGGCGAAGCCCTTGATCGTGTTCATGACCTGGTCGGACCCCGCCTGGCTGACCATCCGGTCGCCCTTCTTGGGGTAGTACGACGTGAGCCCGGACTGGCCGAAGTAGGGCCGCCAGATGTTGGGGTACTGCTTGTCCATCCAGGTCGTGAACTGCGCCGTCGTGCCGGAGCCGTCGGAGCGGACCACCGGGATGATCGGCAACGAGGGGAACTTGCGGCCGTTGTTGTCCTTGGTGATCGCCGGGTCGTTCCAGTTGGTGATCTGGTTGGTGAAGATCTTCGCGAGCGTCTCCCCCGAGAGCCGCAGGTTGCGGACCAGGTCGTTGCCGATCTTGAGCTGGTAGGTGAACGCCGTACCGCCTGCGACGATCGGCAGGTAGGCGTACTCGCGCCCGTTGCTGGTGTCGGCCTGGCCGCGCTCGTCGGTGCCCTGGTAGGGGATCTCGGAGATCGCGAAGTCGGTGCTGTCCTGGGAGAAGTCCTTGCGGCCCTTGGTCGAGCCGCCGCCCGTGTAGACGACCTTCATGCCGTTGGCGTCGACGTCGGCGATCCACTGCTGGACGATCAGCTCGGACCAGGTGGACCCGGTGCCCTCGATCTGGGCGTAGACGGTGGCGTGGGCCGAGGTCGACGCGCCGACCAGGAAGGTCATCGCCAGGGCGACGGCCAGGACGGCGCGAGAGACGGCTCGGACGGGGCGGTTCACGGGTTCTCCTCCGGACGTGCAGGCGGGGCGACCGGACCCATCTCGACGAGCGGGTCGGCGATGACGAGGTCCACGGCGGGACGTCGACGAGTGGTCTTGGTGCGCTTGGGTCGCGCGATCAGGCGGGCCGTGACGAAGAGGATCATCACGACGGCGAGCAGCACGGTGGCCCCGGCGAAGGCGCGGGCGACCGCGTTCGGCTCGCCCGTGCGGACCAGCGAGTAGACGAAGAGCGGCAGCGAGTTCATGACGCCGTCGGTCGGGTTGACGACCATGAACTGCGCGTTGCCGGAGGTCAGCAGCACCGGGCTGGTCTCGCCGATGCCGCGGGCGATGCCGAGGATGCAGGCGGTCGCGAGACCGGGCCGCGCGGTCGGCAGCACGACGTGCCAGACGGTGCGCCACCTGCTCGCGCCGAGGGCGAGGCTCGCCTCGCGCAGGCCGCCCGGGACGACGCGGAGCACGACGTCGGACGCGCGGGCGATGATCGGCAGCATCATCACCGAGATCGCGAGGCCGGCGGCGAGGCCGGAGCGCGGGTAGCCGAGCGCCACGATGAAGACGGTGTAGATGAAGAGGCCGGCGACGATCGAGGGCAGCGCCGTCATCGCCTCGACGACCGTGCGCACGAGCCGGGCGAAGCGGCCGCCGACCTCGGTCATGAAGATCGCGGTGCCGATGCCGAGCGGCAGCGTGATCGCGACCGCGATGCCGACCTGGATCAGCGACCCGACGATCGCGTGCAGGACGCCGCCCTTGTCGAAGTCGTCCTTCGGGCCGACCCCCGACATGTCCTGGGTGAAGAAGTTGACGTGGGTGAGCGCGTGCCAGCCCTTGTAGGCCACGAACACGACCGCGCTGACGAGGACGGCGAGGACGACGGCGGCGCCGACGTTCATCACGGTCGCCGCCATCCGGTCGCGCGCCTCGACCGCGCCGCCGGTCATCGCACCGGTCACCGCGGTGACGAGCATCGTGCAGACGAACGACATCACCAGGAACCACGGCCATCCGTCGAGCGGCAGCAGGCGCTGGGTGATCAGCCAGGCCAGCGCGACGCCGGAGACGACGCTGCCGATGCGGACGAACTTCTCGTCGGCGGTGAGCCGGCCGAGGGACGCGCGGGGTACGGCGGGGGCCGCGTCCTCGTCGTACCGCGGCAGGAAGGTCTGACCGACGACAGCTGCGTCGGTCTCGGGTGCCAGTGTCATCAGGCGTCCGTCCCGGCGCCCGAGCGGCTTCTGTTGACGATCGTCGCGGCGATCGTGTTGACGACGAGGGTGATCAGGAAGAGCACGAAGCCCGCCGCGAGCAGGGCGGAGAGCTGGCTGGAGCTGGCGTCACCGAAGCGGCCGGCGATCAGTGCGGAGACGGTGTTGCCGCCGATCTCGAGGATGCGCGGCTTGACCTCGAACGACGGGGAGAGGATCAGCAGCACCGCGATCGTCTCGCCGAGCGCGCGGCCGAGGCCGAGCATCGCGCCGCCGATGATGCCGCCGCGGCCGAAGGGCAGCACGACGGAGCGGACCATGCCCCAGCGGGTGGCGCCCAGCGCGAGCGCCGCCTCCTTCTCGCCCTGCGGGGTCTGCGAGAACACCTGCCGCATCACCGCGCACGCCATCGGCAGCACCATCATCGCGACGGCGATGCCGGCCACGAACATGCTGAAGCTGTAGCGGGAGAGCATCGGGACCGCGGCGTTCGGGTCGGCGTCCTTCACCTCGAAGAACGGGATGAAGCCGAGGTTGCGGTCGAGCCACATCGCCAGGCCGGCCGCGTGCTCCATGATCAGGTAGGAGCCCCACAGGCCCCAGATGATCGAGGGCACCGCGGCCATCAGGTCGACCAGGGAGACGAGGACGGACCGGAGGCGGGCGGGCGCGTACTCGCTGATGTACAGGGCCGTGATCAGGGCGAGCGGGAAGGCGATCGACATCGCCACCATCGCCACCAGGACCGTGCCGGTGAGCACCGCCGCGATGCCGACGACGTCGGCCTCCGGCTGCCAGGCCGCCTCGGTGAAGAAGCCCAGGCCGTAGTGGCGCAGGGTCGGCAGCGCCTGCCAGCCGAGGAAGACACCGACGCCGCCGGTGATGACCAGCACGACCGAGCCGACGACCCGGATCGAGGAAACGAACACCTTGTCCGCGCCGGTGGCCTTGCGCGAGATCTTTCGCGGTCGGGCCTCGGCGGCGGACGCGTCCTGGATGGGGAGGGTCGTCACCTGGAACTTTCTGGCGAGGCGCTCCGGAGAGCGCGCGGGCAAACGCCAGAAGTGTCAGGAGATCACCGAAACGAACGGCCCTCCGACGGTGAACGAGAGGAGAACAGCAGCGGCTGCTTTCCCCAACTTCACCGGCCGCGCGTTTCCACGTAGTCCGAACGGATCATGCTGGGCCACCGGCGCGCACCCATCCGGGCCAGGGAACGCCGGGGACGGTCGTTCAACTGCCGTTCGACTGCGTCTACGCGTCCGCGGCGAGCTCGCCGGGCGAGCGCAGGATGCAGAACTCGTTGCCCTCCGGGTCAGCGAGCACGACCCAGCCGCTGCCCGGGCCGTACGTGCCGCGCAGGTCGTCGACGACGGTCGCACCGTGGGCGACCAGGGTCGCCAGCTCCTCGTCGCGCGACGCCGCGCGCGGTCGCAGGTCGAGGTGGAGCCGGTTCTTCACGGTCTTGTCGTCCGGGACCTCGATGAAGAGCAGCTGCTGCCCGGTCTCGGGGTCGCGGATCATGCACTCCTCGTGGCCCGGGAGGTTGGGGTCGCCGTCGATGTCGACGTAGCCGAGCACCGGCTTCCACCACTCGGAGAGCTCGTAGGCGTTGCGGCAGTCGACGGTCACGTGCGAGATGAAGGCGGTCATGGCGCCAGCCTCGCCCAGCCGTCGCGACGGCTCAAACCCTTATCCGAACCGCCCGTTGACGTAGTCGGCCGTGCGCTGGTCGATCGGGTCGTCGAACATCGCCTGCGTCTCGCCGTGCTCCACGATGACGCCGGGCGTGCCCTGTGCCGCCAGGAAGAACGCGCACCGGTCGGAGACCCGGCGCGCCTGCTGCATGTTGTGGGTGACGATGATGATCGTGACCTCGCGGGCGATCTCGGTGATCGTGTCCTCGACGACCCGGGTCGAGGTGGGGTCGAGCGCCGAGCAGGGCTCGTCCATCAGCAGCACCTCGGGCCGCACGGCCAGTGACCGCGCGATGCAGAGCCGCTGCTGCTGGCCGCCGGAGAGCGCCGAGCCCGGCTGCTTGAGGCGGTCCTTGACCTCGTCCCACAGGCCAGCACGCCGCAGGCTCTCCTCGACCAGCGCGTCGCGGTCCCCGCGCGACACCCGGGTGCCGGTCAGCTTGAGACCGGCGAGGACGTTGTCCTCGATCGACATCGCCGGGAACGGGTTGGGCTTCTGGAAGACCATGCCGATCGACTTGCGGGCGTCGGTCAGGCGACGTTCGGGGTGGTAGATGTCGACCCCGTCGAGCCGCACCTCCCCCGCGAGCGCCGCCCCCGGCACCAGCTCGTGCATCCGGTTCAGGATCCGCAGGAACGTCGACTTGCCGCAGCCCGACGGGCCGATCAGCGCGGTCACCTGGCCGGCCGGCATGTCGAGCGAGACCCGGTCGAGCACCTTGCGCCGACCGAACCACGCCGACACGGCGTCGGCCTCGAGACCGTGGGTCGTCGGTGGCGCCTGGTCTGCCGGCGCCACCGGGTCGATCACGATCGTCGGGTCGTCGGTCAGCGCGGCACTCACTTGACGACCTTCAGCTTCACCACGGCGGCCGTCGCTGCGGACACCAGCGCCGATCCGGCGTACGTCGCGTGGATCTTGTGGGTGCCCTTCTTCAGCTTCGGCAGCGTGATCACGACCTTGCCACCCTTGAGGGTGCCGGTGCCGATCTTCTTCTTGCCGTCGAAGACGGTGACCTTGCCTGCCGGGACGGTTCCGGTGGCCGTGGCCGTCACCGTGAGCTTGCCCTTCGCGCTCGCCTTGACCTTGGCCGGCGTCAGCTTGTTGGTCAGCTTGGCGGTGGCCTTCGCGACCGTGAGCGTGCCGGCGCTCGAGTCGGAGCCCGCGACGTCGGCGTTGCCGGCGTAGGTGGCCCGCACGGACTGGCTGCCCGGCTTGAGGGCGGTCGCCCCGAGCCTGATGGTGGCGGTGCCACCGCTCAGGGTCCCGGTGCCGACCGTCGCACCACCGGAGGTGATCGTGACGGTGCCGGTCGGCGTGCCAGCCGAGGCCGCGACGGCGACCTGGACGGAGGTCGCGGTCCCGTACCTGGCCGACGCGGGCCAGGTCGCGGTCGTCGTCGAGGTCGCCTTGGCGACGGTGACGTTGGCCGTGCCGGTCGACCCGGCGTACGTGTCGGTGTCGGTCGGCGTGAAGACCGCCGAGTAGGTGTGGGCACCGGCCTTGCTGACGACCGTGGTGGTCGAGGCCGTGCCGGACGCGACGGCCACCGGCGAGCCGAGGGCGGTGGCGCCGTCCTTGAACTGGACGCTGCCGGGCACACCCGCGCTGACCGTGGCGCTCAGCGTGGCCGTGTCGCCGACCTTCGGGCTGGTCGGGGCGACGACGAGGGACGTCGAGGTCGCCTCGCCGCCAGAACCCGCGACGTGCCAGGTGTTGCCGTCGACCACGATGTCGACCACGTCGTACGTCGAGGTGGCGCTCTGCCCCACTGCGGTGGTCCGCAGGCGGAGCTCGTAGACGCCCTGGTAGCCCGCCGTCGACGAGGTGTTGGGGTAGCCGGCGGCGTACTGCGGGATCGTCGTGTCCTCGCCGGACAGCGCGACGACCGGGAGGCCGGTGTCGATCGCGCTCGGCAGCGTCGCGGCGACGAAGTCGGTGCTGCCGGACAGCTGGAGGCCGGACCACGACCCGACGGGGGCGTTGCCGTCCTTAGGCGTGTAGGCGAAGAGCGTGGCGTACTTGTCGCCGCTGCGCAGCGCGGTCGAGCCCGCGACGAAGGCCGCGATCGGACCGTCGTCGAGGGTGCCCGAGGTGATCTCGGCACCGTTCGCGGCGTGGAGCGTGAGGACGCCGACGGCGTTGGGGTCCTTCAGCGCGCCGCTCTGCCACGGCGGCGGAGTGGCGGCGCCGGCGGGGCCGCCGACTGCCAGGACGAGGCTGGTGGTGGCAGCCACGGTGGCGGCCGTCAGGCCTGCCAGGACGGTGGTCGATCGCTTGGTCACGGTCTTCCTCTCGCGCGGAGCGGTTCGGGGGGAGCTGGAGTTCACGGCGTGGTGGTCGGGCAGGTCGAGGCGCCGGGGTCGACGGCCCGCCAGGTCGTCCCGTCGACGTGGAGGTCGACGGCGTCGTACTGCTGGCTCGAGACCTGCTGCCCGGGAGCGGCGAGGTAGAGCCGGAGCTGGACCCAGCCGTCGTAGGTGGCGGGGAAGCCACCCAGGAACTGCGACAGCGTGGTGTCGCCCTCGGCGAGGGTGACCCCCGGCGCCGCCGGGTCGTCGTACGACGTCGGGGCGGTGAGCTGGAGCCCGCTCCACTCCGACGGCGCCAGCCCCTCCCGGGGCTGGTAGGCGAACAGGGCGGCGGTCCGGCCCTCGGCGGCGTAGGTCTCCGCGGCGGCGGTCGCACCCACCACGGTCGCGGCGAGGATCGAGTCCTTCGTCGAGCCCTCGGTCAGCGCCGTGCCGTCCGCGCCGCAGAGCGTCAGCCGTCCCGTCGCTGCCGGGTCGGCGTACGGCGCCTCCGAGGGCGCCCGGGTCAGCCAGACCGCGAGAGCCACGGCCACCGCCACCACGGCCGCGACGAGCGCGATGGCGACACCTCGGCGCCCGATCCGCGACGACCGGGTGCGGGTCGGCGTCGGTTCGGCGTAGGCACGCTGCTGAGCCGAGTCGAGGGTGCTGCTCACGTCGGGTTCTCCTGTTCGGTGGTGGCGGTGGCCGGTCGAGACCGGCCGGACGGGGGTGCACCGTCCGGCCGGCCACGTCTCAGCCGGTCGTCGTGTTGGCCCAGTCCTTGTAGAGCGGGGTCAGCCCGATCGACTCGATGATCGCCTTGCCGGCCGCGCTCGCGACGAACGGCGGCGTGACGCCCGGGTCGGGGTCGTCCGGGTCGTAGTCCGCGTTGTAGAAGAGCGTCTCGACCCAGTTGAGCGTGCTGCCGGGCTGCCACGCGGTGGCGCTGGAGGCGTCGGACTCCCGGAAGACGATGTAGTAGGGGATGTCCGCGATGAAGTTCGAGGCACCGGTCTGCAGCTTGATGCCCGCGTTGGAGAGCGCCGCCGACGGGCTGTCGGAGTTGTAGACGGGCGCCGGGTCGTGGAAGTAGCCCGCGCCGAGCAGCTCGTAGCGGCCCTTCGGGAACGGCACGATCGCGTTCTTGCGCGTGGCGTCCGGGAGCGCGGTGATCGTGCTCGGGTCGTTCTGCTGGACCTTCTGGACCGCACCGCCGAGCGTGATCGCCGTGCCGCCGTTGGCCGCCTTGAGGGCGTTGAGGAAGATCGTCTGCACGCCGGCGCCGTCCTGCGGGAGCAGCGGGACGATCGTCTCGCCGGTGTGCGCACCCGGCGTCACCCCGGCGGCCACGTCACCCCAGGTGGTCCAGGTGCCGGAGTAGATCTTCACCAGGTCTGCGGTCGACAGGTCGGCCGGCGCGTTGGTCGTGGTCGCCGTCGCGATGTACTGCTTGTCGTCGGCGAACTGGATCGTGTGGAGCGGGTGGGTGGGGGTCGACTGCGCCGAGGTCGGCTTGTTCGGGCTGCGCACGAAGCTGATGCGGCCGCCGTTGGTGGGGTTGCCGTCGGCGACGAGGGCGTTGAGCCCGGCGCCACCACCGTTCGGCCGCTGCACCGGGGAGGTGCCGGCGCGCAGGACGATCGTCGGGTTGAGCTTGACCGAGGTGCCCAGCGCCGGGTCGGTGAACGAGTTGCGCCCGTTGCCGTCCGCGGTGGCGCTGAAGCTGATCAGGCGGTTCTTGTTGCCCGCGGCGTTGTAGCCGGGCAGGGACCCGCCGGACCAGGAGTAGCCGTCACCGAGGAAGTCGACGGAGTTCTGGATGATGTCGGAGCCCACGCCGACGACGTCGGTCGCGGTCGGCGCCGGGTCCGCCTGGGAGGGCATGGCCGCGGCCAGGGCGCCGGCCGAGACGACCCCCGCGACGGTGATGGCGACGGCTGTCCGTCTCTTCGACATGTGTGGAGCCTTTCCTGTGACGTGAGGGGCGGATCGGAATTTAGACCCTTTTTGTACTTACTTACTAGATTTTGACGATTTAAAGGCCGGTGGCCCTCGAGTGGTCTGGTCCGGTCAGACCAGGTTGGGGAGCAGCCGGCTCGCCGCCGACGAGACCAGCCAGAGCGCCGCCAGCACGACGGGGACCCCGGCCACCCAGGCGGCCAGAGGAGTCCACCGGTGCCGCGCCCAGGCGACGACCAGCACCGCCACGACGAGCACCTCGAGGGCGAGCACCAGCACCGCGAGGGTGGTGAAGCCGGCATCGTGCGCGAAGGGTGCGCCGTTCGGGTCGATCGCGGCGACCGCCCCGGCCGGCTGTGCGTCACCCTGCAGCGTCGCGTCGACGTAGACCGACCGCGAGGGACCGAGCCCTGCCAGGTGCCCCTCGCCCACGGCGGTCACCAGCGTGAGCCGGCCCTGCCCGTCGGTGAGGGCCGGCGGGACCGGGTCGCCCTTGCGCCGTACGCCGCTGACCTCGTAGCGGAACGTCCCCTGGACCGTCGTCACCTCGATCGGCTCGCCCACCCGGAGCTGCGGCACGTCCTTGAACGGCCCGCCGAACGACAGCGCCCGCCCCATCAGCACGCTCACCCCGGCCTGGCCGGGGAGCACGCTGCCCTCCTGGTGGCCCGGACCCTGCTGGAGCACGGCCGGGGTCGTGCCCTCCACGACGACGAGGTCGTAGACCTCGGCGTCCGGCACCGACAGCAGCGCGACCGGGGCACCGACCGCGATCGGCGCGCCGGCAGGAGCCTCACCGAGCGCGAGCTCGGTCCGCAGCTGCGCGTACAGCCGGTGCTGCGCGTGGCCCTGCTGGAAGCCGCTGAAGAGGAAGAGGTAGGCGAAGGCCCAGACCGCGACCAGGCCGAGCACGATCATGGTCTGGCCCAGCGCGACCTCGCTGAAGCCCCGTGGCGGACGGGGCAGCGGCGCGGTGTCGGTCGGCAGGTCGCGGACCGCGGTCGGCCGGGGCGCCTCCGGGGCGGGCGCGCTCATCGCCGCACCCGTCGACCGGCAGAACGGGCCCGTTGCCTCAGCGCCGGACCGGCCGTCCGGGCGAGCGCGATCGCCCGGCCGGTGAAGCGCAGGCTCAGCCCGGCCACGCCGACGACGAGCCCGGCCAGCAGGACCACCGGAAGCCCGACCCCGCCGAACGACGACTCCGCGCCGACCGTGCGGATGACCTCGGTCTCGGCCGGCTTCGGGCTCGCGCCCTTCCCCGGCTTGCCCGCGCTGGGCGATCCCCCGGCGGACGGCGGCGTCAGCGGGGTCGTCGTGGCCGGCCCGGTGGGCGCGGTGGTCGTCGGGTCGTCGGTGGGCTCGTCGGTCGGGCTGGGCGTCGGGTCCGGGTCGTCGGGCACCAGCTTCGGGACCTCGCCCTTCTGGTCGAGGACGGCGGCGGCGGCCCGGTGGGTGTACGCCGCGAGGGCGGACAGCCCGTTGGACTCGGTCAGCGGCAGCGCGCCCGGGGGCAGCTGGCCGTTGCCGGTGCCGGCCTGCTGGCCGCTGGTGGCGGCGTACTCGAGGAGCTGCGCGGCCCGCTTCGCGGTCGACCTGTCGAGACCGGTCGTCGGCACGTCGGCGTACACCGGCAGTGCGCCGGGGTACGCCGCGGCGCCGGCCGTCTCGTGGAGCTGGGCGTAGTCGAGGTCCCAGGTCCCGGCCTCCTCGTCGGGCTCCAGCAGGGCGCCGGCCGCCTTCAGCCCGGCGTCGTCACCAGCGACGAAGGTCCGGCCCGTGGCGTCCGTGATCTTCTCGCTCGCCGCCACGTCGGAGGTCGTCTGGAGGGACGCGGTACGCAGGCTGTAACGGTAGGCCGACGTCAGCGGGACGATCCCGAGCACGAACCGGTTGCCCGGCTGCTGCCGGCCCTGGGTCCGCAGCCGCAGCGTCGTGATGTCGCTGGAGTCGCCGTTGGGGCACGCGATGTTGACGTTGGACATCGAGTACTGGATGTTCTGCACGATGTTCTGCACGAACCCGGTCGGGTTGGCGATCAGGCCGAGGTAGGGGCTCGGGCTGTAGCTGTAGCAGGGGTTCACCTTGGCGTCGATGATCGACTGCGGAAGGACGAACTCGTCGAGCTGCGGCCACGACGACACCGGGAGCGCGATGCGCAGGTAGTTGGGGTTGACCACCATCCCCCACGGGTCGGGGACGCCGTCGAGCCACTTGCGCGCCTCGGGGTCGGCGTCGATGTAGCTCGTCAGCGCCGCCGTCATGTCGGTCTCGGTCGACAGCGTCATGATCGTCGACGCGGCCTCGACGGCGTCGTACTGCGGCAGACCTGGGTTGAGGGCGATGAACTCGGGGTCCTTGGTGATGTTCATCGGGTTCTTCGCCAGGGCGGGATAGTTGTCGCCGACCAGGGAGTTGGCCGGGTAGGACTCCGTCAGCAGCTTGGCGAGCAGGCGGGCGTCGAGGTTGAGCGTCTTCGCCGGTCGTCCCGACGAGTCGTCGACGTTGTAGGCGACGGCGAAGCCGGTGAACGCGACCGGTGCCTGCACCACCGGCTTGCCGAAGCCGCCGTCGGGCGCGCGGCTGCTGAGCACCACCGACGCGGTGCCGGCCGCGATCAGGGTGCGCGCCGCGGTGTCGGCCGCCTGCACGTGGACGAACGGCTGGAGGCGGTCATCGGTGCAGAACTTCGGCGTCCACTGGGCACTGATGTCCGAGAACAGCACCGAGCCGAACGCGGTGAGCGGCGCCGCGGAGCTGAGCACCGAGCACACGCTCGAGGACACCGCGAACGTCAGCGGCACCGTGATCCGGTTGCGCCAGTTCGACGGTGCCCACCACAGGGAGCCGGACACAGCCAGGTTGGAGTCCGTGCCGGTCGTGGCGATCTGTCCGGGCGCGTAGACGTCGTTGGCGCGGCAGAGGGCGTCGGCGCGCGCACCCGCGGACGCGGTCGGCCGGGACTCCTCGGGCAGCTTCGTGCCGTAGCCGTCACAGCTGACACCCATGATCGGCACGGCGACCAGCGAGCACGGCACCTCGCTCGAGCAGCCGAGGGAGGCGTTCTCGTCGGCGCTGAAGACCGTGAACTGCTCGGAGCCCTTGCCGTCGGTGCCGGTGATGCCGTACGTCGTGTTGCTCGGGAGCCCGGACCCGTCGACGTTGGCCGACTCGGGGGCCATGCCGGCGCACCCGGCGGATCCGCCGGCGTACGTCGTGCCGTCGGCGGCCTCGAACGGGAGCCACCTCTCGGAGCGCGCGGCCCCGAAGCAGGGCGCCGGCCGCGGGTCGGGGGCCGCGACCGCGGAGCCGCGTGCGTCGGTGTCGGCGTAGGCGTCGGTCCGCCACACCGGCCAGGCCGACGAGCTGCGCTGGAACCGCTCCGCCCAGGTCTGGGTCCAGCACGTCTCGGGCCGGACGGAGTTGTCGCCCGAGGCCGTGCCCCGGCACTGGAGGAGCACGAACGGGCACTCCTCGCCGGCGCCGGCGGCCGAGTTGACGTCGGCGACGGTGCCGCCCGTCGGGTGCGCACCCGACCAGGACACGGTCACCTGCTGGCGCCCGCGCAGGTTGGTCGTCTGGGAGACGTCCATGGAGACCGTGCGCTGGTCCAGGGTCGTCGTCGTGCCGTCCTCGGCGATCGCGTCGCGGGTGGCCGTGACCCGGTATGTCCCGGCGGACTCGGCAGGCGCCATCGCCAGCGGCACGAGCAGGCCCGCCACCAGCAGGCCGGTCGCGGTCAGTGCCGCAGCGGCGTACGCGAGGCGTCGTCGCGGCGTCATCGGACTCCTCCACCCGACCGTCGGGAGAGCAGCCGGCTGACGACCGCGGGCAGCACCACCGCGAGGGTCAGCAGGCCGATGACGAGCACCGTCAGGGTGCTGGTCGGACCGCTGCTGCTGCCGGCCGCGAGCGTGGTCGGGACGATGTCGCCGCCCGCCGCGGCCGGGTCGTCGGCGCTGCCCGCCGTACCGGTGCCGCCGAGCCCGAGATCGGAGTTCACGCCGCTCGAGCCACCGGTGTCGGCGCCACCACCGGTCCCGGTCCCGGAGCCGGAGCCGCCGCCCGTCCCGCTGCCGCCTCCGCCCGAGCCGCTCCCGCCGCTGGGCTGGTTGTTCTTGTCGTCGGTCGGGTCGTCGCCGTTGTAGGCGCCCACACCGGCGACGCACGGGTCCGCGCCGACCTTGTCGCAGGCCGGCGGGTTCGGGGCGATCTCCGCCAGGTGGTTCACGTCGGGCTTGCCGGCGATGAACGTCGGGTTGTGGCAGGTGCTCACGTCGCGCTGGGTCAGGTCGACCCTCGGGTCGGCGTCCTTGAGCTTGTCGATCTGCTCGAAGCCGGCCGTGACCAGGTTGACCGGGAGCGACGAGTAGCCGATCGGGCCGATCTCGGACTGGCCCTGGCAGATGGAGAAGTAGAGGAAGTCAGCCAGCGTCTGCCGCTTCGCGGTCGTCATCCGCGAGTCGTCGGAGGCCGTCGGGATGATCGCGTAGACGTAGGACGACAGCGGGTAGGTGCGCTTGTCCGGGTTCGTGTAGACCTGGTCGAGGTTCTGGGTCAGGTACGTCGGCGAGCTCGGGTCCTTGTCGATGACCGCCTTGGTCAGCGCGACCGCCACGTTGTACTGGGTCGGCAGCGTGTAGTAGCCGGCCTTGTTGAGCACCTTGATCGCCGGGAAGTCGGCGAGCAGCGGGTAGGAGTACTCCTCGATTCCGATGGACCCGTTGGCGCCCGCGCTCTTGATGAAGTTCATGACGCCGTCGGAGCCGGCCTGCGCCTTCTGGTTGCCCGTCGACTTGCCGCAGTTGAGCGGGAAGTACTCGGTCTCGACCGTCTTGCCGCCGTTGCAGGGGCCCCAGATGGACGGGTACTCCTTGGCCAGGTAGCGGGTGAACTGGTTGGTGACACCGGCACCCTCGGAGTGCACGACCGGGATGATCGGGATCGACGGCAGCGCCTTGCCGTTGTTGTCCGAGGTGATCTGGGGGTCGTTCCAGTTGGTGATCTGGCTGGTGAAGATCTTGGCGATCGTCTCCCCCGACAGCCGGATGTTGCGTACCAGCTTGCCGGCGACCTCGACGTGGTAGGGGAACGACGTACCACCGGCCGCGATCGGGAGGTAGGCGTAGGACCGACCGCGCGGGCTGTCCTCCTGGCCGGTCGTCGGGTCGGCGCCGTGGAACGGGATGTCGGAGACGCCGAAGTCGTTGGACCGGTTGGCGTAGTCCTTGCGCCCCTGGGCGGCACCGTTGGCGGTGAAGACCACCTGCATGCCCTGGTTGGCGACGTCGGCGACCCACTGGTTGATCGCGTTGGCCGCCCAGCTCGAGCCCGAGCCCTGGATCAGCGCGTGCGTCGCCGCCGCACCGACCGCGGGCGCGGTCGCCGTGGGGACGAGCAGTGCGACACCGAGAGCCGTCGCGGCGGCGACGGCCCTGCCCAGGCGGGCGGTCACACGGGGGCGTAGCTTCATCGGACGGGCCTCCTGCGGGCGACGAGACGGGCGAAGACGAAGAGGATCAGCACGATCAGCAGCAGCACGGTCGCGGCGGCGTACCCGCGCTGCTCGAAGGCGGGCTGACCCGAGGCGACGGCGTTGTAGATGAAGAGCGGCAGCGAGTTCATCGGGTTGGTCGTCGGGTCGGTGTTGAGGAAGGTCGAGGCGCCCGAGGTCAGGATCAGCGGCGAGGTCTCGCCGACCATCCGGGCGATGCCGAGGATGAGCGCGGTGGCCAGGCCCGGACGGGCCGTCGGCAGCACGACCTTCCACACGGTCTGGAGACGTCCGGCACCGAGGGCGTACGACGCCTCGCGCAGCCCGCCGGGCACGACCCGGAGGACGACGTCGCTGGCCCGCGCCATGATCGGGAGGCCCATCACGGCGAGCGCCAGCGCCGCGGCCAGGCCGCTGCTGGGCAGCCCGAGCCCGACGATCAGCGCCGAGTAGATGAACAGGCCGGCGACGATGGAGGGCAGCGCGGTCATCGCCTCGATGATCGTGCGGACGAAGCGCGCGCCGCGTCCGCCGACCTCGGACATGTAGACGGCGGCCGTGACCCCGAGCGGCAGCGCGATCGCCACCGCGATCGCGACCTCGATGAGGGTGCCGACGATCGCGTGCAGGATGCCGCCACTGGTGAACGGGTCGGAGGGGCGGACGCCGGCCATGTCGGTCGTGTAGAAGTTCCAGTGCACGAGCGCCGGCAGGCCCTTCGCGACCGTGACGACCACCGTGCAGAGCAGGGCCGCACCCACCAACGTCGGGGCGGCGACCACGAAGCAGGTCGCGACCCGGTCGGCGACCACCGTCCACGGGCGGGTCAGCGCCGTGAGGCCGGCGTAGTAGAGGACGAAGACGGCGAACCAGCTGACGACGAAGCCGATCTTCCCGTCCACCGGCAGGATCTGCGTGTAGAGCAGCCACGTGGTCGCCAGCGACGCGACGCCGGCGGCGATCAGGGTGATCGTGTCCTCGCGGGTGCGCCCGGTGACCGGGCGGGGCAGGTCGGCCGGGACCGGCGCGGCCGGCTGCTCGACGACGTCGTCGACGCGGCGCTCGACGGCGCGCAGGCCGCCCGCAGGCACGGCGGTCACAGCTCGGTCCCCGCTCCGCTGCGGCCGCGCGCGACGATCTGCGCGGCGATGGTGTTCGTCACCAGGGTGATCACGAAGAGGAGGAAGCCGGCGGTGAGCAGCGCGGAGAGCTGCGCCGGCGTGGCCTCCTTGTAGCCGATCGCGATCATCGACGAGATCGTCGACGTACCCGACTCCAGCGGGTTCACCTTGAGCTGGAAGGTCTGGCTGATGATCAGGACGACGGAGATGGTCTCGCCGAGCGCCCGGCCGAGCGCGAGCATGGTCCCGCCCACGATGCCGCTGCGGCCGAACGGGATGACGACGGTGCGCACCATCGACCACCGGGTGGCGCCGAGGGCGATCGCCGCCTCCTTCTCGCCGGCCGGCGCCTCCGAGAACACCTCGCGCATCACCGAGGTGGCCATCGGGAAGATCATCATCGAGACCGCGATCGCGGCGATGAAGGCCGATCCCTGGTACGCCGGGTAGCCCGGCGCCTGGTTCCAGATCGGGTAGTCGACGTCGGTGTGCACCTTGAAGATCGGGATCCAGCCGAGGTACTTGCTGAGGAAGTGCGCGACGTGGGTCGCGTGCGGCTGGATGAAGAGCAGCACCCAGAGGCCGAAGACGATGCCGGGCACCGCGGCCATCAGGTCGATCGCCCGGACCAGGGAGTTCTTCATCCGCGCCGGCGCCCAGTCGGTCACGAACAGCGCTGTGAGGAGCGAGAGCGGGAACGCGATAAGCAGCGCGATCGCCGCGACCTGAAGGGTGCCCAGCAGGACGGCGGAGATGCCGACGATGTCCTGGCTGGGCAGCCACCGCGACTCGGTGAAGAACGACCAGCCGTAGTGGCTGAACGTCGGTCGCGCCTGGAGCCCCAGGAAGAGCCCGATCGAGGAGACGATCACCAGCACGAAGAGCCCGGTCGTGCGCACCCCGTGCACGAAGAGCCGGTCCTGCACCGAGTGCCGGGCGGTCAGCTTCCGTGGGACGTCCTCGACCTCGGCCGGGTCGGCCACGGGCGTTGCGACTGCACCCTCACCTGACATCTGCGTCCTTCTCACGACGTAACCGTGGCGACGGTTGCACCCATTGCCATGAATCCCGAGAAGATTACTCGACTATAGGCACATAGCAGGCCCCATCGCCGAAACGGGCCGCCCAGGTGGGACGAGCGGTCTAGACGTGCACGCCGTGCGTGGCGAGGAGCTCGTGCAGGCGCTGGTGACCGTCGGCCAGCTCCCAGCGCTCCGCCACGAGGCCGACCGAGCGGGCGCCGTCGACGTTGGCCTGCTTGTCGTCCACGAAGAGCACGGTCCCGGCCGGCGCCCCGATCAGCGAGACCGCCTTCTCGAAGTACGCCGGGTCCGGCTTGGCCGTGCCGATGTCGCACGAGTAGACCGCGACGTCGAAGAGCGTCTCGAAGCCCAGGACGTCGCGCATGTAGCGGGCGCGGTGGTGCTCCTGGTTGGTGGCGAGGTGGACGCCGTACCCCTGCGCCCGGAGGGCGGCGATCAACGACAGCGACTCGGGGTCGACGACGATCCCGCGCCACATCGCCGGGAACAGCTCGGCGGGGTCGACGTCGAGGTCGTGACCGCGCGCGACCGTCGCGAACTCCGCGAAGAAGTCGATCTCGCCGCGCAGCGCCGGCGCCTGGAGCTCGCCGACGTCGGCCAGGAAGGCACCGGTCACCCGCTCGGCGAACTTCCCCGCCGAGTCCTCCCACCGGCCGGGGTGCTGGACGACCTCGTCGGCGTCGAGCAGGACGTGCCGGATCATCCCTCTGACGTCACGCCGTGCTCGCGGACGAACGCGACGATCCGCTCGGCGAGCTCGGGGCGGCAGACGATCAGGTCGGGCAGGTAGACGTCGTCCTGGTTGTACTCCAGCGGGGAGCCGTCGATGCGCGAGGTGAACAGCCCGGCCGCGCGGGCCACGGCGACGGGGGCCGCGGAGTCCCACTCGTACTGGCCGCCGGCGTGGACGTAGGCGTCGGTGATGTCCCGGGCCACGGAGATGACCTTCACCCCGGCCGACCCCATCGGCACCAGCTCGGCATCGATCTCCTTCGCCAGCGCGTGCACGAACTCCGGCGGGCGGCTGCGCGACACCGCGATCCGCGGGCGGGTGGCGGTGCTCGGCGGCACGACGGGCGGCTCACCGGTGTTGAAGGTCTCGCCCAGCGCGGGCAGGGCGACGGCGCCGGCGACCAGGTCGCCGTCCCGCCAGAGCGCGACGTGGACGGCCCAGTCGTCGCGGGGCACCTCGGAGAACTCGCGGGTCCCGTCGAGGGGGTCGACGATCCACACCCGGCTGTTCGTCAGCCGCGCCTTGTCGTCCTTGCCCTCCTCGGAGAGCACCGCGTCGGCCGCGCGGTGCTCCGCGAGCAGCTCCATCAGCAGCTCGTGGGCGGCGCGGTCACCGGCATCCTTCAGCTCGCGCCCCTCGAGCCCCTCGCCCCGCACCTCGAGCAGCCGCTCCCCCGCGACGGTCGCCAGCCAGGAGGCGAGCACGTGGTCGTCGGTGGCGGCGGCAGCGGGCGAGGTCCCGGGGGCGAAGCTCATGGCTTCACCCTAGCCAGGACGGGTCGGCGTCGAGGATGCGGCGGGTGGCACGGACCAGCGCCCGGCGGTCCGCTGCGGAGACGTCGGCCGTCAGGGCACCCAGCCGTTCGGCGAAGACCGTTCCGGCGGTCGTGACGAGCTCGAGCCCGGCCGGCGTGATGGACACCTGCACGACACGACGGTCCGTCGCGCTCGCGGTCCGCACGACCAGGCCGCGCCGCTCGGCACGGTCGACCAGGCCGCTGATGCTGGACTTGTCAAGACCCAGGTGCCGTCCCAGCTCGTTCATCGTCGGCTCGCGGTCGCGCAGCACGCCGAGCAGACGGGCCTGGGCGACGGACATCCCGTGCTCCGCCGCCAGCTCGGCGAGCGTCCCCTGGACGAGGAACGACAGCTGGACGAGAGCGTCGACGAGGTCGTCGTTCGGCGAGGTCACGACGACACTCTACTTGAATTAGTTCGTGCCACCAACTACTTTAGTTCGTGTCACGAACCATTCTCTCGATCCGAGGTCCCGCCATGAACGTCAACGCAGCCGTCGTCAGCTCCTTCGACCACCCGCCCCGCTTCGAGCACTTCGACCTGCCCGCCCCGTCTGACGCAGACCAGGCAGTGATCGAGGTGCTCGCGGCCGGCCTGCACCCGCGGGTCCGCAGCGCCGCGGCCGGTCGGCACTACACCAGCGACGGCCGGCTGCCCCTGGTGCCGGGGATCGACGGCGTCGGCAGGCTCGCCGACGGCACCGTCGTCTACTTCGTGGCGGACGACGACGTCCCGGGGTCGATGGCCGAGCGCGCGGTGGTCGACCTCCGCCGCACCGTGCCGCTCCCCGGTGACCCGGACCTCGTCAAGGTCGCGGCCGCGATGAACCCCGCGATGTCGTCGTGGGTGGCACTCCGTCGACGGGTCCCGCTCCAGCCCGGCCAGTCGGTGCTCGTCCTCGGCGCCACCGGCAACGCCGGCCGGATGGCGATCCAGGTCGCGAAGCGCCTGGGCGCCGGCCGCGTGGTCGGAGCCGGCCGCAACCCGGAGGTCCTCGCCACCCTGCCCGACCTCGGCGCCGACGCGACGGTCGCGCTGACCGACGACCGCGACGCCACCGCCGCGGCGCTGGCCGAGGCCGCCGCGGAGGTCGACGTGGTCATCGACTACCTGTGGGCCGCACCCGCAGCCGCGACGATGATGGCCCTGCTGCGGGCACGCTCCGACCGCAGCCGCGCGCTCGACTGGATCCAGATCGGGTCGGTCGCCGGACCCACGATCGAGCTGCCGTCGGTGGCGCTGCGCTCGGCGAACCTGCGCATCCAGGGCAACGGGCAGGGCGCCGTCTCGGTCCGTGCGTACGTCGCGGAGCTGCCGTCCCTGGTCGACGAGATCAGCTCCGGGGGCCTCGCGGTCGCCGTCCGCACGCAGCCGTTGGCCGAGGTCGAGCGGGTCTGGTCCGAGGCCGAGGCGCCCGGCGTACGGACCGTGCTGGTGCCGTGAGCGTCAGGAGTTGAACTTCTGCTGGGTGCGCTCGAGCCCCTCGGCGATGAGCACCTCGACCGCGTCGGCGGCGGTGTCGACCTGGAACGGCAGGATCTTCTTCTCGGCCGAGGAGTAGTTGGACAGCACGAAGTCGGCGACGTCCTGCCGGCCGGGCGGGCGGCCGATGCCGACGCGCACCCGGTGGAAGTCACCGGTGCCCAGCGAGGAGCGCATCGAGCGCAGCCCGTTGTGGCCGTTGTCGCCACCGCCGAGCTTGACCCGCATCGTGTCGAAGGGGATGTCGAGCTCATCGTGGATCGCGACGACCCGCTCGGACGGGACCTTGTAGAAGCCGGCGAGCTGCTTGACCGGCCCACCGAGCTCGTTCATGTAGCAGCGCGCCTTCATCAGCACCACGCGCGGGGCGTCTGCCCCGGGGGCGCCGAGCCGACCCTCGACGACGTCGGCGCGACCGGACTTGTGGGCGCGGAACGGCGACCCCATCCGGGTGGCGAGCTCGTCGACGACGAGGTAGCCGATGTTGTGCCGGTGCCCGGCGTAGGAAGGGCCGGGATTCCCCAGCCCGACCACCAGCCACACGGGGGTGGTGGAGTCGGTCATGGAATCCCGGCCCTTCCTACGAAACGGGTGGATCACTCCGCGGCGGGAGCCTCGTCGGCACTCTCGTCGGCGCTGTCCTCGGCGCCGACCTCGTCGACGTCGTTGTCGGCCTCGTCGCGCTCGATGCCGGCCTCGGCCTCGGCCTCCTCGAGCTCGGCGTCGAGGGCCTCCTGCGAGACCTGCTCGGTGATGTTGACGATGAGGGTCTCCGGGTCCAGCAGCAGGGTGCTGCCCGAGGGGAGCTTCAGGTCGGAGGCGTGGATCTGGGTGCCGGCGACCGCGCCCTCGATGTCGATCTCGATGTGCTCGGGGATGTGGGTGGCCTCGGCCTCGAGCGAGATGGTGGCGGTCTCGGTGACGACCAGCGTCTCGCGGGCGGCGTCGCCGCTCAGGTGCACGGGCACCTCGACGGTGACCTTCTCGCCCTTGACGACGGCGACGAAGTCGACGTGCTCGAGGTGACGCTTGATCGGGTCGACCTGGACCTGCTTGGTCAGCGCGAGCTGGACCTTGCCGTCGATGTCGAGCTCGAGCAGGGCGTTCGCGCCGCCGTGCTTGAGGGCCATCATCGTGTCGTGGCCCGGGAGGGTGACGTGGATGGGGTCGTTGCCGTGGCCGTAGATGACCGCGGGGACCTTGTGCTCGCGACGGATGCGGCGGGCCGCGCCCTTGCCGAACTCGGTGCGGGTCTCGGCCTTGATCTTCTCGCTCATGCGCTGCTCTCCTCGTGCGTGCTGACTGTGTCTGAGTCCTGGGGGCCTCGGCTCGATCGAGCGGGCGCATCCTGAGGACAGCCAGCCCTGTCGATCACGGAGAGCCGGGACTCTCCCTCGCCGAGGCAACCGCACAAGCCTACGGCGACTCGCGCCCAGGGGGAAATCCATAGAGTCATGGGGTGAGCCTCACCCTCGCCGAAGCCCGTGCCCGTGCCGCCCAGCTCTCCGAGGTCGCGTACGACGTCGCCCTCGACGTCACCGACCCGGCCTCGCAGACCTTCGGCTCCCGCACCACCGTCCGGTTCCGCACGTCCTGCCCGGAGACGTTCCTCGAGCTCGCCGGGGCCCGCGAGATGAGCGTCCACGTCGACGGCGCACCCACCGAGCCGGCGTACGACGGTAAGCGGATCCACCTCACCGGCCTGCGCACCGACGGCCCGGTCGAGGTCGTCGTGGACGCCCGGCTCCCCTACGTCAGCGACGGCGACGGCATGCACCGGACCGTCGACCCGGCCGACGGCGAGACCTACGTCGCGGCGTACCTCGGCATGGACGTCGCCCAGAAGGTCTTCGCCTGCTTCGACCAGAACGACCTCAAGGCACCGATCACGACCTCGGTCGCCGCCGATCCCGCCTGGACGGTGCTGGCCAACGGCCGCGCGGAGGTCGACGCACCCGTGGACGGGCGCTGGCGGTTCGCCACGACCCCGCCGATCCCGGTGGCGCTGCTCATCGTCGCGGCCGGACCGTGGGCGTCGCGGCGCTGGGAGCACGCCGGGCTGCCGTTCGGGTGGCACGCGCGCGCCTCGCTGGCCGGCGAGCTCGACCGTGACCTCGCGGAGCTGCGGCAGGTCACGGAGGACTGCTACGACCACTACGCGTCGATGTTCGACGAGCCCTACGCGTTCGACTCCTACGACCAGGTCTTCGTGCCCGGGCTGAACTGGGGCGCCCAGGAGATGCCCGGCTGCGTCTCCTACCGCGACGAGCTGCTCCCCCGCGGCCAGGTGCCCGCGGACGTCCGGGTCTTCCGCGCCTCGGTGATCGCGCACGAGATGTCGCACATGTGGTTCGGCGACCTGATGACGATGACCTGGTGGGAGGACACCTGGCTCCAGGAGTCGTTCGCCGACTACATGGGCTACCGGGTGGCGGGCGAGGCCACCGGCTTCGGCGGTGCCCTCGTCGCGCACGAGATCGCCGGCAAGCCCGGGGCGTACGACGCGGACGCGCGCCGCTCGACCCACCCCGTGGCGCCCGACCCCGAGGACATCCCGGACGTCGACTCGGCGGCGACGATCTTCGACGCGATCTCCTACGCCAAGGGCAACTCGGTGCTGCGCCAGCTGGCGACCTGGCTCGGCGACGAGATGTTCCTGGCCGGCGTCAACACGCACCTGACCCGGCACCGCTTCGCCAACGCCACCCTCGCCGACTTCGTCGACGCCCTCGACGAGGCGTCCGACCGCGATGTGCGCACCTGGGTCGACCAGTGGCTGCGCAGCACCGGCTTCGACACCATCCGGTTCACCCGCCACGACGACGTCCCGGTCCTGAGCCGCGACGGGTCGCGACCCCACCGGGTCCGGGTCACGGCGTATGACGAGGAGTGGGCCGTCGTCGGGTCCGGGCTCGTGGACCTCGCCGACGACCCGGTGCCGCTGCCGGCGTACGCCGGTCGCGTCGTCGTCCCCAACGCGCACGGCGAGACGTTCGCTCGCATCGAGCTCGACGCCGCCTCGGCGGAGGCGGTCGACGCCGGCCTGTGCCGGATCGAGGACGACCTCGTGCGGGCGGTGCTCTGGACGATGCTCCTCGACCGGGTGCAGACCCGCGCGCTGAGCGCGGAGGACTTCGTCGACGTGCTCGAGCGGCACCTGCCGGGCGAGGGCAGCGCGACGATGGTCACCTCCATCCTGAACCGGACGTCGTCCCGGGTGCTGCCCCTGCGGGCACCCGCGGCCGCCGTCGGCGACCTGCTCGAGCTGGTCGCCGCGACCTGCGGCACCGGCCTGCTGCACGCGACGTCGCCCGAGCTCGCGCTCGCCTTCGCCGACGGGGTCGCCGCCGGGAGCCACGACGCCGAGGCGCTGCACGCGTGGGTCGAGGCCGGCGCGGTCGGCCAGCTCCCACTCCCGCCGACCCTGCGCTGGCGCGCCGTACGCAGGCTGGCCGAGCTGGACGCGATCGACGCCGCCGCGATCGAGGCGGAGCGGTCGCGCGAGCCCGGCACCGAGGCCGAGGTCGGCGCGGCGGCCGCGCTGGCCAGCCTCCCGACCGGGTCGGCCAAGGCGGCCGCGTGGTCGGTGGTGGGCGACCCCGACGTGGACAACCGGATCTTCAGCGCCACGATGGCCGGGCTGTGGTCGGCGGAGCAGGCCGACCTGGTCGCGCCGTACGTCGAGCGCTACCTGGCCGAGGCGCCCGCCTGGGCCGAGCGCGGGCAGGCCTTCGCACAGGTGGTCGGCCGGGCCCGGCCGACGCTCCTGCTCACCGACGCCCAGCTGCGCCTGCTCGACGACGCGCTCGCCGGCGACCTTCCGACCGTGCTGCGCCGGCAGTGGGAGGACTGGCGGGACGACCTCGGGCCCTCGTTGGTCGAGTAGCGAGCGTCAGCGAGCGTGTCGAGACCCTAGGCGTGGCCGTCGAACATCGAGGTGACCGAGCCGTCCTC
Organism: Nocardioides hankookensis; assembly: GCF_042658885.1. Classification (NCBI taxonomy): domain Bacteria; kingdom Bacillati; phylum Actinomycetota; class Actinomycetes; order Propionibacteriales; family Nocardioidaceae; genus Nocardioides; species Nocardioides hankookensis. The sequence continues at coordinate 356,063 of NZ_JBHSRJ010000005.1, read as the reverse complement.
GAACACCTCGCGGATCGCCCGGGAGACCAGCGGGGCGATCGACAGGCAGGTGAGCTTGTCGAACTCCTGGTCGGGCGAGAGCGGCAGCGTGTTGGTCACGACGACCTCGGCGGCCGGGCAGTTCTTGAGCCGGTCGACGGCGGGTCCGGACAGGATCGCGTGGGTGGCGGCGATGACGACGCCCGCGGCGCCGTCCGCCATCAGCGCGTCGGCGGCCTTGGCGATGGTGCCGCCGGTGTCGATCATGTCGTCGACGAGCACGCACATCCGGCCGGTGACGTCACCGACCACGCGGTTGGCGACCGTCTCGTTGGGGCGGTCGGTGCGGCGGGTCTTGTGGATGAAGGCCAGCGGTGCGCCGCCGAGGCGGGCCGACCAGCGCTCGGCGACCTTGATCCGGCCGGCGTCCGGCGAGACGATCGCGAGCGGCTGGTTGCCGTACTTCTCCTTGATGTGGTCGGCCAGGATCGGCAGCGCCATCAGGTGGTCGACGGGGCCGTCGAAGAAGCCCTGGACCTGGTCGGCGTGCAGGTCGACCGTGATCAGCCGGTCGGCGCCGGCGGTCTTGAAGAGGTCGGCCATCAGGCGGGCCGAGATCGGCTCGCGGCCGCGGTGCTTCTTGTCCTGGCGCGCGTAGCCGTAGAACGGCATGACCACCGTGATCCGCTTGGCGCTCGCCCGCTTGAGGGCGTCGACCATGATCAGGTGCTCCATGATCCACTCGTTGATCGGAGCCGTGTGGCTCTGGATCACGAAGGCGTCGCAGCCCCGGACCGACTCCTCGTAGCGGACGTAGATCTCCGAGTTCGCGAACTCGTACGCCGACGTCGGCACCAGGTCGGTGCCGAGCATCCCGGCCACCTCCTCGGCGAGCACCGGGTGGGCCCGTCCGCTGAAGACCATCAGGTTCTTCTCGGTGGTCTTCTTCATTCCGGTCACGGCTTGTTGCTCCTCGGTCGCCGGAGGTGGTCCACTCAGGATTCTGCCATGCCCTGGTCGTCGTCTCGTCCTCCGGCCAGTGCGATCTCCGCCGCACTCGCCTGGGCCGTTCCCCGACGCTTCCTCAGCGCCCACTCCTCGATGTTGCGCTGCGGCCCGCTCGAGACGGCCAGCGCGCCCGGCGGCACGTCGTGGCGTACGACGGTCCCGGCGCCGGTCGCCGCCCCGTCGCCGATCTCGATCGGCGCCACGAAGGTGTTGTTGGACGCCGTGCGGGCGTGCTTGCCGATCTTCGTGCGGTGCTTCTCGACGCCGTCGTAGTTGGCGAAGATCGTGCCGGCTCCGATGTTGGTGCCCTCACCGATCTCCGCGTCCCCGACGTACGACAGGTGCGGCACCTTGGCGCCGTCGCCGATCACGGCGTTCTTGGTCTCGACGAAGCCGCCGATCTTGCCGCGGGCCCCGAGCACGGTGCCGGGGCGCAGGTAGGAGAACGGGCCGACGATGGACTCGGTGCCCACGACGGCCAGCACCCCCTGCGTCCGGACCACGGTCGCGCCGGGCCCGATCTCGCAGTCCTTGAGGGTCGTGTCCGGGCCGATCACGGCGTCCTCGCCGACCACGGTGGCGCCGAGCAGCTGGGTGCCGGGCAGGATCGTGACGTCGGCACCGAGCACGGCGTCCGCGTCGATCCAGGTGGTGGCCGGGTCGACCACGGTGACGCCCTCGCGCATCCAGCTCTCGACGATGCGGCGGTTGAGCTCGGCGCCGATCCGGGCCAGCTGCACCCGGTCGTTGACGCCCTCGGTCTGCATCACGTCGTCGATCGGGTGGGCGCCGACCGTCAGGCCGTCCTCGCGGGCGATCGCGATCGTGTCGGTGAGGTAGTACTCCCCCTTGGCGTTGTCGTTGCCGATCCGCGGCAGCGCATCGCGCAGGAACTCGGCGTCGAAGGCCAGGATCCCGGAGTTGATCTCCCGGACCTCGCGCTGCTCGGCGGTCGCGTCCTTCTCCTCGACGATCGCCTCGACGTCGCCCTCGTCGTTGCGCAGCACGCGCCCGTAGCCGAACGGGTCGGGGACGATGCCGCTGAGGATGCTGACCGCGCGCTGGGCGGCCTCGTGCTCGTCGGCGAACTCGCGCAGCGAGTCACCGCGCAGCAGGGGGGTGTCGCCGTACGCCACCACGACGGTGCCGGACATCTGGCCAGCAGCCTCGACGGCCATCCGTACGGCGTGCCCGGTGCCGTGCTGCTCCTCCTGCACGGCGAGCACCACGTCGGGGAACGACTCGTGGATGTGCGCGCCGACCGCCTCGCGCTGGTGGCCGACGACGGCCACCACCTGCTCGGGGTCGAGCGCCTGCGCGGCCGTCAGGACGTGGCCGATCATGCTGCGCCCCGCGATGGGGTGCAGCACCTTCATGGTCTTCGACCTCATCCGCGTGCCACCGCCGGCGGCCAGCACGATGACCGTCAGTCCCGACTTCTGTTCTGCGCTCATGCTCCCCGGGTAGGAGTCGAACCTACGTCGCTAGTCCTGATTCAAAGTCAGGCGGGCCCTGCCGGCAGACCAACCGGGGATAGACGGCACAACCCTAGAGCCCGACCGGCTCAGATGCTGGCTCGGTACTGGGCCAGCACCTCGCGCACGCGTTCCTCGTCACGGTCGTCGACGAGGACGAGCAGCTCGGCGACCACGTCGACGAGCTCGGTGATGCGCCGGTTGAGCTGCCGGCTCTCCTGGAGCTCCTCCTCCAGTGCGGCCAGGCGGGCGCGGACGCCGATCGCGCGGCGACGCAGGCGGCGGTAGCGGTCCTGCGCGACCCGGGCCTTGGCTCGTGTCCGGGTGAGTGTCGTCATCGTGCGGTCCTTCGGGTGGTCGGGCCTCCGGGTCGGGTCCAGCTGACCCGCATCCGGCAGACGGTGGGGTCGGGGTTGCCGAGCACGTCGGTGCCGGCGCGGACCCGCTCGCGCAGGACCGTGCCGCCGGCCGCCTCGATCTCACGTCGTACGGCGGCGGGGTCGAGCCGCCGCACCAGGCCGGCCGGCTCGGGGTCAGGCGCCGGGACGCCCGTGTCGGCGCTGAACTCGAGGAACAGGGTGCCGCCGCCGCGCAGGGCCATCCGGCACAGCAGCCACAGCTGGCTCCGTGCGCGGTCGTCGAGGCACCCGAGCAGGTGCCGGGCGGCCAGGTGGTGCGGGTCGCGCGCGAGCTCGGCCCCGGCGAGCAGCACGGTGCGGAGCTCGTTGAGGATCAGCCCGCGGACCTCGACGTGCAGCCGCCGGCGCCGCGCCCGCTTCAGGACCGCAGCGCGGGCGGCACGCGAGAAGTCGAAGGCGATGACCGGGTGGCCGCGGCCGGCGAGCCACAGTGCGTCGCGCCCGGTGCCGCACCCGATCTCGGCCACCGCTGCGCCCCGGGGCAGCTGCCGGTCGACCCACTTCGCGAAGGTCGAGCGCCGGCCGCTGACGAGCCGGCTGCCCACGCCCTGGTGGAACTCGGTCCAGCGCCCCATGTCGGTGCGGAACCCGCGCAGCCACCCGTCGAGGCGGCGGACGCCGCGCACCGGGTCGGCGTACTTGAACGACGGGTCGGGCACCCGCCAGCCGGGTCCGTAGATGAACGCCAGCATCGCCTCGGGGTCGGCCGGCGCCGGGAGCTCGACGCCGTGGAGCGTGATGGTCGAGACCGGCAGGATGACCGAGTCCGGGAGCCGGCCGCTGCGGTTGCCGAGCTGGTAGAAGGTCTCCCCCACCCGGAAGGCGACGAAGACGTCGATGTGGCACAGCCGTCCGTCGCTGAGCGGGAGCAGCAGCTTGATGTCACCGCCGGACATCCGGAGCAGCGTCCAGCCGAGCTGCTTGAGCCTCCGCTGGACCCGGTAGGACTCGGCGATGATGTCGGCCGGCGACGTGTGGTGGCTGAGGTAGCAGACGTCGGTGTCGGAGTCGTGGGCGATCATCGCGCCGTCGCGCACGGCACCGAGCAGCGCGCCGTAGTTGAGGTAGGCCTCGACGCCGCACGCGCCGCGGAGGTCGTCGAGCGCGCGGCGGGTGCCGGCCAGGATCTCGGCGCGGACGCCCTCGGCGGTGTCGTCGAAGGCGCGGCACAGGTGGCCGACCTTGTCGACGGCGAGCGGCAGGCCCTGCGGGTCGACGACCTGCACGCGGCCGGCGCCGGTCCCGAGCGTGACCTCCTCGTCGAGGAGCACCTGGTCACCCACCACGTCGGCGACCCGGACCCGGACCGAGCCGTCGAGGAACCTCCGGAGCACCGGCGGCCACTCGACCAGGACGCCGCCGGACACGGACCGACCGTCCCGAGCCGCTGTGAACGCCCAGATGTAGCGGCCGTCGAAGCTCACGACCTGCGGCTCGGCCGGAGCCGCGCGCAGCAGCAGACCACCGTCCGAGACCGTGACGACCGATGCGGACGCTGGGCTGAGGACCCTGCTCACGAGGCGGTGATGACGCGGCGCAGCTGGGTGCTCGACGTGTGGACCGTGTACGGGAAGTAGACGACCTGTGCACCCACCGAGCCGACCCGGCTCTCCAGCTCCAGCCCGCGCGGCGTACCCCGCCAGTCGTCGCCCTTGAAGACCCGGTCGAAGCCGACCTCGCGCCAGGCGTCGAGCTTGTCGGTCGTGAGCTCGGCGTACGTCGCGTCGACGATGCCGATCGCGTCGACGATCGCCAGGCGCTCCTCCAGCGGGACGAACGGCCGCAGGCCCTTGACCTGCTCGCACACCTCGTCGGACACGACACCGGCCACCAGCACGTCGCACAGCTCCCGCGCCTGGCGCAGGGCGTTGAGGTGCCCGATGTGGAAGAGGTCGTAGACCCCGGGCACGTACCCCACCAACGGACCCATCGAGCCCTCATTTCTCGTTTATCTATTGTTTTACTGAACTTTAGCGCACGACCTACCCTCTCGTCGTGGACCTCCCCGTCATGCCACCCGTCCAGCCGATGCTCGCGAAGTCGGTGAAGGGGATCCCGGACCCGGAGAAGTACGACGGCCTCAGCTTCGAGCCGAAGTGGGACGGCTTCCGGTGCATCGTCTTCAAGGACGGCGACGAGGTCGAGCTCGCCAGCCGCAACACCAAGCCGCTGACGCGCTACTTCCCCGAGGTGGTCGCCGCGATGCGCGAGCAGCTGCCGGAGCGGTGCGTGCTGGACGGCGAGATCTTCGTGTCGATCGGCGAACGGCTGGAGTTCGAGGTGCTCCAGGAGCGCATCCACCCGGCGAAGTCGCGCATCGACATGCTGGCCGAGAAGACGCCCGCGTCGTACGTCGCCTTCGACCTGCTCGCCCTGGGCGACGAGTCGTACGCCGAGCGACCGTTCGCCGAGCGGCGGGCGGCGCTCGAGGAGGCGCTCGCCGGGTTGGACGGCCCGTGCTTCCTCACCCGCACCACGACCGACCCGGCCGAGGCCGAGGAGTGGTTCCACCAGTTCGAGGGGGCGGGGCTCGACGGCGTCGTGGCCAAGCCGGTGGGGGCGGCGTACCAGCAGAACGCCCGCACGATGCTCAAGATCAAGCACGAGCGCACCGCCGACGTGGTCGTGGCCGGCTACCGCGAGCACAAGACGAGCACGCCCGAGAAGCCGCTGCTCGGCAGCCTGCTGCTCGGGCTCTACAACGACGACGGCCAGCTGCAGCACATCGGCGTCAGCGCGAGCTTCACCGCGGCGCGACGTGCCGAGCTGATCGAGGAGCTCCAGCCGCTGGTCTGCGAGATCGCCGACCACCCGTGGGGGCACTGGAGCGAGTTCCTCACCGCGAACCCCGACCGGGTGCCCGGCACGCAGAGCCGGTGGAGCCAGGGCAAGGACCTGTCGTTCACGCCGCTGCGGCCCGAGCGGGTGCTCGAGGTGGCCTACGACCACATGGAGGGGCACCGCTTCCGGCACACCGCCCAGTTCCGTCGCTGGCGCACCGACCGCGACCCGGAGTCGTGCGGTTACGAGCAACTGGATGAACCGGTCAGCTACGACCTCGCTAGGATTCTCGGCGTCGACTGAGAGAGGCAGACATGTCGGAGAACGCAGTGCCCGGGACCACGGGTGAGGACTACGACGTCGTCCTCCTGATCGAGCAGGCGCTGAGCGAGCAGGACGCCGCCCAGGTGCACTCGCTGCACGAGGGCCTGGACGAGCCGGTGACCTACCACGTGCTCCTCCCGCTGGAGGACGCCGCCGCCCGGATCGAGTCCGCCATGGGCTCACTGACGGCGGGCGACATGCTCGCGTCGCCGACGATGCCGATGAGCGAGGTCGACCTCGACGCGGTGCGCAAGGACTGCGAGGACCGCTCCACCACCGAGCTCACCCAGACCCTCGAAGCGCTGCGCAAGAGCGGCGCGACCGCGCGCGGCCAGGTCGTCACCGACCCGCCGATCGACGCGCTCGCCGCCAAGGTGACCGAGGTCGACGGTCGCGAGGCGATCATCCTGACCCGCCCGCACGTGGTCTCCGAGTTCTTCCACCTCGACTGGACCTCCAAGGCGCGGCGCAAGCTCGGCGTACCGATCCTGCACCTGCTGGAGCACGAGACCTTCGACCAGCAGGCCGAGCGGTACGGCGAAGAGGGCATCACCGGCCTCTAGCGCGAATCGTGACTTCTGGTCAGTCGAATCGGGACTTCTGGCCACGCGACCTGACCAAGAGTCCGGACTGGAGTGACCAGAAGTCACGACTCGGCGGGGGCGGCGGCGCGGGTCACCCGAGGGCGCGGAAGGACAGCGCGTGCCAGCGCGGCCCGACCGGGGTGAGCTCGACCCGGCGCGGGTCCAACCCGTCGTGCGGGGCGTCGCCGCGCACGATCGCGACCTCCAGGCGGGACTCCGAGAGCCCCTCGGCCAGCCCCTCGCCCCACTCGACGACCGTCACGGCGTCGTCGAAGGAGGTGTCGAGGTCGAGGTCGTCGAGCTCCTCGAGCCCGCCGAGCCGGTAGGCGTCGACGTGCACCAGGTCCGGGCCGCCGACCAGTGACGGGTGCACCCGGGCGATCACGAACGTCGGCGAGGTGACGTCGCCGCGCACGCCGAGGCCGGCCCCGAGCCCCTGGGTGAACGTCGTCTTGCCCGCGCCGAGCTCGCCGCTGAGCACGATCAGGTCACCGCGGGCGAGCTGCCCGGCGAGTGACCGGCCGAGGCCACGCATCGCGTCGGCGTCGGGCGCCTGGAAGACGTGGGTGCGCAGCGGGCGGCGGAGCTCGACGTTCGGGGAGTCCCGGCGGATCTCCCGGAACCCCTGCCGCTCCCAGAACTGCACCGTCTGCGGCAGCTCCTCGCGGGCCACCACGGTCAGGTCGTCGGACCCGTCGGCCGCGTCGACGGCGGCCTCGATCAGCGCGGCCGCGACGCCGTGGCCCTGGGCGTCGGGGGCCACGCCGAAGCGACGGAGGTACGTCGTGCTGCCGACCGGGTCGAGCACCAGGGCACCGACCGGGCGGCCCTCCAGGCAGGCGAGCAGCCCACCGTGGCCGGCCAGCTTGGCGGCGATCGTCTCCTCGGTCTCCTCGAGCGCGGCCGCCGGCGGGTCGAGCGGCGGGCGCGCCTCGAACGCGGCCCGCACGACGGCGAGGACCTGCCCCGCCGACTCGGGGCCGACCCGGGTGATGTCGACGGTCACCGGGCGTCCTCGGCCCCGGTGGCGGCGAGCAGGCGGTCGAGCTCGCCGTTGACCTCGGAGTGGCGCTCCAGGATCACCATGTGGCCGGCGCCGTGGCACTCGAGCAGCGTGGACCCGTCGATCCGCGACTGGAGCTTGCGGCTGTGCCCGATCGAGGTGAGCTTGTCGTCGGTGCCGCAGATGACGGCGGTCGGCACCTTCGCCAGCACCTCGACCGCATCGAACTTGTCGAGCGAGGAGAAGCCCGGGAAGAACTCGGCGACGACCTCGAACGGCGTCGCGGACAGCATCCGGTCGACGAACGCGACGTAGCTCCCGGGCACGTCGTCGCCGAAGGCGAGGTTGGCGGTGGCGACCAGCGCCACGTCGCGACCCGCCTTGCGCACGCCGTCCACGATCTTGTGGGTGCGGGCGAGCGCGGAGATGGTGCGACCGACCGGGCCGGCGCTCCCCCACGCCGGGACCATCGGGAAGAGGATGCGGCTCGGCTCCAGGCCGCCCGCGGTGGTCGAGATCAGCGCGGTACCGACCACGCGGTCGCCGAAGAGCTCCGGGTGCTGCTCCGCGAGCGCGACCACGGTCATCCCGCCCATGGAGTGGCCGACCACGACGACCGGACCCTCCGGCGCGACGGCATCCATCACGGCCAGCAGGTCGCTGCCGAGCTGCTCGATGGTCGCGTTGCCGATCGGCGAGCGCCCGGAGCGGCCGTGCGAGCGCTGGTCGTAGAAGACCGTGCGGACACCTGCGGTGCGGTAGTGCTCGCGCTGGAAGTGCCAGCAGTCCATCTCGAGGGCGTAGCCGTGGGCGAAGATCACCGTCAGCGGCGGCTTCGCCTTGCGCAGCCGGCTCTTCGCGGGCGCCTCGGGCTCGTCGACCTCGACGTGCAGCGGCGTGCCGTCGTCGGCGACGACGGCCACCGGCTCGGAGTGCAGGGAACCGAACGCCGGTGCGTCGTCGGGCGCCCGCCCGGCGATGCGCTTGCGCTGCCTGTTCACGCCGACGCCCGCGCCGGCGGCCGCGAGGCCGACGGCACCGACGGTGACGGCTCCGATCACCCGTCCTCGCATGCTCACTTGTCGACGTACCTCCGGGTCATGCGCCCTCCGACTCGGGTGACGATCTCGTAGGAGATGGTGCCGCTCGCCTCGGCCCAGTCCTGGGCGGTCGGCTCACCGTCGCGCCCCGGCCCGAACAGCACCACGTCATGCCCGGGCGCCGGCAGGTCGCCGTCCAGGTCGACGACGAACTGATCCATGCAGACCCGGCCGCGGATCGCCCGACGCTTCCCGTCGACGAGCACCTGGGCGACGTTGCTGGCGTGGCGGGGCACCCCATCGGCGTACCCCACGGGCACCAGGCCAACCGTGGTGTCGGTCTCAGCGGTCCAGGTGTGACCGTAGGAGACGGAGGCGCCGGCGGCGAGCGGCTTGGTCTGCGCGAGCGTGGCCCGCACGGTCATCGCCGGGCGCAGCCCGAGGTCGGGGGTGTGTCCCGGCGCAGGGTCGAGGCCGTACGACGCGAGCCCGACGCGCACCAGGTCGAACCGGGCGGACGGGCGCAGGATCGCGCCGGCGGAGTTGGCGAGGTGGCGGACCTCCGGGCGCAGCCCGGCGGCCTCGGCGACGTCGAGGGCGTCGCGGAAGACGGCCTCCTGCGCGTCGTTGGCGGGGTGGTCGGGCTCGTCGCTCGCGGCGAGGTGCGACCAGATCCCGGTGACCGTCCAGGTGCCGTCGCGCTCGCCCGCGGCGGCCGCGGCGACGACGTCGGACCACGTGCTCATCGGGGCGCCGCCCCGGGACAGGCCGGTGTCGACCTTGAGCTGGAGCCGGGCGGGCCGGCCGACGACGCCGGCGGCGTCCTCGATCTCGTGCAGCTCGGCGAGGGAGTACGCCGTGACGTCGATGCCGGCGGCGATGGCCGCGGCGTGGTCCTCGCCCGGCACGGTCAGCCAGCACAGCAGCCGTCCGGTGTCGCCGGCCTCGCGCAGCGCGAGCGCCTCGTCGATGGTGGCGACGCCGACCCACTCGGAGCCCGCCTCGCGGGCGGCGCGCGCGACCTCGACCATGCCGTGCCCGTAGCCGTCGGCCTTGACCACCGTCATCATCGGCACGCCGGTCAGCTCACGCAGCGTGCGGACGTTGTGCCTGATCGCCGCGAGATCGACCACGATCTCCGCGCGCGCGACCGGCAGGGGGCTCATGGGACCGATTGTCCCATCACCGCTCCGGCAGGCTCCGGACGGCCAGCGGGATGGACGCGGCGACCTGGCTCGCGACCAGCGGACCGCCCCGTCCGGCGAGGGTCGCCGCGGCGCCGTGCAGCCAGGACCCGACCGAGGCGGCGTCGTACGCCGCCAGCCCGGCGGCGAGCAGCGCGCCGACCAGCCCGCCGAGCACGTCGCCGGCCCCGGCGGTGGCGAGCCAGGGCGTGCCGGTGGTGGTGACGCGGACGCGGCCGTCGGGCGTGGCGACGAGCGTGTGCCGGCCCTTGAGCAGCACCACGCAGCCGTACTTCGTGGCCGCGTGGCGGGCGTGGTGCAGCGGGCGGGCCTCGACCCCGTCGCGATCGACCCGCAGCATCGCGGCGAGCTCGCCCGCGTGCGGGGTCAGCACGGTGCCGGCGGGCAGGAGCCCGTCGACGTGCGCCAGGGCGTCCGCGTCGACCACCGTGGGCACGCCGTCCGCCAACGCGGCCGCCAGCTCGTCGCCGGCGTGCTCGCCGCCCCCGGACCCGACCACCCACGCCTGCACGCGCCCGTCGCCGACGACCTCCGGGTGCACCTCGCGGACGGTGTCGGCCGCAGCTCCGACGTACCGCACCATCCCGGCCAGCCCGCTGGCCGCACCGGCCACGCTGAGCAGGGCGGCGCCGGGGTACTGCTCGGACCCGGCGCGGACGCCGACCACGCCGCGGGTGTACTTCTGGGCGTCCGGCGTCGGGCGTGGCAGCAGCGCCGCGACGTCCTCGGGCTGGAGCGACTCGACGGCTGCCTCGGGCAGGTCGAGGCCGATGTCGACGAGGTGGACCACGCCGGCGGCCGCGGCCGCCGGGTCGACCAGGTGCGCGACCTTGTGGGTGCCGAAGGTGACCGTGACGGCTGCCGTCACGTGCGGACCGTCGAGCTCGCCGGTGTCGACGTCGACGCCGCTGGGGGTGTCGACCGCGACGATCGGCACGCCCTCGACCGCCGCCAGCGCCTGCTGCGCCTCGGGTCGCAGCCCGGGACGCCCGCCGATGCCGACGATGCCGTCGACGACCACCTCGGGTCGCGTCCGCATCTCGGTGACGATCCGGCCGCCCGCTCCGCGGAGCGCAGCGATCCCGCCCTCGTGCGCGTGGTCGGACAGCAGCCACGCCTCGACCCCGACCCCGCGCCGGGCGAGCAGCGCGCCGGCGTACAGCGCGTCGCCGCCGTTGTCGCCCGAGCCGACCAGCAGCAGCACGCGTCGCCCGTACGCCGAGCCGAGCAGGTCGACCACGGCGTACGCCAGCCCCGCCGCGGCCCGCTGCATCAGGGCCCCTTCGGGCGCGGTGCGCATCAGCTCGGCCTCGGCCGCCCGCACCTGCTCCACCGTGTGCGCCCGCCTCATGTCGCCCACGCTAGCGGGGTCGTGATGCCCAGCGAGCGCCATGGCGCACCTGCAGCCGCACGACACCGCACCCCGTGGACGACGAGACGCACCGGATGCACGATCAGGGCAGCGTGATGACATGCGGAAGAAGACGTGGCGTGAGGTCGCAGCCGACCAGGCAGGGCTGATCAGTCGTCGCCAGCTCCACGACCTGGGCTTCGATCGCTTCCGCGTGCGCAACAACATCGCCGCCGACCGCTGGGTCGACCTCACGTCGACGGTCATCGGCACGACGACGGGCCGGCTGGACGAGGGGCAGCGTCGGTGGCTCGGGATCCTCCACGCCGGCCCACGAGCGGTTCTCGGTGACCTCACGGCAGCGGAGGTCGCCGGCCTGCGCAACTGGCACCGGGACGACGTCACGGTGCTGGTTCCCTACGACCTCGACCTCGACGACCCGCCAGACGGCATTCGCATCGCCAGGACCCGCCGACCGATCGATCTCTTCCGTGCCCCGGGTGGAGGCCTGCCTCGATGGCGCATCGAGCCCGCGATCCTCCACTTCGGCGCGTACCAGTCCAACCGGCGCACTGCTCAGGGCGTCGTCGCCGCGGCCGTTCAGCAGAGGCTGACCACACCGGACCGACTGATGCTGACGGTCGAGCAGATGCGGCCGCTGCGGTGGGCCGGTCTCTTCCGAGAAGCCATCGGCGACATCGCGGGTGGATCGCAGTCGTTGGCCGAGATCGACGTCATCCGCTTCTGTCGCCGACAGGGCCTTCGCCCTCCCGACCGGCAGGTACGTCGTCGGGACGCGGAGGGCCGGCTGCGGTTCACCGACTGCGAGTGGGAGCTCGACGACGGACGGACGCTGGCCCTCGAGGTGGACGGCGCCTTCCACATGGACGTCGAGCACTGGGAGGACGACATCGCCCGCCAGCGCGCCCTGACAGATCCTCAGCGCCTCGTCGTTCGCTGCACAGCACGCGAGCTGCGCGATGATCCCCACCGACTGGGCGCCGACCTGCGGCGGCTCGGCGTCCCCTGTCGTGCTGCCTAGCGTGCGCTGTCGCGCACGCTGAGCATCACGACCCCTCCAGGACCACCACCGCCGACGAGATGCCGGCGTCGTGGGACAGCGAGACGTGCACGGAGGCGACGCCGAGCTCGTCGGCCCGGGCGAGGACGGAGCCGCGGATCTCGAGGAGCGGCCGGCCCGAGGACTCGGAGACGATCTCGGCGTCCTGCCAGTGCAGGCCGGCGGGGGCGCCGAGTGCCTTGGCGAGGGCCTCCTTGGCGGCGAACCGCGCGGCCAGCGAGGCCAGCGGGCGCTCCGCCTCGGTGGGCGTGAAGAGGCGCGCCGACAGCCCCGGCGTACGCCGGAGCGACTCCCCGAAGCGCTCGATGTCGACCACGTCGATGCCGACGCCGATGATCATCGGGCCGTCACTCCACCGTGACGGACTTGGCCAGGTTGCGCGGCTGGTCCACGTCGTGGCCCATCTGCGTGGCGAGCTCGCACGCGAAGAGCTGCAGCGGTACGACGGCGACCAGCGGCTGGAGCAGCACGGGGACGCGCGGCAGCCGGATGATCACGTCGGCGTACGGCGTGATCGCGTCGTCGCCGTCCTCGACCAGGCAGATCGTGCGCGCACCGCGGGCCCGCACCTCCTGGATGCCGCTGACCATCTTGTCGCGCAGCTGGTCGCGCCCGGCGGGCGGGACGACGCAGAGCACCGGCAAGCCCTCCTCGATCAGGGCGATCGGGCCGTGCTTGAGCTCACCGGCCGCGAAGCCCTCCGCGTGGATGTAGGCGAGCTCCTTGAGCTTGAGCGCACCCTCGAGCGCGACCGGGTAGCCCGCGTGCCGGCCGAGGAAGAGCACCGACCGGGTGTCGACGTGGTCGGCGGCCATCGCGTAGATCGAGGACGCGTCGTCGAGGACCCGCTGCACCTGCTCGGGGATCGCCTCGAGCTGCTGCATGACCTGGTCGATCTCGTCGCCGTAGCGCGTGCCCTTGACCTGGGCCAGGTAGAGCGCGAGCAGGTAGCAGGCGACCAGCTGGGTCAGGAAGCCCTTCGTCGACGCGACCCCGATCTCGGGACCGGCGTGCGTGTAGATGACGGCGTCGGACTCGCGCGGGATCGTCGAGCCGTTGGTGTTGCAGATCGCGAGCACCTTGGAGCGCTGGGTGCGCGCGTGCCGGATCGCCTGGAGCGTGTCGGCGGTCTCGCCGGACTGGCTGATCGCGACGACGAGCGTGGAGTAGTCGAGGATCGGGTCGCGGTAGCGGAACTCCGAGGCGAGCTCGACCTCGACCGGCACCCGGGTCCAGTGCTCGATGGCGTACTTGGCCACCATGCCCGCGTAGAAGGACGTGCCGCAGGCGATGATGATGACCTTGTCGACGTCGCGGAGCTCCTGGTCGGAGAGCCGCATCTCGTCGAGGTGCAGGTGTCCCTCCGGCGTACGACGTCCGAGCAGCGAGTCGGCGACGGCGCGGGGCTGCTCGTGGATCTCCTTGCGCATGAACCAGTCGTGGCCGTCCTTCTCGGCGGCCGACAGGTCCCAGTCCACGTGGTAGCGGCGGCCCTCGGCGGGCGTGCCGTCGAAGTTCACGATCGACACCCCGTCGCGGGTGATCGTGACGACCTGGTCCTGGCCGAGCTCCAGGGCCTCGCGGGTGTGCTCGATGAACGCCGAGACGTCCGAGCCCAAGAAGTTCTCCCCCTCGCCGACCCCGACGACCAGCGGCGAGTTGCGGCGGGCGGCGACGACCCGCGACGGGTCCTGCGAGTCCACGGCGACCAGGGTGAACGCGCCCTCGAGCCGCGCCACGAGCTGGAGCATCGCGGTGGTCAGGTCCAGCCCGGAGACCACCAGGAGCTCGAGCAGCTGCGCCGCGACCTCGGTGTCGGTCTCCGACAGGAGCACGTGGTCGCTGCGCTCGAGCTCGGCCCGCAGCTCGGCGAAGTTCTCGATGATCCCGTTGTGCACCAGCGCGACGCGGCGATCGCCGCCGGTGTGCGGGTGGGCGTTGGCGTCGGTCGGCGCGCCGTGGGTCGCCCACCGGGTGTGCCCGATGCCGATCGTGGCGGCCGGCAGCGGCCGGTCGACGATCGCCTTCTCCAGGTTCGCGAGCTTGCCCGCCCGCTTGTCGGACGCGATGACCCCGTCGGCGACCAGCGCGACCCCGGCGGAGTCGTAGCCGCGGTACTCGAGCCGACGCAGACCCTCGATCACGACATCCTGGGCCTGCTTCTCCCCGACGTACCCGACGATGCCGCACATGGGGGTCACTGTATCGACCGGACACCGGAGGTTTGACCGCGCACGTCGGCTGCAACAATCTCCCGCATGTCTTCCCACGGCGGGCCGGGTGTCGCCGACGAGCCCACCCGGGAGTCGTCGCCGTACATCGAGCTCGACCGCTCCGCGTGGGCGGCACTCGCCGCCGAGGTCGAGAACCCGCTCACGGGTGAGGAGATCCGCCGGCTCCGCGGCCTCGGCGACCAGCTCGACCTCGACGAGGTCCAGCAGATCTACCTGCCGCTCTCCCGCCTGCTCTCCCTGTACGTCGAGGCGGCGGGCGGGCTCTACCGCCAGCAGGAGGAGTTCCTCCACCAGGTGCAGCCGACCCGCACACCGTTCGTGATCGGCCTCGCCGGCTCGGTCGCGGTCGGCAAGTCGACGACCGCCCGCGTGCTCCAGCAGATGCTCGCGCACTGGCCGGAGCACCCCAACGTCGCACTGGTGACGACCGACGGGTTCCTCTACCCCAACGCCGAGCTCGAGCGCCGCGGCCTGCTCCAGCGCAAGGGCTTCCCGGAGTCCTACGACCGCCGCGCGCTGATGCGCTTCGTCGTCGACATCAAGTCCGGCAAGGACGAGGTCGAGGCGCCGGTCTACTCGCACCTCACCTACGACGTGCTGCCCGGCGAGAAGGTCGTCGTCAAGCGTCCCGACATCGTGATCATCGAGGGCCTCAACGTCCTCCAGCCGGCGCGGGTGCGCGAGGACGGCCGCAGCGGCCTGACCCTGAGCGACTTCTTCGACTTCTCCGTCTACGTCGACGCCGGCCGGGACAAGATCCGCGACTGGTACGTCGAGCGCTTCCTGCGGCTGCGCGAGACGGCGTTCCGCGACCCGGAGTCCTACTTCTCCAAGTACGGCGCGCTCTCGGCCGACGAGGCCGTCGCCGAGGCGACCCGGATCTGGGACACCATCAACGGCCCCAACCTGGCCGAGAACATCCTCCCCACGCGCTCCCGCGCGACACTCGTGCTGCGCAAGGACCGGGACCACTCGGTCCGCTACGTGCGGCTCAGGAAGCTGTAGTCCGCAGGATCCGCACGATCTCCTCGTGCTCGAGGGTGCCGTCCGCCCCGGCGTCCGCAACGAGCACGACGCGCAGGTCGCCGGCGCTCACCATCGCCAGCTCCACGCCCGCCGCGGCGCACGGCCCGCTCCCGCCCGGCAGTCGGACCCACCGCAGCGTCGCGTCGGTCCCGTCCGCCAGCACGACCCGTTCGCGGTGCTCCTCGCCCGCACCGCCCAGGCTCTCGCGCCAGGCCTCGAAGGCCTGGTCGGTGAACCCGGCGAAGCCACGGTTGGAGTCCCCCGGCTGGTCGGCGCAGTAGCCGTCGCGGAACACCGCCGCCCCGCTCACCTCGGCGGTCGGGCGCCCGCCGTCGTCGGCGTAGTAGATCCGGCTGCGCGGCCCGCGCACCTCCCACGACTCCCCCGGCACCTCGAAGGACGCACCGGACCGGGGATCGGTCACCACGAGCGCGGCCTCGGGATCGTCGTCGCGCACGTACGTCGCCACCGCGACCGCTGCCGTCACGAGCACGGCCACCACCGCGACCACCGCGAGGACGACAGCGACGCGGGACCGGGTCATGTCCCAGTCCTACCCGATGTCGCGGCGCAGCGTCGTCGTCCTCCCCACGAGGGCGAGCACCCCGGCGTACCCCACCAGCACCAGCAGCGCGGCCCAGCGCGGCAGCAGGTCCGCGGACCCGCCGGACATCTCGCTGAGGAAGCTCGCGCCGATCAGTCCGTCGGCAGCCGAGCCCGGCAGGAACTTCGCCACGGAACCCGTTGCCGCGAAGCCACCGAGCGCGACCCGCGCGATCGGCTCGACGAACTGCGTGAGCGCCAGCAGCACGACGATCGCCGCGACCTGGTTGGGCACCACCGACCCGAAGGCGACCCCGATGACGGTCCAGAGGGCGGTGACCACGATGCCGAGGAGGAGCACCTCGACGACCGCACGGTCGGTCAGGAAGGCGCCGTCCCCGGCCCCTGCGAGGAGAGGTGCACTGGCGGCGACGATCCCCACTGTCCCGGCCAGGCCGTAGAGCAGCCCGAGCGGCAAGGCGACGAGCAGCTTGGCGCCCAGGAAGACGCTGCGACGTGGCTCGACGAGCAGGGACGCCGTGATCGTCCGGTGGCGGAACTCCGATGTGACGAGCAGGCTGCCGACGACCAGCGGGAAGACGTAGCCGATGGCATTGATCAGCCCGTAGACGCTCTGCGCCGCAGCCACCCCGCTCAGCTCGAGCCCGCCCTGGTCCTCCGGGGTGAAGACGATCGAGAAGGCGAGCACCCCACCCACGAAGGCCAGGTAGCCCGCCATCCCGATGAGCAGCACCCACCACAGCCGGGTGCTGCGCAGCTTGCGGACCTCGGCGACGACGGCGGCCCTCACGTCGCTCCTCCGGTCAACCGGAGGAAGACGTCCTCGAGGCCGGGTTCACGGCTGGCGAGCTGGTGCAGCTCGATGCCGGCGGCGTACGCCGCGGCCCCGACCTCGGCCGCCGGGGCGCCGGGCACCAGCACGCCGGCGCCGTCGCTCCGGGGCACCCAACCCCGGTCCCGGCACATCGCGGACAGCGCGTCCGGGGACGGTGACTCGACGTAGGTCTCGGGCACGGCGAGCGCGCGGAGCTCGGCGAGGGACGAGGCATGGACGAGCCGCCCGTGCGCGATGACGACGACGTCGTCGACCGTGTGCTGGACCTCGCCGAGCACGTGGCTCGAGACCAGCACGGTGCGACCCTCGGCGGCGAAGCCCCGCAGCAGGCCGCGCATCCAGACGATCCCCTCCGGGTCGAGGCCGTTGGCGGGCTCGTCGAGGACGATCGCGGGCGGGTCCCCGAGCATGGCGGTGGCGAGCCCGAGACGCTGCCGCATCCCCATCGAGTAGCCACCGACGCGGCGTGCGGCCGCGGGCGCGAGCCCGACGAACTCGATGAGGTCGCGGCACCGCGACCTGCTGGCGCCGGTCTGAGCGGCGTACACCTCGAGGTGGGCGAGCCCGGTGCGGCCGGGGTGGAAGCTGGACGCCTCGAGGGCCGCCCCCACGACGGAGGCCGGGACCGGGCGGTCGACGTAGGGACGATCGCCCACGAGAGCGCGGCCCTGTGAGGGCCGGGTGAGGCCCAGGAGCATCCGCAGGGTCGTCGTCTTGCCGGAGCCGTTGGGTCCGAGGAAGCCCGTGACTGCGCCGGGTCGGACCGCGAAGGTGAGGTCATCGACGGCACGCACGGCACCGAAGGTCTTGCCGATGCCCTCGACCGCCAGACCCGGAGCCTCCATGGCGCCGACCCTATCGACCGGGCGACTACAGGCTGAGCTGTCGCTTGACGACGTCGGCGAGCCGCTCGGCCACCGCCCGTGCCTCGTCGGCGGTGCGCGCCTCGACCATCACCCGCACCAGGTCCTCGGTGCCCGACGGACGGAGCAGGACCCGGCCGGACTCGCCGAGCTCGGCCTCCTCCTCGGCGACCGCCGCCGCGACGACCGGGTCGTCGTCCGCGCGGGCCTTGTCGACGTCGGGGACGTTGACCAGCACCTGCGGGAGGCGGGTCATCACCGACGCCAGCGACTCAAGCGACTGACCGGTCACGGCCATCCGCTCCAGCACGTGCAGGGCGGTCAGTGTGCCGTCGCCGGTCGTGGCGTACTCGCTCATGATCACGTGGCCGGACTGCTCGCCCCCGAGGCCGTAGCCGGAGACGCGCATCGCCTCGAGCACGTAGCGGTCGCCCACCTTCGTCTGGCGTACGCCGACGCCCGCACCGCGCATCGCCTGCACGAAGCCGAGGTTGCTCATCACGGTCGCGACGACGGTGTTCCTGGGCAGGTGGCCCGACTCGGCCATCCCGATCGCGAGGATCGCCATGATCTGGTCGCCGTCGACGACGTTGCCGCGGTGGTCCACGGCCAGGCAGCGGTCGGCATCGCCGTCGAGGGCGAAGCCGGCGGCCGCACCGTGCTCGCGCACGGCGGCGCGCAACGGCTCGAGGTGGGTCGAGCCGCAGCCGTCGTTGATGTTCAGCCCGTCGGGCTCGGCGTTGATCGCGATCACGTCGGCGCCGGCGGCCCGTAGGGCCATCGGCCCCGCCTCGGACGCCGCGCCGTGGGCGCAGTCGAGCACGACCTTGATCCCGTCCAGTGGCCGGGAGAGCGTGCCGACGAGGTGCTCGACGTACTCCCCGACGGGCGTCGCGTACGGCGTCACCCGACCCACGTCGCCACCGAGCGGGCGGTCCCAGGGCTGGTCGAGGTGCTGCTCGATCTCCCGCTCGACGGCGTCGTCGAGCTTGAGCCCGCCTCGGGCGAGGAACTTGATGCCGTTGTCGGGCATCGGGTTGTGCGAGGCGCTGATGACCACGCCGAGATCGGCGCCGAGCGCCTGGGTCATGTAGGCGACCGCGGGGGTCGGCAGCACGCGGAGCCGCAGCACGTCGACACCGGCGGAGGCGAGCCCGGCGACGACGGCGTGCTCGAGGAACTGTCCCGAGATGCGGGTGTCCCGGCCGACGACAGCGAGCGGGCGGTGGCCCTCGAACTCGCCCCGGTCGGCCAGGACACGGGCAGCGGCAACGGAAAGGTCCAGGGCCAGCTCAGCGGTCAGATGACCGTTGGCCAGGCCCCGGACCCCGTCCGTGCCGAAGATGCGCGGCATACGCAGCGGATCAGCGCTTCGAGTACTGGGGCGCCTTGCGGGCCTTCTTGAGACCGGCCTTCTTGCGCTCGATGACGCGGGCGTCACGCGTGAGCAGCCCGGCCTTCTTGAGCGACGGGCGGTTGGCCTCGACGTCGATCGCGTTCAGGCAGCGGGCCACGCCGAGACGCAGCGCGCCGGCCTGGCCGGTGATGCCGCCGCCGTGGATGCGGGCGACGACGTCGAAACGACCCTCGAGCTGGAGGTTCGCGAACGGCTCGTTCACGACCTGCTGGTGCAGCTTGTTCGGGAAGTAGTTGTCCAGCGTCCGGCCGTTGACCGTCCACTGGCCGGTGCCGGGGACGATGCGGACGCGGGCGACGGCCTCCTTGCGACGGCCGGTGGCCGCAGCGGGGGCGATGGTCGCCGGACGGGCGGGGGTGTCAGCGGACGGGGCGCTCTCGGAGCTGTAGGCGATGCCCTGCTCGTCGGCCTCGTAGGTCTCCTCGACCTCGGTGGTGGTGTCAGCCACGATGTTCCTCACTCAGACTTTCTCGACAGAAGCGATTACTGGGAGATCTGCTTGATCTCGTACGGAGTGGCCTGCTGGGCCTGGTGCGGGTGGTTGGGACCCGAGTAGACCTTCAGCTTCTTGAGGACCTGGCGGCCGAGCTTGTTCTTCGGCAGCATGCCCCACACGGCCTTCTCGATGGCCTTGCGGGCGTCCTTCTCGAGGACCTCACCGATCGGAGTGGCAGACAGACCACCCGGGTAGCCGGAGTGGCGGTAGGCCATCTTGGTGACCTTCTTGTCGCCGGACAGCGCGACCTTCTCAGCGTTGATGATGATGACGAAGTCACCGGTGTCAGCGTTGGGGGCGAAGATCGCCTTGTGCTTCCCGCGCAGGAGGTTGGCGGTCTGGGCAGCGAGGCGGCCGAGGACCACGTCGGTGGCGTCGATGACGAGCCACTCTCGCGTGATGTCGCCGGCCTTCGGGGCGTACGTGCGCACGGAGGAACTTCCTTCGTTCGTAGGTCCCGCACGGCCCTGTGCCGCACGGGTGTGGTGCACGCCCTCTGACGAACACTGCCCGACTCAGCTTCGTTCGGGTCTGCGCCCGGACTCCGTGGGGTGTCCGGACGCGGCAGGAGGCGCGACTGACAAGAGTACGGGCGGGTCACGGACCGTGTCGAATTGGCAGTGACGGAAACATCACAGCGTCCATGAACGGACACCGGGTTCGCATGCCGCCACGCCGCCGACTAAGTTGAGAGGGTGACTGATTCTCTCACCGTCCGCGACAACCGCACCGGACAGGAGTACGAGGTCCCGATCGCCGACGGCGCCATCAAGGCCGCCGATCTGGGCCAGATCAAGGCTGGGGACGACGCTCCGGGTCTCGCGGTCTACGACCCCGGCTTCGTCAACACCGCCTCCTGCCGCAGCTCCGTCACCTACATCGACGGGGAGAAGGGGATCCTGGAGTACCGGGGCTACCCGATCGAGCAGCTGGCCGAGAAGTCGAACTTCCTCGAGGTCGCCTACCTCCTCATCCACGGCGAGCTGCCCACGAAGGCGCAGTACGAGGAGTGGGTGCACGAGATCACCTACCACACGTTCGTGCACGAGAACGTGAAGTCGTTCATGCAGGGCTTCCGCTACGACGCGCACCCGATGGGGATGCTGATGGCGTCGGTGGGGGCCCTCTCCACGTTCTATCCCGACGCCCGCAACATCAGCGACGCCGAGAACCGGCACATCCAGATCGTCCGGATGATCGCGAAGATGCCGACGCTCGGCGCCTGGGCGTTCCGGCACGCGCAGGGCAAGCCGTACGTCTACCCGGACAACGACCTCAGCTACACGGCCAACTTCCTCTCGATGCTCTTCAAGATGAGCGAGTCGAAGTTCGAGGCCGACCCGCGCCTGGTCAAGGCACTCGACGTGCTCTTCATCCTGCACGCCGACCACGAGCAGAACTGCTCGACCAACGCGGTCCGCTCCGTCGGCTCCTCGCAGGTCGACCCGTACTCGGCCGTCGCGGCCGGCGTCGGCGCCCTCTACGGCCCGCTGCACGGCGGCGCCAACGAGGCGGTGCTGCGGATGCTGCGGCGCATCGGCACCAAGGAGAACATCCCCGCCTTCATCGAGGGCGTGAAGAACGGCAACGAGAAGCTGATGGGCTTCGGGCACCGGGTCTACAAGAACTTCGACCCGCGCGCGACGATCATCAAGAAGGCCTGCGACGACGTCTTCGAGGTCACCGGGGTCAACCCGCTCCTCGAGATCGCCAAGGAGCTCGAGAAGATCGCGCTCGAGGACGAGTACTTCATCAAGCGCAAGCTCTACCCCAACGTGGACTTCTACTCGGGCCTGATCTACGAGGCCTTCCAGTTCCCGCCGGAGATGTTCACCGTCCTATTCGCGATCGGCCGCACCCCGGGCTGGCTGGCCCAGTGGTCCGAGCTGGTCCAGGACAAGGAGCAGAAGATCGCACGTCCCAAGCAGCTCTACATGGGCGACCGCGGCCTGGAGTTCGTGCCGGCCTCGGAGCGGTGGGCATAAACGCACATCGTGGCGACTCACGTCGTCCAGTGCGTGCGCTCGCAAGGCGGAGGAGCGAAGGCGGCCTTCAAGCGGAGCGGGCCGTCGAGCGACGACAACGCCGCGAGCGTGCGTGATGGGCGGCGTGAGCGGCGTTGTGTTCGACCTCGGCAACGTATTGATCGACTGGCAACCGGCCCTCGCCATCGCGGCGGGGGTCGGTGCCGTTGAGGCGCAGCGCTTCCTCGAGGCCGACGACTTCGACTTCATGGAGTGGAACCACCTCCAGGACAGCGGTCGCCGCTGGGCCGACGGGGTCGCGGAGGTACGCCGGACGCACCCGCACTGGGCCGCGCACGCCGACGCCTACCTCGAGCACTTCCCGGCGTCGCTGAGCAAGGTGCCCGGCACCACCCAGGTCGTGCGCGAGCTGCACGAGGCGGGGATCCCGCTGATCGGCCTGACGAACTGGTCCGACGAGCTCTACTACCCGCACGCCGCCCCGCACTTCGAGGTGCTACGGATGCTGGACGACGTCGTGGTGTCGGGCGAGGTCAAGGCCGCCAAGCCCGACCCTCGCGCCTACGAGATCGTGGCCGAGCGGAGCGGGCTGCCGCTGGACCGGCTGGTGTTCGTGGACGACAAGCAGCTGAACGTCGACGCCGCCGTGGCGCTCGGCATGGACGGCATCGTCTTCACCGACGCCACCGCGCTGCGCGCCGAGCTGCGCAGCCGCGGCCTGCCCGTCTGACGACTACCGGGTGACGCGGAGGGTCTTGACGACCGTCCGGCCGCGGCTCGGGTCCAGCTTGACCCGGACCTTGCCCTGACGGGCGAGCCGCTTGCCGACCTTGGTGAGCTTCACCTTCGCGGTGACGACCCCACCCGCCTTCAGCTTCACCTTGCCGAGCGCCATCACCTTGCCGCGCACGGTCGCCTTCACGACCGCGGCGCCGGGCATCGACGAGACCAGTCGCATCGACAGCCTGGATCCGGCGACCCGCGCCGAGCCGACGAAGCCGGCGGTCGTGGAGCCCGGCTGCACGGTGATCGTGGCCGACGCCGAGTTGTTGCCGGAGTTGGCGTCGACCGACGTCGAGGTGACGGTCGCCGTGTTGACGACCGGCACCGGGTCGGTGGTGCCCATCTGCTCGGTGCTGGTGCGGTCCTTGAGGCAGACGAGGTCGAGGGTCGCGGTCTTCGCGGTGCTCGTCTGGTTGAAGAGACGGAACGCGCGCGCCTTGAGCCGCGGGTCGTTGCCGAAGGACGTGACGCCCGGCGGCAGCTCGAACGTCGCGACGACGCCCTTGCCGTCGTCAGGGCAGATCACCTGGAACTCGTTGCCCTCGGCCGCCGTGCTGCCGGGCACCGTCACCGTCTGGACGACGTGGGTGAAGAGCAGCTCGTGCGTGTGGCCGAGGACGGCACTTGTCGTCGTGCGCAGGCAGCGGGCCGAGAACGTCGCCGTCACCGACGACGTGGCGTCGAGGACGAACGTCCAGACCCGCGGGTTGGCCTGGGTCGTCTCGGAGCCGGCCAGCGTCGCAGCGGCGGACGAGAGCTCGAAGCCGGGCGCGATCGCGACGGTGCCCGTCGGGCAGGTCAGGCTGGCGGTGGACCGGCCGGCGCCGTACGACTGGGTGGTCGTCACCAGTGCGGCGTCCGCGGACAGCGCGTGCTGGTGACTGTCGGCGTACCCGGTCTGGCGGTCGGCGGCCTCGGTCCTCGCGGGCAGGCAGACGATGAACGCCTTGGCCTGGGCGCGGCCGGTGGCGTCGTTGCGGATGACGCCCTTCCAGGTGCCGAGCGCCGTGGTCTGCGCGCTGAGGACCTTGACGTCGGTGATCGCGCCGGTGCCCTGGTCGACGTGGTCGACACGGAACTGCCCGTCGCTGAGGATGTCGCCGCCCGTGCAGGACAGGGTGATCGTCCGCTGCTGGCCGGGCTCGAGGTCGACCTGCGCCTCCGCCTTGTACGGCGTGAGCCAGTGGTTGGCCTGCGGGTGCGAGACCGGCCCGGCGCCCGCGATCGGGTTGGCCGTCACCGTGACGGTGACCGAGGTCGACGCGCCGGCAGCGAGCGAGCCGACGCTGCAGCTGACGACGCCCGCGGCCTGGGTGCACGGGGAGCTGGAGGAGACGTAGGTGACGCCGCTGGGCAGCTCGTCGCGGATCACGACGCCGGTGGCGGTCGCGTCGCCGACGTTCTTCGCCGTCAAGGTGTACGTCACGGTGTCGCCGCCGTGCGGGCTCGCGACGGAGGCCGACTTCGTGACCGTGACGTCCGAGGTGCCGGGGCTCGACGGCGGCGACGGCACGCAGGCGGTGCTCGGGAACGTGTTCAGGTGCGTCTCGTAGTTGGAGCTGAACGACTTGGCGAGGATCTGGCCGATGGTGTGGCCGGCCGAGGCGATCGTCACCGCGGCGTTCGGGGCCAGGATCGTCCCCGGGAAGGCCGCGCCGTAGCTGATGGTGACCGCCGTGGCCGCCGGGAAGTTCCAGACGAGCCCGGCGTACGCGCCCTTGATGTTGCCGTCGGACGCCTGGTTCCAGCTCGACCCGCTGCCGAGCCAGGCCTGGCCTGCGATCGTCGGGGTCGCGCCGGGCACGTTGATGATCGTGGTCGCGCCACCGGGGACGCTGAGCCCGAGGTGCTTGCCGCTGGCGAGAGCCGCGGCGTCACCGGCCGAGAGGTTGAAGACGTTGAGCGACGCGTTGGTGCCGGTCAGCACGATCGCCGCGTTGCCGCCGGTGGTGCCGGACGTGACGGTGCCGGTCGAGGCGGCGGAGCCCCACGCGGTCGACGTCGCGCGCAGGTCGGTGAAGGCGGTCGCGAAGTCGATGGGGTTCGCGTTGAGGTAGCCGGTGCCGGAGCCGCCGTTGAAGTTCACGCCCGACTTCGGCGTGACGTAGGCGCTGCCGTACTGGAGGTTGTAGCCCGAGCCGTGCGAGCCCGCGACCACGAGGCTCGGCGAGCTCGCCGCGAAGCCGGTGAGGCGGGTGCCGAGCGTCATGCCGGTCGGCAGGTTGCCGCCGTACGCGACCGTGCCCTCCGACTCCGACCCGCGGCTGCCGTTGCCCTCGACGAACTCGGTCCAGCCGGTCGCGGCACCGAACACGTTGGACGCCGAGGTGCCGCTCGAGCACACGGCGGCGTCGGCGCTGCCGTTGATCGGCGCGACGACGGCGACCAGCGCCGCGGCAGCGACGACGGCCATGACAGTAGGCACTCTCAGCGCGCTGACAGCGCGCGGACGTGCAGCAGTTCCCCCCACGACGTTAACCCCCCAGCTAGGTCGTTGACCCCACTGTGGCAGCAAGCCGCGCGGCGCCGCCATCCGAAACCGGCTCGCACGCCCAACCTTGCGTGAAACCTGAGTTTCTGACGCTCAGGCTCAGGCGGTGACGGGCTCCGGCGGCGTCTCGATCGGCGTACGACGGGTCAGGTTGCGCACGTCGGCGGAGGTGAGCGCCAGCAGCGCCGAGGCCCCCATCACGCAGCCGACGACGAGGAGCCACTCCTGATAGCCGACGACGACGGCGATCGGGCCGGTCAGGGCGAGCCCGAGCGGGCGTGCCACGAAGGAGCCGACGGCGTCGAACGAGTAGACGCGGGCGAGCTTGTCCGGCGCGACGTTCTGCTGGATGGAGAGGTCCCAGAAGACGTCGAACACCTGGAGCCCGAAGCCGTGCAGGAAGGCGCCGACGAGCACGATCCAGAGATGCTCGGAGACCGCCATCGCGATCGGGAAGAGCGCCGTCAGGCTGAGCAGCACGGTGCCGATCAGCAGGCTGCGCCGCGGACGCCAGCGCAGGCAGACCAGGCCGCCCACCACGAAGCCCGCCATCAGTGTCGCCATCGCCCAGCCCCAGGAGGAGCGGCCGAACTCGTCGCCGACCACGATCGGACCGAGCACGGTCTGCGCCCCGCCGTAGAAGAGGTGGTAGAGCATCGCCTGCCCGATGAGCAGCCACAGCCAGGGGTGCGCGAGCACCTCGCGGGCGCCGTCTCCGAGGTCGGCGAGCATCGACGCCCGCTCGCCCTCGGGGACGGAGTGCGGGACCCGCAGCCGGGAGTAGCAGTACGCCGCGATCGCGAACGTGAGCGCGTCGACGCCGATCGCCCAGCCCGAGCCGGCGACCGCGACCAACACGCCACCCACGGCATACCCGACCGTGGCGGCGCCCGTCTGGAGCAGGGACCGGCCGGCGACCGCCGAGGGCAGGTGCTCGGGCGGGACGGTCTCGCGGGTCATCGCCCGCGACGACGGCTGGCTCAGCGCGGAGAGGCAGCCGTTGAGGGCGCCGACGATCCCGAGCATCGCGACGGTGCCGAACCCGACGATCAGCGACGTCGCGAGGAAGGCCTGGGTCAGGGCGCTGCCGGCAGCCGACCCCTCCATCATCAGCTTGCGCGGGAGGCGGTCGCCGAGCACACCGCCGAAGAGCACCGTGACGACGTCGGCCAGCGCGAACGCCCCGACGACCAGGCCGAGGTCGGTCGCGGAACCGCCGAGGTCGAGGACGGCGAAGGCCAGGGCGATCGGGGTGATCGAGTTGCCGAGCGAGCTGGACGCCGTGCCCGCGACGAGGAACCGGAAGTCCCGGTAGCGGAAGGCGGACAGGCGGTCGTGCACGAGGAGGATATTACTTCGCTGACGAACTATTCGCCACCGAAGCGGTAGGATTTTCCGGTGACCGAGGACTGGGCGGACCGCCACGTCGCGCGCTGGCGCGACCACTGGATCGACGTGAGCTTCGAGGACGACGTCGAGGCGATCGTCGTCCGGATCGGGCGTCTCAAGCGCTACTTCAAGCTGACGACGCAGCAGGCCCTGGTCGAGGTCGGGCTCCAGGACTTCGAGTACGACACCCTCCACCACCTGATGATCCGCGACACCCCCGGGCTGGCGAGCCCCTCGGCCCTCGCCGAGGACCTCGGCATCAGCAACGCCGGCATGACCGGGCGTCTCGACTCGCTGGAGAAGGCGGGCTGGATCCAGCGACACCCGGACGCGGACGACCGCCGCCGGGTCGGCATCGAGATCACCAAGGGCGGCGCGGCGATCTGGCGACGGGCGATGGAGCTGCGCGGCCGGGCCGAGGACGAGGTCGTGCACGCCCTGGACGCCGAGGAGCGCGCGATGCTCGCGGCGCTGCTCAAGAAGATGACGCTCGTGACGGAGGCACCCGAGGACGAGGTTTCTTCTGGGTCGTCCAGCGACGTCTCAGGTTGATCACAGGCTGGCGCAACACAGTGGGGGCATGAGCGACCAGCCGACGACTCCCCCGCAAGGCCCGCAGGACCCGCACAACCCGTACTTCTCCTACCCCGCTCCGCAGGGTCCCCGCCCCCAGGGCCCGCCGGCCCAGGCGTACGGTCCCGCCCCGTCGGGCGCTCCGCAGACCGAGACCCTGCCGACGCAGCGCCGCCCCCGGCGCACCGGCCTGGCCGCCGCGGTCGTCGCCACCGCCCTCGTCGTGGGCGCCGCTGCTGGTGTCGGCGGCGCCGCCGCGTGGAACGCCTTCGACGACAGCGACTCCGGCAGCAACGACGCCGGCGCTGCGCAGACCTCGCAGGTCGTCGACACCCCCAGCTCCCCCGCCGCCGACGGCTCGGTCGAGCAGGTCGCGGCCAAGGTGCTCCCGTCGGTCGTCAAGATCGACGTCAGCGGCAGCCAGGGTGCCGGCTCCGGGTCGGGCATCATCCTCAGCTCCGACGGCAAGATCCTCACCAACAACCACGTCGCGGCGATCGCCGGCGACGGCGGCTCGATGACCGTCTTCTTCAACGACGGCACGTCGGCCAAGGCCTCCGTGGTCGGCACCGACCCGCTGACGGACACCGCGGTGATCAAGGCCGAGGGCGTCTCGGGGCTGACCCCGGCGACGATCGGCAAGTCGGCCGACCTCAAGGTCGGCGAGGGCGTCGTGGCGATCGGCTCGCCGTTCGGCCTCGACTCCACCGTCACCAGCGGCATCGTCAGCGCGCTCAACCGCCCGGTCGACGTCGGCTCCGACGGCGACGGCAACAGCACGACGTACCCCGCCATCCAGACCGACGCGGCGATCAACCCCGGCAACAGCGGCGGCGCGCTCGTCGACATGAACGGCAACGTCGTCGGCATCAACTCCTCGATCCGCACCGCGAGCTCGAGCGAGGGCGAGGCCGGGTCGATCGGCCTCGGCTTCGCGATCCCGATCGACGAGGTGCTGCCGATCGTCGACCAGATGAGCAAGGGCGAGACCCCGACCCACGCCCGGCTCGGCATCTCCGTCGCCGACGTCGCCAGCCAGGACGGCGCCGAGGTCGTGCAGGGTGCCGAGGTCAAGGAGGTCAGCGCCGGGTCGACCGCCGCGGACGCCGGGATCGCCAAGGGCGACGTGATCACCAAGGTCGACGACGAGCTGATCACCGGGGCCGACTCGCTGGTCGCGACGATCCGCTCCTACCGGCCCGGCGACGGCGTCACCGTGACCTACACCCACGACGGCGAGACCAAGACCACCCACCTCACGCTCGACTCGGACGAGAGCACGTCCAACTCCTGACCACCTGACGCCCCTTCCGCGCCCGAGACACGGGAGGGGTGGAGGGTCCCACCGGCAACCGGGCCCGTCTCCCTGTCAGCCGGAGGGGCCCTCCTCTTTGGTCCTGGGCAGTCGCTTCTGGAACTCGCCGAGGCGGGCGACCGGGACGAAGCCCAGCCGCTCGTTGACCTCCACCATGTGCCGGTTGACCTCGGCGTTGTACGTCGTGAGCGTGTGGATGTCGGGACGCTCGGTCTGGAGCAGGCGCAGGTTCGCCAGCTTCACGGCCAGGCCGAGGCGGCGGCCGCGGGCGTCACCGCGGACCAGGGTCCCCCACTGGTAGGCCCTCCCCGGCTCGTGCACGGTGGTCGCGAGGTCCGTGAACGCCACGAGCTCACCGGCCGGGTCCAACGCGACGGTGTTGTA
This sequence comes from Nocardioides hankookensis, assembly GCF_042658885.1. Taxonomy (NCBI): domain Bacteria; kingdom Bacillati; phylum Actinomycetota; class Actinomycetes; order Propionibacteriales; family Nocardioidaceae; genus Nocardioides; species Nocardioides hankookensis. The sequence goes on along the minus strand of NZ_JBHSRJ010000005.1, from coordinate 327,458 downwards.
CTTCGTCCGCCCCTGGGCCACGATCAGCGCCTCGGTCTCGCGCACGGTCCCGACGTCGGCGTACTCCGGCTCGAGGTCGAGGTCGCCCATCGGCGCCTCGGTCGTCAGGCTTCCGTTGAGGCGCGCCCACCCCTCCACGAGGTCGTCGGGGACCGGCCCGGCCCAGGAGCGCAGGGTGAAGCCGTCGTGGTGCGGAGCGACCTCAGCCGCCATCCGCTCGAGGACGCCCGACGGCACGGGCAGCGCGAGCGTCCGCTTCACGTCGCCCAGGGCGAGGTCGTAGCCGGCAGCCCGGGCGAACTCGGGTCCCGGCTCCCCGGCGCCCGCCGGGCCGCCGGCGTACGGCCAGGAGCTCTCGCCGAACATCGTCGTGCGGCCGTGCTCGCGCGCGACGCGTTCGACGTGGTCGAGCATCGCGGCGGCGTACCCGCGACGGCGCGCATCGGGGACGGTGTGCACCGCGAGCTCCGCGCGGTCGGTGTTGTCGAGCAGCGAGAGGCGGACCCAGCCGGCGGTGACGACGCGTCCGTCGACGAGCCCGGACCACCCCTCGTCCCAGAAGCGGCGGCCCTCACGCTGCATCAGCGCCCGGACCTCCTCGAGCTGCCAGGGCGCGGCGACGTCGGGCCCCGACGCAGCCTCGGCGACCTCGTAGGCGTGGTGCCAGGCGTCGAAGGCCTCGTCGTCGTGGACGTCGAGCCGGACGATCTCGAGGTCGCTCATCGGGTGCGCTGCACGCGGCCCTCGTCCCAGACCGGCCCGTCGGACTCGTAGACCTCGCCGTCGGCGCCGTAGACCAGGAACCGGTCGAAGCCCCGGGCGAACCACCGGTCGTGGGTGACGGCGAGGACGGTGCCGTCGAAGGCGGCGAGCCCGTCCTCGAGCGCCTCGGCCGACTGCACGTCGAGGTTGTCGGTCGGCTCGTCGAGCAGCAGCAGCGTGGCGCCGGACAGCTCGAGCAGCAGGATCTGGAAGCGCGCCTGCTGCCCGCCGGACAGGGACTCGAAGCGCTGCTCGCCGGCGTGCGCCAGCTCGTAGCGGTCGAGCACGCGGGCGGCCTGCTCGCGGCCCATGCCGGCGCGACCGTGGGGCGAGCCGTCGCCGCGGTGCAGGATCTCGAGCAGCGTGCGACCGACCAGCTCGGGGTGCTCGTGGGTCTGCACGAACCAGCCGGGGCGGACCCGGGCGCCGAGCTTCGCCTTGCCGGAGTGGACGACGGGCTTGATCTCGACGTCTCCGACCGGCCGGTGCTCGACGTCCGGGTCGCTGCCCCCGATCGCGAGCAGCCGCAGGAAGTGGGACTTCCCCGACCCGTTGGAGCCGAGGACCGCCACCCGCTCGCCGTACCAGACCTCGAGGTCGAAGGGCTTCATCAGGCCGGTCAGCTCCAGGTCCTCGCAGACGACCGCGCGCTTGCCGGTGCGACCGCCGGTGAGACGCATCGTGACCTGCTGCTCGCGCGGCTGCTCGGTGGGCGGGCCGGCCTCCTCGAACTTGCGCAGCCGGGTCTGTGCGGCGCGGTACTGCGACGCCATCCCGTCGTTGTACTCCGACTTGATCTTGTAGTGCAGCACGAGCTGCTTGAGCTTCGCGTGCTCCTCGTCCCAGCGCCTGCGCAGCTCCTCGAAGCGCAGGAAGCGGTCGCGGCGCGCCTCGTGGTACGACGCGAACCCGCCCGGGTGCGTCCAGACGGTGTTGCCGCCGGCGCCGAGCTCGACGGTGACGACGCGCGTCGCCGTGTTGTTCAGCAGCTCGCGGTCGTGGCTGATCATCAGGATGGTCTTGTCGGACTCGCGGATCCGCTCCTCGAGCCAGATCTTGCCGGGTACGTCGAGGTAGTTGTCGGGCTCGTCGAGCAGCAGCACCTCGTCGGGGCCGCGCAGCAGCAGCTCGAGGACCAGCCGCTTCTGCTCGCCGCCGGACAGGGTGCTGAGCGTGCGGTACTTGGCGCGGTCGTAGGGCAGCGCCAGCGCCGCCATCGTGCAGACGTCCCAGGTGACCTCGATGTCGTAGCCACCCGCGTCCGCGAACTCCGAGAGCGCGTGCGCGTAGGCCATCTGCGTCTGCTCGTCGTCGGTCTCCATCAGGGCGAGCTCGTAGCGCTCGACCCCGGCCGCCGCCGTACGGACCCTCGGCGGGGAGACGCTGAGCAGCAGGTCGCCGACGGTGGGGTCGTCGCCGAGTGCGGCACCGACGTTCTGCCGCATCACCCCGAGGCCGCCCGAGCGGGTGATCGCCCCCGCGTGCGGCGCCAGGTCGCCGGTGATGATCCGGAGCAGGGTCGTCTTGCCGGCCCCGTTGGCGCCGACCAGGGCGACCTTCGCGCCCTCGCCGACCCGGAAGGACACGTCGTCCAGCAGCACCCGGCCGTCCGGCAGCTCGTAGCGCACCCCTGCCACATCCACGTGTCCCACGTCGGGTGATTCTCCCTGCTCGCACCGCTGCGGGACACCGGTTTTGCCACGGGCGCCGGACGCCGGCCGCTACGGTGCCGGCGTGACCGACGACACACCGCGCCGCACCGTCCGACCGCTCGCCGTCCTCGCGGCGCTCGGATCGACCCTCGCCCTGTCGCTCTCCCTCGCCGGACCAGCGGCGACCGCGGACGCCGCCGACCGGGTCCCGAAGGTCGCGGACCTCGGCCCGACGAGCTTCGCCGTGCGGGGACCGTTCGCGGTCGGCGAGGCCAGGCTGAAGCTGCCGCCGACCGGGTCGGCCGTCGAGGTCTGGTACCCGTCCCGCAAGGCCGACGCGAAGGGCAAGCGCCCGGCGAGGTACGACGTCGTCGACGCCCTGCCGCCGTCGTACCAGGCGGTCGTCCCGGACGGCGCCTCGGTCACCTACCCGAGCGGCGGGGTGCGCGGCCTCGACGTCGCGCGCGGCCGCTTCCCGCTGGTGGTGTTCAGCCACGGGTTCGCCGGCTTCCCCACGCAGTCGTCGTTCCTGACGTCGTGGCTGGCGTCGTGGGGCTTCGTCGTCGCGGCGCCCGACCACCCCAACCGCGACCTCGCGGCCGCGCTGAGCTTCAGCACGAGCAGCACCGGCGACCCCGACGTGAAGGACCTGAGCCGGACCATCACCCTGATGCGCTCCCTGGACCGGGCCGCCCGCGGCCGCTTCAGCGGTCACGTCGACACCGACCTGGTGGGCGCCGTCGGCCACTCCGCCGGCGGCAGCGCGGTCGAGGCGCTCGCCGCCGTCGACAAGCGCATCACGACGTTCGTCGGCCTGGCCGGCGCCAGCGTCGGCGCCCTCACCGGCGACGCGAAGGGCCCACGCACCAAGGTCCCGCACCAGCCCGGTCTCCTGATGGCCGGCACGGCCGACGGGATCATCACCCCGGACCGGATGGAGGCGGCGTACGACCAGCTGCGCGACCCGAAGCGCCTGGTGCTCGTCGGCGGCGGCCACCACGCCTTCAGCGACCTCTGCGAGATCGGCGCCGGCGACGGCGGACTGCTCGCGATCGCCGACCTCCTCGGCCTGCCGGTCCCGGAGTCGTTCGTGGCCCTGGCGACCGACGGGTGCAGCCCGCCGGCACTGCCCCCGACGGAGGCCTGGCCCGCCATCCGCCAGACCGTGGTCGCGCACCTGCGCCACGAGTTCGGCTTCGACCGGTCCCGGAAGGCCCTGCGCGGACTGGTCGCGGCCTACCCCGGCGTGGTGTCGGGCAACCGCACCGACTGAGAGCCGGCATGAACGCTCGGTGAACGTCCTCCTAGAATCACCGGCATGACGCGGGGAGCCGAGGAGGACGAGCACCAGCTCGCCGACATCTCCCGGCCCACGCCGTACCCGCGGACCCGGCGCAAGGTCCGCCTCGTCGCGATGCTGGCGTACGCCGCGCTCCTGATCCTGTGGTCGGAGACGCTGGGCATCCCCAACGACACCATCGGGGTCTTCCTCTGGCTGTGGCTCGGCACCGTCGCGTGGAACATCGAGGCCGAGCCGCGCTACCACCTGAACTTCCTCAAGGACTGGTGGATCCCGGTCGCCGGCCTCGTCATCTACTTCTTCACGCGTGGGCTCACCGACGAGCTCGGGCTGCCGGTGCACGTCTACATGCCGATCCACTTCGACGAGTGGATCGGCTTCGGGCAGACACCCACCGAGCGGCTCCAGCACGCGCTCTGCGGCGACCCGTGCCTGCGGACCAGCGAGCCGCGCTGGTACGACGTGCTCTTCACGACCGTCTACGCGACGCACTTCGTCACCGGCCTGACCATCGCGGCCGTGCTGTGGGTGCGCAACCGGGCCGAGTGGATCAAGTGGATGCGCCGCTACGTGATCATCAACTTCGGCGCCCTCGTCGTCTACATCGCCTACCCGATGGCGCCGCCGTGGATGGCCTCCGAGGAGGGCTGGCTGCACGCCGACGTCGTCCGGATCACCGGCCGCGGGTGGCACGACATCGGCCTCGGCCGCATGGACGTCGTGCTCCAGGGCGTCGGCAACCCGGTGGCCGCCATGCCGTCGCTGCACGCCGGGATCACCTTCCTGATCGCGATCTACGGCATCCAGCGGCTGCGTACGCCGTGGCGCTGGCTGCTCGCGCTCTACCCGCTGCTGATGTGCACGACGCTCGTCTACTACGCGGAGCACTACGTGATCGACGTGCTCGCCGGCGCGGTCCTCGCGGTGGTCGTGCTGGTCGGCTGCCAGCTCTGGGAGAACAGCCGGGACCGGGCTCGGGCGCCCGACCCCGCAAGTCATCTCTGATATACGAAGTTTCGCAAAATTCCTCTGGATTGTGCGAAATACTGGCACGGTGGTCACTCCCCCATCGGAAGGACCGCCCGTGACCCCGCTCCGTCCCGTCCTGCTGGCCGCGATCGTCACCGCCGGCATCGCCGCGATCCCCGCCGCCCTCGTCGTGCTGCCCGCCGACGCGTCCGGCGACGCCACCGAGACCCCGACGTTCCGCCGCATCGACATCGACACCGGGATCCTCGGGGCCAGCTTCACCTCGGTCGGCCAGGTGCTCGGCACCGAGCAGGACATCGTGACGAGCGGCTACGGCGAGCTCGACGACAACGGCCGCCCCGTCGGCGGCGGCACCCTCCAGCTCTACCGGCCGGGCGCGAGGCTGAACACCTGGACCAAGGTCCCGGTGTTCGGTGCGGGCGCGGGCATCGTCTTCCCGAACGCCACCACGATCGACGACGTGGACGGTGACGGCGACAACGACATCATCGTGCCGTCCGGCTACTTCTTCGGGACCGACGCGTCGGCACCGACCTGGCTGAACACCACCGGCGCGATCACCTGGTGGGAGAACAAAGGGGCCGGCACGCCGTTCACCAAGCACGTCGTCGTCGAGGGCCAGGCCGGCTCGTACCACGGCGTCCAGCACGTCGACCTCGACGGCGACGGCACCCTCGACCTGGTGGCGGTCAGCGAGGAGGCCAAGCAGGCGGGCAACCAGGTCGACGACGAGGTGCGCACGCAGTTCTTCCAGGGGCTCGGCGGCGGCGCCTTCGCCGCGCCCGTCGAGCTCGCGGTGAACCTCGGCGGCAGCCAGCCGGTGGTGTACGACGTCGACGGGGACGACGACCTCGACATCGTGTCGTCGCAGTACTTCCACCTGCTGAACAGCATGTCGACCTCGGCGTCCTTCCTCTGGCTCGAGAACACCGACACGGACGGCGTCCTCGCCGCCGCGGACTTCACGCCGCACACGATCGCCAAGCTCACCGACGTCGGCATGGGCTTCCAGATCCGCCCGGTGCCCGGCTTCCACGGTCCGGGCACCGTCTCGTGGATCGGCACCAACCACGTCAACCGCTGCACCTTCGCGCTCCTGAACGCGTCGTTCGCGTGGCCGGAGCAGGTCATCGAGTTCACCCCGGGCGACGACCTCGCTGCGCCCTGGGCCCGGACGACGCTCTCCGACCCGGCCACGCCGCCGGAGGCATGCCCGTCCGACTACGGCACCAACCGCGACGACTACCCCGAGTTCAGCAACGCGATCACGTCGCGCTACGGCCCCGGCCAGGGCGCGCCCGGCGTGCTCGGGTACGGCGACGTCGACGGGGACGGCGACGTCGACCTCGCCGTGTCGGGCGACGGCGACCGCCGCCTGTGGTGGATCGAGAACCTCGGCGACGGCGAGACCGCACTCCACCGCCTCACGGACCAGGGCGAGTACTTCGGCCAGGCCGGCGGCGCGGTGGTCGCCGACCTGAACGGTCGGGAGGGCAACGAGCTCGTCTTCAGCTCCTTCGACCAGGACACGCTCGCGATCTGGACGCGCGACACCGAGACGACGCCGAGCCCGACCCCCACCCCCTCGACGTCTCCCACCACGACCCCGGTCACCACGGTGCGCAGCACGCTCAGGGTCGGCCCGGCCCGGCAGGCCGTGCGCGCAGGGAGGAAGGCCACCTGGTCGGTCCGGCTCCGTGGGGCCGACGGCGGCGCACGTCGTACGGTCGTGGTCGTCTTCGACCCGGCCCGGGGCAGGCAGGTCCGCCTCGGCACCATCACGCTGCGCCGGGCCGCTGCCGGTGTGCAGCAGGGGAAGGTGGTCTACCGGCCGACGGTCGCCGGCCGGGTCATCGTGCGGTACGCCGGGCTGCGGGTGAGCCCGGCCCTGCGTGACACCGCGGCGGTGGACAGCGCCCGCGTCGTCATCCGATGAGGCTCAGCTCCTGAGGTAGGTGCTCGCGACGTGCTGCGCGGCCCGGCGCCGGGCCGCGTAGCGCGTGGCGAGCACCAGGTGCACCGCGATCCCGGCGAACATCAGGACGGTCAGGTAGGTGTGCAGCGGCTCGTTGTCGAGGTTGGTCTGCGACACCCAGATCACCACGCCGAGCGCATAGCCGAAGTAGATGTGGAAGACCTTGAGGGTCCGGCGTGGGCGCACGAGGCCGAACACGTAGACCGAGAGGCCCAGGTGCGTCGTGTTGAGCCCGACCACCAGCGCCACGAGCACGCCGGCCAGCGTCGAGGTGCCGAGGGGAAGGTAGTGCACGGCGGTCGCCGCGACCATCACGGGCAGCAGCACCCAGCCGACGCGACGGTTGATCGCGCCGGCTCTCTGGCGGCGGCGCAGCGCGACGACCGAGGGGTGCGGCGCCACGGCGGTCACGACGAGTCCCTCAGTGGGCGATCACGTCGTCGCCCAGGGCATCGACCGCCCGCTCCACCTGCCGCCAGATCGAGCCGATCGCGACGACGGCGCTCTCGACGTCGTGGTCCTCGGCCGACGCCAGGACCGCGGACTGGAGCGACTGCTGGAGCGCGAGGAACTCCAGCGGGTCGATCAGCCGGACCAGCCGCTGCAGCTGCGGCAGCAGCGTGCGTACGGCGCGGGCGAGCTCCTGGCTGCCGCAGCGGTCGAGCAGGATCTCGCCGAACCGGTCCGAGTCGGCGAACGCCGTGACGAGGTCGCCGCTGCGGTAGGCGAGGTCGAGGTCCAGCTGGATGCGCCGCAGCGTCGACACGTCGGCCGGCACGAAGCGGGGCAGGCCCCAGCGGACGACGTGCTCCATCAGCATCCCGCTGACCCGGAACACGTCGGCGGCATGGGCGCGGTCCAGCGGCGCCACCGTGGCGCCGCGGTTGCGCTGGACGACCACGAGGCCCTCCGACGCCAGCTGCGCGAACGCCTCGCGGAGCGGCGAGTTCGAGACCCCGAAGCGCTGCATGACGACCTCGGTCCGCAGCGGGGTCCCCGGCGCCAGCCGGCCCGAGACGATGTCGTCACGCAGTGCGGCCACGAGGTTCTCGCGGAGTGCTCCGTGCTCGTGGGCGACCGTGCTCATGGGTCGAGGGTAGAGGTCGGACGTCAGTCCTCGGTCGACTTCGCCCAGAGGTTGATGCCGGCCTCGACCGCGTCCTCGTCGATCAGCCGCAGCTCCTCGGCCGTCAGCTCGGGGCCGGAGAGGGCGTCGAGGTTGGCGTCGAGCTGCTCGACGCTCGAGGCGCCGATGACCGCGGAGGTCACCCGCAGGTCGCGGATCGCCCACTGGAGGGCGAGCTGGGCGAGCTTCTGCCCGCGGCCGGCGGCGATCTCGTTGAGCCGGCGTACGTGGCGCAGCGTCGACTCGTCGAGGTGGTCGCCACCGATCGACGAGCCCTCGCGCGCAGCCCGCGAGTCCGCGGGGATGCCGTCGAGGTAGCGGTCGGTCAGCAGGCCCTGGGCGAGCGGGGTGAACACGATGCAGCCCATGCCCTGCTGCTCCAGCTCGTCGAGCAGGTCCTCCTCGATCCAGCGGTTGAGCATCGAGTACGACGGCTGGTGGATCAGCAGCGGCGTGCCCAGGTCGCGGGCGATCGACGCCGCCTCCTGCGTCTTCGCGGCCGAGTAGGACGAGATGCCGGCGTACAGCGCCTTGCCCTGGCGGACCGCCTGGTCGAGCGCCATCATCGTCTCCTCGACGGGAGTGTCCGGGTCGAAGCGGTGGCTGTAGAAGATGTCGACGTAGTCGAGCCCCATCCGCTCGAGCGACTGGTCGAGCGAGGCGAGCACGTACTTCCGCGACCCGCCGCCCTGGCCGTAGGGCCCCGGCCACATGTCGTAGCCGGCCTTGGTCGAGATGACCAGCTCGTCGCGGTAGGGCGCGAAGTCGTCCTTGAGGTAGCGCCCGAAGTTCTCCTCCGCGCGGCCGTACGGCGGGCCGTAGTTGTTGGCCAGGTCGAAGTGGGTGACACCGCGGTCGAACGCGCGCCGCAGGATCGCGCGCTGCGTCTCCTCGGGCCGGTCCGTCCCGAAGTTCTGCCACAGCCCGAGCGAGATCACCGGCAGCTGGAGCCCGCTGCGCCCGGTGTGGCGGTAGCGCATCCCGGTCGACGGGTCGTAACGGTTCTCGGCAGCCTCGTAGGTCATGGGTCGATCCTGCCATTCGGTGGTTGAGGTGTGAGGGCCGCTAGGCCCGAGCCTCGAGACCACCCGCCGCCCCGACCATCCGCAGGGCCAGCAGCCGGTAGTGGACGGCCACCTGGTCGGGCGACCACCGACCCTCGTCGCGGAACCAGCGGGCGACGTCGATGCCCAGCGACAGCACGGCGAGGGCGGTCATGTGGGGGTCGGGGGTGTGGAAGACGCCGGCGGCGACCCCGCGGTCGATGACGTCGCGCACGACCTCGTCGATGTCGTGGCGGATGGCCACGATCTCGGCCAGGTGCTCCGCGCTGAGCGCCGCCAGCTCGTAGTTGATGACGCGCGCCCCGGTGTGCACCAGGGCGTGGTCGCGGACGAAGTCCTCGACCAGCGTGCCGAGCTGCTCGACCGGGTCGTCGGACGTGGCGACCGACGCCCGCACCATGTCGAGGACCCGCTGGTGACCGACGTGGGCGAGCTCGAAGAGGAGCTCCTCCTTCGACCGGTGGTGCACGTAGAGGGCCGCCGGGCTCATCCCCGCGGCCGTCGAGATGTCGCGGGTCGTCGTGCCGTGGAAGCCACGCGTGGAGAACGCCTCCACCGCGGCGCGCGCCAGCCGGGTCCGGGCGTCGAGCGCGGGGGTGGACGAGGTCACGAGAGGCATGGTAAGCAAGCGCTTAGTCAACAGGCAAGGAGCGTGGAGCGTGCAGGGACTCGACGGCAAGGTCGCGATCGTGACCGGAGCCAGCCGCGGCATCGGGCTGGGCATCGCCCAGCGGCTGGTCGACGAGGGAGCGCGGGTGTGCCTCACGGCTCGCAAGCCCGAGGCGCTCGAGGAGGCGGTGGCCACCCTCGGCGGCCCCGACCGCGCGATCGCCGTCGCCGGCAAGGCCGACGACCCCGACCACCGCGCGGACGCCGTACGCCGGACCATCGAGACGTTCGGCAGCCTCGACCTGCTCGTCAACAACGCCGGCATCAACCCGGTGCTCACCAGCCTGGTCGACCTCGACCTCGGCGCCGCCCGCAAGATCGTCGAGGTCAACGCGCTCGGCGCGCTCGCCTGGGTGCAGGAGGCGCACCGTGCGTGGATGGGCGAGCACGGCGGATCGGTCGTCAACATCTCGTCGGTCTCCGGCGTGAAGCCCGCCCCCGGGATCGCGATGTACGGCGCGTCCAAGGCGATGCTCATCAGCCTGACCGAGTCGCTGGCCGTCGAGCTCGGCCCCACGGTCCGGGTCAACGCCGTCGCGCCGGCCATCGTGAAGACCGCGTTCGCCGGCCCGCTCTTCGAGGGCCGCGAGGACGAGGTCGCCGCGCTCTACCCGCTCAAGCGGCTCGGCGTCGTCGAGGACGTCGCCGGCGCGGTCGCCTACCTGCTCTCCGACGACGCCTCGTGGGTGACCGGCCAGACGATCACCCTCGACGGCGGCGTCACCCTGGCCGGCGGTCACTGATGACCGAGCAGCTCGAGGGCAAGGGCGTCGTCGTCACCGGTGCCGGCCGCGGCATCGGCCGCGCGCTCGCGACCCGGATGGCCGCCGAGGGCGCCCGCGTGGTCGTCAACGACCTCGACGCCGACAACGCCCGAGCGGTCGCCGCCGAGATCGGGGGCACCGCCGTGCCGGGTGACGTCTCCTCGGCCGACGGTGTCCGCACCGTGGTCGACACCGCGACCGAGGCCCTCGGACGCATCGACGTGTTCTTCGCCAACGCCGGCATCGACGGCGCCGGCGGGCCCGACAGCCTCCAGACGCCCGACGACGTCTGGGAGCGGGTGATGGACGTCAACGTGATGGCCCACGTCCGCGCCGCGCGCGAGCTGGTGCCGCGGTGGCTGGACGACGGCCAGGGCGGGCGCTTCGTCGTCACCGCCTCGGCCGCCGGCCTGCTCACGATGATCGGCAGCGCGCCGTACTCCGTCACCAAGCACGCCGCCGTCGGCTTCGCCGAGTGGCTCTCGGTGACGTACGGCGGGCGCGGCGTCGACGTGCACGCCATCTGCCCGCAGGGCGTGCAGACCAAGATGCTCGAGGACGCAGGCCCCTTGCAGGCACTGCTCTCCCGCGACAGCGCACTGCCACCCGAGGCGGTCGCCGAGGCGGCGGTCGTCGCGATCAGCGAGGGCCGGTTCCTGGTCCTCCCCCACCCCGAGGTCGCGGGCTACTACGCCGCTCGCGCCACCGACACCGACCGCTGGCTGGCCGGCATGCGCCGGTTGCAGCAGAAGGTCGACGAAGCGGGAGCCGTGTGATGAGCGACGACCTCCAGACCTCCGACATCCCCGGACTCGACCTCGACGCGTTCCGCCGGTGGTACGACGGCGAGCGGCCCGGCGAGCTCAGCCCCGACCTCCGCGGGCGGGTGATCGCGGGAGGCCGCTCCAACCTCACCTACGAGGTCACCGACGGCTCGTCGTGGTGGATCGTGCGGCGACCGCCGCTCGGCCACGTGCAGGCGACCGCCCACGACATGGGCCGCGAGTACACCGCGATGAGCGCGCTCGTGCCCACCGACGTGCCGGTGCCCACGACCTACGCCCACTGCGACGACCCCGACGTGCTCGGCGCGCCGTTCTACGTGATGGAGCGGATCCTCGGCACGGCGTACCGCCAGAGCACCCAGCTCCAGGCCCTCGGCCCGGAGCGGACCGCCACCATCGCCGGCCGGATGATCGACGTGCTCGCGGCGCTGCACTCGGTCGACCCGGCGGAGGTCGGGCTCGGCGAGTTCGGCCGGCCCGCCGGCTTCCTCGAGCGCCAGGTGCGGCGCTGGGGCAAGCAGCTCGAGGGCTCGAAGACCCGTGAGCACCCCGACGCCGAGGAGCTGCACCGCCTCCTCACCGCGCGGGTGCCGGCCGACGACCCGTCGGTGGTCGGCATCGTGCACGGCGACTACCGCCTCGACAACCTGCTCACCGGCGACGACGACGAGATCAAGGCCGTCGTCGACTGGGAGATGGCGACGCTCGGCGACACCCGCACCGACGTCGCACTGCTGCTCGTCTACGACCGGCTGGCGTCGCTGCCCGGCAGCGGCCTGGTCTCCGACGTCAGCACCGCACCCGGCTACCCGGACACCGCCACCCAGCTCGACCGGTACGCCGCGGCGATCGGACGCGACCTGGGCGACATGGGCTTCCACCTCGGGCTCGCCTACTTCAAGCTCGCGGTGATCCTCGAGGGCATCAACTTCCGCTTCCTGCAGGGCCAGACCGTCGGCGAGGGCTTCGACCAGATCGGCGCGGGCTTCGACCCCCTGATCCAGGCCGGCCTCGCCGCACTCGAAAGGGATTGAGACACACATGGACTTCGGTCTCGACGACACGACCACCGAGCTGCACGACAAGCTCTCGACCTTCCTGGCCGAGAGGATCGTGCCGTCCGAGCCGGTCTTCCACGACCAGCTCGCCGCCGCGGACGACCGGTGGGCGTGGTCGGAGACGCCGGTGCTCAAGGAGCTCCAGGCCGAGGCGCGCGAGCTCGGGCTCTGGAACCTCTTCCTCCCGAAGGAGCACGCCGACAGCCCCGGGCTCACCAACCTGCAGTACGCCCCGCTCGCCGAGCTGACGGGCCGCGCCGGCCACCTCGCGCCCGCGGTGCTGAACTGCGCGGCGCCGGACACCGGAAACATGGAGGTGCTCTCGCTCTTCGGCACCCCCGAGCAGAAGGAGCGCTGGCTCAGGCCGCTGCTGGCCGCCGAGATCCGCTCGTCCTTCGCGATGACCGAGCCGGACGTCGCCTCCTCCGACGCGACCAACATCGAGACCCGGATCGAGCGCGACGGCGACGAGTACGTCCTCAACGGCCGCAAGTGGTGGATCACCGGTGCGATGAACCCGCACGCGGAGATCATGATCGTGATGGGCAAGACCGACCCGTCGGCGTCGCGCCACCGTCAGCAGAGCCAGATCCTCGTGCCGCGGGACACCCCCGGCCTCGAGGTGATCCGGGGCATGGAGGTCTTCGGGTACGACGACCACGAGCACGGCGGTCACGCCGAGCTGCGCTTCACCGACGTCCGGGTCCCGGTCACCAACCTGATCGGCGAGGAGGGTGCCGGCTTCGCGATCGCCCAGGCCCGCTTGGGTCCTGGCCGCATCCACCACTGCATGCGCGCCATCGGCGTGGCCGAGGCGGCCATCGAGCTGATGTGCAAGCGTGCCGCTTCGCGGGTGGCCTTCGGCCGTCCGATCGCCAACCAGGGCGTCGTCCGCGACTGGATCGCGGAGTCGCGGGTGCGCATCGAGCAGCTGCGCCTGCTGGTGCTCAAGACCGCGTGGCTGATGGACACCGTCGGCAACCGCGGCGCCCACACCGAGATCCAGGCGATCAAGATCGCCACCCCGCAGACCGTCCAGTGGATCCTCGACAAGGCGATCCAGACGCACGGCGCCGGCGGGCTCTCGCAGGACTTCCCGCTCGCCTCGGCGTACGCCGGCATCCGCACGCTGCGGTTCGCCGACGGGCCGGACGAGGTGCACAAGAACTCCCTGGCCAAGACCGAGATCGCCCGGCACACGATGGAGCACACCGCAGATGGATGAAGCACAGCTGAAGGAGCGGATCGACCGGCTCCTGGCTGACAACCCTCCGGGGTCGACCGACCGGCTCGACTTCCTGCACGCGCGCTTCGACGCGGGCCTGGCGTGGGTGCACTTCCCCGAGGGTCTCGGCGGGCTGGGGCTGCCGCGCGGGATGCAGCCGATCGTCGAGAAGGCGCTGTACGCCGCTGGCGCGCCCGACAACGACCCGCGCAAGATCGGCATCGGCCTCGGCATGGCCGCACCGACGATCCTCGCCTTCGGGACCGACGAGCAGAAGCAGCGCTACCTGCGGCCGCTGTGGTGCGGCGAGGAGGTCTGGTGCCAGCTCTTCTCCGAGCCGGGCGCGGGCTCCGACCTCGCGGGCCTGTCGTCGCGCGCCGTCCTCGACGGCGACACCTGGATCGTCAACGGCCAGAAGGTGTGGACGTCCTCGGCCCACATCGCCGACCGGGCGATCCTGATCGTCCGCACGGACCCCGACCAGCCGAAGCACGCCGGTCTCTCGTACTTCGCGCTCGACATGCACGACCCGGGCGTCGAGGTGCGGCCGCTGCGCCAGATCACCGGCGAGGCCGAGTTCAACGAGGTGTTCCTGACCGACGCGCGGATCCCCGACGCCGACCGGCTGGGTGCGGTCGGCGAGGGCTGGAAGGTCGCCAACGCCACGCTCTCCAACGAGCGGGTCGCGATCGGCGGCGGCGCGTTCCCCCGCGAGTTCGGCATGGTCATGAACGTCGCCAAGACCTGGCGCGAGCGCCCCGAGCTGCGCACCCCCGAGACCCACGAGCGCCTGCTGCGCGGGTGGATCGACACCGAGGTCGCCCGCATCACCGCGACGCGGCTGCGGCAGAAGATGGCCGCCGGCGTACCCGGCCCGGAGGGCTCGGCGATGAAGCTGTCCTTCGCTCGGATCAACCAGCAGCTCTCGTCCCTCGAGGTCGACCTGCTCGGCGACGACGGGCTGCGCTACGAGAGCTGGGAGATGCGACGGCCCACCCGGGTCGACTTCTTCGGCAAGGACGCGGGCTACCGCTACCTGCGCGCCAAGGGCAACTCGATCGAGGGAGGGACGTCGGAGGTGCTGCGCAACGTGGTCTCCGAACGCATCCTCGGCCTGCCCACCGAGCACCGCGTCGACAAGGACGTGCCCTGGAAGGACCTCCCCCGATGACTCACCCCACGCCGTTCTCGGCCTCCCCCGCTTCGCTCCTCCGTCCGACAACGCCGAGGGGACCCCGATGACCTTCACCTCCCCGGCCGACGTCAGCCTGTTGGCCGACGACGTCGAGACCGACCTGCGTGCGTCGGTGCGCAAGGCGATCGACAAGCACGCCCCGCCCGAGCGCGTGAACGGGGTGTACGACGGCAGCGACGACGTCACCGCCCCGCTCTGGTCGGCGTTCACCGAGCTCGGCCTGCCCGGCCTGCTCGTGCCCGAGTCGCTCGGCGGCGCCGGCGCCTCGGCCCGCGAGGCGGCCGCGGTGCTGGAGGAGCTCGGCCGGGCCGCGGCGCCCTCGCCGTTCCTCACGTCTTCCGTGGTGGCCACCACGGTCCTGGTCGCGCTGGGCGACACCGAGATCCTGCCGACGCTGGCGTCGGGCGAGCAGACCGCCGCGCTGCTGGTCGGCCCGCCCGTGGGTCTGCCGGCGGACGTGCTCCTGGTGCCCGAGGGCAACGCGCTGTACGCCGTACGCGGTGCGGCGGTCAGCCCGGTCTCGTCGCTCGACATGACCCGGCCACTCGCCGACGTCGACCTCGACGGAGCCGAGCGGACCCTGGTCTCCGACGACGCCTCCGCCGCGATCGACGCTGCCCTGCTGATGGGCGCCGGGCTGCTCGCTGCGGAGCAGGTCGGCGTGGCCCGCTGGTCGTTGGAGACGACGATCGCCTACCTCAAGGAGCGCCGGCAGTTCGGGCGCATCGTGGGCGGCTTCCAAGCGCTCAAGCACCGGCTGGCCGACCTGTACGCCGAGGTCGAGCAGGCCGACGCGGCCGCCCGCTACGCCGCCGCCACGCTGGCGAGCGGGGACGCCGACGCACCGATCGCGGTGCACGTCGCGGCCGCCTTCTGCAGCGAGGTCGCTGTCCACGCGGCCGAGGAGGCGATCCAGCTCCACGGCGGCCTCGGCATGACCTGGGAGCACCCCGCCCACCTGCACCTCAAGCGGGCCAAGGCCGACGCACTGCTGCTCGGCTCCGCCGAGGCGCACCGGGCCGCGCTCGCCGTGCTCGTCGACCTGCCCGCACCATCCTGAGAGGCATCCCATGGACCTGACCCTGAACGAGGAGCAGCAGGCCTTCCGAGACCTGGCCCGTGAGTTCCTCGACCGCGAGGCGATCCCGCACCGCACCCAGTGGGACCGCGACGAGTCCGTCGACCTCGACATCATCCCCAAGATGGCCGAGATCGGGTTCTTCGGGCTCACCATCCCGGAGGAGTACGGCGGTCTCGGCGGCGACTACCTGACCTACGTGCTCGGCATGGAGGAGCTCGGTCGTGCCGACTCCGCACTGCGCGGCATCGTGTCGGTCTCCAACGGCCTCTTCGGCAAGTCGGTGCTGGGCTTCGGCACCGAGGAGCAGAAGCAGGAGTGGCTGCCCGGCATCGCCGACGGTACCAAGCTCGGCTGCTTCGGCCTGACCGAGCCGGACACCGGCTCCGACGCCGGCAACCTGACCTCGCGTGCCCGCAAGGACGGCGGCGACTACGTCCTCAACGGCCAGAAGCTCTTCATCACCAACGGCACCTGGGCCGACGTGGCGCTGGTCTTCGCGCGCACCAGCGACGACGGACCGCGCGGCGTCTCGGCGTTCCTGGTCCCGACCGACGCCCCTGGCTTCGAGGCCCGCGAGATCAAGGGCAAGCTCGGCCTGCGCGGCCAGGCCACCGCCGAGCTCTTCCTCTCCGACTGCCGCGTGCCCGCCTCGGCGCTGCTCGGCGAGGAGGGCAAGGGCTTCAAGATCGCGATGACCACCCTCGACAAGGGCCGGGTCTCGGTCGCGGCCGGCTGCGTCGGCATCGTGCAGGGCTGCCTGGAGACGTCCGTCGAGTACGCGACGTCCCGCACGCAGTTCGGCAAGCCGCTCGCCGGCTTCCAGCTGGTGCAGGAGCTGATCTCCGACATGTCCGTCGACGCCGACGCGGCCCGGCTGCTGGTCTGGCGCTGCGCCGACCTGATCGACCGCGGCGAGCCCTTCGGTACCGCGGCCTCGAAGGCCAAGCTCTTCGCGTCCGAGGCCGCCGTACGCGCCGCCAACAACGCGATCCAGGTGCACGGCGGTGCCGGGTTCATCGACGAGTACCCGCCCGCGAAGTACCTCCGCGACGCCCGGGTGATGACGCTCTACGAGGGCACCAGCCAGATCCAGAAGCTGCTCATCGGCCGCGCCGAGACCGGCGTCAACGCCTTCGTCTGAGGAGATCCATGCCTGTCGACCCGCACCTCCAGGGGCTGCTCGACCTCATCGAGTCCGCCGGCCTGCCGCCCATGTCGCAGGGCACGCCGGAGGCCGCGCGCGCCGGCTTCCGGGCCCTGACGGTCGACGCCCGGCCGTCCGAGGCACTGCCCGAGGTCGACTCGGTCGAGGAGATCGTCGTCCCCGGCGGCGACGGCGACCGTCCCGCCCGGGTCTACCGGCCGATGGTGCCGGGCCCGCTGCCGACGATCGTGCTGCTGCACGGCGGCGGCTTCGTGATCGGCGACCTCGACACGCACGACCTCACCGCCCGCACGCTCGCGACCGCCTGCGACGCCGTCGTGGTGTCGGTCGACTACCGGCTGGCCCCGGAGGACCCGTGGCCGGCGGGCGTCGAGGACGCGATCGCCGCGACCCGCTGGGCATCCTCGACACTGGAGTCGCTCGGCGGCGACGGTCGCCTGGCGGTCGCCGGCGACAGCGCCGGCGGCAACCTGTCCGCCGTCGTCGCCCAGGCGATGCGTGACGAGGGCGTCGGGCTCGCCGGGCAGCTGCTCCTCTATCCCGTCACGGACGGGCACGGCAGCTATCCCTCCCAGGTCGAGAACGCCACCGGCTACTTCCTCGACGTCGACACGATGGTCTGGTTCGACCAGCAGTACGTCGGGCACCTCCCCGACGTCGACGACCACGACCCACGCCTGGCACCCCTGCACGGCGACCTCACGGGCCTGGCACCCGCGGTCGTCGTGGTCGCGGAGTTCGACCCGCTCCGCGACGACGGCCTGGCGTACGCCGCCGCGCTGTCGGCCGCGGACGTCCCGGTCGAGCTCCGCAGCTTCGACGGGATGATCCACGGCTTCGCCGACATGGGCCGCCACTCCCCCGGCGCCCAGGCCGCGCTCGACGAGACGTGCGCGCTCTTCCGGAAGGTGCTGCACGGCTGAGCCTTGGCTCACCGCCCGTGCGCGAGCAGCCCCAGGCCCAGCAGCAGCTTGTCGCGCGGGTCGGAGAGCGAGCGGCCGGTGAGCTCCTCGATCTGCTTCGCGCGGTAGATCACCGTGTTGCGGTGGCAGTAGAGCGCCTCGGCGGCGTGCTTGGCGGAGCCGTCGTGCTCGAGCAGCGCAGCCAGGGTCTGGCGGAGCGTGTCGGCGACGTGCGGCGGCTGCGCCAGGATCGGGGCGACGGTCTCCCGCACCAGCAGGGCCGCCACCTCCGGGCTCCCGGCGAGCAGCACCTCGGGCAGCCGCTGGCTGACCGCCACGACCGACGGCTCGCCCACCGGGGCGGTGTCGGTCGCGCGCGCGGCGAGCTGGAAGGCGGTCGCGAACCCGGCGACGCCGTCGGGTGACGAGGCCACCGCCACCCGGCCGGTCGCCAGCGGGGACAACAGCTCGGCGAGCTCGGCGTCGCGCGCCAGGTCGCCGGCGAGCAGGCCGAAGTAGAGGCCGCCACGCACGTGCCAGTGCGACACGATCCCGAGCCGCTCGAGCGGGTCGGTCGGCGCGATGAGCGGCTCCTCCAGCGACCCGTCGTACGGCGCGACGACGCAGGCGACCGTCATCTCGGGGCCGATGCCGAGCACCTCGCGGGCGTCGGCGGCGAAACCCGGGTCGGCGCCGCGACCCTCGACCAGCGCGTCGAGGATGCTCTGCTGCCGCTGGAGGTCACGCCGGTGCAGCCGCACGCTCTCGCGGCGGTAGGCCTCGATGAAGACGGCGTTCTGCACGTCGAGCGCGGACCACACCTGCTGGCCCGCGACGAGCAGCACCTGCTCGTCGATGTTGTCGCGGGCGCCCTGCGTGAGCAGCGCCTCCCAGAGCACGCGGGTCCCCAGCGTGTAGGCGTTGAGCACCATCTCCATCGGGATCCCCTGCCGGGCCCGGCGACGCCCGGTCTGGCGCCACAGCTCCGCGGTGCCGTGGGTGGCGTTGTCGACGCCGGCCATCGCCTCGATCCCGCGCCGGATGTGGTCACGGGTGCTCGCCCGGACGTCGGCCTGGAACTCCGGGCCGGTCCGCTCGTAGACCTCCGGGTCCTTCTCCAGCAGCGAGAGGCAGATGTCGTCGGCGATCGCCTCGGACTGTCCCAGGACGGACATCCAGGCCTCGGCCACCTGGGCATCGAGGGCAGGCGTCACCTCCCCGGAGAACGGACGCATGCAGGCACCTTCGCACTCGGAGCACAAATCGCGCCACCACCCAGCGCACCACGGGGCGCTCCGCCCGACATGCGCTGTGCCCTGCGCCCAGTGCGCAACCTGTGCGCTCAGACCAAGGTGGTGCCCGTCACATCCGGGTGGTGAGGGAGGTACGGCGATGGGCGACGCTCGTCCCGGCCTCGCGATGCAGGACATCACCGTCACCTTCGGTGGGCTCACCGCACTGTCGGGCGTCTCGCTCGAGGCCCGCCCGCACGAGGTGCTCGGCGTGATCGGCCCCAACGGCGCCGGCAAGACCACGCTCTTCAACGTCGCGTGCGGGTTCGTGCGCCCCGACTCCGGCTCGCTCTCGTGGGGCGGCCAGGGACTGCCCCGGCTCCGGCCGCACGACCTCGCCGGCCTCGGCATCTCGCGCACCCTCCAGGGCCTCGGTCTCTTCGACCGGATGACGGTGCTCGACAACGTGCTGGTCGGTGCCGACCGGGACGCGCGGTCCCGCTTCTGGTCCGACCTGCTGTCGCTCCCCCGCTCGACCCGCGACGAGGCCCGGCTCCGGGACCGTGCCCGGGGCGTCCTCGACGAGCTCGACGTCGCGTCGTACGCCGACCGCTACCCCGCGAGCCTGCCCTACGCCGTGCGCAAGAAGGTCGCACTCGCCCGCGCCCTGGTCTCCGAGCCCGAGCTGCTGCTCCTCGACGAGCCCGCCAGCGGGCTCTCCGACACCGAGATGTCCGACCTCGGGACGCTCCTGCGCGGCCTCACCGACCGGATGGCCGTGATGCTCGTGGAGCACCACATGGACCTGGTCATGTCGGTCTGCGACGACCTGGTGGTCCTCGACTTCGGCCGGGTGATCGCGACCGGCAGCCCCGCCGAGGTGCGCGACGACCCGGCGGTGCAGGCCGCCTACCTCGGCGAGGCGGTCACCGATGCTTGAGGTCCGCGAGCTCTCGACGTCGTACGGCGCGGTCCGCGCCCTGAGCGACGTCAGCTTCACCGCCGCCCACGGCGAGGTGACCGCCGTGCTCGGCGCCAACGGTGCCGGCAAGACCACGCTGCTGCGCACGATCACCGGGCTGGTGCGCGCCCAGGGCGGGAGCGCGACGTACGACGGCCGCGAGCTCACCCGCACCGCGCCTGAGCTGATGCCGAGCCTCGGCATCGCCCACGTCCCCGAGGGCCGCGGTGTGATCACCGAGCTGACCGTCGAGGAGAACCTCCGCCTCGGCGGCCTCGGCCGCGGCGGCCGCGTCAAGCCCGAGGACCTCGAGCGGATCTACGCCCTCTTCCCCGCGCTCGCCGACCGTCGCGCGGCGCTCGCGCACGTGCTCTCCGGCGGCGAGCGGCAGATGCTCGTCCTCGGACGGGCCCTGATGGCCGAGCCCTCCGTGCTGCTGCTCGACGAGCCGTCCCTCGGCCTCGCCCCCCGGATCGTGGCCCAGCTCTTCGAGCTCGTCCAGTCCCTCGTCGTCGACCAGGGGCTCACGGTGCTGCTGGTCGAGCAGAACGCCCGCAGCGCCCTGTCCATCGCCCACCGCGGCGTCGTGCTCAGCCTCGGCCGGGTCGTCGTCGACGAGCGCGCCGAGGTGCTGGCCGGCGACGACCAGCTCCGGCACGCCTACCTCGGATTCTGACGGGAGCCGATCGTGCAGCAGTTCGTCAACACGGTCCTGGGAGGCCTGACGCTCGGCATGGTCTACGCCGCCTTCGCGCTGGCGCTGGTGCTGATCTGGCGCTCCACCCGGATCGTGAACTTCGCCCAGGCGCCGATGGCCATGGTCACGACGTTCATCGCGCTCCAGATCATCGAGGGCGGCCACTCGTACTGGCTCGCGTTCGCGGCCGCCCTGGTCGCGGGCCTCGTCCTCGGCGCCGTGGTCGAGCGGGTCCTGATCCGGCCGGTCGAGGGCAAGGCGGAGATCAACGCCGTCATCCTGACGCTCGGGCTCTTCATCGTGCTCCACGCCCTGGCGTCGGTCGTCTTCGGCAACCGCTACCGGTCCTTCCCCGCCGCGTTCGGTATCCGCGGCCTGGAGGTCGGCGACACCACGATCGCCCTGACCGGTTTCGACATCTTCACGATCCTGGCGGTGCTGGCCGTGATGGGCCTGCTGGTGCTGCTCTTCCGCTTCACCGACCTCGGCCTGCGGATGCGCGCGGCCGCGTTCAACCAGGAGGTGGCCCGGCTGCTCGGCGTACGCGTCGGCCGGATGCTCACCCTGGGCTGGGCTCTCGCCTCCCTGGTCGGCTCGCTGGCCGGCCTCCTCATCGCGGGTGGCAGCCTCGTGCACCCGGGCTACATGGACGCCGTCGTGGTCTACGGCTTCGTGGCCGCGGTGCTCGGCGGCCTCGACAGTCCCGCGGGCGCGGTCGTCGGCGGCCTGCTGCTGGGCCTCTCGCTCAGCCTCGTCTCCGGGTACGTCGGGTCCCAGCTGGTCGCCCTCGCGGCGCTGGCGATCCTGATGGCGGTGCTGCTGCTGCGGCCGCAGGGCCTCTTCTCCCAGGCCCGCGAACGGCGGGTGTGAGGATGCAGGCCCGCATCGGAAGAGTCCTCGCCCAGCCGGTGGTGCTGGCCGCGCTCGGCGTGGTCGTGATCGTCCTGGTGCTCACCACCGTCGACGACTTCCGCTCCGTCCAGCTCACGCAGATGGCCTACCTCGGCATCGCCGCCGGCGGCCTGACGGTGCTGACCGGCCTCAACGGCCAGATCTCCCTGGGGCACGGCGCCTTGATGGCGATCGGCGCCTACACGACGGCGCTGCTGCTCCAGGACGACGAGCCGGTGCTGCCGCTCCTCGGAGTCCTCGTCGTCGCGACCGTCGTGACCCTCGTCGTCGGCGCCGCGATCGGCGTCGCCGCGGCGCGGCTGCACGGCCCCTACCTCGCCGGTGCCACCCTGGCCCTGGCCGTCGCCGTGCCCGGTATCGCGCTCTACTTCGGTGAGACGCTCGGCGGCGAGCAGGGGCTCCGGGTTCGGGTCCCGGACGCACCCGACTGGGTGCTCGACGCGGCGTACTTCGTCACCGGCCAGGACCTCACCCCCAGCAAGTACGTCGCTTTCCTCGGCTGGGGCGTCCTGGTCGTCACCTACCTCGGGCTCGCGCACCTCTCCCGCGGCCGGGTCGGCCGCCGGTGGCGCGCCGTACGCGACGACGAGGTCGCGGCCGAGGTGGCCGGCATCTCCCTGGGCCGGGCCCGGGTGTCCGCGTTCGTGGTCAGCGCGGCCGCGGCCGGGGCCGCCGGGTTCGTGATGGCGCTGTCGGTGCGCCTGGCCGCACCCAGCGGCTACTCCCTGACGTTGAGCCTCACCCTCCTGACCGCCGTGGTGCTCGGCGGCCTCGGCAGCCTGACCGGCGCCCTCCTCGGCGCCGCGCTGCTGACGTTCCTGCCGCAGGTGGTCACCGACGCCGGCGTCTCCGCCGGCCTCGACGACATCCGCGCGGCCGAGCTCGCGCCGCTCATCTACGGCCTGGTGCTGGTGGCCGTGATCCTGCTCGCTCCCGCCGGCCTCGTCGGCAGCCTCCGTCTCGCGTGGCACCGGCCGCGCAGGACCACCACCTCGAAGGGAGAACCCAGATGAACTCATGGCGCAGGAGGTTGGTCGGCACGACCGGCGTCCTCACCTCGTTGGTCCTGGTCGCCGCGTGCGGCGCCGGCGGCCGCAGCGACGACGACGGTGACGGTGACGGCGACGCGGGATCCACCGTCGGTGTCACCGACGACTCGATCGCGATCGGCGGCACGTTCCCGCTGACCGGCGTGGCCGCCCCCGGCTACAGCGAGATCCCGACCGGTGCGAAGGCCTACTTCGACTTCGTCAACGCCGCCGGCGGTGTCAACGGCCGCCAGATCGACTTCACGGTCAAGGACGACGGCTACGACCCCACCAAGACCAGCAGCCTCACCAACGAGCTGGTGCTCAAGGACCAGGTGTTCGCCACGGTGGGCTCGCTCGGCACGCCGACGCACAGTGCGGTCGTCGACTTCCTCAACGACGAGGAGGTGCCCGACCTCTTCGTCTCGTCCGGTTCGCTCGGCTGGGGCGAGGACCCGGAGTCGCGCCCGATGACCTTCGGCTGGCAGCCCGACTACGAGATCGAGGGCAAGGTCATCGGCCAGTACGTCGCCGACAACATGCCCGACGCCAAGGTCGGCCTCTTTCTCCAGGACGACGACTTCGGTGAGGACGCCGAGAAGGGCGTGCGGCAGTACGTCGACGACCAGATCGTCGACGTCCAGCGCTACACCTCCGGCAACACCGACGTGGGCCCGCAGATCGCGGCGCTCCAGGCGAAGAAGCCCGACATCGTGCTGGCGTTCACGACCCCGTCGTACACGGCGCTGGCCCAGCTGACCTCGCTCTCGCTGGGCTTCAAGCCGCAGTGGTACGTCTCCAACGTCGGCTCCGACCCGGCCCTGGTCGGCGGGCTGCTGGCGAAGTTCTCCGAGGGCAAGGTGCCCGGCGACGCCTCGGCGCTCAACGGCGTGATGTCGTCCGAGTACATCCCCGGCATCGACGCCCCGGACAACGCCTGGGTCAAGCTCTGGCAGAAGGTCTGGGACCAGAACGGCGGGCAGGGCGAGCTCACCAACTACCGGATCTACGGCATGTCCTGGGCCTACACGTTCGTCCAGGCGCTCCAGGCCGCCGGCAAGGACCTGACGCGTGAGGGCCTGGTCGACGCGCTCGAGCAGGTCGGCTCCTCGCTCGAGGGGCCGAACCTCGCGCCGTACCGCTACAGCGACGACAGCCACCTCGGCATCTCCGGCATGGAGCTGGTCAAGCTCGAGAACGGCAAGGGTGAGCCGCTCACCAAGGTCCTGACGACCGACGTCGGCGACGCCGAGATCACCGAGGACGGCTCCGGCCAGGCCGACGACGCCCCGCCGGAGAGCGGCATCCCGGACGTCGACCCCGTGGACTGAGTCCTGGGGTGGGTCCCGGGTCGTCCGTCGCGGCTGGAACAATTCCGGTCGTGACGGACGACTGGGAGCACCTGCTGGCGGCGGCGACCTCGGCCTTCGCGGACGTCCTCGAGGACTCCGAGGCCACCGACCCCGTCCCCTCCTGCCCGGGCTGGACCGTGGCCGACCTCGTCGACCACCTCGGCGGCGTGCACCAGTGGGCGTGGCACGCCGTGGTCTTCGGCAACGCCGACGGCCAGCCGGAGCCGGCGCCGGCCGACCCCGCCGAGCTCGTGGGCTGGTACGCCGGGCACGCGGGCTCGCTCCGCGACGCGCTGGCCGCCGCCGGACCGACGGGACCGGCCTGGACGTTCGGCACCGAGTCGACCGCCGGCTGGTGGCTGCGGCGCCAGACCCACGAGACCCGGATGCACACCCGCGACCTCCTCGAGGCCGGCGGCTGGGTCGACGAGTGGGAGCTGGCCCCCGAGCTGGCCTGGGACGGCGTGCACGAGGTCGCGACCGAGTTCTACCCCCGCCAGGTGCGGCTCGGTCGCACCGAGCCGATCCCCGGCACCCTGCACCTGGTCGCCGCCGACCTCCCCGGCTCCACGCCCGTCCGCATCGGCGAGGCCGAGCCGGTGGTCGAGGTGGTCGCGCCCGCGGCCGACGTCCTGCTCATGCTGTGGCACCGGCAGGAGTGCGCGGATCCCGCGGCCGCCGCCCTGCTCGCGCTGCCGATCGCGCCCTGAGCTGAGCCGCGACCCCCACCGGCGACCTGGGTCGGAGGGTGGTCGGATCCCACATGCACGCACGTGTGTTCATGCTGAACGCACGTGCGTGCACACGTCCACGTCACCCTCGAGCGCCCGGTCCGGTGCGGATGGGCCGTCCGACTCAGGACGCGAACTAGAGAAACGCGGTCGCCATCGCGCTGAGGGCGGCGCCGACGACGATCGACAGCAGGAAGGCCCGGCCACCCGTCAGTCGACGTCCGAGGTCCGGCCGCGGTCGTGGCGAGAGCGCGCCGCCGAGCGTCAGGAAGGCGACGAACCCCAGCGGCGGCGCCGTCGACATCATCCAGAACCACGCCCAGCGCGTCGCCCGACGCGGCTGGGGACCTGCGATCAGCAGCAGCAGGCCTCCGAGACCGAGCACCACCGTCACGACCGAGGTCCACTGGGGCAGGCGCCAGCCGTGCACCTCGTAGTAGTCCGGGAAATCGTGGGGTCGTCGCTCGACCGAGATGTCCGGATCGAGCCATGCCAGGTCTCGCTCGACGCTGTAGACCACCGGCAGCCCGGCAGGCGTCACCGTCCATCGCAGTGGGTGCTGCTCGATGACGGTGGCCTGGTGGCCGATCGCCCCCTCCCGCCAGTGCACGGTCACGCCCTGTCGTCCTCGGAAGGACTCCGAGATCCCGCCCGTCACGACCACCGATCGCACGTCACCGCTGGCGACCGCGTGCTGCAGCTCGTCGTACGTCGAGGCCCGCTCACCGGCGAGCAGACCGGTGGCGAGCAGCGCGGCACTGCAGAGGAGCAGCGCCCAGGCGATGCCGCAGAATGCAAGGTGTCGCAGCGGCTGCGGAGGCGTCGTCCGCACAGGCGCCGCGATCGCCTCGAGAGTCATGGGCGCAACCTAGCCTCGATCGGCCGGGCGCGTCTCGAGGACGCGGAAGCCCTTCGCGCTGGCGAGCCGCTCGGTCGGGAAGCCCCGCTCCCCCAGCCACCGCTGGAGCGAATCGGCACCGAGGTTCTTGCCGACGACCATCACCGCCCGGCCACCCGGCACGAGCCGGGGCAGCCAGGTGAGCAACAGGTCGTGCAGGGCGTCCTTGCCGATCCGGATCGGCGGGTTGGACCAGATCTCGTCGTACACGTCGCCCCCCGGCACCTGCTCGGGCCGGCAGGCGACGAAGCGGCCGTGGACGCCCAGAGTGCGGGCGTTCTCGTTGGCCAGTGCGATCGCGCGGTCGTTGACGTCGACGGCGGTGACCGTGGCGAGGGGTACGGCGGCGGCGATCGCCAGCCCGATCACGCCGTACCCGCAGCCGAGGTCGAGGAAGCGGCCCTGCGCGGGCGGCTCGACCTCGCGGAAGAGGATCGCCGTCGCGTGGTCGAGGTGACCACGGCTGAAGACGCCCGCCCCGCTGACCAGGGTCAGCTCGTGGCCCCACACCTCGCAGGTGAAGGACTCGCGCGTGAACGGCACCGACGGGTCGGCGCTGAAGTAGTGCTCATCCTCGGACTCAGGCATCGGCCACCCTCTTCGCTCGCGTCTGCTCGGCCCGCGCGCCCAGCTCGTCGTCGGCGGGGTAGACGACCTCCTCGAGCGTGAGGCCGTGCGCGTGCACGACCGCCACGGCCGGGTTGCGGGCCTCGGCGCGCAGGATCTCGCCGGCCCACGCGACCGGTTGCCGGCCCTCGCCGACGGCGATCAGGCAGCCGACCAGGGCGCGCACCATGCTGTGGCAGAACGCGTCGGCGACGACGGTGCCGACCGCGACGCCTGACTCGTCACGCACCCACGACAGCTCCTCGAGCGTGCGGATCGTCGTGGCCCCCTCACGCTGCTTGCAGAAGGACGCGAAGTCCTGGCGTCCGACGAGCAGCGCCGCCGCGGCGTTCATGGCGTCGAGGTCCAGCGGACGCGGCCAGGCGAGCACCTCGCGCCGGGTCAGTGGGTCGACCGCGGCCGGGGTGTCGGCGATCCGGTAGGCGTAGCGCCGGCGCAGCGCGCCGAACCGCGCGTCGAAGCCGGCCGGCGCCTCGACCGCACGCCGCACCCGCACGTCGGGGGCCAGGACGCCGTTGAGGCGTCGTACCAGCCTCTCCAGGTCGGGTGCCTGCTCGACGTCGAGGTGCACGACCTGGCCGCGGGCGTGGACCCCCGCGTCGGTGCGTCCCGCGCAGACGACCGCGACCGACCCGACCCGCAGGATCGTCGCGAGCGCCGCCTCCAGCTCGCCCTGGACGGTGCGCAACCGCGGCTGGGTCGCCCAGCCGTGGAAGTCCGTGCCGTCGTAGGCGAGGTCGAGACGGATGCGCACGGTGGGCAATCCTATTGCGCTGCTCTCTAGGCTTCTCATGTGAGCACTCCGATGCCGGCCATCGTGCTGATCTCCGAGGAGCACCCGACCGAGATGGTCGCGGGTTTCGCCCGCTACACCCACGAGTACGACGTCCGCGTGACGGGCTCGCTCCGCGAGGCGCTGACGACGACCCACGACATCGTCGCCGAGGGCGGCACCGTCGCCCTCTTCGTCACCGAGTCGGTGCTCCCCGACGCCGACGTGCACATGGCGTTCCACAAGCTGCGCGAGAAGGTCCCGACCGCCCGCCGCCTCGTCGCGGCGCACTGGGACCGCTTCATCACCGACGCACCGGCGCTGCGCCCCGGCATGGCCAAGGGCAAGTTCGACGCCTACCTGCTGATGCCGCGCGGCGTGCGCGACGAGGAGTTCCACAACGCGATCACCGACCTGCTCTCCGACTGGGGCTCCACGGTGCCGGACCCGGAGATCGTGTCGATCAAGATCATCTCCCCGACCCGCGACGGGCTCACCCTCGCGATCCGCGACTTCCTCGACCGGATGGGCATGCCCAGCGGCGTCTACGCCCCCGACAGCGAGGCCGGACGGTTCGTGCTGGACCTCTACGACGGCGAGGTCGGTTTCCCGCTCGTCTACGCACCCAGCCGGGGCACGATCGTGGCCACCTCGGTGCGAGACGTCGCGATCACGATGTACGGCGCGCCCACCGAGATCGACCTCGACCACGTCGTCGACGTCGCAGTCGTCGGCGGCGGCCCGGCCGGTCTCGCGGCCGCGGTCTACGCCTCGTCCGAGGGCCTCAACACGGTCCTGCTGGAGGCCGAGGCAATCGGCGGCCAGGCCGGCACCAGCTCGATGATCCGCAACTACCTGGGCTTCCCGCGCGGCATCTCCGGCATGCGGCTCGCCCAGCGCGCCCGCAACCAGGCGCTGCGCTTCGGCACCCGCTTCTTCACCGGCCAGGTCGTCGACGAGCTGCGCGTGGGCCTCGAGGGCGAGCCGCACGTGCTCTGCACCGAGAGCGGCGAGGTCCGGGCCCGCTCGGTCGTGATCACCAGCGGCGTCGCCTACCGCAAGCTCCGCGTCGACCCGATCGAGGAGCTGGTCGGGATGGGCGTCTACTACGGCGCCGCGATGACGGCCGCACGCGAGATGGAGGACCAGGACGTCTTCGTGGTCGGGGGCGGCAACTCCGCCGGCCAGGCCGCCGTCCACCTGGCCCGCTTCGCCCGCTCGGTCACGATCCTGGTCCGGCGCCCCGACCTCGCTGAGACGATGTCGGCGTACCTGATCGGCGAGATCGAGTACAACTCCCGGATCACCGTGCGCACCTGCTGCCAGGTCGTCGACGGCGGCGGCGACGGCCGGCTCGAGTGGCTGGGCCTCGAGGACGTCCGCACCGGCCAGGTCGACCGGGTGCCGGCGTACGGCCTCTTCCTGCTGCTCGGTGCCGAGCCCCAGTGCGACTGGCTGCCGCACGATGTCGCCCGCGACGAGCGCGGCTTCGTGCTCACCGGCCGCGACGTGCCGCGGGACCAGTGGTCCGACGGCCTGCCGCCCGAGAACCTCGCCACCACCGTCCCCGGGGTCTTCGCCGCCGGCGACATCCGCTCCGGTTCGATGAAGCGGGTGGCGTCCGCCAGCGGCGAGGGCGCCTCGGTGGTGCCCCTCGTGCACGCGTGGCTCGCGCCCGCCCCGGAGGAGCAGACGGTCTAGAGCTCGGAGCGGTACGGCGGGTCCGCGCCCGGCCGGGACACGGTCACGGCCGCGGCGCGGGCCGCATGCGCGAGGATCCCCTCGATCTCGCCGGTGGTCAGGTCCGCGACCTTCCGGTCCCACAGCGCGTCGATGACCGCGGCCCCGAAGGTGTCGCCGGCCCCGATGGTGTCGGCCACCTCGACCGGCAGCGACGCCACCTCGACCGTGCCCCCGACGCTCACCCAGGTTGCTCCCTCGCCGCCCCGGGTGACCACGACCGCGGCCGGTCCGAGCGCCAGCAGGTGCGCGGCTGCCTCGGCGATCCCGAGCTGTGGGTAGAGGTTGTCCAGGTCCTCGTCGGAGGCCTTGACCAGATCGGCGACCGCCACCATCCGCTCCACCCGTGCCACCAGGTCGGGGCCGGTGCCGGTGATCGCGGGGCGGGCGTTGATGTCGTAGCTGATCGTCGCCGAGCCGCGCAGCCCGGTGACGAGGTCCAGCACCTGCCCGGCGCCCGGCTCGAGCACGGCGCCGATCGAGCACACGTGCACGGCCACCGGGTCCCCGGTCTCCACCTCTCCCAGCCGCCAGTCCAGGTCGAAGTCGTACGACGCGGAGCCGTCTGCCCCGATCGTCGCCGCCGCGGTCGCGGTCCGCTCCAGCACCTGCGGGTCGCTCGCCATCGCGACACCCGCCCCGGCGAGGTGCTCGGCGAGGACGGCTCCGCGGGCGTCGTCGGCCCACGCCGTCACGAACCGCACCGGGCGGCCCAGCCGCGCGAGCGCCACGGCCACGTTGGCGGCACTGCCCCCGGCGTACTCCCGCGTCGACCCGTCCGCGGCGTGCACGATGTCGACCAGGGCCTCGCCCACCACCAGCACGTCACGATCCATGCCCTGTCTCTACCATGCGGACATGCACGTGCACCCGCTCGACCCGTCCTCGACCGTCGCGCCGTTCGAGCAGCTGCGGGCCCAGGTGGCGACCCGGGCCGCCAGCGGCGACCTGCCCGCGGGCACCCGCCTGCCGACCGTCCGTGCGCTCGCCGCCGAGCTCGGGCTCGCGGTCAACACGGTCGCCAAGGCCTACCGTGCCCTCGAGTCCGACGGAGTCATCACGACGGAGGGACGCCGCGGCACGTTCGTGTCCGCCACAGCCGCCGCCGGGTCCACGGACGCGGTCGCCGCAGCCGCGGCGTACATCGCCGACGCGCGTCGCCTCGGACTCACGCAGGCTGAGGCCGTCCACCTCGTCGAACGGTCCTGGTAGCCCGGCGACGGCGCCGATGTCCCCGGTCGCTGTCAGGGTGTCACCACCACGATCCAGACACTCTCGGAGGACGGATGACGACCACCGGTGACGACCCCATCCTCGCCAAGGTGCGCAAGCTGCTCGCCCTGGCCGAGGATCCCGCTGCCACCACCCACGAGGCGGAGACCTACACCGCCAAGGCCGCCCAGCTGATCGCTGACTACGGCATCGACGCAGCGCTGCTGGCCGTCGCCCGACCGGGCTCCGACCCGGTGGGCGACCGCGTCCTCGACCTCGACGCGCCGTACGCCGCCGACAAGGCCGAGCTGCTCTCCACGATCGCCGCGCACCTGCGCTGTCGTGCGGTCGTCCGGACCCGTCACACGGTGGGCGGCAAGCAGCGCTCGACCCACCTCTTCGGTCACGCGTCCGACCTCGAGCGCACCGAGCTGCTCTACACGAGTCTGCTGCTCCAGAGCGCGACCGGGCTGGCCCGCGCACCGGTTCCGCCGTACGAGCACAAGGCCGCCTTCCGACGCTCCTGGCTGGCTGGCTTCCGGCTGGCTGTCGGACGCCGGCTCGCCGCGGCCGAGATCCGTGCGGAGGACGCGGCCGCGTCGCGGTTCGCGGCCGCCGGCCGCACCTCCGCCCTCGTGCTCGCCGACCGTTCCGCGCAGGTGGAGGCCACGATGAACGCCACCTACCCCGGCCTCACCACGGCCCGCCCCCGCACCCTGTCGGGGTCCGGAGCCGCCGACGGCTGGGTTGCCGGCCAGCGGGCGGACCTGGGCGGCCGACCGGTCGGCAAGACGAAGGCCCGCCACCTTCTCAGGTGACGGGCCTTCGGCTGACTGCTGGGTGCTACTCGGTCTCGCCGGCCTTGGTGAAGCCAGCGGCGATCGCCGACTCTTCGGTGTCGAACCAGACCTCGGCAACGGTCTGCTCGAACCACTGGCCGTCCGGCGTGTGGTACTTCATCGAGTCCTCGTTGCCCTTGATCGGGAAACCCTCGGGGGCGACGCTGGCGTCCTCGAGCGGCGCGCTGGACCCGGCGTACTTGCCGGACGTGCCGCCCTCGGTCTCCTCGAAGACGTCGGCGTCGACGCCCTCGACCTCGACGACAGTCTCCTCCTCGGCCACGACCTCGGTGGTCTCCTCGGCGGGAGCCTCCTCGACCGGGGCGGGGGCCGGAGCAGCCTTCTTGGCCTTGGCAGCCGGCTTCGGCTGGTAGGCCTCGGTCACCAGCTCGATGACCGCCATGGGGGCGTTGTCGCCCTTGCGCGGACCGATCTTGGTGATCCGGGTGTAGCCACCCGGACGCTCGGCGAAGGTGGGCGCGATCTCCGTGAAGAGCACGTGGACGACCGACTTGTCGCGGATGGTCTTGAGGACCTCGCGACGGTTGTGCAGGTCGCCCTTCTTCGCCTTGGTGATCAGCTTCTCGGCGACCGGGCGCAGGGCGCGGGCCCGGGACTCGGTCGTCGTGATCCGGCCGTGCTCGAACAGCTGCGTCGAGAGGTTGGCCAGGATCAGGCGCTGGTGAGCGGCGCTACCGCCGAGGCGGGCACCCTTGGTGGGCTTGGGCATTGCTTCTCTCTTTTCTCTCCGGCCGTGTCAGGTACCGGGGTAGACGACCGCCACGATGACGGTCGGTTTGGGTGTCAGTACTGCTCGTCCTCGACGAAGGCATCGTCGTCGTCGTCGCCGTACGCCGCGAGGGCGGCGTGCGGGTCGAAGCCGGGCGCGCTGTCCTTGAGGGACAGGCCCATCTCGACCAGCTTGGCCTTGACCTCGTCGATCGACTTCGCGCCGAAGTTGCGGATGTCGAGCAGGTCCTGCTCCGAGCGGCTGATGAGCTCACCCACGGTGTGGATGCCCTCGCGCTTGAGGCAGTTGTACGAGCGGACGGTCAGCTGCAGGTCCTCGACCGGGAGGGCGAGGTCGGCAGCCAGCTGCTCGTCGACCGGCGACGGGCCGATGTCGATGCCCTCGGCCTCGACGTTCAGCTCGCGGGCCAGGCCGAACAGCTCGACCAGGGTCTTGCCGGCCGAGGCGATCGCGTCGCGGGGACGGATCGACGGCTTGGTCTCGACATCGATGACGAGCTTGTCGAAGTCGGTGCGCTGCTCGACACGGGTCGCCTCGACCTTGTAGGTCACCTTCATGACCGGGCTGTAGATCGAGTCGACCGGCATCCGGCCGATCTCGTTGTCCGCGCCCTTGTTCTGGACGGCAGACACGTAGCCACGGCCACGCTCCACGACGAGCTCCATCTCCAGCTTGCCCTTGTCGGACAGGGTGGCGATCTTGAGGTCGGGGTTGTGCACCTCGACACCGGCCGGGGGCGCGATGTCAGCAGCGGTGACGTCACCGGCACCCGACTTGCGCAGGTACATGGTGACGGGCTCGTCGTGCTCCGAGGAGACGACCAGGCCCTTCAGGTTGAGGATGATCTCGGTGACGTCTTCCTTGACGCCCTCGATGGTCGAGAACTCGTGGAGGACGGTGTCGACCTTGATGCTGGTGACGGACGCACCCGGGATGGAGCTGAGGAGCGTACGACGCAGCGAGTTGCCGAGCGTGTAGCCGAAGCCGGGCTCCAGCGGTTCGATCACGAACCGCGAGCGGAACTCGTCGACGGACTCTTCCGACAGGGTGGGGCGCTGTGCGATGAGCACTGGTTCTTTCCTTTCCGGACCTACCCGCTATTTGACAGGTCCGAATGTGCTGGTGACGGAAGGATGGTTGGTGCCTGCCCCGCCGCGAGGACGGGACAGGAACCGGGTGTCACTTCTTCGAGTAGTACTCGACGATGAGCTGCTCCTGGACCGGGAGGTCGATCTGGGCCCGGACCGGGACCTGGTGCACGAGGACGCGCATCCGCGACGGGATGGCCTCGAGCCAGGCGGGGACGACGCGCTCGCCGTGGGTCTCGCGAGCCACGATGAACGGGGTCATCTCCAGCGACTTCTCACGCACGTCGATGACGTCGTGGGCGGTGACCTGGAAGGACGGGATGTCGACCTTCTTGCCGTTCACCAGGAAGTGGCCGTGCGTCACCAGCTGGCGCGCGTGGCGACGGGTCCGGGCGAAGCCGGCGCGGTACACGACGTTGTCGAGACGGCACTCGAGCAGCTGGAGCAGGTTGTCACCGGTCTTGCCGGCGCGGCGCGAGGCCTCGACGTAGTAGTTGTGGAACTGACGCTCCATCACGCCGTAGGTGAAGCGGGCCTTCTGCTTCTCCTGGAGCTGCGAGCGGTACTCGCTCTCCTTGATGCGCGCGCGGCCGTGCTGGCCGGGGGGGTACGGGCGGCGCTCGAAGGACGAGTCGCCACCGACGAGGTCCACGCCGAGACGGCGGGACTTCCGGGTCATGGGTCCGGTGTAACGGGCCATTTCTACAAGTCTCCTGTTCTCAGTCGCAGATCAGACGCGGCGACGCTTGGGCGGGCGGCAGCCGTTGTGGGGCGTGGGCGTGACGTCCTGGATGGTGCCGACCTCGAGGCCGATCGCACCCAGGGACCGGATCGCCGTCTCGCGGCCCGAACCCGGACCCTTGACGAAGACGTCGATCTTCTTCATGCCGTGCTCCATCGCCCGGCGACCGGCGGCCTCAGCAGCCATCTGCGCAGCGAACGGGGTGGACTTGCGGGAACCCTTGAAACCGACGGTGCCGGCCGAGGCCCACGAGATGACCGCCCCGGTGGGGTCGGTGATCGTGACGATCGTGTTGTTGAACGTGCTCTTGATGTGGGCCTCGCCCACGGCGACGTTCTTCTTCTCCTTGCGGCGCACCTTCTTGGCGCCGGCCGCGGTGCGGCTCTTGGGAGGCATGCAGTTATCTCCTGAAGTAGCTGGTCTGGTGGTTGATCAGACGGCGTTCGGTGGTCGAGTAGCAGTTCGCGAGGTGCGAGCGAACGGCGTATCGAGACCTACTTGGCCTTCTTCTTGCCGGCAACCGTGCGCTTCGGGCCCTTGCGGGTACGAGCGTTGGTCTTGGTGCGCTGACCGCGGACCGGAAGGCCCTGACGGTGGCGGCGACCCTGGTAGCTGCCGATCTCGATCTTGCGACGGATGTCGGCCTGGACCTCGCGACGGAGGTCACCCTCGATCTTGAAGTTGGCTTCGATGGCGTCACGGAGCTTGACCAGCTCTTCGTCACCCAGCTGGTGCACGCGGAGGTCCGGGCTGACGCCGGTGGTCTCCAGCAGCTGCTGGGCGCGAGTACGGCCGATGCCGTAGATGTAGGTGAGTGCGATCTCGATGCGCTTGTCGCGCGGGAGGTCAACACCGACGAGGCGTGCCATGTGGCGGTTTCCTTACGGTTGTTCGCAGCGGTTTCGGTCGTGTCGCGTCCCGGCCTCGTGGTGTTCCGGGCCCCGGCCGTCTGCTCCGGAGGTGGTTCGCCGTCGTACGACGGCTAAGCGATCACGTTGTTGGGTTGTTCGGTGGAGCTGGGCTGAATCAGCCTTGGCGCTGCTTGTGGCGCGGGTTCTCGCAGATCACCATGACGCGGCCGTGGCGACGGATCACCTTGCACTTGTCACAGATCGGCTTGACACTCGGCTTGACCTTCACTGGGGAGGCCCTTTCAGGTTGGCTGCTTACTTGTAGCGGTAGACGATCCGACCTCGGGTGAGGTCGTACGGCGACAGCTCCACCACCACACGGTCCTCGGGGAGGATCCGGATGTAGTGCTGGCGCATCTTGCCGCTGATGTGGGCGAGAACCTTGTGGCCATTGCTCAGCTCGACGCGGAACATGGCATTCGGCAGGGCTTCCGTAATGGTGCCCTCGAGCTCGATCACGCCTTCTTTCTTCGGCATGTCCTCCACAATCTGTCGATCGGTTGTCTACCGTGGTGCACCGGAGCCGGACTGGGCCGGAACCGGGTGGCCCGGGAACCTCCACCGCGAGCGGTGGTGGACCTCGTGCAGCCGCTCCGGGATCCTCATCCCGGGCACGCCACCGAACCACTCTCTCGAGCGAGTTCTCAGGCTCCCGGGCAGCCGCGAGGCACCACGAAGCAGACCCACGTTGGGCCGACACGCCAGTTTAGTCGGAAACCGGCGAGAAACACGAATCAGCCGGCGAGCAGGCGCAGCGTCTCCTCGCGCGCCGGGCTCCGACCGGGCTCGGTGCCCGTGTAGGCACCCGCCACCGGGTGGACCATCACCTCGTCGACGCCGTACGTCGCGGCGAGCTCGTCGATCCGCGCGCGGGCGGCCTCCGGGGCACCGATGACCCAGCGTGCCGCCATCGCGGCCACCAGGTCGGCGTGCGCCGGGGGCAGCTCGACCTTCTCGGCCTCCTCGACCAGGCGCTGCGGCTTCAGCTCGCCGCCGGTGCGCAGACTCAGCATCGCCTGGAGCTGCGGCAGCGCGAGCCGCTGCGCCTCCTCGTCGGTGGCGGCGACGGAGGCGTTCACGGTCAGGAACGTGCGCGGCTCGGCGAGCTCGGGCGAGGGCCGGAAGGTGCTCCGGTAGAGCTCGAGCGCCTCGGCGGTCCCCTGGCCCGAGAAGTGGTGCGCGAAGACGTAGGGCATCCCCTTCTCCGCGGCCAGCCGCGCCGAGTAGTCCGAGGAGCCCAGCAGCCAGATCGTCGGGACCGAACGGGCCGACGGTGTCGCCTTGAGCGGGTAGCTGCGGCCCTGGACCGACAGGCCGACGCCGTCGGGCTCCATCATCGCGAGCACGTTGTCGACGTACTCCGGGAAGTGGGTGACCGCCTCGTCGCTCACACCGCCGGCACCGTGCCGCAGCGCGAAGCTGGTGACGGGGTCGCTGCCCGGCGCCCGGCCGATGCCGAGGTCGATCCGGCCCGGGAACGCCGCCTCGAGGAGCGCGAACTGCTCGGCGACCACCAGCGGTGCGTGGTTGGGGAGCATCACGCCGCCCGAGCCGACCCGGATCCGCGAGGTCGCACCGGCGACCAGGCCGATCAGCACGGGTGGGTTCGTCGCCGCCACCGCCGGCATGTTGTGGTGCTCCGCCAGCCAGTAGCGCTCGTACCCGAGCTCGTCGGCGACGCGCGCCAGCGCCAGCGTGGACGCCAACGCATCGGCGGTGGCCTGGTCGTTGCGGACCGGCACCAGGTCCAGGACGGAGAGGGTCGTACGTCGTTCGCTCATCCCTGGGACAACCCTCCCGCCCCGGGTGCCTATTCCGCCGTCGCCGCCTGCTCCTCGTTGTCCTTCTTGTCCTTGACCAGGCTCGCGACACCGGTCACCACGAGCGTCACGATGATGACGCCGAGGCTGGCCAGGGACGAGATGTCGGGCACGTGCAGGGGCTCGCCGCCGTTGATGAACGGCAGCTCGTTCTCGTGCATCGCGTGCAGGACCAGCTTCACCCCGATGAAGGCGAGGATGAAGGCCAGGCCGAGCGAGAGGTAGACCAGGCGCTCCAGCAGCCCGCCCAGCAGGAAGTAGAGCTGGCGCAGCCCCATCAGGGCGAACACGTTGGCCGTGAAGACCAGGTAGGGCTCCTGGGTGATGCCGAAGATCGCCGGGATCGAGTCGAGCGCGAAGAGCAGGTCGGTCGTGCCGAGCGCGACGATCACGATGAGCATCGGGGAGATCACCCGGGCGCCGTTCTCGCGGTACCAGAGCTTGAGCCCGTGGTACTCCTCACCGACGTTCAGGTGGCTCTGCGCGAACCGCACGACCCGGTTGTTCTCCGGGTGCTCCTCCTCGTGGCTGCGGTAGCTCTTCACCAGGGTGGCCGCCGTGTAGACGAGGAAGGCGCCGAAGACGTAGAAGATCCAGCTGAAGTTGTTGATGAGCTGGTAGCCGAGCGCGATGAAGATGCCACGGAAGATGAGCGCCAGGATGATGCCCACCATCAGGGCTTCCTGCTGGTACTCACGAGGCACCCGCAACGCCGCCATCAAGATGATGAAGACGAAGAGGTTGTCGATCGACAGCGAGTACTCCGTCAGCCAGCCGGCGTAGAACTGGATCCCCATGTCGTGGCCGTGGGACGCCCAGATCCAGGCGCCGAAGAGCACGGCGGCGCCGATGTAGACGCTGAGCGCGATCGCGCACTCCTTGAACGACGGTTCGTGCGGGTCACGCGCGATGACGATGACGTCGAAGAGCAGCACCGCGACGGTGATGCCGATCGTGACGGTCCATTCGAGGGTGGAGATCTCCACGGACAGCTCCTGCAGTTGGGGGACGACAAGTCGTCAGAGGTCTCTCCCGCCGTCTCGGACGACCTGCGGGCCCGGAGCTCTCACTCGTGTTGACGAACCCGCAGCGAAGGAATACTCCCCCCTGCAGGACTCATCCTGTCACACGGCTAGCGTCCACCGAACTTCACGCCGAGCTCGGACAGCTGCTGCTCCCCGCCGTCGAGGGCCGTCAGCACCCAGGTGCCCTCGGTGGTGATCGTGAAGGTGTGCTCGAAGTGGGCGGCCCAGCTGCCGTCGGTGGAGACGACGGTCCAGTCGTCCTCGAGCAGGTCCGTCTCCTTGGTCCCGAGCGTGATCATCGGCTCGACCGCGAGCGCCAGGCCGGGCACCAGGCGCGGACCCTTGCCGGGGCGCCCGACGTTGGGGACGTCGGGCGGCTGGTGCATCGCGGAGCCGATGCCGTGACCCGTGTAGTCCTCGACGATGCCGAAGCCGCCCTGCGAGCGCACGTGCCGCTCGACGGCGTGCGAGATGTCGGTGACGCGGCCGCCCAGGTGCGCGGCGGCGATCCCGCGCCACATGGCCTCCTCGGTGACGGCCATCAGGGCCTCGACCTCGGCGGGCACCGGGCCGACCGACACGGTGATGGCCGAGTCGCCGTGCCAGCCACGCCCAGAATCGTCGAGAGTGATGGCGCCGCAGTCGATCGAGACCAGGTCGCCCTCGGCGAGCACGCGGTCGCCCGGGATGCCGTGCACGACCTCGTCGTTGACCGACGCGCAGATCGAGGCGGGGAAGCCGTGGTAGCCGAGGAACGACGGCGTAGCTCCCGCGGAGCGGATGCTGTCCTCGGCGATCCCGTCGAGCTCGCCGGTCGTGATGCCGGCGCGGACGTGGCCGCGCAGCAGCTCGAGGGTGCGGCCGACCACCAGGCCGGCCTTGCGCATCCCGTCGATCTGCTCGGGCGTCTTGATCTCGACGCCGCGGTCGAGGAGCCCCATTACGACTCGGGGATGATGTCCAGGGCCTCGAAGATCCGCGCGGTGACCTCGGCGACCTCGCCGAGGCCGTCGATCTCGTGCACGATCCCGCGCTCCTGGTAGACCGAGATGAGTGGCTCGGTCTGCTCCAGGTAGACCCGCTGGCGGTTGCGGATGACGTCCTCGGTGTCGTCGGCACGGCCCTCGACCTGGGCCCGCTGGAGCAGGCGCGCGACGATCTCGTCCTGGTCGACGGTCAGGCAGACCACCGCGTCGAGGGAGTGGCCGGTGAACTTGATCATGCCGTCGAGCTCCTCGACCTGCGCGAGCGTGCGCGGGTAGCCGTCGAGGAGGAAGCCGGAGACGGCGTCGGGGTCGTCGATGCGGTTGCGCACCATGAGGTTCGTGACCTCGTCCGGGACGTACTCGCCCGCGTCCATGTAGCGCTTGGCCTCGAGACCGAGCTCCGTCCCCTCGGAGACGTTGGCGCGGAAGATGTCGCCGGTCGAGATCGCCGGGATCTTGAAGTGCTCGGCGATGAACTTCGCCTGCGTGCCCTTTCCTGCCCCGGGCGGACCCATGATGATCAAGCGCATTAGCGGAGGAATCCTTCGTAGTTGCGCTGCTGGAGCTGGCTCTCGATCTGCTTCACCGTGTCGAGCGCGACGCCGACCATGATCAGGATGCTGGTGCCGCCGAACGGGAAGCTCTGGCTGGCACCGATCACGGCGAAGGCGATCAGCGGGATGAGCGCGACGAGGCCGAGGTACAGAGCACCCGGCAGCGTGATGCGGGACAGGACGTAGGAGAGGTACTCCTCGGTCGGCTTGCCCGCCCGGATCCCGGGGATGAAGCCGCCGTACTTCTTCATGTTGTCTGCCACCTCTTGCGGGTTGAAGGTGATGGAGACGTAGAAGTACGTGAAGAAGACGATGAGTGCGAAGAACAGGATCATGTAGAGCGGGTGGTCGCCGCGCACCAGGTGGGCGTTGATCCAGTCGAGCACCGAGCTGCTGGAGTTCTGGTTGAACTGCACGATCATCGCCGGCAGGTAGAGCAGCGACGACGCGAAGATGACCGGGATGACGCCGGCCTGGTTGACCTTCAGCGGGATGTACGTCGAGCTGCCGCCGAACATCTTGCGACCGACCATCCGACGCGCGTACTGCACGGGGATGCGGCGCTGGGCCTGCTCGACGTAGATGACGGCGGCGATGATGACCATGCCGATGGCCAGCACGACGCCGAGGACCCAGTAGCCCTTGGACTGCTGGACGGCCCACAGGGAGGCCGGGAAGCCGGCGACGACCTGGGTGAAGATCATGATCGACATGCCGTTGCCGATGCCGTGCTCGGTGATCAGCTCGCCGAGCCACATGATGACCGCGGTGCCGGCGGTCATGGTCACGACCATGACCAGGAAGGTCGCGGTGCCGTCGCTGTGCAGCAGCTTCTCGTTGCAGCCGGCCAGGAGGTTGCCGGACCGGGCGAGCGCTACGATGCCGGTCGCCTGGAGCACGGCGAGGCCGAGGGTGAGGTAGCGGGTGTACTGGGTGATCTTGGTCTGACCCGACTGCCCCTCCTTCTTGAGGGCCTCGAGCCGTGGGATCACCACGACGAGCAGCTGCAGGATGATGCTGGCCGTGATGTACGGCATGATCCCGAGCGCGAAGATCGTCAGCTGGAGCAGCGCACCGCCGGAGAACAGGTTCACCAGGTTGTAGAGCCCGGCGGAGTCGCCGTCCTTGGCGATGTCGACACAGGTACGGACGTTGGCCACGTCGACACCCGGGGTCGGGATCTGCGACCCGAGGCGGAAGATCACGATGATCAACAGGACGAACAGCAGCTTGCGCCGCAGGTCCGGAGTCCGGAAAGCGTTCGCGAACGCGCTCAGCACGAGATCCTCTTTCTCCAAGCGTGAAGCGGCCCCTGCGACTCACTCGCAAGGACCCGGTGAAGCCTAACAGGCCACCACGAGGGGCCAGAATGCGCGTCGGGCGCGGCCGGTCCTGTCAAAGACAGGACCGCCGCGCCCTCGACGTTGGTGATAACGATCAGACGACCGTGGTGGTGCCGCCGGCCGCCTCGATCTTCTCCTTGGCGGAGCCGGAGAACGCGTTGGCGCTCACCTGGACCTTGACGGACAGGTCGCCCTGGCCGAGGACCTTGACCGGGTGACCGTCGCGGACGGCGCCCTTCGCCACGAGGTCGTCGACACCGATGGTGCCGCCCTCGGGGAAGAGGTCGTTGATGCGGTCGAGGTTGACGACCTGGAACTCCACCTTGAACGGGTTCTTGAAGCCCTTGAGCTTCGGGAGCCGCATGTGGATCGGCATCTGGCCACCCTCGAAGGCGACCGGAACCTGGTAGCGGGCCTTGGTGCCCTTGGTACCGCGACCGGCGGTCTTGCCCTTCGAGGCCTCACCGCGACCCACGCGGGTCTTCGCGGTCTTGGCGCCGGGCGCCGGACGCAGGTGGTGCAGCTTGAGCGTCATGTCACTCGACCTCCTCAACCGTCACGAGGTGACGAACGGTGTTGACCATGCCCCGGATCTCCGGGCGGTCTTCCTTCACGACAACATCGCCGATCCGCTTCAGACCGAGCGTGCGCAGGGTCTCGCGCTGGTTGGCCTTGATGCCGACGGTGCCCCGCTTCTGCTGGACCTTGAGCTGAGCCATCAGTGGGACACCTCCTCGGAGACACCCGCGGGAACCTCGACGCGCGCCTTGAGCAGCGCGGCCGGGGTGACCTGCTCGACGGGCAGGCCACGACGAGCGGCGACAGCCTCGGGCTGCTCCAGCATCTTCAGGGCCTCGACCGTCGCGTGGACGATGTTGATCTGGTTGGACGACCCGAGCGACTTGCTCAGGATGTCGTGGATACCGGCGCACTCGAGCACGGCGCGCACGGGGCCACCGGCGATCACACCGGTACCGGGCGCGGCCGGACGCAGCATGACGACGCCTGCGGCCTTCTCGCCCTGGACCGGGTGCGGGATCGTGCCCTGGATGCGGGGGACGCGGAAGAAGTTCTTCTTCGCCTCCTCGACACCCTTGGCGATCGCAGCCGGGACTTCCTTGGCCTTGCCGTAGCCGACGCCGACGAGACCGTCACCGTCGCCGACGATCACGAGGGCGGTGAAGCTGAAGCGCCGACCACCCTTGACGACCTTGGCGACACGGTTGATCGCGACGACGCGCTCGATGTAGGCGGTCTTCTCGGCACCCTGGCCGCCGCGACGGTCGTCACGGCCCCCCTGGCGCCCGCCACCACGCTGTCCGCGCTGGGCTCCGCTCATGAGACTTCCTCTTCTCTCTACTTCGTATCTATCGCGATCAGAAGGTCAGGCCGCCGGCGCGAGCGCCGTCCGCCAGGGCCGCGATGCGACCGTGGTACTTGTTGCCGGCCCGGTCGAAGACGACCGAGTCGACGCCGGCCGACTTGGCGCGCTCGGCGACGAGCTCACCGACCTTCGTGGCCTTCGCGGTCTTGTCGCCGTCGAAGCCGCGCAGGTCCGCCTCCATGGTGGAGGCGTAGGCCAGCGTCTTGCCGACCAGGTCGTCGACGACCTGGACGGTGATGTGCTTCGTCGAGCGGGTGACCACCAGGCGCGGACGCTCGGCGGTGCCGGAGATCTTCTTGCGTCCCCGGACCTGGCGACGCAGGCGCGACTTCGTGCGCGCTGCGGTGTGCTTGTTGTTCGAAAGCGAGATCGCCATGGTCACTTACCAGCCTTTCCGACCTTGCGGCGGATGTGCTCACCCGAGTAGCGAACGCCCTTGCCCTTGTACGGCTCCGGCTTGCGCAGCTTGCGGATGTTGGCGGCGACCTCGCCGACCAGCTGCTTGTCGATGCCCTGGACACCGAGCTTGGTCGGGCCCTCCACCGTGAAGGTGATGCCCTCGGGGGCGTTGAACGTGATGGGGTGCGAGTAGCCGAGCTGGAACTCCAGCTGGGTCGGACCCTTGGACAGGACGCGGTAGCCCACGCCCACGATCTCGAGCTTCTTCTCGTAGCCCTCGGTCACACCCACGACCATGTTGTTGACCAGGGTGCGGGTGAGGCCGTGCAGAGCCTTGCTCTGACGCTCGTCGTCGGGACGCTTGACGTCGAGGACGCCCTCGCCCTGCTCGACCGTGATCGGCGCCGCAACGGTGTGGGACAGGGTGCCCTTGGGGCCCTTGACCGTCACCAGCGGACCGTCGATCGCGATGTCGACACCGGACGGGACCGCGACGGGGAGCTTGCCAATACGCGACATGCTGTTCTTCTCCTTCTCGGTCTCGTCGTTACCAGACGTAGGCGAGGACTTCCCCACCCACGCCCTTCTGGTTTGCCTGGCGGTCGGTCAGCAGACCCTGGCTCGTCGAGATGATCGCGACGCCCAGGCCGCCGAGCACCTTCGGGAGACCCGTGTGCTTGGCGTAGACCCGCAGGCCGGGCTTGCTGATGCGGCGCACGCCAGCGATGGAACGCTCGCGGTTGCGGCCGTACTTCAGCGTGATGGTCAGCGTCTTGCCGACCTCGCCCTCGGCGGGCTCGGCCACGTCGTACGACGTGATGTAGCCCTCCTGCTTCAGGATGTCGGCGACACCCTGCTTGAGCTTGCTGTACGGCATGGAAACCGCGTCGTGGTACGCCTGGTTGGCGTTGCGCAGACGAGTGAGCATGTCTGCGATCGGGTCAGTCATCGTCATGATGTGGTTCTTTCTCGCCGTGGTTTCGCCCCGCCATCGGCTGGGGCGACCTTCAACGTGTAGAGGTGATTACCAGGAGGACTTGGTCACGCCGGGGAGCTCGCCGCGGTGGGCCATCTCCCGCAGGCAGATCCGGCACAGGCCGAACTTGCGGTAGACGGACTTCGGCCGGCCGCAGCGCTGGCAACGGGTGTAGCCACGCACCGCGAACTTCGGCTTGCGGGCCGCCTTGACCTTGAGAGCGGTCTTCGCCATGTCAGTTCTCCTTGAACGGGAAGCCGAGCTGCTTCAGCAGCGCGCGACCCTGCTCGTCGTTGGTGGCGGTGGTGACGATGGTGATGTCCATACCGCGCGACCGGTCGATCCGGTCCTGGTCGATCTCGTGGAACATGACCTGCTCGGTCAGACCGAACGTGTAGTTGCCACGACCGTCGAACTGGTTCGGGTTCAGGCCGCGGAAGTCACGGATCCGGGGCAGCGCCAGCGACAGCAGGCGGTCCAGGAACTCCCACATCCGGTCGCCGCGCAGCGTGGTGTGCGCACCGATCGGCATGCCCTCGCGCAGCTTGAACTGCGCGATGGACTTGCGGGCCTTGGTCACGAGCGGCTTCTGGCCGGTGATCGCGGTGAGGTCCTTGACGGCACCCTCGATCAGCTTCGAGTCGCGCGCGGCCTCGCCGACGCCCATGTTGACCACGATCTTGGTCAGGCCGGGCACCTGCATGACGTTCGCGATCTCGAACTCGCTCTTGAGCGCGGGGAGGATCTCCTCGCGGTAGCGGGTCTTCAGACGCGGGGTCACCGCCGCCGAGGCGGTGGTGCCGGACTCGTTGATGGTCTCGGTCATCAGATTTCCTTACCGGTCTTGCGCGAGATGCGAACGCTGCGCTCAGCCTGGTAGGTCGAGCCGTCGGGGCGCCGCTTGGTGACCTCGTCACGGCGGAAGCCGATCCGGGTCACGCCGTCGCCGTCGACCAGCATCACGTTCGAGATGTGGATCGGGGCCTCGGCGGTGATGATGCCGCCGGTGGTGCCGGCGCGGCCGCCCTGGTTGACGACCTTGGTGTGCCGCTTGATGCGGTTGACACCCTCGACGATCACCCGCTGCTCCTCACGGAGCACCTGGATGACCTTGCCCTCGGCGCCCTTGTCCTTGCCAGCGATCACCTTGACGGTGTCGCCCTTCTTGATGTTCACGCTGTTCTTGCCCATGAGTCAGAGCACCTCCGGTGCGAGCGAGATGATCTTCATGAACTTCTTCTCGCGCAGCTCGCGGCCCACCGGGCCGAAAATGCGGGTGCCTCGCGGCTCGCCGTCCGTCTTGAGGATGACGGCGGCGTTCTCGTCGAAGCGGATGTACGAACCGTCGGGGCGGCGACGCTCCTTGACGGTGCGAACGACGACCGCCTTGACGACGTCGCCCTTCTTCACGTTGCCACCGGGGATCGCGTCCTTGACGGTGGCGACGATGACGTCACCGATGCCGGCGTAGCGGCGACCCGAGCCACCGAGAACACGGATGCAGAGGATCTCCTTCGCACCGGTGTTGTCGGCGACCTTGAGTCGCGACTCCTGCTGAATCATTTCTTCTCCTGCTTGTCGTGCCGGTTCTCAACGCTTCACGAGCGGTGAGCCTGGCCGAACGGGTGGATTACTTGGCCTTCTCGAGGATCTCGACGACGCGCCAGCGCTTGGTGGCCGACAGCGGGCGGGTCTCCATGAGGAGCACGCGGTCGCCGATGCCGCACTCGTTGTTCTCGTCGTGCGCCTTGTACTTGCTGGTCCGGCGAAGGACCTTGCCGTACATGGCGTGCTTGACGCGGTCCTCGACGGACACGACCACGGTCTTGTCCATCTTGTCGGAGACGACCAGGCCCTCGCGGGTCTTGCGGGCGTTCCGC
This sequence comes from Nocardioides hankookensis, assembly GCF_042658885.1. NCBI lineage: Bacteria > Bacillati > Actinomycetota > Actinomycetes > Propionibacteriales > Nocardioidaceae > Nocardioides > Nocardioides hankookensis. Next base: position 282,885 of record NZ_JBHSRJ010000005.1, on the reverse strand, counting down.
TCAGCGGTCTGCTCGCTCATGCGTCACCATCCTCGTTGCTGCTGTCCTGGCCCGGGGTCGGCCGGATGCCGAGCTCGCGCTCACGCACCACGGTGTAGATCCGGGCGATGTCCTTCTTGACCGTCCGGAGACGGCCGTGGCTCTCCAGCTGGCCGGTGGCCGCCTGGAAACGGAGGTTGAAGAGCTCCTCCTTGGCCTCGCGCAGCTTGGACTCGAGGTCCACAGCGTTCAGGTCGTCGAGCTCGTGAGACTTGACTGCCATCAGAATTCACCTGCCTCACGGGAGACGAACCGGCACTTCATCGGGAGCTTGTGCATCGCGCGGCGCATGGCCTCGCGGGCAACCGTCTCGTCGACGCCGGAGAGTTCGAACATGACACGGCCGGGCTTCACGTTGGCGATCCACCACTCCGGGGAACCCTTGCCGGAACCCATGCGGGTCTCGGCAGGCTTCTTGGTCAGCGGGCGGTCCGGGTAGATGTTGATCCAGACCTTGCCGCCACGCTTGATGTGACGGGTCATCGCGATACGCGCCGACTCGATCTGCCGGTTGGTCACGTAGTGACCCTCGACCGCCTGGATGCCGAAGTCGCCGAAGGCGAGCTTCGTGCCACCCTTGGCCGCACCGGTCCGCTTGGGGTGGTGCTGCTTGCGGTGCTTGACACGACGGGGCATCAACATGGCTCAGGCCTCCTTCGGGGTCTCAGCAGCGGGAGCCGCGGCCTCGGCCGGGGCCTCGGCGGCGGGAGCGGCGTCGCCGCGGTCCGCACGCGTCGGACGGTCGGACCGGGTGCCGCGGGTCGGGCGCTCGCCACCGCGGGCACCGTCACGCTGCGGGCGACCGCTGCGACCGGGGACACCGGCGCGGGCGGCGGCCTGGGCCTGACGCTCGGCACGGGTGCCGGCGACCTCGCCCTTGTAGATCCAGACCTTCACGCCGATGCGGCCGAAGGTGGTCTTGGCCTCGTAGAAGCCGTAGTCGATGTCGGCACGCAGCGTGTGCAGCGGGACGCGACCCTCGCGGTAGAACTCGGTGCGCGACATCTCGGCGCCGTTGAGGCGGCCGGAGCACTGGATCCGGATGCCCTTGGCACCGGAGCGCATCGAGGTCTGCATGGCCTTGCGCATGGCGCGACGGAACTGCACGCGACCGGTGAGCTGCTCGGCGACGCCCTGGGCGACCAGCTGCGCGTCGATCTCGGGGTTCTTGACCTCGAGGATGTTCAGCTGCACCTGCTTGCCGGTGAGCTTCTCGAGCTCGCCGCGGATGCGGTCGGCCTCGGCGCCACGGCGACCGATGACGATGCCCGGGCGGGCCGTGTGGATGTCCACGCGGACGCGGTCACGGGTGCGCTCGATCTCGACCTTGGCGATGCCGGCCCGCTCCATGCCCTTGGAGAGCAGCTTGCGGATGGCGACGTCCTCGCCGACGTACGACTTGTAGAGCTTGTCGGCGTACCAACGGCTCTTGTGGTCCGTCGAGATGCCCAAGCGGAAGCCGTTCGGGTTGATCTTCTGGCCCATCAGGCACTCTTCCTCTTCTTGGGGGCCGTCTTCGCCGCGGCGACGACGTCGGCCGGCTGGACGACCAGCGTGATGTGGCTGGTGCGCTTGTTGATCCGGGTCGCACGACCCTGCGCACGCGGACGCCACCGCTTCATCGTCGGGCCCTCGTCGACCTGGGCCACGGAGATGACCAGGTCGTTCGTGGCGAGGCCCTCGGTGGTCTCAGCATTCGCGACGGCGCTGTTCAGCACCTTCAGCACGGTCTCGGACGCGGCCTGCGGCGCGAACTGCAGCAGCGGGCGAGCCTCCTCGACGGACAGGCCGCGGACCATGTCGACGACACGGCGGGCCTTCATCGGCGTGATCCGCACGAAGCGGGCGCTGGCGAAGGCTCCCGGCTGGTCGCCGAGAAGCGAGTCGCGGCGCGCGCTGGTGCGCTGGCGCTCGGTGGTGCTCATCGACGACGCCCCTTCCGGTCTTCCTTGACGTGCCCGCGGTAGGTGCGGGTGGGAGCGAACTCCCCGAGCTTGTGGCCGACCATCGCGTCGGTCACGAAGACCGGCACGTGCTTGCGACCGTCGTGCACGGCGATCGTGTGACCGATCATGTCCGGCACGATCATCGACCGGCGCGACCAGGTCTTGATGACGTTGTGAGAACCCTTGGCGTTCTCGGCGTCCACCTTCTTCTGGAGGTGGTCGTCGACGAACGGGCCCTTCTTCAGGCTGCGAGGCATCTCAGTTACTTCCTACCCTTGCCGGACTTGCGGCGACGGATGATCTGGGAGTCGGAGGCCTTGCGCTTGCGCGTACGGCCCTCGGGCTTGCCCCACGGGGAGACCGGGTGACGGCCACCGGAGGTCTTGCCCTCGCCACCACCGTGCGGGTGGTCGACCGGGTTCATGACGACACCGCGGACGGTCGGGCGCTTGCCCTTCCAGCGCATGCGGCCGGCCTTGCCCCAGTTGATGTTGGACTGCTCGGCGTTGCCGACCTCGCCCACCGTGGCGCGGCAGCGCACGTCGACGAAGCGCATCTCGCCCGAGGGCAGACGCAGCGTGGCGCGGGAGCCCTCACGGGCGACCAGCTGGGCGCTGTTGCCGGCCGAGCGGGCGATCTTCGCACCGCCACCGGGACGCAGCTCCACGCAGTGGATCGTCGTACCGACGGGGATGTTGCGCAGCGGCAGGTTGTTGCCCGGCTTGATGTCGGCGTTGGGACCCGACTCGACCGGCGTGCCCTGCGTCAGGTCCTTCGGCGCGATGATGTAGCGCTTCTCGCCGTCGGCGTAGTGCAGCAGCGCGATGCGCGCGGTGCGGTTGGGGTCGTACTCGATGTGCGCGACCTTGGCCGGCACGCCGTCCTTGTCGTAGCGACGGAAGTCGATGATGCGGTAGGCACGCTTGTGACCGCCGCCCTGGTGCCGGGTGGTGATCCGGCCCTGGTTGTTGCGGCCGCCCTTCTTGGGCAGCGGACGCGTCAGCGACTTCTCCGGAGTGGTCCGGGTGATCTCGACGAAGTCGGCGACCGACGAGCCGCGACGGCCCGGGGTGGTCGGCTTGTACTTACGGATAGCCATGTGTCTTCAGTCCTCTAGTCCGCGCCGGTCAGGAGACCGGGCCTCCGAAGATGTCGATCCGGTCGCCCTCGGCGAGGCTGACGATCGCCCGCTTCGTGTCCTTGCGCTTGCCCAGGCCGTTGCGGGTGCGCCGCGTCTTGCCGGGGCGGTTCAGCGTGTTGACCGCGGTCACCTTGACGTTGAAAATCTTCTCGACCGCGATCTTGATCTCGGTCTTGTTCGCGTCCGGGTGCACCAGGAAGGTGTACTTGTTCGCGTCGAGGAGCGAGTAGCTCTTCTCGGACACGACCGGCGCGAGCAGGACGTCGCGGTGGTCCTTGTGCAGGGTGCTCACTTGGCATCCTCCTCAGTGGTCTTGCCGCCGTTGACCAGCGCGTCGAAAGCACCCTGGGTGAAGACGACGTCGTCGGAGGCCAGCACGTCGTACGTGTTGAGCTGGTCGACCGCCACGATGTGCACCTCGGGGGCGTTGCGCAGCGAGAGCCAGGTGACCGAGTCGGTCCGCTCGAGCACGACCAGGAAGTTGGTGCGCTCGGAGAGGGTCGCCAGCGCGGCGATGGCCGCCTTGGTCGACGGGGCCTCGGTGCCCACCAGCGCGTCGACGACGTGGACGCGGTCGTTGCGGGCCCGGTCGGACAGGGCGCCACGCAGGGCGGCGGCCTTCATCTTCTTGGGGGTCCGCTGGTCGTAGTCACGCGGCTTCGGGCCGTGGACGATGCCACCGCCGGCGAACTGCGGCGCGCGGGTCGAGCCCTGACGGGCGCGACCGGTGCCCTTCTGCTTGTAGGGCTTGCGGCCACCGCCGCGGACCTCGCCACGACGCTTGGTCGAGTGCGTGCCCTGGCGGGCAGCCGCCTGCTGGGCCACGACGACCTGGTGGATCAGCGGGATGTTGACCTCGACGTCGAAGATCTCGGCGGGCAGGTCGACGCTGGCCTTCTTCGGCGCGGCAGCCTTCTTCGCGGTGGTCTTCTTCGCGGCAGTCTTCTTCGCTGCGGGCTTCTCGGTAGTAGCCATGCTCAGACCTCCTGCGACTTCTTGGCGGCCGTGCGGAGGACGACGAGACCACCCTTGGGGCCGGGAACGGCACCCTTGAGGAGGATCAGGCCCTTCTCGACGTCGACGGCGTGCACGGTGATGTTCTGGGTGGTGACGGTGTCGGAACCCATCCGGCCGGCCATCCGGGTGCCCTTGAAGACGCGACCGGGGGTCGCGCAGGCGCCGATCGAGCCGGGCTTGCGGTGGTTGCGGTGCGCGCCGTGGGACGCAGAGACACCGTGGAAGCCGTGCAGCTTCATGACACCGGCGAAACCCTTGCCCTTGCTGGTGCCGGTCACGTCGATCTCCTCGCCAGCGGCGAAGGTGTCGACGGGCAGCTCCTGGCCGACCGTGTAGTCGGTCGCGAGGGCGGTGCGGATCTCGACGATGTGACGACGGGGGGTGGTGCCGGCCTTGGTGAACTGGCCGGCCTGCGGCTTGTTCACCTTGCGGCCCTCGATCTCGCCGTACCCGACCTGGACGGCGTTGTAGCCGTCGACGGTGGGCGTGCGGACCAGGGTCACCACGTTGGCGCCGGCGTCGATGACGGTCACCGGGACGACCTTGTTGTTCTCGTCCCAGACCTGGGTCATGCCGAGCTTGGTGCCCAGCAGCCCCTTCACGTTGCGTTCGAAAGTCATGTCCTCGACCTCAGAGCTTGATCTCGATGTCCACACCGGCGGGAAGGTCGAGCCGCATCAGCGAGTCAACCGTCTTCGGGGTGGGGTCGATGATGTCGATGAGGCGCTTGTGGGTGCGCATCTCGAAGTGCTCGCGGGAGTCCTTGTACTTGTGGGGCGAGCGGATGACGCAGTACACGTTCTTCTCGGTCGGCAGCGGCACCGGGCCGGCGACCTTGGCACCCGTACGGGTGACCGTGTCCACGATCTTGCGCGCCGAGGTGTCGATCACCTCGTGGTCATAGGCCTTGAGCCTGATGCGGATCTTCTGTCCCGCCATAGGTCTCTCTCGTCCTTCTCGCTCTGTACCGCGTGCGTGTTCCGAGGCGTCCTCCGGCTTGAGTCGGCCCCTCCCTGCTGCTCCTCCACCCCGCCTGCTCCGACCCCCGCGGTCGGGCGTGTCGCGCTGGTGAGCACAACACGAGACCGGGATCTCGCTCTTGGTGTTGGTGGCGCCCGACGGTTCGTCAGGCAGATCGGGTCTCCAGGTTCGGTGCGGCCACACACGCCAAGCACTGAACAAGTCCTAGAGACGCGATTCAGAAGTCAAGATGTGCGGTGCACCCCGGCAACCCACCGAAGCAACCGAACTATCTTGACAGAGATCCCGCGCGACGCCAAATTCACCGGCCGCTCGGCCGGAGGCTCGCGACGCGTCTCGAAACCCGACCAGTTCGGCTATCGTCCCCACATGCAGGACGAGAACACGTTCTACCCGGCGGCCCGCGTCGGCGCCAGGGTACCCGTGGTCGTCTGGGGGACCGGCAACATGGGCCGCGCGGCGATTCGCTCGATCGACGCGAACCCCGGCCTCGAGCTCGCGGCCGTGGTCGTCTCCTCCCCCGCCAAGGCCGGCCGGGACGCCGGCGACCTTGCCGACCTCGACCGGGTGCTCGGGGTCGCCGCGACGACCGACGTCGACGCGGCCCTGGTCACGCTCGGCGGCGCAGGCGCCGTCGCCTACATGGCGTCCGGCGACATCCGGCCCGACGACGCGGCGACCGACGTCGAGCGGTGCCTGCGGCAGGGTGCCGTCGTCGTGACCCCGGCGCTCTACGCCCTGTACGACCACCGCAGCGCGCCGCCGGAGCTGACCGGCCCGCTGTCTGAGGCGGCCAAGGAAGGTGCCAGTGCGCTGTTCGCCAGCGGGGTCGACCCCGGCTGGGGCAACGACGTGCTCCCCGCCCTGCTCTCCGGGGTCGCCGGCACCGTCGACGAGGTGCGCTGCCAGGAGATCTTCGACTACTCGACGTACGACCAGCCCGACTCCGTGCGACTGCTGGTCGGCATGGGGCAGCCGATGGACCACGAGCCGCCGATGGTGGCCGCCGGCGTCCCCACGATGGTCTGGGGCGGTCAGGTGCGGATGATCGCCCGGGCGCTCGGGGTCGAGCTCGACGAGATCCGCGAGACGCTGGAGCGCCGTCCGCTGGAGTCCGACGTCTCCAACGCGATGGGCCTCTTCGAGGCCGGCACGCAGGGTGCGCTCCGCTTCGAGGTCCAGGGCGTGGTCGACGGCGTACCCCGGATCGTGGTCGAGCACGTCACCCGGATCTCCCCCGACTGCGCACCCGACTGGCCGCTGCCGCCCGACGGCGGAGCCGGCGCGCACAAGGTCGTGATCGAGGGTCGCCCGCGGATCGAGGTGAGCCTCGAGGCCACCGACGAGGGCGACAACCGGGCCGCCGGCGGCAACGCCACGGCCGCCAACCGCCTGGTCAACGCCATCCCGTGGCTGACCGCGGCGCAACCGGGCCTGTACGGCGGGCTCGACGTACCCCTCACCCCTGCGCACGGCCGTATCGGAAGGAGCACACCGTGATCATCGACCTGCCCGAGGACAAGGACCCGATCATGTACGTGTGGGGGGAGATGGTGCCCGGCATCGGCATCGCCGCCTCGAAGTTCGCGGGCAGCGTCTACGAGCACACCACCCTCGGGCTGCGGGAGTTCGAGGCGGCCCGGCTGCGGATCGCCCAGATCAACGGATGCCTCTTCTGCCAGGACTGGCGCACCGAGCGCGACGGGGTGACCGTCGAGGACACCTTCGCCGACGCGGTGACCGCCTGGCGCACCACGTCGAGCTTCGACGCGCGCACCCGCCTCGCCGCGGAGTACGCCGAGCGGTACGCCCTCGACCACCACGGGCTCGACGACGGCTTCTGGACCCGGATGAAGGAGCACTACTCCGACCGGGAGATCGTCGAGATCTCGATGTGCCTCGGGTCGTGGCTCGCGTTCGGCCGTCTCAACCACGTGCTCGGCCTCGATGCGGCGTGCGTGCTGCCCAGCCACGCCGTACCGCAGCAGACCGGGCACTAGGTTTGTGCCCATGTCGGGCAGCCAGCCGTTCCCACCGCCGGGCGGTGGCCCCGTCGACCCACCCCCGCCGGGATGGTCTCCGCCTCCGCCAGCACCGCCCCAGCAGTGGGGACCGCCTCCCGGGTACGGCGCCGGCCCGCCGCCACCGCAGTGGGCGCCCGGCATGCTCGGCGCGGCCCACAAGCCGGGCGCGATGCCGCTGCGACCGCTCGGGCTGGGCGACTTCTACGACGCGGCGTTCCGGATCATCCGGTTCAACCCGAAGGCGACCGTGGGGTCGGCGGTGCTGGTCGCGGCCGTCGCCATGGCCATCCCCGTGCTGGTCACCGCGGTCGCGACCTCGGTGGTCGACCTGTCCAGCGACTCCCTGGGCGACGACTCCGCCGACCTGGTGGGCGTCGGTGCGCTCTACCTGACGACCGTCGTCGGCTCGATCCTCCAGTACGTCGGCCTGATCTTCGTGACCGGGATGATCGCCCACGTCACCGCCGCCGCCGCGATCGGACGCCGGCTCTCGCTCGGCGAGGCCTGGGCGGCGACGCGCGGCTCGCGGTGGCGGCTGCTCGGCCTGACCGCCGTCATCGGACTGATCTGGGTCGGCCTGTTCGGCGTGTACGCGCTCCTGTCGGTCGTGCTGATCGTGCTCGCCGGCTCGTGGGTCGTCGTGCTCGTCTGGTTCGTCGTCACCGGTCCCGCGGTCGTGGCCGCGACGTGGTGGCTCTGGATCCGGGTGACCTACCTGCCGGTGCCCGCGCTGATGATCGAGCGGATCGGCGTCTTCGCGGCGATCGGCCGCGGCTACCGGCTCACCCGGCGCCAGTTCTGGCGCACGTTCGGCATCGCGCTGCTGACGGTCGTGGTCACCAGCGTCGCCTCGCAGATCATCGTCGTGCCGTTCGCGATCATCGGACCGCTGGCGAGCCTGGCGGTCTCCGACGAGGGCGCCGCCGTCCTGATCCTGGTCGTCGTCAACGCGCTCGGCACGGTGCTGGCCACGGCGTTCGTGGCGCCGTTCACCTCGGCGGTCAGCTCGCTGCAGTACCTCGACCAGCGGATGCGCAAGGAGGCGTACGACGTCGAGCTGATGACGCAGGCGGGGATCACCGCGTCGTGAGCCTCCTGCTGCGGGTGCTGACCGCGGATCCGCCGCTCGACCCGTCCGGGGACGAGGCGCACTCGCTGCTGCGCCGCGAGCTGGCGCACCCGGAGTACCACGACGGCAACCTCTTCCTGCGCTTGCTGGACTGGCTCGACCGGGAGCTCAACGGGCTGATCGACTCCGCCGCCGACACTCCGCCGCTGTCGGCGTTCGCCGCCATCGTCGCCTTCCTCCTCCTCGGGCTGGCGCTGGCCTGGCTGCTGTCGCGGGCGCGGCGTACGGCGCGGGCGGCGGCCCGTCCCGGGCCGGTCGTCGAGGACTCGACGGTGACCGCGGCCCAGCTGCGGGCCTCGGCGGAGCGGGCGCTCGCCGAGGGCCGGAACGGTGCGGCGCTCGTCGACGGGTTCCGCGCCCTGACCGTGCGGCAGGTCGAGCGCGGTCGCCTCGACGACCGGCCCGGCGCGACGGCCCGCGAGGTCGCGGGCGCCCTCGCCTCGACGTACCCCGACCAGCAGGTCCCGGTGTCCAGCAGCGCGGCGCTCTTCGACGCGGTCCGGTACGGCGACCGGCCCGCCACCCGCGACCAGGCCGCCGACGTCCTCGCGCTCGACGACGCGCTGGCGGGACACCGATGAGCGCGCCGACCGTGGAGCGGACCAGCCGCAGGCCGAGCGGGTCCACGGTGCTGATCGTCGGGGGCCTGGTCCTCGCCGTGGTCACCGCGATCGTGCTCGCCGGGCAGGACTCCGGCCGGACCGCCGCGCTCGACCCCGACAACCCTGGCCCCGGCGGCGCCCAGGCGATCGCGCGGGTGCTCGAGGACCAGGGCGTCGACCTGACCGTCGTCCGCAGCGCCGACGCGCTGGACGACACCGACGTCGACGCCGACACGACCGTGGTGGTGACGTCGACGGAGCTGCTGGGGCGGAGCACCACCGACCGGCTGCTCGACCGCACCGCGGCGGGGCGGCTGGTGGTCGTCGAGCCCGGTCCCGGCACCACCGACGCCCTCGGCGTCACCGAGCTCCCGACCACCGTGCAGGTCGACGACGCGGTCAGCGCCGGCTGTGCGGACCCGACGTACGCCGGGCTGTCGGTGGCCGTCGACGACGCGCTGGCCTACGCCGTCGACGGGGGCTGCTTCCCCACCGACGACGGCTCGCTCCTGGTCGAGCCCCGGCCCCGCGTCGAGCTGCTCGGTGCCGGGCAGGCGCTCAGCAACGACCAGGTGCTGCGTGCCGACAACGCCGCCGTCGGGCTGCGGCTGCTCGGCACGTCCGACCGGCTCGTCTGGTACGTCCCGTCGCTCGACGACCTGGTCGCCGACGACGGTGTCAGCGTCTCCACGCTGCTGCCGCCGTGGCTGCGCCCGGCGCTGTGGCTGGTCGCGATCGCGACGCTCGGCCTGATGGTGTGGCGGGCGCGACGGCTCGGCCCGCTGGCGATCGAGCCGCTGCCGGTGGCCGTGAAGGCGATCGAGACCACCCGCAGCCGCGGCCGGCTCTACCGCAAGGCCGGCGACCGTGCGCACGCCGCCGCCGTGCTGCGCTCGGCCGCGCGGGGGCGGGTCGCGGAGCTGCTCCGCCTGGGTGCGCACCCGGACCCGGACGCGCTGGTCCGCGACGTCGCCCGGCACACCGGACGCCCGCTCGCCGAGGTCGACGCCCTGATCGGCCCCCGCGCCACTCCCCCCTCCACCGACCACGACCTGATCACGCTGGCCGACCAGCTGGCCGAGCTCGAGAAAGAGGTACGCCGCTCATGAGCGAGACCCCCACCGGCGACGAGGCCCGCGAGCGCCTGGCCGCCGTACGCACCGAGGTCGCGAAGGCCGTCGTCGGCCAGGACGCCGCCGTCTCCGGCCTGCTCGTCGCGCTGCTCTGCGGCGGCCACGTGCTGATGGAGGGGGTGCCCGGCGTCGCCAAGACGCTGCTCGTGCGCACCCTCGCCGGTGCGCTGTCCGTGGACACCCGGCGCGTGCAGTTCACGCCCGACCTGATGCCGGGCGACATCACCGGCTCGATGGTGATCGACAGCCGGCAGGGCGAGCTCAACTTCCGCGAGGGGCCGATCTTCACCAACCTGCTGCTCGCCGACGAGATCAACCGGACGCCCCCCAAGACGCAGTCGGCGCTGCTCGAGGCGATGGAGGAGGGCCAGGTCTCCGTCGACGGCGTCTCGCGCCAGCTGCCGCGGCCGTTCCTGGTGGCCGCGACCCAGAACCCGGTCGAGTACGAAGGCACCTACCCGCTCCCCGAGGCACAGCTCGACCGCTTCCTGCTCAAGGTGATGCTGCCGGTGCCCGACCGCGCCAGCGAGCTGGAGATCCTGCGTCGCCACGCCGCCGGGTTCGACCCGCGCGACGTCGCCGGCGCCGGCGTACGACCGGTGGCGGGAGCCGACGACATCGCCGCCGGCCGGGCGGCGGTCGGCCAGGTGCAGGTGAGCCCGGAGGTCGCCGGCTACATCGTCGACATCGCCCGGGCGACCCGGGAGTCGCCGTCGCTCAGCCTCGGCGTCAGCCCCCGCGGCGCGACCGCGCTGCTGCGGTCGGCGCGGGCCTGGGCCTGGCTCACCGGTCGCGACTTCGTGACGCCGGACGACGTGAAGTCGCTCGCGCACGCGACGCTCGTGCACCGGCTCGGGCTGCGCCCGGAGGCGGAGCTCGAGGGCGTGGACGTCGCACAGGTGCTCGCGTCCGCGCTCGGCTCGGTGCCGGTGCCGAGGTAGCCGTGTCGATCTCCGGACGCGTCCCGCTGCTGCTCCTGCTGGGAGCAGGGGCGGTCGTGCTGCGCCCGGAGATGAGCACCGTGTGGCTGTGGGTGCTCGCCGTGCTGCTGCTGGTGGTCGTCGACCTGCTGCTCGCACCGTCGCCCGCGATCCTCGGCCTCGTGCGGCCCCCGGTCGGTGCGGTCCGCCTCGGCGAGCCGACCGCGACCGTGCTGCTGGCGACCAACGACTCGCGCCGACGCCTGCACGGCGTCGTACGCGACGCGTGGCAGCCGACCGCGGGCGCCGACCCCAACCGGCACCGGGTCTCGCTCCCGCCCGGCGACCGGGTCGTGCTCACGACGCCGCTCCTCCCCCGGCGCCGGGGCGACCTGCGCGCGATCGGCGTGACCGTGCGGCTGCGCGGGCCGCTCGGGCTGGCCGCCCGCCAGCGCACCCGGGTGGTGGAGGGCAGCGTCCGGGCGCTGCCGCCCTTCGACTCGCGCAAGCACCTGCCCAGCCGGCTGGCCCGGCTCCGCGACCTCGACGGCCGGGCCGCCGTCCGGGTGCGCGGCCAGGGCACGGAGTTCGACTCGCTGCGGGAGTACGTCCAGGGCGACGACGTACGCTCCATCGACTGGCGTGCCAGCGCCCGGAGTCGCAGCGTGGTCGTGCGCACCTGGCAGCCCGAACGTGACCGCCGGGTGGTGCTGGTCCTCGACACGTCGCGTACGTCGGCGGGCCGGATCGGCGACGTGCCCCGGCTCGACTCGGCGATGGACGCGGCCCTGCTGCTCGCCTCGCTCGCGACCCGGGCCGGCGACCGGGTGGACTTCGTGGCCGGCGACCGCAGGGTCCGCAGCCGGCTCCGCTTCGCCGGCAACCGTGACATCGCGGCCCGGCTCCAGGAGGCGATGGCCGAGCTGGACCCGGTGATCGCCGAGGCGAGCTGGGACGCCCTGGCCGGCGCCGTCAACGGACTGGGCAGGCAGCGTGCGCTGGTCGTGCTGCTCACGCCGCTCGAGCCGTCGGCCGTCGAGGAGGGACTGCTGCCGGTGCTCGCCGCCCTGACCCGGCACCACCGGGTCGTGCTCGCGTCGGTGCGCGACCCCGAGCTGGAGCAGCTCAGCGGCACGCGCACGACCCTCGACGAGGTGTACGACGCCGCGGCCGCCGAGCAGGTGATCGGCCGGCGGCGCTACACCGCCGGGCTGCTGCGGGCGCTCGGCGTCGACGTCGTCGACGCGGACGACCTGCCGCCCGTGCTCGCCGACCACTACCTCGCCCTCAAGGCCCGCGGCCTCCTCTGACGGTCGGTTCAGGGTTGGGTCGCGACGCGGTCCTCGAGGAGGGCGGCGTCGAGGTCGCCGGTCTGACCGCGGTGGAAGGCCTGGCGGCCGAGGACGAAGACGTACGCGAAGAAGACGGCCTCGGCGAGCAGGCCGATCCCGACGCGCGCCCAGGTGGGCAGGCCGGACGGCGTCACGAACGCCTCGATGACCCCGCTGACGAACAGCACCGCGACCAGGCCGAGGGAGATCGTGCCGGCGGTGCGGCCCTCGCGGGCCAGGGACTGGGTGCGGGTCAGCGCCCCGGGTTCGACCCACGACCAGAAGAGCTTGAGCCCGGTGCCGCCGGCGACGAACACGGCGGTCAGCTCGAGCAGGCCGTGCGGGAGGATCAGCCCCCAGAAGTGTGAGCCGTGGTCGTGGCGGATCATGATCGAGCCGACGATCGCCAGGTTGGCGATGTTCTGGAAGAGCAGGTAGATCACCGGCAGCCCGAGGACGCCGAGCGCGATGCACAGGGCGGCCACCCACGCGTTGTTGACCCAGACCTGCGCCGCGAAGTGACTGGCGGCGTAGTCGCTGTAGTAGTCCTCGAAGTCGTGGCTGACCAGCTGGTCGACCTGCTCGGGCGAGAGCAGGCTCTGCTCGACGTCGGGGTGGCCGAGCAGCCAGACCATCATCACGCCGGTCACCACCACGTTGGCGGCGAGCGTGCCGAGCCACCACCGGCGCAGCCGGAAGAGCGCGGCCGGGAAGCGGTCGACGAAGAACCCGCGGACGCCGCGCCAGGTGCTGGTGCGGGTGCCGGACGCGCGGTTGCGGGCCCGCGCCAGCAGCGTCGAGAGGTAGGCGACCACACTGGCGTCGGGCGCCGAGGTGCGTACGACGGAGAGCTGGGTCGCGACCTGCTGGTAGCGCTCCACCAGCTCGTCGGACTCCGGACCCGACAGCCGCCGGCGCCGCGACAGCTCCTCGAGCCGGCGCCACTCGGCGACGTGCGCCGCGACGTACGCGTCGAGGTCCATGGCCCGGAGCCTAGGGCCTGGCCCGGCCCTAGACTCACCGACGATGGCGACACCGGAGTTCGCGACGCTCACCACCGACGACCTCGTGACCGGCGAGGCGGTGGCGCTCGACCTGCCCCCGGCCAGCCTCGGCACCCGGATCGCGTCGGGCCTGATCGACGTCGTCGCCACGTTCTGCCTGCTGATCGGGCTCGTCCTCGCGCTGGTCATCGCGGCGCTCCAGGCCGACGCGGCGCTGATCGCCGTCGCGTCGCTGGGCGCGGTGATCGTGTCCCTGGTCGTCTTCCCCACGACGTTCGAGACCCTCACACGGGGCAAGTCGCTCGGCAAGCTCGCCCTGGGCCTGCGCACCGTCCGCGACGACGCCGGCCCGATCTCCTTCCAGCACGCGTTCGTGCGCGCCCTGGTCGGCGTGGTCGAGATCTACGTCTTCTTCGGGGCGCCGGCGTTCTTCTCCGCCCTGGTCAGCGCGCGCGGCAAGCGGCTCGGCGACTACGCCGCCGGGACGTACGTCGTCCGCGACCGGGTCCGGCTCGTCCTGGGCCCGCCCGCCGCGATGCCGCCGCCGCTCGCCGCCTGGGCCGCCCAGGCCGACATGGCACGGCTCCCGACCGGGCTCGCCCTCGCCGTACGACAGTTCCTCGGGCGCCAGCAGATCGACCCCGCCGCCCGGGCCGCGATCGGCGAGCGCCTCGCCAGCGCCGTCAGCGAGTACGTCGCGCCGGCACCGCCGCCGGGCACCCCTCCGGAGGCCTACCTCGCGGCGGTCGTCGCGGCCCGCCGCGAGCGCGACAGCGCCCGGCTCGCCCGTGAGGCTCAGCTCCGGCACCGGCTGGTCGCCCGTCGATGAGCACCCCGGTGCGCGCGCCCGGCGACGTCCTGGTGCACCTGCGGCAGGCCCGCGACCACATCGACCGGCACTACACCCAGCCGCTCGACCTCGAGACGCTCGGCGCGGTCGCGGGGCTCAGCAAGTTCCACTTCCAGCGGCTGTTCAAGGCGACGTACGGCCGCACGCCCGCGGCGTACCTCACCGAGCGCCGGGTCGAGCGCGCCCAGGACCTGCTGCGCGCCACCAACCTGACCGTCACCGAGGTGTGCCACGCGGTCGGCTACTCGAGCCTGGGCTCGTTCAGCAGCCGGTTCAGCGAGCTGGTCGGCGAGAGCCCGAGCGAGTTCCAGCGCCGGTACGCCGCGGACGGCGCGCCGCGGATCCCGGGCTGCTACATCTTCCAGTGGGGCTTGGCCGAACGGTCCGGGCACGAACGCGCAAGCCAGGAGAAGCCAGGCGAGGTCAGCGGCTCCTAGCGTGGTCGCATGATCACCCACATCGCCATCGCGTCGGTCTTCGTGCAGGACATCGACGCCTCCCGTGACTTCTACGTCGACGTGCTCGGCTTCCAGCTCAAGGACGACATCACCCTCGGAGAGGGTTACCGCTGGTGCACCGTCAACCACCCGAGCCAGCCCGAGCTCGCCGTCCACCTCACGGTCCCGGGCCCGCCCTTCTCGGCCGAGCTGGTCGAGGCGATGAATCGCGCCCAGGCCGACGGTGGCCTCAACGGTCTCGGCATGAGCGTCGACGACTGCCAGAAGACCTACGAGGAGCTCAGCGCCAAGGGCGTCGAGTTCCTCCAGGAGCCCGAGGAGCGGCCGTACGGCGTCGAGGCGCTGTGCCGCGACAACTCGGGCAACTGGATCGTGCTGGTCGAGCCGCGGGAGTTCACCCCCGCGGACCTCAGCTCGTAGGCAGCGCGAGCGTCCCGGTCGGGTCGTCGTAGCGCTCGGTGCAGCGACCCAGCGCGTAGGAGCAGTCCCACAGGATGTGGTTGCCGGTCCGGACCTGGTCGACACCGACCACCAGGAAGCGGTCGTCGTCCTGCCACCGCACCGGCACGGACGCGTCGAGCGGCGCCCCGTCGAGTCCGCGGAGACGGACGACCGCACCGGTCCCGAGGTCGGTGACGGACACCGTGTCGGGATCGGCGGCAGCGTAGAGGCTGCCGTCACGGGACAGGGCGCCGACGGGGTCGCCGGGGTCGACGGCCTCCCGGCTGCCGTCCTCGGCGGAGAACAGCTGCACGCCGCCACGCGTGTGCACGGCCACGGTCGGACCGGCGATCTCGACCCGGCCGACGGCGTTCGACGACCCGGTGACGTCCAGGTCGTGCACGGCGTCCGGGGTGTGCAGTCGCAGGGTGCCGGCGCCGAGCCGCTCGACCCACCGATCTGCGTCGGCGGCGGCGACCTGCGACCCGGTCGCGAGGTGGGCGAGCACGGTGTCGTCGGTCGTGGCGACGTCGCGCAGGTGCACGGCGCCGTCCACCTCCTGGGTCGTGAACGTCGTGCCGTCCGCGGAGAGCCAGGCCCTCAGGACGACCGGACCGCCGTACCCCGTCCAGCGGCTCGAGTCCCGGTCGAGTTCCCCGTCCGGCTCCATCGGCACGACGACGACCCGGCTGCCGGGGTCGGCCTGGCGCACGATCGCGACGCCGCCGGCGGTGCGGCCGAGCACCTGCTCGACGACGATGCCGGGCGCGTAGCCGCCGTCGCCCTGCGGGTCGATGACGTTGAGCTCGCCCTCGAGGGCGACCACGGCGAGCCCAGGCGCGGTGGGCGTCGGGGCGACCGCGGAGGGCGTCGCGTCCGGAGCCACCGGCTCCCGGCCCTGCACCGCCCAGAGCGCGGCGCTGCCCACGACGACCGCCGACGCGGCGCTCGCGACCAGCACCCGGCCCGTCGTACGGCGTCGCCGCTCGGCGCGGACCCGCCGCTCGAAGGCGAGCCGGTCGACGGACGGGACCGCGACGGCGTCGCGGACCTCGGACAGGGCCTCACGGACCTCGGTGGTGGTCATGACTTCTCCTCGGCGAGTTGCAGGTCGGGAAGGGCTGCGCGCAGCCGCTTCAGGGCGTGGTGGGTCTGGCTCTTGACCGCTCCGACGGAGCAGCCGAGCTCGTGGGCGGTCGCGGCCTCGGTGAGGTCCTCGACGTAGCGCAGCACGAGCGTGGCGCGCATCCGCGGGGGCAGCCTGCGGATCTCCGCCCACAGCGCGAGGTGGTCGGCGCGCACGTCGAGGCCACCGAGGTGGCCGAGGTCGGGCACCTCGTCGGTGACGACCTCGCGGCCGCGCCGGCCCCACTGCCGCGAGGCGGCGTGCACCATCGCGCGGCGTACGTAGGCGTCAGCGGCACCCTTGTCACGGATCGAGTCCCACCGCACGCAGGTGCGGGCGAGCGCTCCCTGGAGCAGGTCCTCGGCCTCGTGCGCGTTGCCGCAGAGCAGGTACGCCGTGCGGTAGAGCGGCGCCCAGCGAGCAGCCATGAACTCGCTGAACCCGAGCTCCGCGCCTGTCATGTCCTCATCCTCCGAGCCTTTCGCCGCCGTCAGGAGGAGAAGAGCGTCTGGGCCCCGGAAAGGTTGAGACCGGGTGCTGCCGATTCTCCAGCAGCACCCGGTCGAGGACGTCGAGGACTCAAAACCCGGTCGTCAGAAGCCGGTGTTCAGGAGCAGGTTCGGCGAGCCGTTGGTGCCGGAGACGACGCCGGACGTGGCGGCGGCGAGCAGCCCGGAGGTGACCTGCGCCGGGGACGACCCCGGGTGCTCCTCCAGGTAGAGCGCGGCCGCGCCCGTCACGTGCGGCGTCGCCATCGACGTGCCCGAGATCGTGTTCGTCGCCGAGCTGCTGCCGATCCAGTCGGACGTGATGTCCTCACCCGGCGCGTAGAGGTCGACGCAGGAGCCGTAGTTGGAGAAGTACGCCGCCTCGTCGTCGATGTTCGAGGCCGCCACGGTGATCGCCGACGCGGCCCGCGCGGGCGAGCTGTCGCAGGCGTCGGTCGTCTCGTTGCCGGCCGCGACCGCGACCGTGATGCCGGACGCGACGATCCGGTCGATCGCCGCGTCGATCGCCGCGCTCGCGCCGCCGCCGAGGCTCATGTTGGCCACTCCGGACCCGCCCTGGCCGGCGACCCAGTCCATGCCGTCGATGACACCGGTGTCGGTGCCGCTGCCCTCGCAGTCGAGGACCCGCACCGGCACCAGGTCGACGTCCTTCGCGACGCCGTAGGTCGCGCCGCCGACCGTGCCCGCGACGTGGGTGCCGTGCCCGTTGCAGTCGTTGCTGCCGTTGCCGTCGCCGACCGCGTCGTACCCGGAGCCGACCCGGCCTCCGAAGTCGTTGTGCCCGGCGTTGATGCCGGTGTCGATGATGTACGCCGTCACGCCGGACCCGGTCGCGTCGTACTCGTAGGAGCCGGAGAGCGGGAGGTCGGCCTGGTCGATCCGGTCCAGGCCCCAGGTCGCGCCCGGCTGGCTCGCCTGGATCGAGACGACGCCGTTCTCCTGGACGAAGGCGACGTCCGGGTCGTCGCGGACCTCGGACAGCTCGGCGGCCGTGAGGGTCGCGGCGAACGCACCGAGGTGCGAGTAGGTGTCGGTGACCGTGCCGCCGTCCTGGCGGACGTCCTGCCGGGTGTCCTTCAGGGCTGTCGTGGTCGTGCCGTGGTCGAGGACGACGATGTACTGACCGTCGACCGCGTCGGTCGAGCGGACCAGGGGTGCGCGACCGCTGTCCGCCGCGGGCGCCGCGCCGACCGGGGCACTGGTGGCTCCCAGTGCGGTGAGCGAACCGGTGGCGAGCACCGCCACGGCGATGACTGCTCTCTTCGACATGCTGAACCTTCCGTCGGGACCGTCTGACGCCATCGACCCTTCCGAAGACACTGGTCTAGACCAAGGGGGATAACCCTTGATGTGGCCCGAACGGGCGGTCGGCCCGCAAGTTCTGCGGCGAGCGGAGCCTCGCGCCGGACGGACCGAGCGCCGCAGCGGTGGTGCAGACCGGGCGTCACCTGCCCGAAACAAACTCGGAGATCCTGCGGCGCGATCCCGGCAGATGTGGCTATCATCCGGTCGTGGGAGCGTTCCCATTGAAATGTGACCTGCGTTACAGAATCGTGATCGGCAGTCCTTGACGGACACGCGCGTAAACGTTTGCATCGTCCTCGACGGAGCGGGTTTGAAGGCGCGCGGACTAGACGGACCTGCTGACAACCCAGAGAGGAATGCACGCATGCGATCACGCAACACGCGTCGCGGAATGGCAGTCGCTGCCGTTCTCGTCAGCGGAGGACTCGTCCTCGCTGGCTGTGGCGGCAGCGACTCAGAAGGCAGCAACAAGGCCAGCGGCACCTCGCCCGGCGAGGGCAAGGCCGAATGTGAGCAGCTGACGCAGTTCGGCGACCTCAGCGGCAAGTCGGTCAAGATCTACACCTCGATCGTCGCCCCCGAGGACCAGCCGTACAAGGACTCGTTCAAGCTGTTCACGGACTGCACCGGCGCCAAGGTCGACTACGAGGGCTCGAAGGAGTTCGAGGCCCAGCTGGTCGTCCGCGTCAAGAGCGGCAACCCGCCGGACATCGCGTTCATCCCGCAGCCCGGTCTGCTGAAGACGCTCGTCCAGGACACGGGCAAGGTCGTCGAGGCGCCCAAGACGGTGTCCGACAACGTGGACGAGTTCTACGGCCCGGACTGGAAGGCCTACGGCACGGTCGACGGCAAGTTCTACGCGCCGCCGCTCACCGCCAACGTGAAGTCCTTCGTGTGGTACTCCCCGAAGATGTTCGCGGAGAAGGGCTGGAAGGTCCCGACCACGTGGGACGAGATGCTGCAGCTCTCCGACACCATCGCGGCCAGCGGCATGAAGCCCTGGTGCGCCGGCATCGGCTCCGGTGACGCCACCGGCTGGCCGGCCACCGACTGGCTCGAGGACGTGATGCTGCGCTCCGCCGGCCCGGACGTCTACGACCAGTGGGTCAACCACGACATCGCGTTCAACGACCCGGCCGTGGTCACCGCGCTGGACAAGGTCGGCGACATCCTCAAGAACGAGGACTACGTCAACGGTGGCTTCGGTGACTCGAAGTCCATCGCCAGCACCGAGTTCACCGACGCGGGTCTCCCGATCCTCGACGGCAAGTGCGCGATGCACCGCCAGGCGAGCTTCTACGCCGCCAACTGGCCCGAGGGCACGGACGTCTCCGAGAACGGCGACGCCTACGCGTTCTACCTGCCCCCGATGGGTGACGAGTTCGGCAGCCCGGTCCTCGGCGGCGGCGAGTTCGTGACGGCGTTCACCGACAGCATCGAGACGCAGGCCCTGATGACCTACATCTCCGGTGGCGAGTGGGTCAACGAGAAGGGCAAGGCGACCCCGAACGGTGGCTTCGTCAGCGCGAACAAGAACCTGGACATCGCCAACGTGGCCAGCCCGATCGACAAGACGTCGGTCGAGATCCTGCAGAACCCCGACGCGGTCTTCCGCTTCGACGGCTCCGACCTGATGCCGGGTGCCGTGGGCGCCGGGTCCTTCTGGAAGGAGATGACTGCCTGGATCGGCGAGAACCAGAGCACGCAGGACACCCTCGACAACATCGAGGCGTCCTGGCCGTGATCGACCGCCCGCCGGCCGGTCGCTGACCGGCCGGCGGGCAGCCACACCCCGCCGGGCCGCGCGGGCCCCCTCCTCTGGACGGGGGCCTCGCGGCCCGGCACCCTTCTCCTGTCCACCCGGCCGCGTGAGCCGCCGCTACGCCGCCCGACCACCGGGAGTGCTTCATGTCCGCAGGTGAGAAGTTCGTCCAGATGTTCATCGCGATCGGACTCTTCTTCGGAGTCGTCGCGGTGATCCTGCTCGCGACCCAACGGATGCGGTCGCGCAAGGGAGAGCTGGCCCAGTCGGCCGCCTTCGTCCTCCCCGCGATCGCCATGATCAGCGTCGGGCTCGTCTACCCCGCGATCGTCACGATGTACCAGTCGTTCTTCAACGCGAGCGGCAAGGAGTTCATCGGGTTCGACAACTACGTCACGATCTTCACCGACGACGACCAGGTACGGGTGCTGCTCAACACGGTGGCCTGGGTCGTCCTGGTCCCGCTGTTCTCGACCGTGTTCGGACTCGTGTACGCCGTGCTCATCGACCGGGCCCGGTTCGAGAAGTTCGCGAAGGCCCTCATCTTCCTGCCGATGGCCATCTCGCTGGTCGGCGCCTCGATCATCTGGAAGTTCGTCTACAGCTACAGCGACACGGAGAACGCCCAGATCGGCATCGCCAACCAGATCCTGAAGTCGCTCGGCTTCGAGACCTACCGCTTCCTCCAGGAGTCCCCCTGGAACACGCTGTTCCTGATCGTGATCATGATCTGGGTCCAGGCCGGCTTCGCGATGACGATCCTGTCCGCCTCGATCAAGGCGATCCCCGACGACATCATGGAGGCCGCCCGTCTCGACGGCGCCGGCCCGTGGCAGCTCTTCCGCCAGATCACGGTCCCGAGCATCCGCCCCTCGCTGATCGTCGTGCTCACCACGATCAGCATCACCACCCTCAAGGCGTTCGACATCGTGCGCACCACCGTCGGTGGCAACTTCGACACCAGCGTGCTGGCGTTCGAGTTCTACCGCCAGAGCTTCACGTCGTTCAACCAGGGTCTCGGCGCCGCGCTCGGCGTGCTGATCTTCATCCTGGTGATCCCGATCGTCGTCTACAACGTCCGTCAGATGCGCAAGCTGGAGGCACGATGAGCACCGCAGTCACCGACGTCGAGGCCACGGTCGCCAAGGAGTCCGTCGCCACCAGCGCGCACAAGGCGCTCACCTCGCCCTGGGCGTCGCTCGCCGCGGTCGTGATCGCGGTCCTCTGGACGATCCCGACCATCGGGCTGTTCATCACGTCGTTCCGTCCCGAGGGCGACGTCAAGACCAGCGGCTGGTGGACGATCTTCACCAACCCGTCGTTCACGCTCGACAACTACGACGCGGTGCTGAACGACCCGAACACCGACTTCGCGACGTTCTTCATCAACTCGATCGTGATCACGATCCCGGCCGTGCTGATCCCGGTGAGCATCGCGACCATGGCGGCGTACGCCTTCGCCTGGATGCGGTTCCCGGGCCGGAGCCTGCTCTTCGTCGCCGTCTTCGCGCTCCAGATCGTGCCGATCCAGGTGACGATGATCCCGCTGCAGTCCCTGTACGTCGACCTCGGCCTCGCAGGCTCCGAGGCACCCGGCGGCGGCTTCTACACGATCTGGCTCTCGCACTCGATCTTCGCGCTGCCGCTGGCGATCTACCTGCTGCACAACTTCATGTCGCAGATCCCGGGCGAGCTCATCGAGTCGGCACGCGTCGACGGCGCCGGCCACGTGCAGATCTTCAGCCGGATCATGCTGCCGCTGATGGCGCCCGCCATCGCCGCGTTCGGCATCTTCCAGTTCCTGTGGGTCTGGAACGACCTGCTGGTCGCGCTGGTGTTCAGCGGCGGCAGCCTCGACACGTCACCGCTGACGGTCCGGCTCGCCGAGCTGTCGGGCACCCGCGGGCAGGACTGGTACCTGCTCTCCGCGGGCGCCTTCGTCTCGCTGGTGGTGCCGCTGATCGTCTTCCTGTCGCTCCAGCGCTACTTCGTGCGCGGCCTGATGGCCGGCAGCGTCAAGGGCTGATCGACGGCGCGGCGGTCAGGACGAAGCGGAGCCGATGTGCTCGCTCAGCCAGTGGTAGGACGCCTTGGGGGTGCGGGCGAGGTCCTCGGGGTCGATGTGCACGACCCCGAAGGTCTTCGTGTAGCCCTCGGCCCACTCGAAGTTGTCGAGGAGCGTCCACACGATGTAGCCCCGGACGTCGGCACCGGCCGCTCGGGCGGCCTCGGTGGCGGCGATGTGGTCGCGCAGGTAGCCGATCCGGTCCTGGTCGTCGACCACGTGACCGGCGGCGCCCTCGACGAGCACGTCGTCGGCGTACGCCGCGCCGTTCTCGGTCACCACGATCGGGAGGCCGGTGCGCTTGTGGGTGTCGACGAGGAGCTCCTCGAGGCCGTAGCCGTCGACCTCCCAGCCGATGTCGGTGCGGGGCTCGCGGACCACGAAGGACACCGGGGTCACGCCCGGGTAGGCCTCGACCTCGGGGTGGACGTCGAGGCTGGGGTCGGCGAGGGTCGGGCGGAACGGCGTGTAGTAGTTGACGCCGAGCCAGTCGGCCGAGCCGTGCACCAGCGCGAGGTCGCCGTCGCGGACCAGGGTGTCGTCGGCGAGCACCGGGGCGACCCGCAGCAGGCCCTCGTCGTACGCGCCGTCGACGAGCGGGCCCGTCCAGATGCGGTTGCGCACGGCGTCGAGCTCGTCGGCGGCCTGTGCTGCCTCCGGGGTCTCGGGCCAGAACGGCGCCAGGTTGTGCACGATGCCGACGTCGTGGACGCCGGCCTCGTGGAGGCGGGCGGCCGCGAGGCCGTGGGCGAGGTTGAGGTGGTGGGCGGCCCGGTGCCCGGCGGCGCCCTCCTTGCGACCCGGCGCGTGGATGCCCGCGGCGTACCCCAGGTAGGCGGCGCACCACGGCTCGTTGTGCGTGGCCCAGACCTTGACCCGGTCGCCCAGGTGGTCGTGGACGACCATCGCGTAGTCGGCGAACGCCTCGGCGGTGCCGCGCTCGAGCCAGCCGCCGCGGTCCTCGAGCGCCTGCGGCAGGTCCCAGTGGTAGAGCGTGGCGGTCGGCTGCACCCCGCGCGCCAGGGCCGCGTCGACGAGGCGGTCGTAGTAGTCCAGCCCACGCGTCTCGACGGCTCCCGTGCCGGCCGGCACGATCCGCGGCCAGGCGACGGAGAAGCGGTACCAGCCGGCGTTCAAGCCGGCCACCAGGTCGAGGTCCTCCTCGTAGCGGTGGTAGGAGTCGCAGGCCACCGACCCGTCGCGCCCGTCCCGGGTCGCGCCCGGCTTCGCGGCGAAGGTGTCCCAGATGGACGGCCCGCGGCCGTCCTCGGTGCTCGCCCCCTCGATCTGGTACGCCGCGGTCGCGGCACCGAAGGCGAGGGTGGATCCGTCCGGGAGGTGCACAGTCATGGGCACCACCGTAGTGCCTGGGCCGGGAAAGTGGGAGCGCTCCCGCTGTGACGAGCATCAAGGACGTGGCGCGCGACGTGGAGATGTCCACGGCGACCGTCTCGCGCGCGCTGCGCGGGCTCGCGGGTGTCTCCGAGGAGACCCGGGAACGCGTGATGGAGTCGGCCCGCCGGCTCGGCTACGTGCCCTCCCCGAGCGCCGCCGGGCTGGCCAGCGGGCAGACCCGCACGGTCGCGGTCATCGTGCCCCGGGTGACGCAGTGGTTCTTCGCGGCGCTCGTGCAGGGCGCCGAGGAGGTGCTCCGTGAGCGCGGCTACGACCTGCTGCTCTACAACCTGGCCGGGGACCCCTCGGCCCGGCACCGCGTGTTCGAGACCAGCCTGCTGACCAAGCGCGTGGATGCCGTCCTGATCCTCAGCCTGAAGCCGAGCCCGGACGAGCTGGAGCGGCTGTCGCGGCTCGGTCGCCCGGTCACGATCATCGGCGCCGACATGCCCGGGTGGGCGACGGTGCGCATCGACGACCACGAGGCGGCCGCGACCGCGACCCAGCACCTGGTCGACCTCGGGCACCGGTGCATCGCCTACCTGGGTGGCGCGACCGAGGGCGTCCTCGACTTCACCGCTCCCTCGGCGCGCCTGGCGGGCTACCGGTGCACGCTGGAGGGTGCGGGCGTGGCGCTGCGGGCCGAGCTCGAGGAGGACGGCGAGTTCACCGTCGCCGGCGGCCAGCGTGCGGCTCGGCAGCTGCTCGGCCTCGAGGTCGCGCCGACGGCGATCTTCGCGGCGTCCGACGAGATGGCGATCGGTGCGCTGCGGGCCGCCCGAGAGCTCGGCGTACGCGTGCCCGAGGACCTGTCGGTGATCGGCATCGACGACCACGAGATGGCCACCTACTTCGACCTCACCACGGTCGCGCAGCCCGTGCACGAGCAGGGCCGGGTCGCGGCGACCCAGGTGCTCGCCGCCCTCACCGACGACGACTGGAAGCCCGAGCAGGTGATCCTGCCGACACAGCTGGTCGTGCGCGGGACGACGGCTCAGCCGCGCACGTAGGCGAGGTCGACGATGTCGCGCCCGGCCGCGATGCCCTTGCGCTCGAACTTCGTCACCGGACGCTCCGCCCAGCGCTCGACGATGCCGCCGCTGAGCAGGGGCTCGGCGTCGAGGACCTCGACCATCTGCTCCGCGTAGTCGGCCCAGTCCGTCGCCAGCCGCCACTCGGCCCCGGACGCGAGTCGCTGGGCGGCGAGGGACGCGAAGGCCGGGGTGACCAGGCGACGCTTGTGGTGACGAGCCTTGTGCCACGGGTCGGGGAAGAAGATCCACAGGCCCGCGAGGCTGTCCGGCGCGACCAGGTGCTCGATCGACCAGACGGCATCGACGCTGAGCATCCGCACGTTGGTCAGGCCCGCGTCCCCGATCCGGCCCAGGGTGTCGGCGACGCCGGGACGCCAGACCTCGAACGCGACGACGTCGTGGTCCGGCCGGGTCCGCGCCAGCTCGACGGTCGACTCCCCGATGCCCGACCCGATCTCGACGATCAGCGGCGCCTCGCGCCCGAAGAGACCGGCCAGCGTGAACGCCGGGTCGTCGACGGCCTCGTCGGGCACCCACCACCGCTCGGCGTACGCCGTCCACGCCTCCTGCTGCCGCGGGGTGAACCGGCTGCCTCGCCGGGAGTAGGTGAGCACCTCGCGCATCCGGCGGCCGTCGTCGGTCAGCTTGTGGTGCGGGCGCGCGGGTCGGACGCCTTCGTCGTTCATGTCGTCTATCTTCCCGTCATGACCGACCGCACCCGAATCGCGTCCCTCCGCGCCCAGGAGGAGGAACTCTTCGCCGAGCTGCACCCGCGGTCGGCCGAGCTGGCCGAGCAGGCCCGCGGGCCGTTGCTCGCCGGCGTGCCGATGCCGTGGATGACGCGCTGGCCGGGCCGCTTCCCGCTCTTCTTCGAGTCGGCGTCCGGCGCCCGGCTCACCGACGTCGACGGCGTCGAGTACGTCGACCTGTGCCTCGGCGACACCGGCGCGATGACCGGTCACGCACTCCCCCAGGTCACCGAGGCCCTCACGGCGCGTGCCTCGCGCGGCATCACCACGATGCTGCCGTCGGCCGACGCGATCTGGGTCGGCGAGGAGCTGGCCCGGCGCTTCGGCCTGCCGTCGTGGCAGCTCGCGATGTCGGCGACCGACGCCAACCGGTTCGTGCTCCGCTTCGCGCGCCACCTCACCGGTCGGCCGCGGATCGCGGTGATGGACTGGTGCTACCACGGCACCGTCGACGAGACGCTCGCCGTCCTCGACCCTTCGACAGGCTCAGGACAAGCGGGGCGGGTGGTGCCGCGGCCGGGAGCCCTCGGCCCGCAGGTCGACGTCGCCGAGACCACGGCCGTGGTGCCGTTCAACGACCTCGACGCGTTGGACCGGCGCCTGGCCGTCGGCGACGTGGCCTGCCTCCTGATGGAGCCCGCGCTGACCAACATCGGGATCGTGCTGCCCGAGCCGGGCTACCTGGAAGGCGTCCGCGAGGTGACCCGCCGCCACGGCGTGCTGCTGGTCAACGACGAGACCCACACGCTCTGCGCGGGGCCCGGCGGCGCCACCGTCGCCTGGGGCCTCGACCCGGACATGGTGGTGGTCGGCAAGCCGATCGGCGGTGGCATCCCGTGCGCGGCGTACGGCCTGAGCGCCGAGCTGGCCGAGCGGCTCTCCGGGCCGATGCTGGGCCACGAGATCGACGTCGCCGGCGTCGGCGGCACCCTCACCGGCAACGCGCTGGCGCTGGCCGCGATCCGGGCCACGCTGTCGACCTGCCTGCGCGAGGAGGACTTCGCGGTCGCGGTGCCGCTTGCGGAAGGGTTCGCGGCCGGCGTGGCCGGCGTGATCGCCGACCACGGGCTGCCGTGGCACGTGCAGCGGCTGGGCTGCCGCGCGGAGTACTGGTTCTGCCCGCCGCCGCGCGACGGTGCAGCCGCGGCCGCGGCCGTCGACGAGGAGCTGGAAGGCCTGCTGCACCTGTGGTGCCTCAACCGGGGCGTGCTGCTGACGCCGTTCCACAACATGGCGCTCTTCAGCCCGCACCACACCGTCGCCGACGTGGACCGGCACACGGAGGTCTTCGGTCAGGCGGTCGCCGCGCTCACATCAGGAACGTGAACAGCGGCGAGCCCGGCGGCACGCGCTCGATGGTGAGCGGGCTCGCCTCCATGCGGTCGAGCAGGCCGGCGAGGCCGGCGGCGGTGTCGAGCTCGACCCCGACCAGCGCGGGCCCGGTCTCGCGGTTGTTCTTCTTCACGTAGTCGAAGACGACGATGTCCTCGGTCTCGCTGAGCACGTCGTCGAGGAAGTGCCGCAGCGCGCCGGGCTCCTGCGGGAACGACACCAGGAAGTAGTGCCGCAGCCCCTGGTGGACCAGCGATCGCTCGACGATCTCGCCGTACCGGCTGACGTCGTTGTTGCCGCCCGACACGATGCAGGCGACGGCGCCGTCGGCCGGGAAGGTGCCGGCGAGGTCGCGCACGGCGGCGCTCGCCAGGGCACCGGCGGGCTCGGCGATGATGCCCTCGACCTGGTAGAGGTCGAGCATCTCGGTGCACACGGCACCCGCCTCGACGGTGACCACCTCGTCGACCAGGTCGCGGACGATCGGGAACGTCAGCTCACCGACCCGGCCGACGGCCGCGCCGTCGACGAACGTGTCGACGTCGGGCAGCAGCACCGGACCACCGGCAGCGAGGGCGGCCGTCATGCTCGCCGCTCCCTGGGGCTCGACGCCGACGATGCGCACCTGCGGGTGCCGCTCGCGCAGCCAGGTCGCGATCCCGGCGACGAGTCCACCGCCGCCCAGAGGCACCACGACGGTGTGGATCGGGACGGTCGACTGCTCCATGAGCTCGACGGCGACCGTGCCCTGCCCGGCGATCGTGCGCAGGTCGTCGAACGGCGGGACGTAGACGGCGCCGGTCTGCTGGGAGTCGGCGAGCGCGGCGGCGCCCGCGACGTCGTACGTGCTGCCCTCGACGATCAGCTCGACGCGTCCCTCACCGAGGGCGAGGATGCGCTGCCGCTTCTGGCGTGGGGTGTTGCCGGGCACGTAGACCCGGCCCTGGACACCCAGCCGGGCGCAGCTCCAGGCCAGGCCCTGGCCGTGGTTGCCGGCGCTCGCGCACACGACGCCCCGGGCGCGCTCGGCGTCGGTGAGACCGTTGATCAGGTGGTAGGCGCCGCGCACCTTGTAGGACCGTGTCAGCTGGCGGTTCTCCCGCTTGAGCAGCACCGGCGCCCCGACGATCTCGCTGAGCCGGACGCTGTGCTCGAGCTCGGTGCGTCGTACGACGGGGGCCAGCACCTCGGCCGCAGCCTCGACGGCTGCCGCGTCCACACGTCTGCTCACGAGGCGACCCTACGGCTCCGCGCTCGCGCGACGGCTCGCTGTCCGCTGTGGGATCGCCGAGCCGGCGCCAGTTTTCACCGGGAGCGCTGCGCGCATCGGAAAACTGGCGCCGGCTCGGCTCCTTCTCAGCACAGACAGAAGGGCCCCGACAGCCTTGCGGCTGTCGGGGCCCTTCGTGTCAGTGCTGGATCACTTGGTGATCTTGGTGACCCGGCCGGCGCCGACGGTGCGGCCACCCTCCCGGATCGCGAAGCGGAGACCCTCGTCCATGGCGATCGGCTGGATCAGCTCGACCGACATCTCCGTGTTGTCGCCGGGCATGACCATCTCGGTGCCCTCGGGGAGGGTCACGACGCCGGTCACGTCCGTCGTACGGAAGTAGAACTGCGGGCGGTAGTTGTTGAAGAACGGCGTGTGACGGCCGCCCTCCTCCTTCGAGAGGATGTAGACCGAGGCCTCGAAGTTGGTGTGCGGGGTCGTGGTGCCCGGCTTGATGACGACCATGCCGCGCTCGATGTCCTCGCGCTTGGTGCCACGGAGCAGCAGACCGACGTTCTCACCGGCCTGGCCCTCGTCGAGCAGCTTGCGGAACATCTCGACGCCGGTGACGGTCGACTTCTGGGCCGCCTCGCGGATGCCGATGATCTCGACCTCCTCGCCGACCTTGACGATGCCGCGCTCGATGCGACCGGTGATGACGGTGCCACGACCGGTGATCGTGAAGACGTCCTCGACCGGCATGAGGAACGGCTTGTCCGTCTCACGCTCGGGGGTGGGGATGGCCTCGTCGACCGCGTCCATGAGCTCCATGATCGAGTCGCCCCACTTGGCGTCGCCCTGCAGCGCCGGGAAGGCGGCAACGCGAACGACCGGGATGTCGTCGCCCGGGAACTCGTACTCCGAGAGGAGCTCGCGCACCTCCATCTCGACGAGCTCGATGAGCTCCTCGTCGTCGACCATGTCGCACTTGTTGAGCGCCACGACCAGGGCCGGCACGCCGACCTGGCGGGCGAGCAGCACGTGCTCACGCGTCTGCGGCATCGGGCCGTCGGTGGCGGCAACCACGAGGATCGCGCCGTCCATCTGAGCCGCGCCGGTGATCATGTTCTTGATGTAGTCGGCGTGACCCGGGCAGTCGACGTGCGCGTAGTGGCGCGCCTCGGTCTGGTACTCCACGTGCGCGATCGAGATCGTGATGCCGCGCTGACGCTCCTCGGGAGCCTTGTCGATGTCCTCGAACGCCGAAGCGGCGTTGAGGTCCGGGTGCTTGTCGTGCAGCACCTTGGTAATCGCCGCGGTGAGCGTCGTCTTACCGTGGTCGATGTGACCGATGGTGCCGATGTTGACGTGCGGCTTGGTCCGCTCGAACTTCGCCTTAGCCACTGGGGCTCCTCCTGTGTGGGTTGTTACTTGACTCGTACTGGTTGTTGCTGCCGAGGGTCCTGACGAGGATTACTCGCCGCGGACCTTCTTGATGATCTCGTCGGCGATGTTCGTGGGAACCTCGGCGTACGAGTCGAACTCCATCGAGTACGAAGCCTGGCCGGAGGTCTTGGACCTCAGGTCGCCAACGTACCCGAACATCTCGGACAACGGCACGAGGGCGTTGATGACCATGTCACCGTGACGCTCCTCCTGTGCCTGGATCTGGCCGCGACGGCTGTTGATGTCACCGATGACGGTGCCGAGGAACGACTCGGGGGTCGTCACCTCCACCGCGAACATCGGCTCCAGCAGCACGGGCTTGGCCATGCGGGCGGCCTCCTTGAAGGCCTGGTTGCCGGCGATCTTGAACGCGAGCTCCGACGAGTCGACGTCGTGGTAGGCGCCGTCCTCGAGCGTGAACTTCACGTCGACCATCGGGTAGCCGGCGAGGACGCCGAACTCCATGGCGTCCTGGCCACCCTGGTCGACCGACGGGATGTACTCGCGCGGGACGCGACCACCGGACACGTTGTTGACGAACTCGTAGCCCGCACCGGTGCCCGTCTCGGGGTCGATGTTGGGGCCGAGCGAGACGACGACCTTCGCGAACTGACCCGAACCACCGGTCTGCTTCTTGTGCGTGTAGCTGTGGTTCGTGACCTCCTTGCGGAGGGTCTCGCGGTAGGCGACCTGCGGCTTGCCGACGGTGGCCTCGACGCGGAACTCGCGCTTCATCCGGTCGACGAGGATCTCCAGGTGGAGCTCGCCCATGCCGGCGATGATCGTCTGGCCGGTCTCCTCGTCGGACTTGACCGTGAAGGTCGGGTCCTCGTCGGAGAGGCGCTGGATCGCGGTGCCCAGCTTCTCCTGGTCACCCTTCGTCTTGGGCTCGATCGCGACCTCGATCACCGGGGCCGGGAACGTCATCGACTCGAGGACGACCTGGTTGTTGGGGTCGCTCAGCGTGTGACCGGTCTTGGTGTCCTTCAGACCCATGACGGCCACGATCTGGCCGGCGCCGACCGACGCGATCTCCTCACGCTTGTTGGCGTGCATCTGGTAGACCTTGCCGATCCGCTCCTTGCGGCCGTTGACCGAGTTGACCACGGTCGAGCCGGCCTCGAGCTTGCCGGAGTAGACCCGGACGTAGATCAGCTTGCCGAGGTGCGGGTCCGACGCGATCTTGTAGGCCAGGCCGGAGAACGGCTCGGAGTCGGCCGGCTTGCGCGCGATCTTCTCCTCCTCGTCCTTGGTCGAGTGGCCGATGATCTCGCCGATGTCGAGGGGCGACGGCAGGTACTTGACGACCGCGTCGAGCAGGGGCTGGACGCCCTTGTTCTTGAACGCCGTACCGCACAGGACCGGGTTGAGCTTGTCGGCGAGCGTGGCGCGACGGATCGCGGCCTCGAGCTCCTCGACGGTGAACTCACCCTCCTCGAGGTACTTCTCCATGATCTCGTCGTCGGCCTCGGACAGCGTCTCGAGGAGCTTCTCGCGGTACTCGGCGGCCTGCTCGGCCAGCTCCGCGGGGATCTCCTCGACGGTGTAGTCCTCACCCATCGTGGTCTCGCCGCGCCAGGTCAGCGCGCGCATGCCGACGAGGTCGACGACTCCGAGGAAGTCGGACTCGGCGCCGATCGGCAGCTGGAGGACCAGCGGGGTGGAGTTGAGGCGCTCGACCATCATGTCGACGCAGCGGAAGAAGTCCGCGCCGGTGCGGTCCAGCTTGTTGACGAAGCACATCCGGGGCACGGAGTACTTGTTCGCCTGGCGCCACACGGTCATGGTCTGGGGCTCGACACCCGCGACACCGTCGAAGACAGCGACGGCGCCGTCGAGGACGCGCAGCGAGCGCTCGACCTCGGCGGTGAAGTCGACGTGCCCGGGGGTGTCGATGATGTTGATCTGGTGGTCCTTCCACCAGCAGGTCGTCGCGGCGGACGTGATCGTGATGCCGCGCTCCTGCTCCTGCTCCATCCAGTCCATCGTGGCCGCGCCCTCGTGGACCTCACCGATCTTGTAGGTGATGCCGGTGTAGAAGAGGATGCGCTCGGTGGTGGTGGTCTTGCCGGCGTCGATGTGCGCCATGATGCCGATGTTGCGGACCTTGTTGAGGTCCGTGGTGATGTCGACAGCCACTGTTGTCAGCGTTCCTTAGAAAGTAGGAATTGCGGGTGGAGCGCAGGCGGCCCGTCCTGTGGGCGGGGCACGCCTGCGCCCGTGGTCACCAGCGGTAGTGCGCGAAGGCCTTGTTGGACTCGGCCATCTTGTGGGTGTCCTCGCGCTTCTTCACCGCGGCACCGAGGCCGTTGGAGGCGTCGAGGATCTCGTTCATGAGCCGCTCGTGCATCGTCTTCTCGCGACGGTCCGAGGCGTAGCCGACGAGCCAGCGCAGCGCGAGCGTGGTGCCGCGCGTGCCCTTGACCTCGATCGGGACCTGGTAGGTCGCGCCACCGACGCGGCGGGACTTGACCTCGATGGTCGGCTTCACGTTGTCGAGCGCACGCTTCAGCGTGACGACCGGGTCGGTGCCGGTCTTCTCGCGGCAACCCTCGAGCGCGGTGTAGACGATGCGCTGGGCAACCTGCTTCTTGCCGTCCTGGAGGACCTTCGACACGAGCTGGGAGACCAGCTGCGACCCGTAGACGGGGTCGATGTCGATAGGCCGCTTCGGAGCGGGACCCTTGCGCGGCATATCAGCTCTTCTCCTTCTTGGCGCCGTAGCGGCTGCGAGCCTGCTTGCGGTTCTTGACGCCCTGGGTGTCGAGGGTGCCGCGGATGATCTTGTAGCGGACACCGGGGAGGTCCTTCACCCGGCCGCCGCGGACGAGCACGATCGAGTGCTCCTGGAGGTTGTGACCGACGCCCGGGATGTACGCCGTGACCTCGACGCCGCTCGACAGGCGCACACGGGCGACCTTGCGGAGGGCGGAGTTCGGCTTCTTCGGGGTGGTGGTGTAGACGCGGGTGCAGACGCCACGGCGCTGCGGAGATCCCTTCAGGGCAGGCGTCTTGTTCTTCGACACCTTGTCCTGGCGGCCCTTGCGGACCAGCTGGTTAATAGTGGGCACCGGGTGGTTCCCCTTCTGGTTTGCTGTCAGTACGAGCGCCCTGCTCGCACGGTGTTGGAGCTGTGTGTCCGGGCGGTGCTAGGTCAACCCGCTGGGCTAGCCCCCGAGGTCGGGCGTGTCGCCTGACAGGAGCATCGTGATCGCCCGAACGTTTCCGGGCACGCACAGCGGTCCGGTTGTCCCAGACACAAGGAAAAAGACTACCCGGGGCCCCTAGCACGGTCAAAACGCCGTCGGCACGCTCAGCGGAGCGCGAGCACCGCGTCGTCCCGGGCCTCGATCCCAGCGTCCGAGCCTCGGCGCAGCCGCTCGTAGATCGCCACCGCGAGGAGCACACCCACGACGCAGAGCGCGCCGCCCACGACCAGGGTCCAGCGGGCGCCGAGGTGCTGGCCGATCCACCCGATCACGGGGGCGCCCAGCGGCGTACCGCCCATGACGACGGTGAAGTAGAGCGCCATCACGCGGCCGCGCAGCGCCGGGTCGGACTCGGTCTGCATGGTGGCGTTGGCGGAGTTGAGCATGGTCAGGGCGAAGAAGCCGATGACCGGGGCGAAGAGCGCGAACGTCAGGTACGTCGGGAGCAGGCCCGCGACGATCTCGGCCAGGCCGAAGGCGACGCCGGCCACGATCACCAGCCGCAGGCGGATCCGGGTCCGTCGCGCGTTCAGCAGGGCGGCGGTCAGGGAGCCGACCGCCATCGCGGAGCCGAGCAGGCCGAACTCGCCGGCGCCCTTGCCGAACACCTCGGTGGCCATCAGGGCCGAGGTGATCTGGAAGTTCATGCCGAAGGTGCCGGCGAAGAACACGATCACCAGGATCAGGATCATCTTCGGCTGGCTGCGGACGTAGCGGACCCCCTCGACGAGCATGCCGGGCTCGCGCGGTCGCCGCTTCGGCGACTGCAGCAGGGTGACGTCCATCCGCTCGAGCTGCCAGATCACCGCGAGGTAGGAGAAGGCGTTGATCAGGATCACCCAGCCGGTGGCCTCGGGGCCGCCGCCCAGCGCGCCGATCATCAGGCCGGCGACCGCCGGGCCGACGATGCGCGCCGCGTTGAAGCTGGCCGAGTTGAGGCCGACGGCGTTGGTGAGGTCGTCGGGGCCGACCATCTCGGACACGAACGCCTGGCGGGCAGGGGTGTCGAAGGCGGCGCCGACGCCGAAGAGGAGGGCCAGCACGTAGACGTGCCAGGTCTGGGCCACCCCGAGCACGGCGATCAGGCCGAGCAGCAGCGAGGTGAACGCCATCGTCGCCTGCGTCAGCTGCATCAGCCGACGCTTGGGGAACCGGTCGGCGATCACGCCGGCGTACGGCGAGAGCAGCAGGATCGGCAGGAACTGGAGGCCGGTCGTGATGCCGAGCTCGGTGCCGCTGTTGCCGGGCAGGTGCAGCACCAGCCAGTCCTGCGCCACCCGCTGCATCCAGGTGCCGGTGTTCGACACGACGCTACCGGCGAGGTAGAGCCGGTAGTTCGGGTTGCGGAGGGCGCGGAAGGTGGGGCTCATGCTGCTTTCTGGTCAGTCCTGCTGGGCGAGGCGGTCGAGGATGGGGGCGGCCTGGCGGAGCACAGTGCGCTCCTCGGGGGTGAGCTCGCGGAGACGCTGGGCCAGCCAGGCGTCGCGGCGGGCGCGGTCGGCGAGAACGCGGTCGCGGCCCTGCTCGGAGAGGCCGACGACGACCTGACGGCCGTCCGTCGGGTGCGCGCTCTTGACGACGTCGCCGCTCTCCTCGAGGCAGTTGACCGTGCGGGTCATCGAGGGCGGCTGGACCTTCTCGGCGGCGGCGAGCTCACCGACGGTCAGCTCGCCGCGACGGGCGAGGACGCCGAGGACGCCCATCTGGTTGAGGCTCAGCTCGTTGTCGGGGTGCCGCTCGCCGGCCAGGCGCCGGCGCAGCCGCATCACGCCGAGGCGAAGCTCGGCGGCGAGCCCGGCATCGGTGCGGGCGACCTTCTCCACGGTGGGCATGTCGTTAGCATAACTCATTACCCATGCTAACTATTCCACCGACAGGAGGGGTCGCCCGCCGCAGCGGACGACCCCTCGAGGTCAGGTCAGCCAGCTGGTGATCGGGTTGATGCAGAAGTAGACGACGAAGAGAGCGGCGACGATCCACATCAACGGGTGGATGTCGGCGATCTTGCCGCGGACGACCTTGATCACGACGTACACGATGAAACCGGCACCGATGCCGACGGAGATCGAGTACGTGAACGGCATCAGGACGATCGTCAGGAACGCCGGGATGGCGATCTCGAGGTCGTCCCAGTCGATGCCCTTGACCTGCTGCATCATCAGGAAGCCGACCAGGACGAGCGCGGGCACCGCGGCCTCGGACGGGATGATCGCGACCAGGGGGGCCAAGAAGATCGCGAAGAGGAAGAGCACCCCGGTCACGATCGAGGCGAGGCCGGTACGGGCGCCTTCACCGACGCCCGAGGCGGACTCGATGTACGACGTGTTGGAGGAGACGCCCGCGGCGCCACCCGCGGCGGCGGCCAGCGAGTCGACCACCAGGATCCGACGGGTGTTCGGCGGCGTGCCGTCCTCCTCGAGCAGGCCGGCCTCGGCGCCGATCGCCGTCATGGTGCCCATCGTGTCGAAGAAGTCGGCCAGCAGGAGGGTGAAGATCAGCAGGACCGACGTGACCAGCCCGACGTTCTGGAAGGAGCCGAGCAGGCTGAAGTGACCGAGCGTGCCGAAGTCGGGGGTGTCGACGATCTTGTCGGGCCAGGCCGGGGTGGTCAGGCTCCAGGCCTTCGGACTCCCGATGGCCTCGACGATCACGGCGAGGACCGTGGTCGCGACGATCGAGATCAGGATCGCGCCCTTCACGTGGCGCACCCACAGGGCGATCACGAGCAGCAGGCCGAAGGCGAAGACCACGACGGGCCACCCGGACAGCTGGCCGGTGGCGCCGAGCTGGACCGGGACGGTGGTGTTGGCGGCGTCGGGGATGCGGTGCACGAAACCGGAGTCGACGAAGCCGATCAGGGCGATGAAGAGGCCGATGCCGACCGAGATCGCGACCTTCAGCTGGGCGGGGACGGCGTGGAACACCGCCTCCCGGAAGCCGGTGAGCACCAGGACGAGGATCACCAGGCCCTCGATCACGACCAGGCCCATCGCGTCGGCCCAGGTCATCTGGCTGGCGATCGAGAACGCGACGAACGCGTTGAGGCCGAGCCCGGTCGCGAGCGCCAGCGGGTAGTTGGCGACCACGCCCATCAGGATCGTCATGATGCCGGCGACGAGCGCCGTACCGGCGGCGATCATGGCGAGGTTGGGCTCGGTCCCGCCGCCGAGGACCTTGCCGTCCTCGTCGGTGGCGAAGCCGAGGATCAGCGGGTTCAGCACGATGATGTAGGCCATCGTGAAGAACGTGACGAGGCCGCCTCGGACCTCACGACCGACCGTCGAGCCGCGCTCGGTGATCTTGAAGTAGCGGTCCAGGCCGCTCGCGGGGGTGGTGTTCGTTGTGCTCACGGGCGGCAGCATTCCAGACCCGACGGGCGTCGACTAGCGTGGGTGCGTGGAGTACGACGAGGGCCAGCCGCTGCAGCACGAGTTCGGCAACCGCACCTATTTCATCGCGGACGTCGAGCCGCTGGACGTCGACGGCGTACGCACCGTCGAGGTCGGCACCGCGCTGTGGTTCATCGGCTTCCTCGCCCTGCTGCCGTTCTACGGGCGGCTCGAGGACTCCGGCCGCCTGTGGTGGCTGTGGACGTGCATGGCCGGCGTCGGCCTGGGCCTGATCGGGCTCGAGTACTGCCGGCGCCGCCGGGTCGCACGGACCGAGCGGGACGCCGCGATCGCCGAGATCGAGGGCGAGGAGCCCTAGATCTCGGTACGCCGGACGCTCAGAAGCTCTCGACGTCGTCCGGCGTCATCGTGTCGATGACGGGGACAGGCGGCGGGAGCGGCTCGTGCTTCTTGGCCAGCCGCACCTCGGAGTGCGCTCCGCAGCCGTGGTCGAACGACACGATGCGGCCGTCGTCGTTGGCGTCGCCGTTGGCGCAGACGCCGAACATCTCCGACAGCGGCCCGGCGATGCGCACCAGGAAGCCGCAGGTCGTGCACTGGTCCGGCGCGGACCGGGCGATCGGGGCGTCGGGGCCGCCGTCGCCGTCGTACCACCGCTGCGCGGCGAGCTCGCGGCCCTCGGGCGCGAGGGTGCGGACCCGGCCGAGGCCGAGGTCCTGCGCGACGGCGCGGACCTGCGCCTTCTCGTCGGCGTCGAGCGGGTCGTCGCCGAAGGAGTACGTCGGGACCAGGCGCGGGTCGTCGTCGTCGACGGGCAGCAGGTCGCCGGGCGAGAGGTCGCCGGGCTTGATCCGCTCGCGGTAGGGCACCCAGGACGGGGCGACGATGGCGCGGTCGCCGGGGACCAGGACGATCTCATCGACCGTGACGTCCTTGGTGCGGCTGGCGCGGGCGACGGTGACGGACCACTGCCAGCCGACGTAGCCCGCGCGGGCGCAGGCGAACAGGTGGGTGACGACCCGCTCCCCCTCGACCACGTGGCCGAGGTGGTCGCCGACGTCGGCGGCACCGACCTCCTCGACGAGGGCGGCGCGGGCGAGGTCGACCGCCGCCACGGTGGCGGAGTCGGGCTTCGGGCGCGCGATGGTGATCACGACGAAATCATGACGCATCGGGCACGTCGATGTCAGGTCGGGGCTGGTCCGACCGGGCAGGATGGGCCCATGAACGAGCCCAGCAGCCCCCCGACCACGGGCCGCGGGGCCCGGGTCACCCGGGGTCTGGGTGGTGCCGCCCGCGCGACCGGGCGGGCCGGGCGCTACACGATGCGCCAGGCGCGACGCGCCGCCGAGGCGCAGGGCGCGGGCGAGTCCGGGCTGTCCCGCCTGATCCAGATGCACTTCTTCAACACCGCCGGCGACGCGGCGGTGGCGATCTCACTGGCCGGCACGCTCTTCTTCACGGTGCCGTCGGGCGAGGCGCGCGGCCAGGTGGCTCTCTTCCTGGGCCTGACGATGCTGCCGTTCGCGATCGTGGCGCCGCTGATCGGGCCGTTCCTCGACCGCTTCGCCCATGGGCGCCGCTGGGCGATCGGCGCGACGATGGCGATCCGCGCCTTCCTGTGCTGGGTGCTCGCCGGCGCCGTCGTCACCGACTCGCCCTGGATCTTCCCTGCCGCGCTCGGGGTGCTCGTCGCGTCCAAGGCGTACGGCGTCACGCGCGCCGCCGCCGTGCCCCGGCTGCTCCCCCGGGACTTCACGCTCGTCAAGGCCAACGGCCGAGTCTCGATGTCGGGCATCGTCGGCGTGGCCGTGTCGGCGCCGATCGCGGGACTCGCGTCGGTGGCCGGGCCCGAGTGGGTGCTGCGCTACGCCTTCCTGCTCTTCGTGGCCGCGACCGTCGCAGCCGTCCGGCTGCCCGCGCGGGTCGACTCCAGCGAGGGCGAGGGCGACCTCGTGCTGCGCGGAGGCGCCGAGGGACGGGCCCGCACCGGCAGCGTCCGGATCCCGCCGGCCGTCGCCTACGCGCTGCGCGCCAACTGCGGCCCGCGATGGATGTCCGGCTTCCTGATCATGTTCATGGCGTTCCAGCTGCGCGAGAACCCGATCGGCGGTTGGAGCGTCGAGGTCCTCACCGCGCTGGTCGTCGGCGGCGCCGCCGCCGGCAACTTCCTGGGCGTGATCGCGGCATCCATGCTGAAGCGGATCAACCCGTCCGTCACCGTCTCGGCCGTGCTGGTCACGGACGTCGCGGTCGTCGTGTTCGGCTTCGTCCTCTACGGCGTGCTCGCACTGATCCTGCTCGGCCTGGTGGCCGGGCTCGGTCAGGCGCTGGCGAAGTTCTCGCTCGACGCGACGATCCAGCGCGACGTACCGCACCGGGTGCAGGCCAGCGCGTTCGCGCGCAGCGACACCACACTCCAGCTGGCCTGGGTGATCGGCGGCTTCATCGGCATCGGGATGCCGCTCGACCCGCCGCGCCTGGGGCTGGGGGTCGCGACCGCCGTCCTGGTTGCGTGGTCGGTCTTCGTGCTGGTCCGGCGCCCGAGCCGGGCGTCCCGCGAGGTACGGACCGGGAACTAGTCCGTCAGGACTCGAGCTCGTCGGCGACGGCGCGCAGGAGGCTGGCGACCGGCTTGGCGGCCTGGCGGTCGGGCTGCCGGCCGTGCCGGTAGGCCTCGCCGACGCCGTCGAGCAGGCGGATCAGGTCCTCGACGATGGTGGCCATCTCGTCGGGCTTCTTGCGCTTGGCGTCGCGCTGGTTGCGCGAGACCGACGCCGGCCGGTCGAGGACGCGCACCTGCAGCGCCTGGTCGCCCTTGCGCCCCTGCGCGATCCCGAACTCGACCCGCGTGCCGGCCTTGAGGCTCGTCCCCTCCGGGAGCGCCTCCGCGCGCACGTAGACGTCGGGGCCGTCCTCCTGCGACAGGAAGCCGAAGCCCTTCTCGGCGTCGTACCACTTCACCTTGCCAGTGGGCACGGGTCTGACCTCATTCTCGGTTGCTCGGATGCTGCGGTGGCCGAGTCTAGGGGGCGTCTGCTCATCCGGCGCCGTCGCGAGCGGGGTTTCGCGCCGATCTGGCAAGGCGGAGGTGCGAAGGCGGGCCGGAGGCCCGTCGAGTCGCCGACAACGCCGCCAGCTCGGATGCGAAACTCCGCGTAGCAGGCACCTCCGGATGAGCAGACGCGCCTAGAGGGCTTCGTTCATGGATCCCGAACGAAATCCGCGGGGGTCGACGACCACCTCGTCGAAGCCGGCGACGCGTACGGCGTCGAGCAGGCCCGCCTCGACCTCGGGCGCGAGCGGCAGCAGGGCGGCGTCGACCTCGACCGACGCCCGGTCGCCGAGGTCCCGGACGCGCAGGTTGGCCAGGCCGAGGTCCGCCAGCGCGGCGCGGACGGCGACCTCCGCGCGCTCGACGCGGCCGAGCCGGAGAGGCGTGACCTCCACGCCGTACGCGATCCGCGACGAGAGGCAGGCGGCCGCCGGCTTGTCCCAGGTCGGCAGGTCCCAGCGTCGGGACGCGACGCGCACCTGCTCCTTGGTGAGGCCGGCGTCGGCGAGCGGCGTGATCGCGTCGCGCTCGGCGGCGGCACGGATGCCGGGCCGGAAGCCGGCGACGAGGTCGTCGGCATTGGTGCCGGTGGCGACGTGGGCGAGGCCGCGCTCGGCGGCGATCGGCGTGAGCACGTCGAGGAGCTCGGCCTTGCAGAAGTAGCAGCGGTCGCCCGCGTTGGCGCGGTAGCCCTCGCGCTCCATCTCGTGGGTCTCCGGGGTGAGCACCTCGACGCCGAGGCTCTCGGCGAACTCGCGGGCCGGGTCGCGCTCGGACATCGGCAGCGAGTGGGAGTAGCCGGTGGCGGCGGCGACCCGGTCGGGGCCGAGGGCACGGACCGCGGCAGCGAGGAGCAGCGCGCTGTCGGCGCCGCCGCTGTAGGCGACCAGGACCGAGCCGCGGCGCTTCAGGTCCTCGTCGAGCGCGGCCAGCCGCAGGTCCAGGAGGTGCTGGTCGAGCCAGGCCGGGAAGTCCTCGAGGCTGTCGAGGACGACGTGGGTGCCGGCCGCCTCGAGCTCCTCGCGGGTGCAGCCGCCGGTGAGCACCGAGACGCTGGTCGCGTCGGCGGCCAAGGCGCCCTCGACGTCGTGCACGTGGTCGCCGACGTAGATCGTCGCGCCCTCGCGACGCAGCGCGTCGGCCTTCCCGACACCCCAGACCCAGCCCTCGAGGTGGTCGACGTCGAAGGCGAGGTGGTCGAGGTGGAGCTGGGCGTTGGCGGGGAACTTGCCGGTGACCACGACGACGCGGCCGGCGTGACGGCGTACGGCGGCGATCGCCTCGTGCGCCCCGTGGAAGGCGGACGTGCCGACGATCGCGTGGTCGGGGTAGAGCGCGCGGAACCGGTCGCCGGCGGCCGGGATCGCCTCGGCGTCGAGGTAGGGCTCGAGCAGCATGTCGAGCGGCGGCCCGAGCTGCTTGGTCATCTCCTCGACCGGGAACTCGACCCCGAGCTCACCGCCCAGCGCCGCCAGCACGTCGCGGAAGCCGGGCGCCGTGTCGATCAGCGTCATGTCGAGGTCGAAGCCCACGACCAGCTGATCTGCCATGGGGTCAGCCTAGGAGGTCGGCACCAACGTCCTTCGACGGCGTCGTACGACGAGCAGAGCGGCGACGGCGCCCAGCAACAGGAGGGCCAGGCCGATCTCCTGCCAGCGCCAGGCGGCCCACGCGTTGCTCGACCCGAGCACCCGGCCGGCGACACCTCGACGGGCGTCCCCCGACAGCGCGTCGTCGGCCCAGGTCGCACAGGTCGCCTCGAAGGCCGGGTCGACGGTGATCAGCGGACGTCCTCCGTCGTCGCGCGCGGCGACCACGTCGCTCCCCTGGAACGCGGGTCGAGGACTGTTGCGCGCCCAGGACACGGGGCACTGGAGGAGCTCCGCGACGACCTCACCGACCTGCCGCCCGTCGGTGAGGGAGAAGACCGGAGCGGACGTGTCAGGGGTGCCGACCAGGACGATCCGGCTGCCGTCGGGCGAGACGTATCCGAACATCGGGCTCCATCCCGCCTCGGCGCGGAGCCGGAGGGGCACGCGGCGCAGCTCCTGACCGCTCATCGAGGTGACGACCACCGTCGCCCGCGCCGCTGTGACGCCGTCTGCGTTCGTCGCGAGCCAGACCAGCGCGCCGTCCCTCGTCCACCCGGCCGACGACGGGAAGTGGTCGCCGCGGGCGACCGGGCCGGTCACCGCGGTGACTGTCCCGTCGACGCCGATGAGGAGCGCATCCGTGGCTCCACCCTCGGCGGTCGACCTTCCATCGACGAACAGCTGGGTGGCGTCGGGTGACCAGTAGCCCCACGGCCCCGGCCGTACCGCGTACGGCGCCCCCACCGACCCCGAGGCGGCCACGCTGCCGTCGTCGACACCCTGCGCGACCGTGGTCGCCCCGGTCACCAGGTCGCGCAGCACGAACCGGTCGTCCGCCTCCAGGTACCCGAGCTTCGTGCCGTCGGCCGACAGCGCCACCGGGAAGTCGTGGAGCCCTGCGTCCTGCGGCACCTCCCAGACGCGGCCGCGCGGGGACACAGCGCTGACCGTGCCGTTCCCGCCCCAGATGAGGCCGGCCACCGCCCCGGCCTGGCTGGGGAGGTCGCGGTGCAGCCAGGGGTCGTCGACGCGCGTGGGGTAGCCGTCGACGCCGGCACCGTCGGGGTCGGCGGGTGCGGGGTCGAGGGTGCGGGGCAGCCAGGTGACCGCGCTGGCGAGGACCGCGAGCACCACCAGGGCGACCGCGCCGACCGCGATCCGGTAGCGGGTGCGCCGTCGCGCGCCGGCCGACCAGGCGGCGCTGGCGTCGGGCACGACGTACGCCGGGACGTCGGCGACCAGGTCGTCCAGTCGGTGCTGGAGATCGCTCATCGGGACTCCTCCCCGGCCAGGTCGGCCAGCAGGTCCGGGGCGAGGGTGCGCAACCGCTCGAGGGCTGTTCGGGTCTGGGACTTGACGGTGTTGGGCGAGCAGCCGAGCACGGCCGCCGCCTGGACCTCGGTGAGGTCCTCGTAGAACCGCAGCGACAGCACGGCTCGTTGCTTCGGGGTCAGCCGCAGGAGGGCATCACGCAGCACGAGACGGCGCTCGACGTCCGGTCCGGTCCGTCCGACCTCGGGATGGTCGCCACCGACCTCGTGAGGTCGCACCGAGCGACGGCGCCACCGGTCGATCGCCAGGTTGTGCATCACCCGACGGGCATAGGCGTCCGGCTCTCCTCCGACCTTCCGCCAGTGCTGGGCGACCCTCGCGAGGGTGTCCTGCACCAGGTCCTCGGCGAGGTGGACGTCGCCGGTGAGGAGGTACGCCGTACGGGCGAGCGCGCTGCCGCGCGCGTGCACCCAGGCCTCGAAGTCCTCCACACCCCTATTCACGCAGAGCCCGGCCATTTCGGGTGGGGGTTCGTCGTCGAGACCCGTCAGATGGCTGTCAGGAGGCGCTCCGGGCGACCATCTGACGGGTCTCGACAGTCTCGGCGTCAGCCGAGGCCGAGCTGCTGGGCCGACTCCTCACGCATCTGCACCTTGCGGATCTTGCCGGTGACGGTCATCGGGAACTCCTCGACGACGAGGACGTAGCGCGGGATCTTGTAGTGCGCGAGCCTGCCGGTGGCGTACTCACGGACGGCGGCGGCGTCGAGCGGGTCGGCGCCGGAGCGCATCTTGATCCAGGCGCAGAGCTCCTCGCCGTACTTCTCGTCGGGAACGCCGATCACCTGGACGTCCTCGATGTCGGGGTGCTGGTAGAGGAACTCCTCGATCTCGCGGGGGTACACGTTCTCGCCGCCGCGGATGACCATGTCCTTGATCCGGCCGACGATGTTGCAGTAGCCGTCCTCGCGCATCTCGGCGAGGTCGCCGGTGTGCATCCAGCCGTCGGCGTCGATGGCCTCGGCGGTCTTCTCCTCGTCCTCCCAGTAGCCGAGCATCACGGAGTAGCCGCGGGTGCAGAACTCGCCCGGCTGGCCGCGCTCGACGGTCTCGCCGGTCACCGGGTCGACGACCTTGATCTCGACGTGCGGGTGGACCCGCCCGATGGTCGCCGTACGACGTTCGAGGTCGTCGTCGGAACGGGTCTGGCAGGACACCGGCGAGGTCTCGGTCATCCCGTAGGCGATCGAGACCTCGGCCATGTGCATGTCGTTGACGCAGCGCTTCATCACCTCGACCGGGCAGATGGAGCCGGCCATGATCCCGGTGCGCAGCGACGAGAGGTCGTGGTCGGCGAAGGTCGGGTGGTGCTGCATCGCGATGAACATCGTGGGCACGCCGTACACGCCCGTGCAGCGCTCCTCGGCGACCGCGCGCAGGGTGATCTCCGGGTCGAAGCCGGGCGCGGGGATCACCATCGTGGTGCCGTGGGAGGTGCAGCCGAGGTTGGCCATCACCATGCCGAAGCAGTGGTAGAAGGGCACCGGGATGCAGAGCCGGTCGTCGGGTCCGAGGTCGATCAGCTCGGTCGTGAAGTCGCCGTTGTTGAGGATGTTGCGGTGGCTCAGCGTCGCGCCCTTGGGGCGGCCGGTGGTGCCCGACGTGTACTGGATGTTGATCGGGTCGGTCGGCGCGAGGGTCGCCATCCGCTCGGCCAGCACACCGTCGGGCAGCTGTTCGCCGCTCGCCACCAGCGCGGCCCAGTCATCCGTGTCGAGGTAGACGGTGCGGCCGAGGGTCGGGCACTCCCCCGCGGTCGCCTCGACCATCTCGCGGTACTCGCTGGTCTTGAAGCGCGTCGCCGCGACGAGCAGCTTCATGCCGGACTGGTTGACGGCGTACGCGAACTCGTGGGTGCGGTACGCCGGGTTGACGTTGACCAGCACCAGCCCGGCCTTCGCCGCGGCGTACTGGGTGAGGGTCCACTCGGCGCAGTTCGGCGCCCAGATCCCGACCCGGTCGCCCTTCTCCAGCCCGGCCGCCATCAACCCGCGCGCGACGGCGTTCACGTCCCGGTCGAGCTCCGCCCAGGTCCACCGACGGCCACTCGCGAACTCGACGAGCGCCTCGCCGTCGGGACGCGCCGCGACCGT
The DNA here is from genome assembly GCF_042658885.1 of Nocardioides hankookensis. NCBI lineage: Bacteria > Bacillati > Actinomycetota > Actinomycetes > Propionibacteriales > Nocardioidaceae > Nocardioides > Nocardioides hankookensis. Next base: position 239,306 of record NZ_JBHSRJ010000005.1, on the reverse strand, counting down.
GCGCTCCAGGTTGGCGCCGATGGTCTCCTCGAGCAGCGGCGGGTCGGTCTCACCCTGGGCGTAGGACTCCATGCTCCGAACCTACGCCGAGCGACGTTGGTTCATCGTTGCGTGCGGAGCACCTGGTACTGCACGCCGTTCGTGTACGTCGTGGAGTCGACGAGCGTGAGCCTGACCTTGTCCTCGGCGTCGGTCGGGAACGGCCCGCGGCCGCTGCCGAGGACGACGGGGAAGACCATCAGCCGCATCTCGTCGACGAGGCCGGCCTTCAGCAGGTTCTGGGTGAGCAGCATGCTGCCCTGCACGAAGATCGGGCCGCCGTCGGTCTCCTTCAGGGCCCGGACGTCGTCGAGCGACGAGAGCACCGAGGTGTTGTACCACTGCGGGTCGGTGACGGTGCTGGAGAGGACGTACTTCGGCATCGCGTTCCAGCCGGCGAAGTAGTCCATGGTCGGCCAGACCTCGGCGAAGGCGTCGTACGAGCGCCCGCCCATCAGGAAGGCCGTCGCCTCCTCCTGCTCCTGGCCCTTGCGTGCGTACTGCGCCGGGTCGGGCTCGACGTCCATCGTCCAGCCGCTGTGGGCGTATCCGGGCTCGCCGCCGGGAGCCTCGGCGACGCCGTCGAGGGAGACGAAGTGGGTGGTGATCAGGCTGCGCATGGGGGTCCTCTCGATGGGTTCTCACCCACACCACGAACGGATGGGCGCCGCTACGACAGGTCCGGTCAGGATTTCTGCTCGGCCATCCCGACGAGCGCAGCGAGGGCCTTGGGGGTGTCGCCGGTGACCATCGGCCCGATGTCGTCGGCACCCGGTCCCTCCACCACGGTGCTGACGGTGACCTCCGCGCCTCCGTCCGAAGCCGCGACGACGTGGTCGATGCTGATCACCAGGTCGCCGATGGTGAGCCGGTCCAGGAAGCGGGCCCCCGGCTCGACGACCTCGAGCGTGAACGGCGCCTCGATGCCGCCCGCCAGCCCCATCGTCCCGGCGGCGCCCTCGGCGAAGTGACCCTCCAGCGCCACCCGCTCGATCGACGGGTCCCAGACGTGCCAGGTGCCGATGTCGCTCCAGAGGGCCCAGACGTCGGCCGCGGACGCCGTGGTGGTGACGGTGCGCTCGTACTCGAAGGTCATGCAGCGCAATCTAGCGCCGGTTCAGCCCTCGCGCGCGACGGTCATCTCGCGGTCGCCGAACCGGACGTGGTCGCCGTCGACGAGCGTCGCGGCCTTGCCGGCCGGGAGCCCGCGCGGGACCCCCTGGCGGACCAGGAACGAGCCGTTGGTCGAGCCGCGGTCCATGACGACCAGCGCACCGTCGGCCGCGACCTGGACCTGGGCATGCGTCTTGGAGAGGGACATGTCGGTGGACGGCAGCGCGACCAGGTGGCGCACCTGCTCGTCGGCGCGGGCCTCGGGTCGCCGACCGACCAGGGTGAGGCCCTCGACCCGGAAGGACTCGCCGGTGTCGAAGCTGACCCGCCAGGACGTGGGTACGGCGCGCGCCGCGTGCGCACCGCCGGCCGGCTCGGCGTCGGGACGCGGTTCGGGCACCAGGGGGTAGCCGAGCTGCTGACGCGCGGCGGGGACGGGCTCCGGCTCGGGAACCGGCTCGGGAACCGGCTGCGGTGCCGGTTCGGGGACCGGCGGGGCAACGGTCGCGACGGCGGCGTGCTTCGGGCTCGGCGGGGCAGCCGGCGGCGGTCCGTCGGGCGCGGGTGCGGCCGGCCGCGGCGTGCGAGCCGTGGCGCTGACCTGCTCGGGAGGAGGCGCGGGGACGAGCCGGAGGGCGGTCAGGTTCACCACGTGGCGGGGGCCGACGTCGGGCTCCTCCACCTCCTCGGGCGTGGGCCGCACGTCCACGACGACGGAGTGCGTGACGTGGTCGTGCCAGCCGCGGCGGCGGCCGTCGGCGTCCATCACGGCCGTCCACGCCAGGGTCGCGATACCGAGCCCCAGGGTCGGCAGCGCGGCGACACCCAGGATCAGCTGGCGCAGCAGCGCGGAGCGCACGCCGATCGGCGTACCGCTGCCCTCGTGCACGACCCGGATCGCGGAGACCGCCATGCCGGGCGAGCTGCCGGTGAGGCCGAGGACGACCGCGAACACCGCACCGACGAGGAGCACGACGCCGAGGATGGCCGCGACCCCGGCCCACACGTCGCCGGGCTCGATGAGCAGCTGGACGATGACGACCGCCGCGGCGGCGTCGATGCCCCACGCGACGGCGCGGTCGATCGCGAACGCGTAGAACCGTCGGTCGAGGTCGGCGACCGTGGCGAGCGGGGTGGTCTCTCCGCTCACGCGTCGATGACCTCGATGCTCACGCCGTCACCCAGGTCGACGACGGCGCCGGGGACGAGCTGGACGGTGACGCCGGGCCGCAGGTCCTCGGGCGGCAGGCCGGGCTGGACGACGACCGATCCGTTGGTCGAGCCGAGGTCGGTGGCGACCGCGCAGCCGTGGTCGGCACCGGAGCCGGGCCGGACCTCCAGGTGGGTCGAGGAGACCTCCTGGTGCGGGCTCTCCACCGCAACCAGGCGCGGCTCGCCCTCGGTGACGATGCGGCTCGCCTCGGGAGCCCGGCCGACCAGGACGGAGCGGTCGACGTCGACGGTGTCGCCGTCGGGCAGCAGCAGGCGGGCGACCGGACGGGCGGTCACCGGCGGAGCGGGCGGCTGGCCGGGGATCCCGGGCTCGCGCGGGGCGACGAGGTCGACGGGCACGGTCTCCGGGGCGCGGGTGAGCCCGTCGTGGTCGGCGACGTCCTCGGGCTCGACCTCGACGAAGGGCTCGGCCTCCTCGACCGCGGGCGGGTGCTCGGCGCTGGCGAGCCGGACCAGGCCACCGTCGAGGACCCCGTCCAGCGCCTCGGCGGGCTCGGCCTCGTCCGCGACCTCGATCCGGACGCGGGTCACCCCGCGGACGCTGCGTTCGACCCAGGTGGTCGCGTCGTCGCCCTCGACGTGCACGACCTCGGCACCGGTGGCCAGGTGCACCCGGGCGGCGCCGCGGATCACGACCTTGGTCTCGGAGTCGTCGTCGCTGACCAGCACGAAACCGGGCAGCTCGCGCAGGCCGGCCGAGATCAGCGCGTCCAGCGTCTCGTCGAAGCCGGCGCCGTCGTCGACCAGCTCCCAGAGCCGGGCCACACGGTCCTTCTCCGACGGCGGCAGCACGACGGTCGCGCTCGGCCCGAAGATGCCGAACCACTCACCACCGCGGAACGACCAGGCGGGTCCACCGCCGGCGCTCACGACCGGACCCCCTGGGCGTGGACCGGTAGCGTGGGAGGGATGTCCACGACGGCGTACCGCACGCTCGCCGACCAGCTCCGCGGCTGGCCGGTCGAACGGCTGTCCCGTCTGCTGCACCTGCGCCCCGATCTCGCCACTCCAGCCCCTCACGACTCCGGCCAGCTCGCCTCGCGGGCGGCCACCCGGTCCTCTGTCCTACGCGCGCTCGACCAGCTGAACCGCTGCGAGCTCTGTGTGCTTGATGCCCTTGTCGTCGTGGGTCAAACCAGCGCCGACGAGCTGGTGGACGTCGTGCACGCCGAACCCGCGTCGGTGCGCGCGGCGCTGGAGTCGCTGCTCGACCTGGCCCTCGCCTGGGAGAGCCCGCAGGGGATCCGGCCGCTCACGACCGTCGCCGAGGCTCTCGCGCCGGGTACGCCGGGAGTGAGCGGGCTGCGCCCGGTGTCCGCGGACCCGCTGACCGCAGCCGAGGTCGCGGAGCGGCTCGAGGCCATCTCCCCCCAGGCCCGGGCGCTCCTCGACCACGTCCTCGAGGCGGGCGGCACCGCCACCACCGGCACGTCGCGGCACACGGTGCTGCCCGAGGACGCGAGCACCCCGGCCGAGGAGCTGCTGGCCCGCCGCCTGCTGGTCCCGCGCCCGGGCACCAGTGTCGTGCTTCCCGGCGAGGTGGGGCTCGCGCTGCGCGGCGGGCACACGACGTCGTACGCCGTCGACGAGCCGCCCGAGCTGGCGACCTCCGAGCGCGGCCAGGACCTGGTCGACCGCGCCGCCGCCGGTGCGGCGTTCGAGGCCGTGCACCAGGTGGAGCTGATGCTCGACGCATGGAGCACCCGGCCACCGGGGGCGCTGCGCAGCGGCGGGCTCGGCGTCCGCGACCTGCGCGCGCTGGCGATCGAGCTGCACGCCACCGAGCCGGTGGCGGCACTGCTCGTCGAGGTGGCCTCGGCCGCCGGCCTGCTGTCCACCGCCGCCGGTCCCGACGGCTCGCCGCGGTGGATCCCGACCGACGCCTTCGACGCCTGGACCGCGCGGCCGACCGCCGAGCGGTGGCTGACCCTGGTCGGCGCCTGGCTCGAGAGCCCCCGGCTGCCCGGTCTCGTCGGCTCGCGGGACCCCGCCGGGAAGACGTGGAACGCCCTCGCCCCCGAGCTCTCCGGGGTGCACCAGGTCGAGACCCGACAGCTCTCGCTCGGGGTGCTCGAGGAGCTCGCGCCCGGCACCGTGCTGGCCACCGGCACCGGCGTCCCGTCGCTGCGCTCACAGGTCGAGTGGCTGCGTCCCCGTCGCCCGCGGACCCGCGCCGACCAGGTCGTGTGGGCGGTCGAGGAGGCCACCGCGCTCGGCGTCGCGGCGCTCGGCGGGCTGGCGTCGTACGGCCGGCTCCTGATCGGTGGCGAGCACGACCAGGCGTCCGCCGGCCTCGCCGCACTGCTGCCCACACCGGTCGAGCACGTGCTGCTCCAGGCCGACCTGACCGCGGTCGCGCCCGGTCCGCTCGAGTCGCAGCTGGCTCGTCAGCTCCAGCTGGTCGCGGACGTCGAGTCGCGCGGCGGGGCCACGGTCTACCGCTTCACGCCCGGGTCCGTACGCCGCGCGCTCGACACCGGTTGGTCCGCGGTGGAGCTGCACGAGTTCATCGCGTCGGTCTCGCGGACCCCGGTGCCCCAGCCGCTCACCTACCTGGTCGACGACACCGCCCGGACGTTCGGCTCGGTGCGGGTCGGTCACGCCGAGGCGTTCCTGCGCGCCGACGACGAGGCGGCGCTGGTCGAGCTGCTGCACCACCCCAAGGCCGCCACGCTCGGCCTGCGCCGCCTGGCCCCCACGGTCGTCATCAGCACGACGCCGATCGACGTGCTGCTCCCCCGGTTGCGCGACCTCGGCATCGCACCCGTCGTGGAGTCACCCGACGGCAGCGTGCACGTCGCGCGGGCCGACGTGCTGCGCGCGCGGACGCCGAAGGAGTCGCGGGGCCGCGCCCAGCGCTCCGCCCGCGAGACCGCCCTCGCGAGCCAGGTGGTCAGCGCCATCCGCGCCGGCGACCGGGCCGAGTCCACGCGGCCAGCGGTGCCGACGGACCGGCTGACCCCGACCGGATCGATGGCCGCGCTGCGCGAGGCGATCGAGACCGGGACCACCGTCGTCATCGGCTACGTCGACAACCAGGGCGCCAGCACCGACCGGGTCGTCGACCCCGTGTCGCTCGACGGCGGCAGCCTCACGGCCCACGACCACCGCAGCGACGACGTCCGCACCTTCGCCGTGCACCGGATCACCACGGTGCGGCCGTTGCCGGCCCCGTGAGGCACCCCTCCGTAAGATTGAATCGTGGACTTCATCCGGTACGCCGAGGCAGCGGCCTCGCTCCTGAACGCCGACCTCAGCGAGGTCGACGGGCTGGTGGCGTACCTGGACGGGCGCCCGGGTCTCCAGGAGCGCGCGATCGATCGCGACTGCATGCTGCTGCGCAAGCTCCAGCGTGAGCTGCGCCCGATCTTCGACGCCGGTGAGGCCGGCGACATCACCGCGGTCGTGAGCGGGCTCAACGGGCTGCTCACCCGGCACCCGATGACGCCGCAGATCTCCGACCACGACGCGTCCAACCTGCACCTGCACGTCGGCACCGGGTCGGGCAGCGTGGCTGAGCAGGTGGTCGGGGAGTCGCTGCTCGGGCTGGCCACGCTGGTCTGCGACCTCGGCGCCGACCGGCTGGGCGTGTGCTCCTCGGCGCAGTGCTCCAACGCGTTCGTGGACGCCTCGCCCAACCGCTCGCGGCGCTACTGCTCCGAGCGCTGCTCGTCGCGCGCCAACGTCGCGGCGTACCGGGCACGGCGCAAGGCCGCGATCGAGGCGTAGCGGCGCCCCCGCCGGCCACGTGGGTGAGTTTCATCGGCCGACCGATGAAACTCCTGCTTGGACGACAAAGCTTCATCGTCCAAGCGTGAGTTCTGTCGGCCGACCGACGAAACCCTCGAGGCGTAGCGTCACCCCATGCGCGGACGCATCACGCACGACCCGAACCCGGACCGCAAGGCCCGCAAGGACTACTGGGGCGTCGTCCTCGACTCGCGCACGCCACGCGAGCTCGGCCGCTTCTACGCATCGCTCCTCGAGTGGGAGATCGCGAACGACGACGAGGACTGGGTGACCCTGCGGGCGCCGGACGGCATCGCCTACATCGCGTTCCACCTCAACGAGCAGCACGTGCGCCCGGTCTGGCCGTCGGCCGCCGACCTCCAGCAGCAACAGCTGCACCTCGACTTCGAGGTGGATGACCTCGCCACCGCCGTCGAGCACGCGATCGAGCTCGGGGCGACGCAGGCGGAGTTCCAGCCGCAGGAGACCGTGCGGGTGATGCTCGACCCCGACGGGCACCCCTTCTGCCTCTACAGCTGAGCGCCTCGACGGCTGCGCACTTCGCCCGGTCCGTAGGCTTGTCCGGTGAATGACGGCCCCCTCATCGTCCAGTCGGACAAGACGCTGCTGCTCGAGATCGACCACGAGCGCGCCGCCGACTGCCGCAAGGCGATCGCGCCGTTCGCCGAGCTGGAGCGCTCCCCCGAGCACGTCCACACCTACCGGCTGACGCCGCTCGGGCTCTGGAACGCCCGCGCCGCGGGCCACGACGCCGAGCAGGTCGTCGACACGCTGCTCGAGTTCAGCCGGTACGCCGTGCCGCACGCGCTGCTCGTTGACGTCGCGGAGACGATGGCCCGCTACGGACGGTTGCGGCTGGAGAAGAACCCGATCCACGGGCTGGTCATGGTCTCCAACGACCGCCCGGTGCTCGAGGAGGTGCTGCGCGCCAAGAAGGTCGCCGGGATGCTCGGCGAGCGGATCGACGACGACACGGTCGCGGTGCACCCCTCCGAGCGCGGCAACCTCAAGCAGGCGCTGCTCAAGCTGGGCTGGCCGGCCGAGGACTTCGCGGGCTACGTCGACGGCGAGGCGCACCCTATCTTTCTCGACGAGACCGAGTGGCACCTGCGCAACTACCAGCGCGAGGCGGCGGAGTCCTTCTGGCACGGCGGCTCCGGCGTCGTGGTCCTCCCCTGCGGCGCCGGCAAGACGCTGGTCGGCGCGGCCGCGATGGCCGAGGCCAAGGCGACCACGCTGATCCTGGTCACCAACACCGTCTCCGCGCGGCAGTGGAAGGACGAGCTGGTCCGGCGTACGACGCTCACCGAGGACGAGATCGGCGAGTACTCCGGCTCGGTCAAGGAGGTCCGACCGGTCACCATCGCGACGTACCAGGTGCTGACGACCAAGCGGAAGGGCGTCTACTCCCACCTCGAGCTGCTCGATGCCCGCGACTGGGGCCTGATCGTCTACGACGAGGTGCACCTGCTCCCCGCCCCGATCTTCCGGATGACCGCCAACCTCCAGGCACGGCGCCGGCTCGGCCTCACCGCGACGCTGGTGCGCGAGGACGGCCGCGAGGGCGACGTCTTCTCGCTGATCGGCCCCAAGAGGTACGACGCCCCGTGGAAGGACATCGAGTCGCAGGGCTGGATCGCGCCGGCCGACTGCGTCGAGGTGCGGGTGACGCTGCCGTCGTCGGAGCGGCTGACCTACGCGACCGCCGAGCCCGAGGAGCGCTACCGGCTGGCGTCCTGCACCCACCACAAGATCGACGTCGTGCGGTCGCTGGTCGAGTCGCACCCGGGCCAGCCCACGCTGGTGATCGGGCAGTACATCGAGCAGCTCGACGAGCTCGCCGCGGCGCTGGACGCCCCGGTCATCAAGGGCGAGACGCCGGTGAAGGAGAGGCAGCGGCTCTTCGACGCCTTCCGCTCCGGTGAGGTCGGGCTGCTGGTCGTCTCGAAGGTCGCGAACTTCTCGATCGACCTGCCGTCGGCCGAGGTCGCCATCCAGGTCTCCGGCTCCTACGGCTCACGCCAGGAGGAGGCACAGCGCCTCGGCCGCCTGCTGCGGCCCAAGACCGAGGGCAAGACCGCGCACTTCTACACGATCGTCTCCCGCGACACCGTCGACGCCGAGTTCGCCCAGAACCGGCAACGCTTCCTCGCCGAGCAGGGCTACGCCTACCGGATCGTGGACGCGGAGGACGTCGGGGCCTGACCGACGCGCGGCCGGTGACACACCAGGCACCTGTTTCCGCACGAAAGCGGTGCGTGGTGTGTCAGCCGACGTCGAGGATGGTGTTCTCGAGCCAGGGACTCCGCGGATCGCCGTCGACCGGCAGGCAGCGCACCACGATCCCGGTCTGCACGTCGAGCGCCACGGCGTAGTGGTCCGGGTAGTCGTAGCCCGGCGGGTGGTAGGCCTCCGCGGGGTCCTCGACCTCGCAGAGCCGACCGGCATCGCTCCAGATCAGCTCGCAGCAGGTGCCGCCGCAGCGCGGGTCGTAGCCCGGCAGCGCGCGCACGGACGCCCGCCACGCGAGGCGGCCGCCGACGGTGTCGACCCGCAGGTCGTCGACGGCCACGTGGTGGCTCAGCTCGACCGGGTCCAGTGCGGCCACCCAGCGGTAGTTGACCCACATCGGGTCGTCGTACTCGATCGCCCAGTCGTCCGGTCGGGCGGCGACGAGACCGTCGGGCCGGTACGTCGGCGCGACGTCCTGCGGGACCCGCACCTCGGGCGGCACGAAGTCGGGGTCGCTCGAGAGGTAGCCGCGCCCGGCCCCCGGCTGCTGGTGCACCCGGTGGACCTCGCCATCGGCCTGGCGCACCACGAGCTCACCCGGTCGTCGCACCCACGCCTCCACGCCGTCCTCGACCAGTGTCGCCCGGTGCCGGACGTGCAGGGTCGTCCAGCGCCAGGGCGAGCTGCGCGCCAGGGCCTGGAAGTCATCGACGGTCGGGGTCACGCAAGGCAGTGACGCACGGCGGAAACCCCTGGCGCAACGAGATTGCGACCCGTCAGCCGGTCGTCGGCCGCCGGCGACGGGTCACCAACGCCGCAAGCAGGGCGACCACGAGGCCGACGACCAGGGCGACGCCGATCCGGAAGGCCGGCGGCCAGGGGCCGTGGTCGGGCGAGCCGGCGGGGCGCACCTGGAGGTCGGCGATCAGGCCGGAGGCGAGCTGGAGGCGGCCGACGCCGTAGCTGCCGAGGTCGCGGATCGCGGTCAGCGGGCGGCTGCCCCCGTCGAGCCCGTACGCCGTGATCGTGGCGTCGTCGGAGCCGGAGGACTCGAGCACGGCGACCTCGCGGCTGCCCGTCCACCCGAGGATGCCGTCGAGGTCCGGGCGGGCCAGTGTGAGCGGTGCGCCCGCCCCTCCCGGTTCGACGAAGGACAGCTCCGACGGCCCGGCCAGCGCCAGCAGGCTGCCGTCGGGCGACCAGGCGTCGGGACCGGCGAGCCGGCCGACGGCGTCCACCCGGCGTACGGCGCCGGACGACAGGTCGACCACCGCCAGGCCACCGGACCCGGAGCTGCGTTGCATCGCCAGCTCGTCGCCGTCCGGCGAGAACGCCGCCACCGACACGTCGATCCCACCCGGCACCGGCGACGTCTCCCCCGACGCCAGGTCGAGGACCACGAGGTCGCCCACGACCGGCCCACCGGCGTACGGGTTCGTCGCGGTGCCGTCCGACACGTACGCGACCCGGCTGCCGTCGGGCGCCCACGCCACGGGGATCACGCTGCGTGCCTCGGGCAGGTCGTACGACGTGAGGTCACCGGAGCCGAGGTCGACGATCCCGAGGTCCGCGGCGCGGGAGTCGTGGTCACCGAGAGCGACGTGGAGCCCGTCGGGCGAGAGCAGCATCGGCCCCGGGTCGCCCTGGGTCTCCGCGCCACCCCTGCTCTCGGCGGCACCGAGCCGGCGGTAGACGTCGTCGTCGGCAGCCAGCACCACGGCCTGCGGGGCGTCCAGGAGCTCCACCCCGAAGCCGTGCTGGTAGAGCGCCACCGCGCGGCCCGGCGGGGCGGCCGAGACGTCCGCCATCAGGTGGGAGTAGCCCGCGAGCCGGTCCGGCACGGCGACGGCGCCCGACCCGTGCCGGGCCTCGGCACCTCCCGCGAGCGGCACCAGCACGAGCGCAGCGGCGGACGCCCCCAGCACCAGGGCCAGCCGTCCCGCGCGCGCCATCCCACGACGGTAGCGAGCGGCGCGCCGACGCACACCCGAAATGCGATGTGCAACCCCATTCGGCGTACCTAGCCTGACGCGTCGCCGACCGACCGGTCGGCGAGAAGAGCGCAAGGAAGGACCGAGCAGGAGAAGACGATGGAGCAGATCACCACGAGGCTCATGAGCTGGGCCTCGATCCTCGAGCAGGGCACCCGCGAGCAGGCGATGACGGCGTCGACGATGCCGTTCATCTTCCCGCACCTCGCGCTGATGCCCGACGCCCACCTGGGACTGGGTGCGACCGTCGGGTCGGTCATCCCGACCCTCGGCGCGATCATGCCGGCCGCGGTCGGCGTCGACATCGGCTGCGGCATGATCGCCGTGCGCACCCAGTACGCCGCCGACGAGCTGCCGGCCGACCGCCGACCGCTCCGCGAGGCCATCGAGCGGGCCGTCCCGCTCTCGGCCGGCGCCAGCAACCGGAAGGTCAGCCGCGAGCACACCCGCGAGCGCCTCGAGCAGCTGACGCAGCTGGCCGAGCAGACCGGTTTCGACCCTGCGGCGTACGCCAAGCGGTGGGAGCTCCAGCTGGGCACCCTGGGATCGGGCAATCACTTCATCGAGGTCACGGTCGACGAGCTCCAGCGCGTCTGGCTCTTCCTGCACTCCGGGTCGCGCGGGGTCGGCAACCGGATCGCTCAGCACCACATCCGGGTCGCCCGCGACCTCTGCGAGAGGTGGTGGGTGCCGCTGCCCGACCGCGACCTCGCCTACCTGGCGGAGGGCACCGACGAGTTCGACGCCTACATCGGCCAGATGCGGTGGGCGCAGACCTACGCGCTGCTCAACCGCGAGGAGATGATGGACCGCGTCGTCCGTCAGTTCTCCGAGTGGGTCGACGGCCCGGTGGAGCGGCAGGAGGAGATCAACTGCCACCACAACTACACCGAGCAGGAGCGCCACTTCGGCAAGGACGTGTGGCTCTCGCGCAAGGGCGCCATCAACGCCGAGGCGGGTCGTCCCGGGCTGATCCCCGGGTCGATGGGCACGGCGTCGTACGTCGTCTCCGGCAAGGGCAACGCGGTGGCACTCAACTCGGCGCCGCACGGTGCCGGCCGCGAGTACTCGCGGTCGCGGGCGCGGCGGACGTTCACCCGTGACCAGCTGCGGGAGGCGATGGTCGGGATCGAATACCGCGACACCGACGCGTTCATCGACGAGATCCCGGCGGCGTACAAGGACATCGACCAGGTGATGGCGGACGCCGCCGACCTGGTCGAGGTCCGGCACACGCTGCGCCAGATCGTGAACGTGAAGGGCGACTGATCCGTCGGTCCCGGGCATTCCCACCGGGGTCGGCTGCACGCCATGCTGGGTCTCGTGACGCAGCAGCAGCCGGCCCCGGCACCGACCGGATGGATCCGGATGACGGTCCAGGGCAGCGTGATGACCAGCAACATGATCTCGCCGAAGGTCAGGCTCAACGGGTACCCGGTGGCGTCCCACTACGGCGAGAACGTCTTCCCGGTGCCGCCGGGCGCCTGGCACATCGACGTCGAGTGCATCTGGGTCCGCACCTACGGCCGCGCCGCGCTCGACGTCGACGTGGTCGAGGGGCAGACCGTCGACACGTTCTACGCGCCGCCGTACCACCAGTTCTCCGGCGGTCGCCTCGGCCTGGAGCGCCAGAAGCGGGCCGGCCCCGGGATCTTCGTCGCGATCCTCGCGGTGGCGCTCGCCGTCATCGTCATCGGCATCGTGGCGTCGCTCCTCTGACGCGCGTCAGCGATCGACGACCGTCACCGTGCGTCGGTAGGACTCCTTCCCGACGCGGAAGCGGAGCGTGAGCGTCTCGGGCGCCTCGGTCTCGTCGTCCCTGGCCGTCGGGATCGAGACGAGCAACTCGCGCTGGCCCGAGGCCAGGACGTCGTACGTCATCGCGCCGAGCGACCACAGCGGCTTGCTCGAGTTGGCCGGGCCGACGTGCAGGTCGGTCCAGGACGACGCGATGTCGGCGACCCGGACGGGCCGGCCGGGGCCGTGCACGACCCGACCGGTGACGGTCACGTCGAGGTCGGCCGGGCGGTCGATCCGGATCCGCCACTGCGCCGGCTGCCCCTCGGTCACCCGCCGCGCGACCGTGCGGACGCGGATGACCGGTCGCGGATCGTCGTCCTGGACGGTGAGGTCGCCGACGTAGCGGTCCGTCACCACGTTGTGGGTCGGCCAAGCGGCGACCTGGGTCACGAGACGCCGGTAGTCGGCGCGCCGGTCGGCGACGTACCCGACCGGGATCGTGCCACCGGTCTGCCCGGGCGCCAGGTCGACCGGGAACCGCTGCAGGTCGCCGCGCGCCTGCCCGACCGTCAGCACCACGAAGCGCGCGGGCGCCGTCAGCACGCCGTTGACGTGGAAGGGGACCTGGGCGACCTTCGCGCCGCCCGCGCCCTCGGCGATCCGCACCCGGGAGAGGTCGATGGTCGGCAGCCGCCGGGCCGGTACGGCGGCGAGCGTGGCCGGCGCCGACGACAGGTCGGCCACCCAGAGCCGACCCCGGTTGCTGACGCCGACGAGGTCGACCGCCACGACCCGGGTCAGGTCCACCGCGGCGCCGGCCGGGTCGACGGCCAGGGTCTGCGCCCAGAGCTTGCGCACCTCGGGTGCTGAGCCGAGGGTCGGCAGCGCGTCGCCGCCGACGGGGTCGAGCAGCGCGCTCGCACCGTCGGCGTCGGTGATCCGGACCCGGACCGCCGTGCTCGCCCGGCCGTCCACGATGGTGCGCAGCTCCAGCCGTCGGCCGGTGAGGTCGAGCGGGCTGCTGAGCAGCATCCCGCCGGTCTGGCCGCTCGCCGTCCAGGCCATCTCGAAGAACGTGCGGACCGGGATCCGCTCACCGCTCATCGGCCAGTGCGGCGTCGCGGCGGCGGCACCCGCGTCGCGCCCGCACAGGGCGATCCGGCCGCTGTCGTAGACGCCCGAGCAGAAGCGGGTCGTCGCGCCGTCGGCCAGCGTGAGCCCGGTCGAGGTCCCCGGCACCCGCAGCGCCCGGCCCCCGCCGATCGCGGCGCTCAGCGTCTGGGCGTCGCCCTGCGAGGCGACCCGGGCCCGCGAGCCGTCGAAGAGCGGCAGCACCGACTGGTCGCCGGCCGCGAAGAGGTGCACCGCGCCGGCGACGTACGCCGTGCCGACCGCACGCTGCTCGGCGGCGCTGAGCCGCTGCGGGTCGCCGGTGCCGCAGGTCTGGTCGGTCGCGCCCGCCCAGTCGTCGGAGGAGGGCGCCGCCGAGGCGCCGGGCGTCCACTCGGAGTTGAAGAAGTTGTGGTCGGCGCCCATCACCAGGACGCTGCTCTTCAGCGACGTGTCGTCAGCGGTCAGGTCGCGGCCGCTGTCGGTGAACTTCTGGCCCTGGAGGTCGCTGACGTCGCCGTCGCAGTAGGGCAGCAGCGTCACGGTCGGCACGTACGGCGCCGCCTGGGCGCCGAAGTCGGTCGGGGCGATGAGCACCTGGCCGACCACCCGGTACGGCGCGGTCAGCGGGATCCGGATCGATGCCCGGTCCACGCCCTCGCCGCCACGGCTGTGCCCGACCAGCACGACCCGGGAGAGGTCGACCTGGTGCGCGGCGGCAAGGCCGACCCAGTGGTCGAGGTGGGCCTGCACCAGGCGGGCACGTGCGTCGGCGCCACCGTCGGCGGCGGCGAAGTCCTGGGCGTTGATGCCGTTGACCCGGATCGACACGGTCGCATAGCCCTGGGAGGCCAGCACCTGCTGGATGTAGTCGTAGCCGAGCTGGCTCGGGATCTCCTGGAACGGCGCCGTGCAGGGCCAGTTCTCCGACCAGGCGTCCGGGTCGGACGGGTCGTAGCAGACACCGTGCCGGCCGTGCAGGAAGAGCACCAGCGGCCGGGGTCCGGTCGCCTCCGCTGCTCCGGGCTCGACGACGTGGCCGACCATCTCGATCGGCGTGCGCATGCCCGGCACCGAGACCGGGTCGAGGGTGTAGTCGGAGGTGGTGACGGCGTACGGGCCGGGCGTCGCCGGGTCGACCGGCAGGGTCTGGGTGCCCGGCAGGTCCAGCGGCGGGTCGACCGCCGCGGCGCCGCGCTGCGAGCGGTCGCGGCCGACCACGTCGAGACGGTCCCCCGAGAGCACCACGTCGAGCCGGTCGGCGTCCGGCCGGGTCGGTGCGGCCACCCGCGCCCGGACCGTGCGGCCGTCCGGTGCGATCGTCGAGGTGCCGATCAGCCACCCGGCCGGGCCGACGACCGTCGGCCGGTCCGAGGTCAGGGGCAGCCGGGACGGCGACGTCCAGCTCACGGCGTACTGCCCGGCGCCGAGCGAGCGGACCTCCCAGGCGCCCCGGGCGCCCGACCGGCCAGCAGGCGCCGCGGCGACCCCGCCCCCCGTCACGACGAGCCCTCCGACGAGCAGGGCCGCAGCGAGGGCGAGCGAGACGAGGGCCGCGGTCCGGCCGGTACGACGAGGCATGGGGCGAACTATGCCGCCCCGCCACCCGGAGCGACGTCGAACTCGCTGGTCTGGTCGGCTCGGCAAAGACTCGGCCGTCCGGCAGCCAGGAGCGGATCTCGTGCCTAGCGTCACGGCATGAAGCTCCGGACCCTGATGGTGACCTTCACCCTCGTGTTCGCCGGACTCGTCGCGACGCCGGCCACCGCCGGCACCACGGCCTCCGGCCAGGCTCCACGGCGGCGCAGGTGCGCTCGTGCACCCACACGTCCAGTGGCAGCTGCATCCGCGGCGGCCAGTTCTGCCCGCAGAGCAAGTACGGCCGCAGCGGCTGGGACGCCCAGGGCCGCCGCTACGTCTGCAAGGGCAGCCGCAGCCATCCCCACTGGATGCGACCCTGACCTCCGCTGACGGCTGACCGAGTCCACGCTCCGGCGCGGGTTCGGTTCCGGCGCGCGGCGCGCCTAGGCTGGTCGATCGTGAAGGTGCTGCTGCTCGAGAACATCCACCCGGTCGCCGTCGAGATCCTCGAGGCGCGCGGATTCGAGGTCGAGCTGCGGACCGGCTCCCTCTCCGAGGAGGAGCTGCTGGCGGCGCTGCCCGGCGTGCACCTCCTGGGCATCCGCTCCAACACCCACATCACCGAGGCGGTCCTCGACGGCGCGCCCGACCTGCTGGCGATCGGCTGCTTCTGCATCGGCACCAACCAGGTCGACCTGGTGGCCGCGGCGGACCGCGGCATCGCGGTCTTCAATGCGCCGTACTCCAACACGCGCAGCGTCGTCGAGCTCGTGATCGGCGAGATCATCGCGCTCGCGCGGCGGCTGACCGAGAAGACCCAGAAGATGCACGAGGGCGTCTGGGACAAGTCGGCCAAGGGCAGCCACGAGGTCCGCGGCCGCACGCTCGGCATCGTCGGCTACGGCAACATCGGCACCCAGCTGTCCAACCTCGCGGAGGCCCTCGGCCTGCGGGTGATCTTCTTCGACACCGCCGACCGGCTCGCCCACGGCAACGCGCAGCGGATGAAGACCCTCGACGACCTGCTCGAGAAGGCGGACGTCGTCAGCCTCCACGTCGACGGCCGGCCGGGCAACGCCGGCTTCTTCGGCGCCGAGCAGTTCGCGAAGATGAAGCCGCGCAGCATCTTCATCAACGCCGCCCGCGGCATGGTCGTCGACACCGAGTCGCTGCGCGACCACATCCTCTCCGGCCACATCGCCGGCGCCGCACTGGACGTCTTCCCGGTCGAGCCGAAGGCACAGGGCGACGAGTTCGAGTCGGTCCTGCGTGGCCTCGACAACGTGATCCTCACCCCACACGTCGGCGGCTCCACCCAGGAGGCGCAGGAGGAGATCGGCTACTTCGTCGCCGGCAAGCTCGCGGGCTTCTCCCTCGAGGGCCGCACCGAGCTCTCGGTCAACGTGCCCGCCGTCCTCGCGCCGCAGCTCCAGGCCGGCCACCGGATCGGCTTCCTGCACGTCAACGTCCCCGGCGTGCTCGCCGGCGTGAACGGCGTCCTCGCGGACTCCGGCGCCAACGTGACCGGTCAGTACCTCTCCACGCGCGGCGAGCAGGGGTACGTCGTCACCGACACCCTGGACCCACTGCCCGACGACGCGCTCGCGAAGCTCACCGAGTCGGAGCACACCATCTGGCTGCGGACCTGGGACGCCTGAGGGCTGCCAGGTCGGACCGGCAGGTCGGACCTACCGGCTCCACCAGCTCCTCAGCTGCAGGGGCGCCGTCCGGGCGTCCTTCTCCTTCGGCGGCGTCGGCGGTGCCAGGGGACGGCACTCCTTGTCGGCCCGGTTGCCCGCCTTGCGGGCCGGCAGCGAGCCGTCCCGGAGGACGGCGGCGATCGCGTTGTCGGTGCACGCGACCCCCGACAGCGACACCGCGTGCGAGTAGCCGCCGACACCGGCGACCAGGCGCGCGCTCGGGAAGAGCTTGCGGACGGCCAGCGCCCCGGCGTACGGCGTCGCCGGGTCGTGGGTCTCGCTGAGCAGCAGCACCGGCACGTCGTCGAGGCCGGCGGCGGTCACGTCGACCCGGGACTTCCCGGCGACCGGCCAGGTGCGGCACGGGGCGTTGAACCAGTTGTTGGCCCAGGTCAGGAACGGCGCCTTGCGGTCCAGCCGTCGGCTGTCGTTGCGCCACTTCTTCCAGCTCTTCGGCCACACCGCATCGGTGCACTGGACGGCGAGGTACATCGCGAAGCTGTTGTCGGCGGCCTTCCCGACCGGGTTCGAGCTGCGGTAGAGCTCCTTGATCCCCGCCGGGTTGCCGTCGTTGACCAGGGACGCGAGCGCGTCGGCGACGTACGGGTAGTAGCCGTTGTAGTAGCCGGCGTTCAGCAGGGCGTCGTCGAGCTCGTCCGGGCCGACCTTGCCGCCCGCGGGGTGCCGCTTGAGGCGGGCGCGCAGGTGCTCGTAGGTGCGCTCGACGGCCTTGCGGCCCCGGCCGAGGTGGTAGGTCTTCGGGTACTTGCCGACCCAGGCGAGGAAGGCGTTGAACGACTTCTGGAAGGCCGGGTCCTGGTCCAGGTTGGACTGGTAGAAGACGCGGTCGGGGTCGATGACGCCGTCCATGATCAGCGCCTGGACGTGGTCGGGGAAGAGCGTCGCGTAGACCTGCGCGAGGTAGGTCCCGTAGGAGAACCCGAAGAAGGTGACCTTGTCGACGCCGATCGCCTGGCGGAGCAGGTCGAAGTCGGTGGCGGTGTCGGTGGTGCGGACGTGCCCGAGGAGCCGCTTCGCCTTGGACCGGCCGCAGTCCTTCGCGTACTTCTCGGTGGTGTGCCGCCAGTACTTCATGATCTTGGGGCTGGTGGGCACGTAGTCGGGGCGGTCCCAGCCGAAGTACGACTTGTCGCAGGTCAGCAGCGGGCGGCTGGCTCCGGTGCCGCGCGGGTCCACGCCGTACCAGTCGTAGGTCAGGCCGATCTTGCGCGGCACGTACTTGCCGTACGGCGCGAGCCAGGTGCCGTCGCTGCCGGGGCCGCCCGGGTTGGTGAAGACGGCGCCGCGGAACGGGCCGCGGGTGTGCAGGACCCGCGAGACGGCCAGGGAGACGGTGGGGCCGGTCGGGTCGGCGTGGTCGAGCGGCACCACGAGGGTGCCGCACTGGGCCTTCGCCTTGCGCAGGTCCGGGTCCTTGCAGCGACCCCAGCTGATGGCGGGCGCCTGCTGGGCGGCTGCCGCCACCGGCGACTCCCCCACCGCAGCAGGTGCGCTCAGCGGCACCACGGCAGCGAGTCCGGCGGTCAGGATCCCGGCGACCGCGGCCGCCACCTTCTTCGAGAGCATGGGGTAGATCAGACTCCGTAAGGTCGTGTTGTGGCAAGCGTTCTCCCGATAGTGCGAGATCGGATCGGCCAGCAGCTCTTCCTGCGGGTGGCCGGACCCGACGGTGCTCGGCACGCGCAGCGGATCCACGGCCGACCCGGACCGCGGTGGTTCGAGCCGGGCAGCCCGATCACCCGCGTGCACGGCGACGCGTCGATGTTCATCGGCGGGCTGCGTGCGCTCCTGCTGCAGACCCTGCACCCCGCCGCGATGCGCGGCGTGGCAGAGCACTCCGACTACCGCCACGACGCGTGGGGCCGGCTCGCCCGCACGAGCCGCTTCATCGCGGTCACGACCTTCGGGACGGCCGACGACGCCGCCCAGGCGGTCGCCGCGGTCCGCACCATCCACGAGCGGATCGTCGGCACGATGCCCGACGGCACGGCGTACGCCGCCTCCGACCCGCACCTGCTCGCGTGGGTGCACGTCGCCGAGGTCGACAGCTTCCTGCGGGCGCACACCGTCTACGGGCGCGACCCGCTGACCGGCGCCGAGCGCGACGAGTACGTCGCGCAGACCGCCGAGGTCGCCCGTCGCCTCGGTGTCGTCGACCCCCCGACCACGGAGGCGGAGCTGGCGGCCACGCTCGCGGCGTACCGCCCGGAGCTGCACAGCACCCCGGAGGCCCGGGCCACCGTCGGCTACCTGCTGGTGCGCCCGCCACTGCCGCTGCCGGCGCGCGCGCCGTACGCCGTGATCGCGGCGGCGGCGGTCGGCCTGATGCCCCGGTGGACCCGGCGTCCGCTCCGGCTGCCGTGGTTCCCGGTGTCGGAGCGCACCGTGGTGCGGGCGCTGGGCGGGGTCGCGACCGGCACGATCCGGTGGGCGATGACCCCTCGTGAGCCGGCTCACCCGTCTTGAGCGAAGCCTGAGGCGATCTTTGGGGGACCTCAAGGGGGCGGACTTACGCTAGAAGCATGCTCCCTTCCCGTTGGACCCGCGCCGCCGTCGTCGCCGTGCTGACACTTCTCGGATCTCTGCTGCTCGTCGTCGGACCCGCCGGTAGTGCCGGCGCCGCCTCCGACAAGGGCCTCGCGAACGGGAACATCGGCTGCTCGGGCGCCTGCCCGCAGATGAAGATGCTGTGGTTCGACCAGAACTGGAAGTACCTCGGCGCCAAGAAGGTCAACGGCGGCGGCTACTCCATCTGGCTCAGCCCCGGCACCTACCACCTCCAGTTCGTGGACCAGCGGCCGGCGTACGACATCAGCAAGTTCGCCCCGACCGACATCAAGGTCACGGTCCGGGCCAACGCCCTGTCGAACCACAACGTGAAGATGCGCAAGGGCGCCTTCGTCACCGGCACCGTCGTCAACGGGCAGGGCAAGCCCGCCCGGGGCGCGCGGCTCGTCGCCGCGAACCGGCAGCAGAACTCGTTCGAGACCACGGCCAACGCCAAGGGCCAGTTCGCCATCGGGGGCCTGCCGCAGGGCAAGTACTCCGTGTTCGGCTGGGACAAGCAGAAGACGTGGGTCAACAAGAGCGCGTGGGCCGGGGCGGTGAAGCCCGGCAAGGGCAGGAACATCGCCGTGCGGCTCACCAAGCGCGCCGGCAGCATGACCGTCTACCTCTTCACGCCGGACGGCCGGATGACCACCAAGTCCCCGGTCACGGTCAGGAGCAAGGCGACCGGCCAGTGGTGGACGGCGACCGCGAAGAACGGCACCGCCGTCTTCCGCGGCCTCTACCCGGGCAGGTACCAGCTGAAGTTCGAGGGCGCCGGGGTGTGGCTGCCGGCGACGCTCTCGGTGCAGAAGGCCAACGTGCACAGCAACAAGATGGCCTTCGGCAGCGTCCGGCTGACCAAGCGCGGCGGCTGGGTCACGGGCACGGTGGTCGACAACGCACAGACCGACGTCGATCCCCGCGGCATCGCCGACGTGAAGGTCGACCTGCGGACCTCGACCGGCGACCTGCTGGCCAGCACGACCACCAACGCGAACGGCAACTTCACCCTGTCGGGCCCGCTGACGACCCGCTCGGGCATGAGCATCGTGGTCACCCCGCAGAACGGGGCGGACTCGTACGGCCAGGGTCAGCAGTGGTGCATGTTCACGACCGGGTCGAAGGCGCCGGTCGCCCTGACCACGGGCAGGCAGACGGCGGTCGGTCAGGTCACGCTGCCGCGGTCGACCGCGGAGGGCCAGCCCGACCGCTGCCTCGTCAGCTGACCACCATGTCGGTGTCGCCCCAGTAGGCGCGCATCGTGGTGATCAGGCCGTCGTCGTCGAAGGTCATCGCGTCGAGCGGCGCCAGCGTGTAGGTCTTCTCGCCCGCGTGCGTGACGATCTCGAAGACGAACGCCACCTCGCCGCCGGCGACCCGCGCGGTGATGAGGCGGGTGTCCTGCTTGAGCCCCTCGAGGCCGGCGTAGAACTCCCGGATGGCGGCGTGGCCGGTGCGCACGTCGGACCCGACCGGGTCCTCGACGGTGGCATCCGCGGCGTACAGCGCGACGATCTCGTCGGCCGTGCCGGTGCCGACGAGGCGGACGTAGTCGTCGACGACCTGGCGGATGCGGTCCGGACTGGCGGGCATGGCTTGTCTCCTCGACCTAGAACACGTTCCTGGGGTTCGACACGCTAGCGCGTCACAGGCCTGGGGGTCTTGAATGCACCGCGTGGACCTCCTCCTCGCCTGGCCGTTGCCCGGAGCCCGTCCCCTCGGCGCGCAGCTGGTGGCGTCGTACGACCACCCGGACCGGCGCTACCACGACGGCGAGCACCTCGCGGAGGTGCTGGAGCGGATCCACGAGCTGACGGCGCACGGGGTGGAGTTCGACCGGATGGCGGTGCTGCTGGCCGCGTGGTTCCACGACAGCGTGTACGACGCGCAGCCCGACGCCGAGAAGCGCTCGGCGGCCTGGGCGGCGGAGGCGTTGCCGACCCTGGTCGACCAGGCGGTCGTCGACGAGGTGGTCCGTCTGGTGCTGGTCACCGAGCACCACCAGCCCGCCGACGACGACGCCAACGGCTGCGCACTCTCCGACGCCGACCTGGCGATCCTGGCGGCGCCGGCCGAGCGGTACGCCGAGTACGCCGCGTCGGTCCGCGAGGAGTACGCCGCGGTGCCCGACGACGCCTTCGCCGCCGGCCGGGCCGCGATCCTGCGCGAGCTGCTCGCCAAGCCACACCTCTTCCACACGGCGTACGCCCGCGACGCCTGGGAGGCCGACGCCCGCGCGAACGTCGAGCGGGAGCTCGCGGAGCTGGCGCCGTAACGCCGGCGACATGGCGGGTGGCTAGCGTCCGGGCGCATGACGAGAGTGGTTCTGAGGGGTGCCCGCTGGCCCGGTGACGTCGCGGTCGAGGACGGCGTGATCGTGGCGGTCGGCTCGGTGCCGCCCCGGGACGGCGACGAGGTCGTCGACTGCTCCGGCGACATCCTGACCGCCGGGCTGGTCAACACCCACCACCACTTCTACCAGTGGCTGACGCGGGGGTGGGCGGTCGACGACGGGCTCTTCGGCTGGCTGACGACGCTCTACCCGGTGTGGGCGCGGCTGACGCCCGAAGACGTCGAGGCAGCGAGCGCGGTGGCGCTCGCCGAGCTGGCGCTGTCGGGGTGCACGACCGCCGCCGACCACCACTACCTGGTGCCGGGCGGCGACGACTCGGTGTTCGACGCGATCGCCTCCGCAGCCCGTCGGATCGGCGTACGCGTGCACCTCGCGCGGGGGTCGATGGACCTCGGCGCATCGGCGGGCGGGCTGCCGCCGGACTCCGTCGTCGAGGACGTCGACTCGATCCTGGCCTCGACGGTCGCGGTCCACGACCGGCTGCACGACGGCAACCGCGTGGTCGTGACCGTGGCGCCGTGCAGCCCCTTCAGCGTCTCGACGCGGCTGATGACGGAGTCGGCGTCGCTGGCACGCTCGTTGGGGCTGCGCCTGCACACCCACCTCGCCGAGACGCTCGACGAGGAACGCGACAGCATCGCCCGGTTCGGCCGACGCCCCATGGAGGTGCTCGACGAGCTCGGCTGGATCGCGCCGGACGTGTGGGTGGCGCACGGGATCCACTTCTCCGACGGGGAGGTGGCGCGACTGGGGGCCACCCGGACCGGGATCGCCCACTGCCCGTCGTCCAACTCTCGCCTGGGCGCGGGGATCGCACGGGTCCGCGACCTCGTGGATGCCGGCGCACCGGTCGGGCTAGGGGTCGACGGGGTCGCGTCCAACGAGGTCGGGACCCTGCAGCCCGAGATGCGGCAGGCGCTCTACCTGGCCCGGCAGCGCACGCTCGACCCCGCCGCGCTCTCCCCCGCCGACGCGCTCGAGCTGGCGACGGCCGGCGGCGCCGCGTGCCTCGGTCGCTCGGACGTCGGCACCCTCGCGGTCGGCCTGAAGGCGGACCTCGTCGTCTGGCCGGGTGACGACGTGCTCGACGTGCTCGATCCCCTCGCCGCGCTCGTGCTCGGGCCGGAGCGCCGCGCTCGCCACGTGCTCGTGGACGGCGAGCACGTCGTCCGCGACGGCCACCTCGTCGGAGCCGACCTCACCGACCTCCGCCGGGACCTGGTTCAGCGGGCTCGGCGGCTCTGGCCGTCGGGGTAGTCCCTGACGTTCTGGTGCCCCTGAGGTCCGGAATCGGACCATTCCGTCAGGGACTACGCTTCCGGCGCCGCAGGCCGGACGCGACCAGGCGGGCGACGAGCTCGCGGGAGCTGACCGGTACGGCGCCGGCGGCGACCACGGCGTCGTACCACTCGGACGGTACGTCGTAGTGGTCGCGGTCGAAGCCGCGCTCGGGGATGTCGAGGGTGCGGGCGAAGGCGTGCAGCTCGTCGTACGACGTGTCGCTCGCCAGGTGGGACCACAGCCGGCCGCGGGAGGGCACCAGCGGTGGGTCGATGAGGATCATCCGTGCCCGGTCATCCGGCGGAGCGCACCGCCCGCTCGAGCGCGTCGTCGACCAGCAGCCTCCACGAGCGGACGTGGCCGGCGTCGACGTACGCCTTGAGCGACCCACCGGGACGCACCTGTCGGCCCAGGTGGAACTGGCGGACGTCCGCGCGCACGAACCACGGCACGTGCTCGGCGAGCAGGCCGCCGCCGGGCAGCAGCAGCCGGGCGACGAGCGGGTCGGCGGCCGTCTCGATCAGGTCGTCGAACCCGACCTCGAGACCTCGCGGCGACCCCGCCGAGCGGACCCCCTCCAGGCCGGGCAGGTCGAGCAGCCGCCGCCAGGAGCGACGCGGGTCGAGGGTGTCGTCGACGGCGCGACCGAAGATCCACGGGACGCCGGGGAGCAGGCCGGACAGGTAGGCGCACACCTCGGTGTCGACCTCGAGGTCGCCGTCCAGGAAGCCGAAGGACAGGCCGACGGCGCCGGAGCCGAGGTAGTCCTCACCCAGTCCCGCGAGCCGGGTCAGCTCGCCGCCGGTCGTCGTCCAGGTGTCGTTGAGCCGCAGCACCACGTGCACCGGCAGGTCGGTCTCGTGGCAGACCGCGGAGACGAGGGTGGGCTCGGGCGAGAGCCCGTCCGCGCTGCGTACGAGCAGGCGGTCGGCACCGCCCTCCTCCGCGCCTGCGACGTCACGCGGGTCGAGGACGGTCACCTCGAGGAGCCCGTCGCCCATGCGGCCAGGGTACGGCGGCCGGGCGATCCGCTGCGGGAGGCCCGCCGCTTCGGTGCGGGGGCATGATGGGGGGATGGACAACGCCCTGCTGTTCGACGCGCGCGCTCGGGTGCTCGCTGACCTGCAGGCCCGCGGCCGGGCGACGGCCGAGGCGGTCTCGGCTCTCGAGGATGCGGTCGCGCAACGCAAGTGGTGGGCCGAGCAGTGGCCCGAAGGTGCTCAGTACATCGCCGGCCTGGTCGCCCAGGACGTCCAGGACGCGCTCTTCGAGTCCGTCGGCCGCTGGCCGCTGTGCTCCGGCTGCGGCGACGACGCACCCCTGCACGCGCTCTACATCCAGCCCGACCTCGGCGGCCCCGACCCGGTGTGGGTGTGCGAGGAGAGCGGCGACGTGGTCGCCCCCCTCGGCGACCTGGGTCGTTAACCGGACACCCGGACCGTCGTACGACGACAATCGGCGCCATGCGCCGACTGCTGCTCACCCTCACTGCCCTGCTGCTCGGGCTCACCGGCCTCGCGGCCACGAGCTCGATCGCGTCGGCCGGCGGGTGTAGCCAGTACGTCGCCGACTGCGAAGGCCCGCCCGCCGCCCTGCGCGTGACGGGATCGACCACGCGGATGGTCGTCGGTCATCGCCCGCAGACCCAGGTCACCGTCAAGCAGCAAGGTAGCGCGCGGCTGACCGGGAGCATCATGGTCGTCTACCGGGACCCTGACGGCGGGCGGACCTGGCGTCGCAGCGCGAGCTACGACGGCGAGGTCGCCACCGTCGTCGGTCCTCGGCTCCAGGTGGCCGGCCGATGGTCTCTCACCGTCGAGTTCGTGACGGACGGGGGACACCACCCGGCCCACCAGGTCACCTACCGGATCCGCGTCACCCGTCGGTGACACTCACCCCTCTGCGCCGACCTGGAGCCACATCGTGAAGCGGTCGGCGCGGTAGACCGTGCGCGACACCTCGACGACCTTCTCGCCCGCGAGACCGCGACGCGAGTGCCGGAGCACCGAGGCGCCGGCGGCGAGCTCGAGGTGCTCGGCCTCCTCGTCGTTCGCGACGTCGGCGTTGATCGAGTCCTCGGCCCAGGTCGGTCGCAGGCCGCGCGCCTCGAGGGCGTCGTACAGGCTGGTCGGCATCCCGCTCTGCAGGAAGCCGGGGATCAGCACCTCGTTGAGGTAGGCGTCCTCGATGCACATCGGCTGCCCGTCCGCGCGGCGCAGGCGGCGCCAGTGGATCACCGCGTCGCCCTCGCTGACGTTGAGGGCCCGGGCCACACCGGGTCCGGCCTGCTCGCGCCTGGCGAGGAGCGTCTGCGACTCGGCCAGCAGGCCACGGCGCGACATCTCCTCGGTGTAGCTCGTCAGGCGGCTCGCCATCCGTCGGGGACGGGCCACGAAGGTGCCCCGTCCGGGAATGCGCTCCAGCAGTCCTTCGACCACGAGCGCATCCATCGCTTGTCTCACCGTCATGCGGGCGACCCCGAACCGATGCACCAGCTCACGTTCCGATGGTGCAGGTGAACCGGGTGCCGCCCCCGTGACGAGAGAGCGCACGTACTCACGCACCTGCACGTGCTTGAGAGCACGTCCCTCTGACACCAGCAACTCGTCCACGGCTGAACTGTAGGCAGTGAAATGCGGTCCCGTCCTTGGTTCCGCAGGAACTGGTGGTGTCCTGTGTTATACGGGCTCATTCCGTCGCAATTGTGAGAGACCTGCTCAGGGTGGTCCCTGATAGCGGACGTCGGTCGAGTCCGGCAGGCTGATGCCATGACGAGCCCCTCGCACCCCACGGCCGCTCCGGCCGCGCGCGCCGTCGACCTGCGCAAGACGTACGGCGCCGGCGACTCCGCTGTGCACGCCCTGGCCGGAGTCACCCTCGACCTCGAGGCCGGCCGGTTCACGGCGATCATGGGGCCGTCCGGCTCCGGCAAGTCGACCCTGATGCACTGCATGGCCGCTCTCGACACGCCCTCCTCGGGCACGGTCGAGGTGGGCGGGACCGACCTGGGCCGGCTCAAGGACAAGGACCTCACGGCGCTGCGCCGCGAGCAGATCGGGTTCGTCTTCCAGGCGTTCAACCTGATCCCGACGCTGACCGCGTCGGAGAACATCCTGCTCCCGCTCAACCTGGCCGGACGCAAGCCCGACCAGGAGTGGCTCGACACCGTGATCGACGCCGTCGGGCTGCGCGACCGGCTGGGCCACCGGCCGACGGAGCTGTCCGGCGGGCAGCAGCAGCGCGTGGCCTGTGCGCGTGCGCTGGCCAGCAAGCCGTCGATCGTCTTCGCCGACGAGCCCACCGGCAACCTCGACAGCACCTCCGGGGCCGAGGTGCTCTCGTTCCTGCGGCGCAGCGTGGACGACTTCGGCCAGACGGTCGTGATGGTCACCCACGACGCGGTCGCCGCGTCGTACTGCGACCGTGTCGTCTTCCTCGCCGACGGCCTCGTGGTCGACGAGATCCACGACCCGCAGCGCGAGCAGATCCTGGAGCACATGACCCGGTTGCAGGACCTCGCCGCCGCTCGCGCGACCGGCGCTTGAGGGGTACGGCGTGCTCAAGCTGACCCTGCGCAACCTGTTCGCCCGCAAGGTGCGACTGGTGATGAGCGGCCTGGCGATCGTGCTGGGCGTGGCGTTCCTCTCGGGCGTCCTCGTCTTCAGCAACGGCCTGTCGTCGACGTTCGACAGCATCATCTACAGCTCCACGCCCGACGGCATCGTGCGCCCCGAGCAGACCTCGTCATTCGACGCCGGCGCCGCGACGACCACGCAGACGATCTCCCCCGAGGTGGTCGACGAGCTCGCGGCACTGCCCGAGGTCGCCCGCGCGGACGGTGACGTGAACGGCGTCGGGATGAGCCTGCTCGCCTCCGACGGCACGCTCGTCGGCGGCACCGGCGCACCCACCCTCGCGTTCAACCACACCGGCGGCCCGAACATGGCCGGCGAGCCGCCCATGGGGCTGACCAGCGGTCACTGGCCCACCACGCCCGACGAGATCGTCCTCGACGACGCGGCCGCCGACCACGGCGACTACTCGCTCGGCGACGAGGTGAAGCTGCTCGCGCCGTTCGGCGAGTCCAAGCGCACGGCGACGCTGGTCGGCACGGCCGAGTTCAACGGTGGTGGCACGGCGGGCGCGACCCTGCTCGTGTTCAGCACGGAGGGCGCACAGGACCTCTTCCTCGACGGGGCGGACGCCTTCAACCAGGTCTCCCTGACAGCGGCCGACGGCGTCTCCCAGAAGGCGCTGGCCGCGGCTGCCGCGAAGGTCGCGCCGGGCGGCTTCGAGGCGGTCACCGGCGACCAGGTGGCGGAGGAGTCGCAGGACGCCGTCGGTCAGTTCCTCGACGTGATCTCGACGTTCCTGCTGGTCTTCGCGATCATCGCCGTGATCGTCGGTGGCTTCATCATCGTCAACACGTTCACGATCCTCGTGGCGCAGCGCAGCCGCGAGCTGGCACTGCTGCGCGCGCTCGGAGCCTCCCGTCGCCAGGTGACGCAGTCGGTGCTGCTCGAAGCGCTGGTCATGGCGGCGCTGGCCGCCACCGTCGGCATCGGGATCGGCTGGCTGCTGGCACGCGGGCTGGCCGCGCTGTTCCGGGCGGTCGGTCTCGACATCGCCAGCGACGCCCTCACTCTCGACGTGCAGTCGGTGGTCATCAGCTACGCCGTCGGCGTCGGCGTGACCCTGGTCGCCGCCTTCCTGCCGGCCCGACGTGCCGGGAAGGTCGCACCGGTCGCGGCCATGCGCGCCGACGCGGCGCCCGTGCGGGAGTCGCTGCGGCGCCGCACGATCATCGGCAGCGTCCTGATGGCCATCGGCGTCGGGTTCGCCGTGGTCGGCCTCGTCGGCGGTCCGGGCCCCGACTCACTGTGGATCGGCATCGCCGCCGCGATCTGGATCCTGACCGCCGCCGGGATCAGCTCCGTGATCGGCCGCCCGGTCCTGGTCCTGTGCCGCGGCCTGTTCGGCCGGCTCTTCGGCACCACCGGCCGGCTGGCCGGCGAGAACGCGCTGCGCGACCCTCGGCGTACCGGCGCGACGGCGTCAGCACTGATGATCGGACTCGCACTGGTCTCCTGCATCGGCGTGCTGGCGACGTCGCTCAACGCATCGGTCGACGACGTCGTGGATGAGGAGTTCACCTCCGACTTCCTGGTGCAGAGCACCAACTTCGTCCCGTTCTCGACCTCGGTCGGCGACAGCCTCGCCGACGTCGACGGCGTCGCGACCGTGAGCCGTCAGCAGTGGACCGGCGCCCAGCTCGGCGACTCGACCGTCCTCGTCACCGCCAACGACGAAGCCTTCAGCGACATCTACGACTTGGACGTCGTCGACGGCCACCAGGACCTGGAGGGCAACGAGGCGCTGGTGAGCACGGGTTTCGCCGAGGACCACGACCTGAAGGTCGGCTCGCCGCTGAAGCTCACGTTCCTCGCCGGCAAGGCGCTGGACCTCGAGGTCGCCGGCATCATCGAGGGCAGTGAGACGACCGGCGACGTGAGCATCCCGCTCGACCTGCTCGCCGATGCCGGCGTGCCCCGTCAGGACACCAGCCTCAGCATCATGCTCGAGCCCGGCGCCGACCCGGTCGCAGTCGGCACGGCGATGGACGAGGCCGTGGCGTCGACCCCGATCGTCGCCGTCTACGACAAGCAGGAGTTCGCGGAGTCGATCCGCGACCAGGTCAACCAGCTGCTCTACATGATCTACGGCCTGCTCGCGCTGGCGATCGTGATCGCGGTGATCGGCATCGTGAACACATTGGGGCTCTCGGTGATCGAGCGCACCCGGGAGATCGGGCTGCTGCGCGCGATCGGCATGAGCCGGAGGCGGCTGCGGCGGATGATCACCCTGGAGTCGGTCGCGATCGCGGTGCTCGGCGCCGTGCTCGGCATGGCGCTCGGCCTGGTGATCGGCGTGCTGCTGCGGCAGGCGCTGAAGGACGACCTGACCAGCCTGGGGCTGCCCCTGGGCCAGCTGCTGGTGTTCCTCGTGATCGCGGTCGTGGTCGGTGTGCTCGCCGCCATCCTGCCGGCCGTCCGGGCCTCGCGTCTCAACGTGCTGACGGCGATCGCCACCGAGTAGATCTCGAACATCTGTTCGATCCGGGCGTATGCTCTCGCCATGGACTTCCAGGGCTCGCTCTTCGGGACGGCGGACGTCGAGGCGCCGACCTTCGACCGCCTCGAGCGCCGGCAGCTCACCCGCGGCGCCTGGGTCGACGTGTGTCCGGCCTGGCTGCCCGAGGCCGACGAGGTGTTCGCGACGATGGTGCGCGACGTGCCGTGGCACGCGGAGCGGCGCCAGATGTACGACCGCGAGGTCGACGTCCCCCGACTGCTGAGCATGTACGGCGCGGGCGACCCGCTCCCCCACCCGGCCCTGGCCCGGGCGCGTGGCGCGCTGTCGGCGCACTACCGCCCCGAGCTGGGTGAGCCGTTCGTGACGGCGGGGTGCTGCTACTACCGCGACGGGCGCGACAGCGTCGCCTGGCACGGCGACACGATCGGTCGCGGGAAGACCCAGGACACGATGGTCGCGATCGTCTCGCTCGGCGACCCCCGCCGGCTGGCGCTGCGGCCGCGGCTCGGCGGCCCGTCGATCTCGCTCGAGATGGGCCACGGCGACCTGCTCGTGATGGGCGGCTCCTGCCAGCGCACGTGGGAGCACGCCGTACCCAAGGTCGCGCACGCCGGCCCGCGCGTCTCCGTGCAGTTCCGTCCGCTCAACGTGTTCTGAGCTGCCTCCGCCTGAGCTGGCGAAGGCGGAGACCCAGCAGCCAGGTCGAGTAGCGACGCGACCGACGAAGGAGGTCGCGGGGAGCGTATCGAGACCTCGCCGGGTCTCGATACGCTCGCTGGCGCTCGCTACTCGACCAACGAGTGGCGCTCGCTACTCGACCAACGAGTGGCGCTCGCTACTCGACCAACGAGTGGCGCTCGCTACTCGACCAACGAGTGGCGCTCGCTACTCGACCAACGAGTGGCGCTCGCTACTCGACCCGCGACGGGACGGCCCGCGTTTGGAGCGCCGCGCTTGGGTGGAGGCATGGCTGCAGAGGCGACGATCGGACTGACCGGGCTGGCGGTGATGGGGCGCAACCTGGCCCGCAACATCGCGCGGCACGGGCACACCATCGCGGTGCACAACCGCACCACCGCGAGGACCACCGCACTGGTCGACGAGTTCGGCGACGAGGGCGACTTCGTGGCGTCCGAGTCGATGGAGGAGTTCGTCGCCAGCATCGAGCGACCCCGCGCCATCGTGATCATGGTGAAGGCCGGTGAGCCGACCGACGCGGTGATCGACGAGCTGGTGCCGCTGCTCGACGAGGGCGACATCGTCGTCGACGGCGGCAACGCCCACTTCACCGACACCCTGCGCCGCGAGCAGGCGCTCCAGGAGAGGGGCCTGCACTTCGTGGGCATGGGCGTCTCGGGCGGCGAGGAGGGCGCGCTCAACGGTCCGTCCATCATGGTCGGCGGATCCGACGAGGCCTACGAGCGACTGGGCCCGGTGCTCGAGTCGATCGCCGCCGAGGTCGACGGCACGCCGTGCTGCACCCACGTCGGGCCGGACGCCGCCGGCCACTTCGTGAAGATGGTCCACAACGGCATCGAGTACGCCGACATGCAGCTCATCGCCGAGTCCTACGACCTGCTGCGCAACGTCGCCGGGCTCGAGCCGGCCGAGATCGCCGCGGTCTTCCGCGACTGGAACGACGGCGACCTGGAGTCCTTCCTGATCGAGATCACCGCCGTCGTCCTCGAGCACACCGACGCCGAGACCGGGAGGCCGTTCGTCGACGTCGTCCAGGACGCGGCCGAGCAGAAGGGCACCGGCCGCTGGACGGTGCAGAGCGCGCTCGACCTCGGCGTACCCGTCACCGGCATCGCCGAGGCCACCTTCGCCCGCAGCCTCTCCGGTCACACCGAGCAGCGGTCCGCCGCCCGGACGGTCTTCGCCACCGACCCCGAGGGCACCCCGCTCGACGACCGGGACGCTTTCGTCGACGACGTCCGGGCCGCCCTCTACGCGTCGAAGGTGGTCGCCTACGCGCAGGGCTTCGACCAGGTCGCGGCCGGCAGCGACGAGCACGACTGGGACGTGGACCCCGGCGCGATGGCGACGATCTGGCGCGGAGGCTGCATCATCCGCGCGCAGTTCCTCGACCGGATCAAGGAGGCGTACGCCGACGAGCCGGATCTCACGACGCTGCTGACCGCGCCGTACTTCGCCGACGCCGTCCGCGACGGCGAGTCCGCGTGGCGCCGGGTGGTGGCGACGGCGGTCGGCGCGGGCGTCCCGACGCCGGCGTTCTCGTCGTCGCTCGCCTACTTCGACGGCCTGCGCCGCGAGCACCTACCGGCCGCGCTGATCCAGGCGCTGCGCGACAACTTCGGCGCGCACACCTACGCCCGGGTCGACCGCGAGGGCACGTTCCACACGGCCTGGGCTGACGACCTGTCCGAGTCCGAGGCCTGACAGGGCCGGTCAGGACATCCGCACTGCCCGGACGCGGGACCAGCCCACGATCATCGCCGACGCCGCGGACAACGCCGCCACACCCACCAGGACCTGCTGCTCGCCGAACGAGCTCAGGGCGACCCCGCCGAGCACGGCGCCGAGCGCTCCGGCCGAGCGGTTCACCGAGCGCCTGGTGGCGTTGGCCCGCCCGAGCAGCCTGTCCGGGGTGACGGTCTGCCAGTAGCCGGTGTCGTTGGCGTTCTCGATGCCCATGGCCAGCCCCTGGAGCACCAGCGCCGCACCGAGGAGCGCCGGCCCAGCGTCCTGAGCCGGTGCGAGCGCTACCAGGATCCAGCCGACCGGGTGGACCGATCGCGTGGCGAGGATCGCACGCCCGGTGCCGAGCCGGCGTCCGACGGCCGGCGCGATCGTGGCGCCGACGAGACCGGCGATCCCACCGGCGGCCACCAGGAGCCCGAACGCGAGCGCCGACAGGCCCATCACGCGCAGCGCCACCAGTGTCAGAGCCGTGAAACCTGCGGCGTTGGCGACGAACCAGACGTGGGTCGACACCGCCAACGGAGCCAGCGTGGGGTGCCGGTAGGTCCAGCTCAACCCCTCGCGGATCTCTCGCCCCAGGTGCCGCTCCACGGACGGGTGCGCGGCTGGCTCGTCGACCCGGAGCCCGGCGTTGAGCACGGCGTCGACGAGATAGCTGACGGCATCGACGGCGATGGCGACGGGTGCACCGAGCAGCCCGACCAGGCCTCCACCCAGCGCCGGGCCGAGTGTCTGCGCCGCGGCGTCACTCTGGTCGAGCCGGGCATTCGCCGGGACGAGCCGGTCGCGCGGGACCAGTCGCGGCAACAACGACTGCGTCGCTGCGAAGGCGAACACCGAGAACGCACCGAACGCCAGCAGCAGCACGACCAGCGTCCACACCTCCAGGTCGTCGAACGCCCACAGCACCGGAACCGCCCCCAGCGTCGCGGCCCGTCCCACACTGCTCCACACGAGCAGCCGCTGCCGCCGCCAGCGATCGGCGTACACCCCGGCGACGAGTCCGAGGACGGCGTACGGGAGGAACTGCGCGGCGTTGACGACCCCGACCGAGATCGACGACGCGTCCAGCTCCTGGATCACCAGCACCGGCAGCGCGACCGTCGTGACCGCGGTGCCGAACGAGCTGATCGTCGCCGCCAGCCAGTAGCGGCTGAACGACGCGTCCGCCACGACATCTCCTGTCGCCGGTGATGGGTCGCCATCCCATCACACGGAATGCGGACCGCCCCGGACCGGTTGGGTCGGACATGACCGACAAGATCGCAGTCAGCTCAGGAACCTTCCAGATCGGTGGCGACCTCCCGGTCGTCCGCCTCGGCTACGGCACCATGCAGCTGCCCGGCGAGGGCGTGTGGGGACCGGCCAAGGACCACGACACCGCCATGGCCGTGCTGCGCCGCAGCGTCGAGCTCGGCATCACCTTCTTCGACACCGCCGACTCCTACGGGCCCGAGACCGCCGAGCAGCTGCTCAAGGACGCGCTGCACCCGTACGGCGACGACGTCGTCATCGCCACCAAGTCCGGCCTCACCCGGCAGGGTCCCGGCATCTGGACGCAGCTCGGCTACCCGCCGTACCTCCGCCAGCAGGCGGAGCTCTCGCTGCGCCGGCTCGGCGTCGAGACGATCGACCTCTACCAGCTGCACCGGATCGACAAGAACTACCCGCTGGAGGACCAGGTCGGCGAGTTCAAGGCGCTCCAGGACGAGGGCAAGGTCCGCCACATCGGCCTGTCCGAGGTGAGCGTCGACGAGATCAAGGCGGCCCGTGAGGTCGCCGAGATCACCACCGTGCAGAACCTCTACAACCTCGGCAACCGCAGCTCCGAGGACGTCCTGGACTACTGCGAGGCGGAGGGCATCGGCTTCATCCCGTGGTTCCCGCTCGCGACCGGTGAGCTGTCCAAGGAGGACGGCCCGCTGGCCGAGGCCGCGAAGCGCCACGACGCAACCCCGTCCCAGCTCGCGCTGGCATGGCTGCTGCGCCGCTCCCCGGTGATGCTGCCGATCCCCGGCACGTCGAGCGTCGGGCACCTCGAGTCCAACACCGCCGCCGCCGGCATCGAGCTCACCGACGACGAGTTCGAGGCGCTCTCCTCGTTGGTCGAGTAGCGAGCGCCAGCGAGCGTATCGAGACCCGTGCTGGGTCTCGATACGCTCCTCGCGACCTCCTACGTCGGTCGCGTCGCTACTCGACCTGGTAGCGGGCTCTCGGACCTCGCAGGCTCGGTCCGAGCGCTACTCGAAGCTGACGGTGGGGGCGACGTCCTGGCCCTCGGGGGCGTCGTAGAAGTCGCGCTTGTGCACGTTGGCGATGCCGGTGAGGAACATCCACGGGATCGTCTGGGTCAGCTTGTTGAGCGTCGCGACGGCGTCGTTGTAGTACTGGCGGGCGAAGGAGATCTGGTTCTCCGTGTCGGCCAGCTGCTTCTGCAGCTCCAGGAAGTTCGTGTTCGCCTTGAGGTCCGGGTAGGCCTCGGCCACGGCGTTGACCTTCACGAGCGCCTGGCCGAGCGCCTGGTCGGCGGCGGCCTTGGCCGGGACGTCGTCGCCCTTCGCGGCGGCGGTCACCGCCGCGCGGGCCCGGGTGACCTCCTCGAAGACGCCCTTCTCGTGCGCGGCGTACCCCTTGACCGTCTCGACCAGGTTGGGGATCAGGTCGGCGCGCCGGGTGAGCTGGACGTCGATGCCGCCGAGCGCCTCCTGGGCGCCGATGTCCGTCGTACGGAGCTTGTTGAAGCCCACGATGACGAAGCCGACGATGGCGACCAGCACCACGACGACGATGATGGCGATGAGCATGTGAACTCCTCAGTTCATGGGGTGCAGGTCACGGGAGTGGAGCAAGTATCGGGGTCACCACGAGCCGCCGCCACCGCCGCCACCACCGCCGCCGCCCGAGAAGCCGCCCCCGCCGCCCGAGGACGACGAGGACTTCTGGGTGGCTTCGTACGACGAGATCGCGGAGCTCACGGTCGAGTTGAAGTCGGACACCATCGACGAGATCGCCGACCCGGCGTACGCACCGGCGTACGCGTGCCCGAAGTACGACGGGACGGGCGGCTCGCTGCCCATCTCGGTGCGGTACTTCTCGGCCCACTCGTCCGCACAGCCGAAGGCGACCGCCCACGGGATGTAGGCCGTGTACAGCTCCTGGCGGCCCGAGAAGTCGAACCGGTCCTGGGCCGACGGCGTCGACAGGATCCGCCGGAAGCCACCGGCGCGCGACCAGAGCTCGCGCCCGGCCTTGGTGCGCCGGGTGCCGGCACCGGGGGCCGCGAGGCCGGCGGCGAAGACCCCGAACGCTCCGACGATCAGCGTCAGGAACGTCATGTTGAACGGGTTGACGAAGACGGTGAGGATCACCGCCAGGAAGCAGGCGCCGACCACGAACCCGCCCAGGCCGCCGAAGCCGCTGCGCGTCATCAGCCCGTTGGCGGACGCCCAGGACTTGGTGCTCTGCTCGAAGGTCGCGATCTCGTCCTTGAGCCGCTCGCCCGCCGAGACGCTGCTCCGCGACGCGACGAACGACGCGTGCTCGCCGCCGAGGATGTGCGCGACGCCCGACGTGACCGGGTCGAGCCCCGCCCAGCCGGCCACCCCCTGCTTGTCGGTGATCGTCCACGAGTCCTCGGTGCGGTCGAGGTCGATCGCACCCTTCTCTGCGGCGTAGAGCAGCGTCGCGACGTACTGCTCGTCGTCGACCTGCTCGGTGACCAGGTACGCCGCCTGCGCCGGCCCGACGCCCTCGGGCGGGGCGTACATCAGTGGGAACCCGGGGTCGCGCTCGGAGGCGCGCCGGCTCAGGAACAGGCCGAGGAGCCCGGCGAGGAACGACAGGGCGAGCACCACGGCCAGGCCGGCGACGCTCTGCCCGAAGACGACGTCGAACGACTTCGGCCACGGCAGCACGTCGCCCGCGGGAGGCGTCTCCATGTCCAGGCCGGTCTTGACGGTGACGCCCGTCCGGGACGGGAGGTCGGCGGCGGTGACGTGGAGCGTCTGCGTGCCCTCGCCGTCGACCGTGCAGGCGCGGGTGTCGTCCCCGACCGCGCACTGGACCCGCTCGGCGTCGGCGGGCAGGTGGACGGTCAGGTCGGCGGCGGTGATCTCCTGGGCCCAGCCGGCCGGGATCAGGTTCCAGTAGAACTGCGTCCGCGAGCCGTTGGTGCCGGGCTCGAGCACGCCGTTGATGCGGTAGGAGATCTCGTAGACGTGGTCGCCCGGCTCGACCGTCGAGCCGGCGTCGCCGATCTTGGCGACCCGGTACTTCCCACCCTCCTGGCGCGACATCTCGAACGGCACGTCGTCGCCGTCCATCGTCACGGTGACGTCGTGCGGGATCCGGCGAGAGCTGGGGGCGTTGATGTCGTCGATGTCCCAGAAGCGGAAGATGCCGTGCTTGCCGCTGTACGGGAAGTTCACCGTCAGCGTCTCGACCACGTCCATGTCCCCGTTGTCGGCGACGTCGAAGTCCGCGTCGTACGACGTGATCGTGGTCTCGTCGTAGTCGCTCGGGCCCTCGTCGTCGGTCGAGAACCCGTACAGGGCCGCCGGGATCATCAGGACCAGGACCACGACGGCGAGGCCGATCGTGTAGCCCACGATGCGCTTCATGCTGCGGAGCCTAGGGCGTCGTGAAGGTCGGCGAATAAGGATTCGCCGACTGTCGGCGTGCCCTGAAACACTCGTTCCACGATGTCCAGCCCCACCAGCCCCAGCCCCCTCACGCTCCGCTCGTTCTGGCACGACCTGCCCCGTGAGGGCAAGCTCCTGCTCTCGGTGGTCGTGTTCGAGTTCATCGGCACTGGTCTGGTCCTGCCGTTCAACATCGTCTACCTCCACGAGGTCCGCGGCTTCGCGCTCGGCGACGCCGGTCTGCTGCTCGCGCTGCCGCCGCTGGTCGGCTTCCTCGTGGTCGGGCCGGGCGGTGCGGCGATCGACCGGTGGGGTGCGCGCCGCATCCTGGTCGGCGCGCTCGTCCTCCAGGTGATCGGCAACGTGACGCTCGCGTTCGCCTCGACGCAGGCGCTCGCAGCGGTCGCCCTGCTGATGAGCGGTGTCGCGTTCGGGGTGTCGTGGCCGGGCTTCCAGGCGTTCATCGCGGCCGTCATCCCCTCCGAGCTGCGGCAGCGCTACTTCGGCGTCAACTTCACCCTGCTCAACCTCGGCATCGGCATCGGCGGCCTGGTCGCCGGCGCGTTCGTGCGGGTCGACCACCTGCCGACCTTCCAGGCGATCTACCTCGGCGACGCCGCGAGCTACCTCCCCGCGCTCTTCCTGATGCTGGTGCCGCTGCGCCACGTCGCCGGCCGCGTCGAGCACCACGGGGACGGCTCGGCCGCGAAGGTCAGCTACCTCGACGTCGTACGCCGGCCCGCGGTCGCGTCCATGCTGCTGCTCAGCTTCGTGTCGTCGTACGTCGGCTACTCGCAGCTCAACGCCGGCATGCCGGCCTACGCCCGCTCGGTGGGCGAGATCTCGACGCGCGGACTCGGCTTCGCGTTCGCCGCCAACACCCTGGTGATCGTGCTGCTCCAGCTGGTCGTCCTGCAGCGGATCGAGGCGCGGCGGCGGACCCGGATCATCGCGGTGATGGGCGCGGTGTGGGCGGTGTCGTGGCTGCTGCTCGGCGCGACCGGGCTGGTCTCGGGCACCTGGGGCGCGACGATGCTGGTCGCCGCGTGCGCCTCCGTCTTCGCGTTCGGCGAGACGCTCCTCCAGCCGACGGTCCCGGCCCTGGTCAACGACCTGGCGCCCGACCACCTGCGCGGCCGCTACAACGCGGCCAGCTCGGCGGCCTTCCAGCTGGCGCAGATCATCGCGCCGCCGATCGCGGGCTTCCTGATCGGCCACCACCTCGACAGCGTCTACATCGGCACGCTCGTCGTCGGCTGCCTCCTGCTCGGCGTGCTGGCGGTCGTGCGCCTCGAGCCGCAGCTGCCGCCGGGCGTCAACGGCGTCCGCGAGCCTGAGCTCGTCGCCGACCCCGACGCCGTACCGGAGCCGACGCCGAAGACCCGCACCAGCACCCTGGAGTGACGTCGCCCGGTGGTGGTTTCGAGGCTCGGCGCTAGCGCGCCTCGCACCTCAACCACCGAGGCCGGTGGTTCAGGTGCGAGCGGAGCGCCGAGCCTGAGCTCGTCGCCGACCCCGACGCCGTACCGGAGCCGACGCCGAAGACCCGCACCAGCACCCTGGAGTGACGTCGCCCGGTGGTGGTTTCGAGGCTCGGCGCTAGCGCGCCTCGCACCTCAACCACCGAGGCCGGTGGTTGAGGTGCGAGCGGAGCGAGCCTCGAAACCACCAGCCCGCGTGACGCTCAGCGGCTGGCGACCCACCAGATGACGATGCCGGCCACGACCACCACGCCGACCACCGGCTTCCAGTAGGTCTTCGCGAGCACCGGCAGCACCGCGCTGCCGAGGTCGAGCGCGTCGTCCTGGCGGGCCGGCTGTGGGGCGGTGGGCGGTGGGGTGGCGACCGAGGCGGTCTCGGGTTCCGCCTCGGTCGCCTGCTCGGACCCGGGAGCCGTCGCTTGCGAGGCCCCCGTGGACTCCGCACTCAGACGTTGCTCCAGGCACTCCACGAACTGCCCGAGCAGCTTGTCCGAGACGTCTTGCATGACCCCGCGACCGAACTGCGCGGGCTTCCCGGTGATCGCGAGGTCGGTGACGACCTCGACGTCGGTCCCGCCGCCGTCGGCGTCGGTCATGGTGAGCGTGACCTTCGCGCCCGCCGTACCGTTGCCGCGCTTGTCGCGGCCCTTCGCGTCGACGAGGAAGCGGTGCGCCGCCTCGTCCTTCTCCACGAAGGTCCCCGCACCGTTGTAGACGAGCGCGATCGGGCCGAGCTTGACCTTCACCGAGCCGGCGAAGCTGTCGCCGTCGGCCTCGGTCACGGTCGCCCCGGGAAAGCACTCGGCCACGGACGCGATGTCCTGGAAGTGCGCCCAGGTCTCGTCGACCGAGGTGGGGACGGTGAAGCGGTGCGTGAGGTCCATCAGGCCCCAGCCGCCGCCAGGACCGCCCGTCGGGTCAGCACCGTGGCGAGGTGGCGCCGGTAGTCGGCGTCCCCGTTCAGGTCGGAGGGCGGGTTGGTGCCGTCGGTGGCGTGCTCGGCAGCCGCGCGTACGGCGTCCGCGGTCGCCGGCTGCCCGGCGAGCGCGTCCTCCACGGCCCGGGCGCGCAGCGGCGTCGATCCCATGTTGGTCAGCCCGATCCGAGCCTCGGCGATCGTGCCACCGTCGACGCGCACGGTGGCCGCGACGGCGACGATCGGCCACTGGTGGGCGACCCGCACGAACTTCTCGTACGTCGCGCCCCAGCCGGTCCGCTTCGGGATCCGGACCTCGGTGAGGATCTCGTCCTCGCCGATCGCGGTCTCGAAGAGGTCGACGAAGAAGTCGTCGGCCGCCACGGTCCGGCTGCCACCGGACCCGGCGATCACGAACTCCGCCCCCAGCGCCAGCGCCGGCGCCCCGAGATCGCCGGCGGGGTCGGCGTGCGCGAGCGCGCCGCCGAACGTGCCGCGGTGCCGCACCTGCGCGTCGGCCAGGTGCTCGACCGCCTGGGCGATCAGCGCGGCGTGCTCGGCCACGAGCGGGTCGGACCCGACCACGGCGTGCGGCGTCATCGCGCCGACCACGATCGCGTCGCCGTCGTCGCGGATGCCGCGCAACGACTCGATCTTGCCCAGGTCGATGATCCACTCGGGTGCGTTGAGCCGCATCCGCAGCACCGGCAGCAGGCTCTGCCCACCGGCGATGATCTTGGCGTCGTCGCCGTACTGCGCGAGGGCCGCCAGGGCGTCCTCGACCGAGGTCGGCGCCACGTAGTCGAACGCTGCGGGGATCACGCGCCAGCTCCTTCCGTGGAGGACGGCCCGGGCATCTCCTGGTTGCCAGCGGCACCACCCGCTTCGAAGTGGGGCATCGCCGCCCCCTCGGTCGAGCCGCCGGACCCGGGCCCGTTGATCGCGCGCCACACCCGCTCGGGCGTGCACGGCATCTGGATGTCGCTCACGCCGAGGTGGCGTACGGCGTCGACGACCGCGTTGACGACCGCCGGTGTCGAGGCGATGGTGCCGGCCTCGCCGACGCCCTTGGTGCCGAGCGTGTTGGTCAGCGCCGGCGTCGTGGTGTGCTCGACGTCGAAGCTGATCGTGTCGGCGGCCGTCGGCAGCAGGTAGTCCACGAACGACCCGGAGACCAGCGTCCCGGCGTCGTCGTACACCGCCTCCTCCCACAGCGCCTGGGCGATCCCCTGCACCAGCCCGCCGTGCACCTGCCCGGAGACGATGAGCGGGTTGACGATGTTGCCGATGTCGTCGACGCAGACGTACTTGCGCATCTTCACCGCGCCCGTCTCGGTGTCCACCTCCATCGCGCAGAGGTGGGTGCCGTGCGGGTAGTTGAAGTTGACGGGGTCGTACGTCGCCTCCGAGTCGATGCTCGGCTCGACGCCGTCCGGCAGGTTGTGCGCGGCGAAGACCGCGGTCGCGATCTCGCCGATCGCCATCCCCTGGTCGGTGCCGCGCACCGAGAACCGGCCACCGGAGAACTCGAGGTCGCCGACCGACGCCTCGAGCAGGTGGGCGGCGATCGGCTTCGCCTTCTCGATCACCTTGTCGGCCGCCTTGACCAGCGCCTCACCGCCGACGACCAACGACCTCGATCCGTAGGTGTCCAGCCCCTTGTGCGAGATCGCGGTGTCGCCGTGCAGGATCTCGACGTCCTCGAACGCGACGCCGAGCCGGTCGGCCACGATCTGGCTGAACGCCGTCTCGTGACCCTGTCCGTGCGCCGAGGCGCCGGTGACCACCTCGACCTTGCCGGTGGCCAGCATCCGCACGCTCGCGTGCTCCCAGCCGCCGGCCCCGTAGTCGAGCTGGCCGAGGACCCGGCTCGGGGCCAGGCCGCACATCTCGGTGAACGTCGAGATGCCGATCCCGAGCTGCACGGTGTCGCCCGACGCCCTTCGTGCCATCTGCTCGGCCCGCAGCTCGTCGTACCCGAACATCTCCTTGGCCTTGGCGGTCGCGGCCTCGTAGTTGCCGGAGTCGTACTCGAGCCCGGCGACCGTGGTGAACGGGAACTCCTCGTGCTTGATCCAGTTCTTCTCGCGGATCTCGAGCGGGTCGACGCCGACCTCGGCGGCCAGCTCCGACATCAGCCGCTCGATGGCGTACGTCGCCTCGGGCCGGCCGGCGCCGCGGTAGGCGTCGGTCCAAGCCTTGTTGGTCAGCACCGTCTGGACGGCGAAGTGGTAGGCCGGGAACTTGTAGATCGCGTTGAACATGAAGGCGCCGAGCACCGGCACGCCTCCGCCGACGATGGCGACGTACGCGCCCAGGTCGGCGAGCAGCTCGACCTTGAGCCCGGTGACGGTGCCGTCCTTCTCGGCCGACAGCGTCAGCTTCTGCCACTGGTCGCGGCCGTGGTGGGCGCTCATCAGCGACTCGGAGCGGGTCTCGGTGTACTTCACCGGCTTGCCGAGCCGGCGACCCACCGCCCAGGCGATCCACTCCTCCGGGGTCACCTGGAGCTTGCCGCCGAACCCGCCGCCGACGTCGGGGGCGATGACGCGGATCTTCGACTCCGGTACGCCGGTGGTCGCGGCCAGCGCGAAGCGGACGATGTGCGGGATCTGGGTCGCCGACCACATCGTGTACTGCTCACCGGTCGGGTCGACGACGACGCTGCGCGGCTCCATGAATGCCGGGATCAGCCGCTGCTGGCGGTACTCCCGCTCGATCACGATGCCGTCGGTGCGGGCCTTCGCGATCGCGTCCTCGACGTTGCCACCGGTGCCGGCCTCGCTGGAGTCGAAGACCCACAGCGCGGACTTGTTGGTGCCGAGGTCGGGGTGCGCGATGACCTCGTCCGCGGCCGACTTCTTGAGGTCGAGGGCGGCGGGCAGCTCGTCGTACTCCACCTCGACGAGCTCGGCCGCGTCGCGCGCCTCCGCGGCGCTGCGGGCGACGACCACGGCCACGATCTCGCCCGCGAAGGCGACCCGGTCGGCCGGCATCGGCGAGTGCGGCGGCGTGACCTGGTCGGGCGTGATCGGCCAGGCGTTGATGATCGCGCCGAGCTCCTCCCCGAAGTCGGCACCGCTCAGCACGTCGACGACGTTGGTCGCGGCCTTCGCGGCCGAGGTGTCGATGCTGGTGATGGTCGCGTGCGCGAACGGGCTGCGCACCATCGCGAGGTGCAGCATCCCCGGCAGCACGATGTTGTCGGTCCAGCGGGTGCGACCGGTGATCAGCCGCTGGTCCTCCTTGCGGCGCCGGTCGCGACCGATCTCGTGCTCGATGGCGTCGGACGGGCGCTCGTCGGTGACCGTCATGACGTCGCCCCCTGACCTGACGCGTGCTGAACCGCCTTGACGATGTTGTGGTAGCCGGTGCAGCGGCAGAGGTTGCCCTCCAGCCCGAGCCGGATCTCCTCCTCG
Source organism: Nocardioides hankookensis (assembly GCF_042658885.1). Taxonomy (NCBI): domain Bacteria; kingdom Bacillati; phylum Actinomycetota; class Actinomycetes; order Propionibacteriales; family Nocardioidaceae; genus Nocardioides; species Nocardioides hankookensis. The sequence continues at coordinate 197,618 of NZ_JBHSRJ010000005.1, read as the reverse complement.
GAGGGCTTCGGGTTGGTGCTGAGCAGGTCGACGCTCTGCATGATCATCCCCGGCGTGCAGAAGCCGCACTGGAGGCCGTGGCACTCGCGGAAGGCCTCCTGCACGGGGTGCAGCTCGCCGTTCTGGGAGAGGCCCTCGATCGTGGTGACCTCCCCGCCGTCGGCCTGGACGGCGAGCACGTTGCACGACTTCACGCTCGTGCCGTCGAGGTGGACGGTGCACGCGCCGCAGTTGCTGGTGTCGCAGCCGATGACGGTGCCGGTCTTGCCGAGCCGCTCGCGGAGGTACTGCACGAGCAGCATGCGGGGTTCGACGTCGTCGGAGACGCTCGCTCCGTCGACGGTGAGTGTGATCCGGGTCATGCTGCGCACGCTAGGCGCGCAGGGTTGGCCGCGGGTTGGTCAGACGGTGGCCGGTGCAGTCCGCCCGAGCACGAGCCGCGCGACCTCCGCCGCCTGGGTGCGGATCTCCGGGATCGCGGTCGACTCCCAGAGGGTGCCCTTGCGGGGCGGGCCGACGGCGTACAGGCCGGGGACGGGTACGCCGTCCGCGCCGACGACCTGGCCCGACGGCGTGGAGTCGAGGCCGAGCCGCAGCGGGTCCGGCGCCACCAGGCCGCGGCGCTGGAGTGCCTGGAGCAGCGGGTCGTCGGTGCGCGAGATGTCGGTGAGCGGTCCGGTGCAGTTGACCACGGCGTCGGCCCGGTCGAGGTCCACACCGGCGAGACCTCCGTCCGCGACGTTCAGCCGCCCGTCCTGGCGGTAGCCGGCGATCCGGTCGGCGACCTCGGGCGCCATCCGGTGCCGGCGCACCTCCCAGTCGCGGACGTACGTCGCGAGGAACCGCCGCCGCTCGTCGAGGTCGAGGCGGGCCCAGATGGACTGGGTCGCGGGCCGCAGCCCGTCGACCACGTTGCGCCAGTCGACGCCGTGCGAGCGCGCCGCCCCGACCTGGCTGCGCACGAACGCGGCGATGCCGTCGGCGGTCAGCGGGCCCGCGGGCACCTTGCTGACCCAGGCCGTCGACTGCTGCTCGATGTGGGCGTGCGGGAGCAGCCCGTGCCGGCTGACCATGACGGCGCGCCGGTGCGGCGAGTCCGCCAGCAGTGTGATCACCGTGTCGATCGCGGTCAGGCTGGTGCCGACGACGACCACGTCGGCGTCGTCCGGCAGGGCGCGGATCGCGCCGAGGTCCCAGGGGTTCGGGAGGTAGCCGGGCAGCGCGCCGAGGTCGGCTCCGTCGACGACGAGAGGCTGCGGGGCCTGGTTGCCGTAGGCGAGCACCACGGTGTCGGCCGTCGCCACCCGGTCGCGGGTGCGCAGCTCGAACCCGTCGCCGACCGGCACCACGTCGTCGACCCGACCGGCGCTGATCGTCAGGCGGTGGTCGGCGACGTCGGCGAGCGTGTCCTGGAGGTACGCCGAGTACTCCATCCGCGGCAGGAAGCCCAGCGGGTCGGGGTCGCGGCCGGCCCGGCGCGCCCAGTCGAGGAGGTCGGACGGCACGTCGGCGTACGCGCTCATGTGTCGCGCGCGCACGTTGAGCAGGTGGCGCGGGTCGGAGGTGCAGTAGGCGATGCCGCGACCCAGAACGCCGGTCGCCTCGTGGACCGTCACGCGGAGCGCGGAGTCGGTCGAGGTCGACAGCAGCTGGAGTGCCGTGAGCACCCCACTGGCGCCGCCGCCGATGATCGCGATGCGGTCGCTGCGGGCGTCGGCTCCGGCGTGGACGGGTGCTCGGTCGGTGACAACCATGCGGTAAGTCTAGAGAACAACTGCAATTAAGTGTGCATCAGTGGCCGAACTGCGCCGACTCGGCGTTGGTGAAGAGCTCCCACTCGTCGACGGTCCGCCACCCGGTGGCCTCGTAGAGCGGCAGGCCGGCGGGGGTCGCGCCGAGCATCCCGACTCGGGCGCCGTCGGCACGCGCGTGCGCCAGCACGCTGGCGAGCAGGGCCCGGCCGTAGCCGCGCCGGGCGAAGCGCGTCGGGGTCGACATCGCCCAGATCGAGACGCCGTCGTCGACGTGCCCCGAGATCAGCGCGCAGACCGCCTCGCCGCCGTCCTCGAGCAGCCAGCCCCGGACGACCCCACCGGGCACGGCACCCGCAGCCATCAGCGCCGTGTCGTCGGCCGTCAGCGAGAACGCCTCGGCGATCAGCGCGGCGAGCACGTCGGCGTCCGCTGGCCCGGCCTGGCGCACGCGCGGGTCGACGACGTCGACCGGGCCGGAGGTGAGGTCGCGTGTCATCACCGGCGCGGCGCCGACACCGACCCACGGCGAGGCCAAGCGGCTCCCGAGCTCGCGGCCGGGACCGGCCAGGAACACCAACGCGTCCAGGCCCGCCTCGTCGAGGATCGTGAGCGTGCCGTCGAGGACCACCGGGTCGGCGGTCGCGAGCAGCACCAGGTTCAGGTCGGGGGCGACGCCTCCGGTGAGGCCGACCCACCAGTCGCGTCCCGCGTCGGCGACGGCCCCGATCCGGCCGGCCATGGTCGCCATCACGGCACCCATGTCGGCGCGCACGCGCACGACGTCGTCCATCGTCTCCCCCTCGGCGTCGGGCGATCAGCGCTCGGCCGCGGCGAGCCGTCCCTTCAGCAAGGGTACGGCGGGGTGGCCGTGCGGGAGGCGGTTCAGGCAGACCTCCACGACCTCGGTGTCGTACGGCGCGAGCTCGCCGTAGCGCAGCACGGCGTCCGGGTCGGGGTCGGCGAGCAGCGCCTCCCGGACCGCGACCGCGACCAGCTCGGCCAGCTCCGCGAGGGCGGGCGAGTTGGTGCCGGGGAGGAGGTCGCCGCCGTACGCGTCGACGGCGGCGGCGACCCGGCCGCGGCGCAGGAGGGTGAGGACGAGGTCGACGTCGGTCGAGACCGGCATCGTCAGCCGGTAGGGGCGCGACGCGAGCTGGCCGCCGAGCGCGGAGCGCAGGTGCGAGACCTCGGCCTTGAGGGTCGAGGTGGTGACCGCCTGGTCGCCGTAGACGAGCGCGTGGAGGTGCTCCAGCGACAGCCCCTCGGGATGCATCGCGAGCAGCGCGAGCACCTCGGTCTGGCGCCGGTTGAGCAGCAGCCGCTGCCCGTCGAGCCAGGTCTCGGCGGTGCCGAGCAGCCGCATCACCAGGCCCGGCTCGGACGCCTCGTCGAGCTGGTCGAGCACGGCGTACTGGTGCGAGAGCGGCATCGCGGTCTCGATCAGCCGGGCCATCACCCGGGCGGTGGCGAGGCCGATCGGGTGGGTGCGGTCCCACGACGTCGAGAGGTCGATGACGCCCAGCTTCGCGCCGGTGACGGGGTCGTGGACCGGGGCGGCCCAGCACACCCAGTTGTGCACGATCGACGCGTAGTGCTCGGCGCTGAAGACCATCTCGGGGGCGCCGGTCCGGTTGGCCAGGTCGAGCGCGTTGGTGCCGACGGACTCGTCGTCCCAGCGACCGCCGGGCACGAAGTTGACGGTCTCCGCCTTGCGGCGCATCACCCGGCCGCCGTACGTCCAGAGGATGCGGGTCTGCGCGTCGGTGACGGCGATGACGAGGTCACCGTCCTCCGCCGTACGCCGGAGCTCGGCCTCGACGCGCTCGACGGCGGTCTGGAGCGGCGAGCCCTGCCAGGACGCGGCGGTCTCGGCCTCGTCGGCCAGCGGCGCCTGGGTGACGTCGGGGGCGATCGCCGCCTCCGAGCGGGTCCAGCTGGTCAGGATCTCCGGGCGGACGACGTCGACCGCGTCGTCGCCACGCTCGACGAACGACGTCCACGCGCGGACCGACTCCAGCCTGCGTGCCTGGAGCTCGCTGCGTGCCATGCGGTCGAAGGTAGCACCGGGATCGTGACGCGGGTCACACGTCGAGGTGGCGGCGGAGGAAGCGCACGGTGCGGACGATCGAGTCCTGCCAGCGTGCGTAGAAGGCGTGGTCCTCGCCGGGGTACTCGACCAGCGTGCTGTCGACGCCGGCGCGCTCGAGCAGGCGCTGGGTGGTGCGCGACCAGCGCGGCGGGCAGGTGGCGTCGGCGGTGCCGTGGTGGATCAGCACCGGCTCGGTGATGCGGTCGAAGTAGGTGCGTGACGACAGCCCGCGGTAGAACGCCGGCGCCTGCCGCGGCGTGCCGTACTCGGCGTAGAGGTCGTCGACGGCGCCGGGCCGGTTGGGCTCGGTGAAGTGCTGCAGGTTGTCGAGGAAGCGCGAGCTGACGCTCGCGTAGACCACCGCGGCATCGACCAGGCCGGGCGCGGCGACCAGCGCGTTGAGGGTGACCCCGCCACCCATCGACCGGCCCACCATCGCGGTCTTGTCGGCGTCGACGTACGCCAGCTTCTCGAGCGCCAGCACGGCGTTGATGCTGTCGCGGGTGTAGGCGAGCCGGAGCTCGCGCTCCCGGTCGCCGGCCGGGTCGCCGGCGGCGTGGCCGCGGTAGTCGGTGTGCAGCACCACGAACCCGGCGCGCGCCAGCCAGTCCTGCTCGCGCGCCATGCCCTGGCCGGTGACGTACGCCGACGGCCCGATGTAGCCGTGGTTGAGGACGACCGCGGGGAAGGGCCCGCGGCCGTGCGGCCGGAGCAGCACCCCGGAGACGAGCGTGCCGTTGCTGCGGTAGGTGACCTGCTGGCGGGTGTAGGCGTCGGTGCGCGTCTCGGTGCGGAGCACCCGCAGCCCGCGCCCGTCGAAGTCCGCGCGCATCAGGTTGGCCAGCGACGGGGTGTCGGTGCGCGGTGGCAGGCTCTCGCCCTGCTCGGCGGGGGTGGGGGGTTGGGTGGGGCCCGAGGAGGGCGTCGAGACCGGAGGACTGCTCGTGGTCGGCGCGGGACCGGCCGGGTCCGACGTACAGCCCGCGAGCAGCAGCGCCGCGACAGCTGCGATGCTCGCCCGCTTCCGCACCGCTCAGCCCAGGTCGCGGTGGATCCGGCCGTCCCGGACGCCGAGGCGCTCACCGCTGCCGCCCCAACGCCTGGCGACGATCTCGGCGGCGATGCTGATCGCGGTCTCCTCCGGGGTGCGAGCGCCGAGGTCGAGGCCGATCGGGCTGGAGAGCCGCTCGAGCTCCTTGTCGTCGATGCCGGCCTCACGCAGCCGGGTGAGCCGGTCGTCGTGGGTGCGGCGAGAGCCCATCGCCCCGACGTACGCGACCTCGGGCAGCCGCAGCGCCACCTCGAGCAGGGGTACGTCGAACTTCGGGTCGTGGGTCAGCACCGCGATCACCGTGCGGCCGTCGATCCGGCCCGCGTCGGCCTCGGCCTCCAGGAAGCGGTGCGGCCAGTCCACGACGACCTCGTCGGCCTCGGGGAACCTGCTGTGCGTCGCGAAGACGGGCCGGGCGTCGCACACGGTGACGTGGTAGCCGAGGAAGCTGCCGACCCGCGCGACCGCGGCGGCGAAGTCGATCGCCCCGAAGACCAGCATCCGCGGCTTCGGCGCGAACGCCCACACGAACACCCGCATGCCCTCGCCGCGGCGCTCGCCGTCCGGTCCGTAGCTCAACGTCGCGTTCGACCCCGACGCCAGCAGCCCGAGCGCGTCGTCGTGGACGGCGTCGTCGGCGCGCGTCGAGCCGATCGACCCGGTGGCCGGCTGGTCCGGGCGTACGACGAGGCGGCGGCCCAGCCAGGCCGGGTCGGGGTGCTCGATGACGGTGGCGAGGGCGACCGGGCGGCCGACCTCGATGTCGGCGGCGACCTGCTCGAGCTCGGGGAAGGTCTCCCGGCTGACCTTCTCGACGTACACGTCGAGGATGCCGCCGCAGGTCAGGCCGACGGCGAAGGCGTCGTCGTCGGAGACGCCGTAGCGCTGGAGGACCGGCTCACCGGACCCGACGACCGACTCCGCCAGGTCGTAGACGGCCCCCTCGACGCAGCCGCCGGAGACCGAGCCGACGGCGGTGCCGTCGGGGCCCACCAGCATGGAGGCGCCGGGCGGGCGGGGCGCGGACTGGAAGGTCGCGACGACCGTGCCGACGCCGACGGTCGCGCCGGACCGCCACCAGGCCAGCAGCTCGGGCAGCACGTCACGCACGCGAGATCACCTCCGACAGCTCGGCGAAGGTCGCCAGCGAGTGGCCGGCGACGAAGTCGTCGCAGTGCGGCAGCGCGGCGACGACGCCCTGCTGCACGGGCTCGTAGCCGGACTTGCCCCGGTGCGGGTTGACCCACACGACGCGGTGCGCGACCCGCTGGAGCCGGGCCATCTGCTCGCCGAGGAGCGTCGGGTCGCCGCGTTCCCAGCCGTCGCTGAAGACGACGACCACCGCCCCGCGGGCCACCCCACGCTGGCCCCACCGGTCCAGGAAGAAGCGCAGCGTCTCGCCGAGCCGGGTGCCGCCCGACCAGTCGGGCACGGTCTCGCCGGCGGCGACCAGCGCCCGCTCGGGGTCGCCGATCCGCATCGCCCGGGTGAGGTGGGTGAGCCGGGTGCCGACGGTGAACGTCTCGACGACGCCGCCGCTCCCGCGCCCCACCTGGGTGAACCGGTGCGCGAGGCGCAGCAGCGCGTCGGCGTACCCGCTCATCGAGCCGGACACGTCGACCAGCAGCACCACCCGCCGCGGCCGCACGCCGCGCCGCCGCCAGGCGATCTCGCCCGGCTCCCCCATCCGACGCAGCGACGCGCGCAGCGTCCGCGAGGCGTCGACCTGGCCGCGGTGCCAGCGCCGGTGACGGGCCGTACGGCGGACCGGCGGCCTCGGCTGGAGCGTCGCGAACATGCCGGACAGCCGGCGCTTCTCGGCGGCCGACAGGGTCGCGACGTCGCGGTGCCGCAGCACCTCCGCATCGCTCGCCCGGGCGCGCACGACCTCCTCGTCGGCGTCTGCCTCACCGGCGCCCGACGCGTCGCTGTCGGGGAGACCGGAGAAGCCGGGCACCCCCGCCTGCGCCGGCCGGGGGCGGGGCAGCCCGTCGCGGCCGTCGAAGTACGCCGTGAAGACCTGGTCGTAGCGCTCGAGGTCGTCCGGCCCGCCGCACAGGGTCGCGCGGCCGGCGAGGTACGTCGCCCGCTGGTCGTCGAGGCCGAGCGTGGCGGTCGCCGTCAGGAACCCGTGCGCCCGGTCCTGCGTCACCGGCACGCCGGCCGTGCGCAGCGCGCGGGCGAAGCCCAGCAGGATCTCGTCGCCTCCGCGGTCCATCCGTCACGCCCGCAGCATCTGGTCCAGCGCGTGCCGCACCCGGTCGGCGTCCTCGCGGTACTTCACCAGAGCGCCCAGCGTCGCCGACGCCGAGACGAGGTCGATCTCGGCGGTGCCGAGGTAGTGCAGGGCGCGCGCCCAGTCGAGCGTCTCCGCGACGCCCGGCGGCTTCTGGAGGTCGTCGCGACCGCGCAGCTCCTGGACGACGGAGACCACCTGCCGGCCGAGCGCGGCCGCGACCTCGGGCGCCCGCGAGCGGACGATCTCGACCTCGCGCTCCAGCCCGGGGTGGTCGATCCAGTGGTAGAGGCAGCGCCGCTTCAGCGCGTCGTGCAGCTCGCGGGTGCGGTTGGACGTGAGCACCACGATCGGCGGGGTGGCCGCGCGCACGGTGCCGAGCTCGGGGATCGAGACCTGGTAGGTCGACAGCACCTCGAGCAGGAACGCCTCGAACTCGTCGTCGGCCCGGTCGACCTCGTCGACCAGCAGCACGGCCGGGCTCTCCTGGAGCGCCTGGAGCACCGGCCGGGCGAGCAGGAAGCGTGCGTCGTACAGGCTCTTCTCGGCCTCCTCGACCGCGGTGGAGCCGGCGGCCTCGAGCGCGCGCAGGTGCAGGATCTGGCGCGGGAAGTCCCAGTCGTAGAGGGCCTGCGTGGCGTCGATGCCCTCGTAGCACTGCAGCCGGACCAGCGGCAGGCCGAGCGACTCGGCGATCGCCTCGGCGAGCGCGGTCTTGCCGGTGCCGGGCTCGCCCTCCAGCAGCAGCGGGCGCTGCATCCGCAGCGCCAGGTAGGTCACCGTCGCGAGCGCGTCGTCGCACAGGTAGCCGGTGGCGCCTAGTCGTGCGGCGACATCACCGGGGTTCGACGGCTCCATGCAGCAAGGCTACCCAGCGGGTCGTTGGACCGCGGTTGGGTCGGGAGCCACGTCGTACGTCGCGATCACGGGGTGGTGCTGCCCGCCGGACACCGCGAGGGTGCGCACCGACAGTGCGTCCTGCTCGGACCAGACGTTGTCGATGTAGCCGGCACCGACCGTGCTGGTGCCGCCGTCCTCGGGCAGGTCCTCGACGCTGTCCCACGCGGAGACCAGCCCCCGGGCGCCGAGGCGCACCACGGGCAGGTTCGCGTTGCGCACCTCGCGGTCGCCCACGTGGTCGTCGTTGAAGTCGCCGACGACGAGCACCCGGGTGCCTGCGCGGCGCTGCTCCAGGGCGACCACCCGGGCCAGCCCGCGCACCTCGGCGACGTAGTAGCGGTAGCGCGCGGCCTGCCCGGGGACCGGTCGACCGTTCGCGACCGCGCCGTACACGAGGTGCACGTTGAGGACGGAGTACCGCTCACCCGAGGCGCGGTGGACCAGCCGGACCACGGTCGCGTACGCCGCGGGGAGGCGACCCTGCTTGCCTGCGATCCGCACGGCCTGCGCGCCGACCTTGCGGAAGACGGTGCCGTCCCAGATCACCGGGTTCTCGTCCGGGCCGGGCGTCGTGCCGTAGGCCTCCCAGCGGCCCCGCAGCAGGTAGCGGCGCTTCGCGACGCTGGTCACCTCCTGCATGCCGGCCACGTCGACCGTCCGCTGCAGCTGCGCGGCCGCGCGCCGCCAGGCCGTGAAGCCGCGGCCACGGTCGATGTTGAAGCTGCCGACGCGCACCGTGTCGTCCGGGGCGGCGGTCGCCGGCGTCGCCAGCAGGCCGACGGCCAGGAGGAGCAGCGCGAGGATGACGGCGGTCCGTCTCACCGGGAGTCCACGTCCCTTCCGGTCGCGAGGTCGCCGCACTCGACGACCTCGACGTCGTGGGTGGCCAGGTAGCCCCGCGCTCCCCGGTCGCCACTCGTCTCGTCGGCGACCGCGACCCAGTGGTCGCGGCCGAGGACGACCGGGTGGCCGACCTGCCCGTCGTACGAGGCGCGCCGCAGGGTCGCGCGGTCCGGGGTCGGGTCGAGGAGGCGGCGTACGACGTCGGCGCCGACGTCGGGCAGATCGACGAGCGTGACGACCACGGCGTCGGAGTCGCTGACGGTGAGGCCCGCCAGCCCGGCCCGCAGGGAGGCGGACATGCCGTCGGCCCACTCGGCGACGACGATGCCGGTGGCGCCCGAGCCCTCGAGCAGCGGGAGCGCCTCGTCGGCGGAGGCGCCCAGCACCACGGTCACCCGGGTGCACCCGCCGTCGGTCAGCGCGCGGACGCCGCGGACCAGCCAGGGCTCGCCGTCGTCGGCGCGCACGAGGGCCTTCGGCATCCCCATCCGGCTGCCGGCCCCGGCAGCGAGCAGCAGTCCGTGCATCGCTCCATGCATATCAGGTGGGGAACGCCTCTCCGTAGATCGCCGCGAGCTCGTCGCTGTACGGCGCCGAGAAGCCGCACAGGGAGACCGTCCCGGAGCTGGCGGACACCAGGTAACGATCACCCTTGCGGAACTCGACCCCGGAGGCCACCTGCTGCATCTGCTCGCTCGGCGCGGTCACGACGACCGTGTCGGTCGGCAGCCCGGCGTACCAGTGGGAGGGCTCGAGGGTGACCTGGTCGCCCGCGATGCCGGTGACGACGCCGTCGAACGCGACGTCAGCGCCGGCCAGCAGCTCGGCACTCGGCACCGCGCACTTGGCCTCTCCTCCGGTCGCGGGGACGTCGAGCCGGGTGACCGTCGCCGGCACCTGGCTGCCGCCCGTGGGCGGCACGGCGTCGTCGTTGCCGGTGAGGGCCCGGACCCCGAGGAACCCGACGCCCGCGATGACGACCACGGCGGCTGCGGCCACCAGCCAGGTCAGCGGGCCGCGGTCGTGGGTGCCGGTCTCGCGGTTCTCGGTGGTGAGCTCGGTGGCCATGACGTCCTCCAGGAGTCGGGCCACCTCGTGCGGGGCGGCCGGCGGGAGGGATCCGGCCGGGTCGGACGCGCGCAGGCGAGCTCTCAGCTCGTCGTCGTGCGTGTCCGTCATGGCCTTCTCCCCTCTCTCGACCCGTCATGTCCGGCTGCGGCCCCGATCTTTCGCAGCTGGTCCTTCAGCTTCTCGCGGGCCCGGTGCAGCCGGATGCTCGCGGCGTTGGCGGTGATGTCGAGGACGGTCGCGATCTCGGCCGGCGTCAGCTGCTCCCAGGCCCACAGGCGCAGCAGCTCCGCGTCGTCGGGCCGCAGCCGGGCGAGCGCGTCGTCCAGCGCGGTGTCCTCGGGCGGCCCCGGCGGGCCGGGGTCCGCCGGCTCGGCGGCCAGCCGGGCAGCGACCCGCTCCTGGCGCCGGGCGGCGCGCTCGGCGTTGCGCAGGCAGTTGCGGGCGACGGCGTACGCCCAGGGCAGCGGCTCGTCGGGCAGCTCCTCGACCCGGCGCCAGCACACCAGCAGGGTCTCGGCGAGCACGTCGTCGGCGGTCGCGGCGTCGGTACGTCGGGCGAGGAAGCGCCGCAGCGGCTCGACCAGGCCCGGCGCGACCCGCTCGAAGCGCTCCCGGCGACTCTCGTCCACGCCTCCACCCTCACACATCCGGAAATGGCCGAACGGCCCCGGTCCGTGAGGACCGGGGCCGTTCGGGATGCTGTGCTGGGCAAGCGACTCGGTTTCGAGACGCGTCGCTCGTTCCGGACTTCGTCCGGCCCGAGCCGACGCTCCTCAACCTTGCACCTGGCGTTGTCCGGGCAGGCCGAGCGAGCTCGGCCCTGCCCGGACAAGGGGTGCTAAAAGTCCATGCCGCCCATGCCACCGGTCGGGTCGCCGCCCATGGGCGCCGCCTTCTCCGGCTTGTCGGCCACGACGGCCTCGGTGGTGAGGAAGAGCGCCGCGATGGAGGCGGCGTTCTGCAGCGCGCTGCGGGTCACCTTGGCGGGGTCGATGATGCCGGAGGCGATCATGTCGACGTACTCGCCGGAAGCGGCGTTCAGGCCGTGACCGGGAGTCAGGTTGCGCACCTTCTCCGCCACGACGCCGCCCTCGAGGCCGGCGTTGACCGCGATCTGCTTGAGCGGGGCGTCGGAGGCGAAGCGCACGATGTTCGCGCCGGTGGCCTCGTCACCCGAGAGCTCGAGCTTGTCGAACGCGGTGGCGGCAGCCTGCACGAGCGCCACGCCGCCACCGGCGACGATGCCCTCCTCGACGGCCGCCTTCGCGTTGCGAACGGCGTCCTCGATGCGGTGCTTGCGCTCCTTGAGCTCGACCTCGGTGGCCGCGCCGACCTTGATGACCGCGACGCCGCCGGCCAGCTTGGCCAGGCGCTCCTGCAGCTTCTCGCGGTCGTAGTCGGAGTCCGACTTCTCGATCTCGGCACGGATCTGGTTGACCCGACCGGCGATCTGGTCGGCGTCGCCGGCACCCTCGACGATGGTGGTCTCGTCCTTGGTGATGACGACCTTGCGGGCCTGGCCGAGCAGCTCGATGCCGGTCGACTCGAGCTTGAGGCCGACCTCCTCCGAGATGACCTGGCCGCCGGTCAGGATCGCGATGTCCTGCAGCATGGCCTTGCGGCGGTCGCCGAAGCCCGGGGCCTTGACGGCGACGGACTTGAACGTGCCACGGATCTTGTTGACGACCAGGGTCGACAGCGCCTCACCGTCGGTGTCCTCGGCGAGGATCAGCAGCGGCTTGCCGGACTGCATGACCTTCTCGAGGAGGGGCAGCAGGTCCTTGACGTTCGAGATCTTCTGGTTGGCGATCAGGATGTACGGGTCCTCGAGGACCGTCTCCATCCGCTCGGGGTCGGTGACGAAGTAGGCCGAGATGTAGCCCTTGTCGAACCGCATGCCCTCGGTGAGCTCGAGGTCGAGGCCGAACGTGTTCGACTCCTCGACGGTGATGACGCCTTCCTTGCCGACCTTGTCCATCGCCTCGGCGATGATCTCGCCGACCGTGGTGTCAGCGGCGGAGATCGACGCGGTCGCGGCGATCTGCTCCTTGGTCTCGATGTCGATCGCCATGTTGGAGAGCTGCTCCGACACGGCGGCGACAGCGGCCTCGATGCCACGCTTGAGGCCCATCGGGTTCGCACCCGCGGCCACGTTGCGCAGACCCTCGCGGACCATCGCCTGGGCGAGGACCGTGGCGGTCGTCGTACCGTCGCCGGCGACGTCGTCGGTCTTCTTGGCGACCTCCTTGACGAGCTCGGCACCGATCTTCTCGTACGGGTCCTCGAGCTCGATCTCCTTGGCGATGGACACACCATCGTTGGTGATCGTGGGGGCGCCCCACTTCTTCTCGAGCACGACGTTGCGGCCCTTGGGACCGAGGGTGACCTTGACGGCGTCGGCGAGCGTGTTCATGCCACGCTCGAGACCGCGCCGGGCCTCCTCGTTGAAAGCAATCAGCTTGGGCATAACTCCTGCGATTCCTCACGCTTAGAGTTCGGGGATCCGGCTCGATGGGTTGCCCGCGACGGACGACCCTGCTGACCCGGCGAACCCTTTCTCGCCGGCGCGGAGGGCCTCAACTGGCACCGATCCGGAGTTGTCACTCTCATCACGAGAGTGCCAGCGTCATGTTTAGCACTCGCCCCCGGCGAGTGCAAGAAGTCAGGCCAGCCGCGCGAAGCTCGAGGCCCACCCCGGCGTCACCGACGACACCCGCCGGAACGTGTGGGTGCCGACGTCCCAGCCGATCAACAGGTCCCGGTCCCCGGCGACCGACTCGTAGACGACCGTGTCGGCGTCCAGCCAGCCGGCGACCGGGGGTGCGTCCATCCACCGTTCGTCGTCCATGCCGGTCATGAACGCCAGCACGTTGGCGCCCTGGGGGCCGCCGGTGACGACGAGGTGCGCAGGCGAGCTGTAGTACGCCGACGGGTCCCGCACCGGGATGCCCGGCCCCATCCCCCAGCTCTGGGCCGACAGGACGTTGCCCGGACCGGTGCGCGCCGGGCCGTAGGCGTTCTGCATCGACTCCTGGATCTGGAACACCCGGATGCTCGGCTTCTGGCCGCTGCCCACCTGCTCCCCGCGGACGTCGAGGATCGGACCCGACTGCTCGGGCCGCGACGGCAGCAGGAGCTGGTCGTCGCCGACCCAGGTGACGTACGCCGTGCGTGCCGACCCGACGTCGATCGAGCTCCACGCCCGGCGGGCGAGGTCGTAGAGCGCGAGGCTGCCGGCCTGCGGGAACACGAGGTGGCGGCCGTCCGGCGACAGCATCGACGGGCCGTACGGCGACACCTCGTAGCCGTCCTCGTCGGTCTCGGGCTGGTCGAGGTCGACCGGGAGTCGGCGCGGTGTCCCGTCGGCGGCGACGAGCACGACCTGGTGGTCCAGCCCGTACGCCGCTACTGCGCGGTCGATCGGCTCGTCGGCGAGGCCGGGCATGTCGGCGGTGAGGTCGAGGTCCCGCGGCAGCGGCGAGCGGTCGATCCAGGGCAGGTCGAGCTCCTCGTCCAGGTCGGGGCTCCACCAGACCGGCAGCCCCTGGTAGGTGGCATCGGCTCCGACCGGTGCGGCGGTCGCGGACGGCGAGACGGACGGCCCTGGCGATGCGGGCATCGGCTCGCTCTGGTCCCGGTCCGACAGGTGCACCAGGTCGACGGCGACGGCCAGGACGACGACGGCCAGGACCACGCCGCCGGCGGCGAGCGAGCGACGCACCCGGCGGCGGCGTACGGCGCCGGCCCACGCGCCGGGGGCGAGGTCGACCGGCGTGAGGTCGTCGACGCGGTCGTGCAGCAGGTCGCGCAGCTCCTGGTCACTCATCTGGAGTCCTCTCCCAACAGGTCGGCGAGCTCGGGCGACGCCTCGCGCAGCCGGCGCAGGGCGACGTGGGTCTGGCTCTTGACGGTGCCGACGCTGACGCCGAGGACGTCGGCGGTCTCGCGCTCGGACAGGTCGTCGTAGTAGCGCAGCACGACGGTCGCGCGCTGCCGTGGGCTGAGCCGGTCCAGCGCCAGGTCGAGCAGCATCCGCCGGTCCGCGGACGCCTCGGCCCCGGTGCTCGCGCCGAGGTCGGGCACGTCGGCCACGACCTCGCGTCGGTGCTTGCGCCACCACGAGATGTTGCGGCGCACGATCACCTGGCGGGCGTAGGCGTCCGGGTGCTCGTCGGCGAGCCGCCGCCAGCGCAGCGCCACCTGGGTGAGTGCCTCCTGGACGAGGTCCTCCGCGCGCTGCCGGTCGCCGGTGAGCAGCACCGCCGTGCGCAGCAGCGCCAGCTGGCGCTCCTCCGCCCAGCGACGGAACCCGTCCTCGTCCGGCATCACGCCATCATGAACGCGACCGGCCCCGGAAAGGTTGGGACTCAGCGCTGCCGGTTCAGGTGCTCCACGACCATGTCGGCGAAGGGGACGGCGTTCTCGGGCATGACGTCGAGGTAGAGACCCGGCTCGGTGAGCTCGACCTCGCTCACGACGAGCCGGCCCTGGTGCCGCATCATGTCGACCCGTCCGTAGACGATCTCCTGGCCGAGCAGTCCCGCGACGGCCGCGATCGCCTCCGTGGCGAGCTCCACCGTGTCGGGCCGCAGCGGCACCGGCCGCGACGACCCGCCGAACTGCTCGTGCACGCGGATGTCGGTCGTGCTCGGCAGCTTGTCGACCTGGCTGACGGCGTGGCCGCCGATCACGAAGACCGACATCTCGCCGTCGTGGTGGATCGACTCGACGAGCGGCTGCACGACCCACGGGCCGTCGTGCCCGGCCTGCGGCTCCCACCCGGCTGCGTCACGCACGATCTCGAGACCGCGACCACCGGCGCCGACCCGGGGCTTGACCACCGCGATGCCGTGCTCGGCCGAGAGCCGTCGTACGTCGGCCACCGTGTCCGCCGCGCGGGTCGGCACCACCGGCAGGCCGGCGTCGAGCAGGTCGAGGAGGTAGCGCTTGTCGACGTTCCAGCTGAAGACGCGGTAGCCGTTGAGCAGGGTCGGCCCGACGCCCGAGGCCCAGCCGAGGAACTCCCCCACCCGAGCGTCGTAGTCCCAGGTCGAGCGGACCGCGACCAGGGCCGCACCCGAGAAGTCGACCGACTCGTCGTCCCAACGGACCCAGCGCGCGTCCACGCCCCGCGCATCCAGCGCCGCGTCGAGAGCGGCGTGGCCCGGCTCGCCGTCGTCCATGCCGGTGCAGGTGACGAGCAGGACGAGGGGCCGGTCGGTCATGGGGCGAGGGTAGGTGGTCACGCACTTCCGCGGACGACGAGGTGGGTCGGCAGCATCAGGCCGGGCTGGGGCACGCCGGGCGCCCCGGTCGCCTCGAGCAGCATGGCCACCATCTCGCGACCCATCTGCTCGGGCGACTGGTGCACGGTGGTCAGCGGCGGGGTCGTCGAGAGCCCGATCGGCGCGTCGTCGAACCCGACGACCGCGACGTCGTCGGGCACCCGGCGCCCGGCGTCGCGCAGGGTCTGGAGCGCCCCGACGGCCATCAGGTCGTTGGCGCAGAAGACGCCGTCGACCGCGGCGCCGCTCGCGAGCAGGGCGCGCATCGCGTCGGCGCCGCTCTGCTGGGTGAAGTCGCCGCGGGCGACCAGCCGGTCGTCGATCGGGAGGTCGGCGGCGGTGAGCGCCGCGACGTACCCCTCGAAGCGCGAGTGACCGGCGACCATGTCGGCCGGTCCGGCGATGGTGGCGATGTGGCGCCGGCCGAGGCCGGCGAGGTGCTGGACGGCGAGCCGGGCGCCCTGGAGGTTGTCGACGTCGACGAAGTCGCTGCTGACGCCCTCGCGCCGACCACCGACGACGACCGGGACGCCGTGGGCGCGGATCCGCTCGGGGAGCTGGTCGTCGTCGTGGAGCGAGAGCAGCAGCACGCCGTCGACGTGCTGGCGGGTGAGGTAGTCGTCGAGGGCGCCGCGACGCTGCGAGGCCTGCGCGAGCAGCAGCACCAGCTGCCGGTCGGCGGCGGCGAGCGCCGAGCCGATGCCTCGGACGATGCCGGCGAAGAACGGCTCGCCGAAGACCCGCTCCTCCGACTCGGCGATGACCAGCGCGATCGTGTCGGTGCGCCGGGTCACGAGCGCCCGGGCGGCGGCGTTGGGGACGTAGCCGAGCTCGGCGATCGCCTCCTCGACCGCGAGGCGGGCCCGCTCGGAGACCTTCTCGCCGCCGTTGATGACCCGGGACGCCGTACCGCGTCCGACGCCGGCCTTCGCCGCCACCTCCTCGAGGGTCGGGCGGGTGCGTGGGGGTCGGCTCATGGCGTCAGTATGCCGAGCCGCCCCGAGGCGTGGAGGGCGAACGGCAGGCCCGGGACGTCGAGGAGTCCCGGGCCCGCCGCACGACGGGGCCCGGCCGCGAACCGCCGCTCGGGCCGGGCACTCCCACCACGTCGTTCCGAGGCCATCGCGCGGTCCACCCCTCGTCAGTCGGTGGCGTGTGGGAGCGTTCCCACTTCCCACTGTGCTGCCTGCTCCCGGGCGTGTCAAGCACCTGCTGTCGATTTGCCTCGCCGCCGCGCGTCATCTCGGTGCCAGACTCGACCGCACCCCCTCGGGGACCACGAGAGGAACCGCCATGAGCACATATGTCGTCCTGCTGCCGGGCAACGAGGACACCTGGGAGTCCGCGTCCGAGGAGCAGCGGGCCGCCACGTACGCCAAGCACGGGGAGTTCGCCCGGGTGCTCGGCGAGCGCGGCCACACCATCACCGGCGGGGCCGAGCTCACGCACTCGCGCGAGGCCCGGGTCGTGCGCCGCGGCTCCGACGGGGTCGTGGTGACCGACGGGCCGTACGCCGAGACCGTCGAGCAGCTCACCGGCTACTACGTCGTCGACACCGACGACCTGGACGACCTGCTCGAGGTGGTCGGCATCCTGGCCGACGCCGAGGGTGCCGTCGAGGTCCGGGCCGCGGTCGGCGACGCGGAGGGGCCGACCGGATGAGGTTCCTGGTGCTGCTGACCGAGCCCGACCACTTCGCCAGGTGGGACCGGGCCGACGAGGCCGAGCGCGAGCGGGCGTTCGCGGCCTACCGCGCCTTCTCGGCGATGGTGCGTGAGCGTGGGTCGATCCTGGCCGGGGACGCGCTCCACGAGCCGGAGACGGCGCGCACGGTGCGACCCGGCCCGGAGCGGGCCGTCACCGACGGCCCGTACGCCGAGACCGTCGAGCAGCTGGGCGGCTTCTACCTCATCGACCTGCCGACCTTCGACGATGCCCTGGAGGCGGCGCGGCTGCTGCCGCCGGAGTACACGATCGAGGTCCGCCCGACGCTCGAGGTCGAGGTCTGAGCCCGCTCGAGTCGCTGCTGCGCGACGAGTGGGGCCGGTTGCTGGCGCTGCTCGTCGCCCAGTTCCGACGCCTCGACCTCGCCGAGGACGGCCTGGCCGACGCGTTCGAGGCGGCGGCGCGCACGTGGGACGTCGTACCGGACAACCCACCGGCGTGGTTGCTCACCGCGGCGCGGCGCCGGGTCGTCGACCGGCTGCGCTCGGAGGCGGTGGCGGCCCGGAAGCTGCCGCTGCTCGCCGTCGAGGCGACCGTCCAGGAGGAGGCGCAGGCGTTCATGGCCGATGCCGGCGAGCCCGTCCAGGACGAGCGGCTGCGACTCGTGCTGCTCTGCGCGCACCCGTCGCTGGCACCGGAGTCGGCGGCGGCGCTCACGCTGCGGCTGGTCCTCGGCGTGCCGACCGAGGACATCGCCCGCCTCTTCCTGGTCCCCACGCCGACCATGGCCGCGCGGCTGACCCGGGCCCGCAAGCGGCTGGCCGGGGAGTCGTTCACGATCCCGTCCGACCTGGCACCCCGGGTCGCGACGGTCACCGGCGTCGCCTACCTGGCGTTCACGACGGGCTACGCGCCCGGCTCGGGCTCCGACGTGCTGCGCTCCGACGTCGCCGGCGAGGCGATCCGGCTGGTGCGGGTGCTGCGCTCGGTGATCCCGTACGCCGATGTCGAGGTCGACTCCCTGCTCGCACTGATGCTCTTGCAGCACTCGCGGCGCGACGCCCGGGCCGTCGACGGGCAGCTCGTGCTGCTCCCCGACCAGGATCGCTCGCGCTGGCACCTCGCCGACATCACCGAGGCCGTCGAGCTCCTGCGGCCGCTCGTCGACCGGCCCGCCTCGCCGTACCTGCTCCAGGCGCTGATCGCCGCCGAGCACGCCGTCGCACCGTCGTCGGCCGCGACGGCGTGGGACCGGATCGTGCTGCGCTACGAGGAGCTCGAGGCGCTCACCGGCTCACCGGTCGTGCGGCTCAACCGCGCGGTGGCCGTCGCCGAGGCGTCCGGCCCGGCGGCCGGGCTCGAGGTGCTGGACGGACTGACGCTCCCCAGCCACCGGCTGCCCGCCACCCGCGCCGAGCTGCTCTCCCGGCTGGGTCGCCTCGACGACGCCCGCACGGCGTACGACGAGGCCATCGGGCGCTGCGGCAACCTCGCCGAGCGCGCCCACCTCATCGAGCGCCGATCGCAGCTGTGACGCTCAGCCTCCCGCGACGGCCGGGATGACCGAGATCTGGGTGCCGTCGGGGGTGGGGGTGTCCAGGTTGTCGAGGAAGCGCACGTCGTCGTTGTCGACGTACACGTTCACGAAGCGCCGCAGTGCGCCCGACTCGTCGAGGATCCGGCCCTTGATGCCGCTGAAGCTCCCGTCGAGGTCGTCGAGCACCTCGGCCAGGGTCGCGCCGTTGGCGCTGACCTCGGAGTCGCCCCCGGTGTAGGTGCGCAGGATGGTCGGGATCCGGACGGACACGCTCATGTGCTGGGACTCTCCTCGATCAGGCGATGCCGGTGGCGGCGAAGGCGGCGTACGACGGTTCGATGGTCGCGGCGGGGCCGACCGAGCCGGAGACCGCGTCGAGGGTCTTCAGGCCGTGGCCGGTGTTGATGACGACGGTCTCGAGCGACGTGTCGAGCTGGCCCGACTCGGTGAGCTTCTTCAGGACGGCGACGGTCGTGCCGCCGGCGGTCTCGGTGAAGATGCCCTCGGTGCGGGCCAGCAGCACGATGCCGTCGCGCACCTCGTCGTCGGTCACGTCCTCGACGGCACCGCCGGTCTCGCGGCAGATGTCGAGGACGTAGATGCCGTCGGCGGGGTTCCCGATGGCCAGGCTCTTGGCGATCGTGTCGGGCTTGACCGGACGGATCGCGTCGACGCCCGCCTTGTAGGCGACCGAGACCGGCGAGCAGCCGGCGGCCTGGGCACCGAAGACGCGGTAGGGCTTGTCCTCGACGAGGCCGAGCTTGATCAGCTCCTGGAAGGCCTTGTGCACCTTCGTCAGCTGCGAGCCGGAGGCGACCGGGATGACGATCTGGTCGGGCAGCCGCCAGCCGAGCTGCTCGGCGATCTCGAAGCCCAGGGTCTTGGAGCCCTCGGCGTAGAACGGGCGGACGTTGACGTTGACGAACGCCCAGCCGTCCTCCTCGCCCGCGATCTCGGAGGCGAGCTTGTTGACGTCGTCGTAGTTGCCGTTGACGGCGACCAGCGACTCGGTGAAGACGGCGGAGTTGACCTGCTTCGGCTGCTCCAGGTTGCTCGGGATGAAGACCACGGTCTTGATCCCGGCCCGGGCGCCGGCGGCGGCCACGGCGTTCGCGAGGTTGCCGGTCGAGGGGCAGGCGAAGACCTTCGCGCCGAGCTCGCGGGCGGCGCTGAGCGCGCACGCCACGACCCGGTCCTTGAACGAGTTGGTGGGGTTGGTCGAGTCGTCCTTCACCCAGAGGTTCGCGATGCCCAGCTCGGCGGCGAGGTTGTCGGCCTTGAGCAGCCGGGTGAAGCCGGGCTCGGTGTTGGGGCTCTCCTGGATGTCGGTGGGCACCGGGAGCAGCGCCTGGTAGCGCCAGATGTTGGCGGGTCCGGCCTCGATCTGCTCGCGGGTGACCTCGCCGAACTCGTAGGCGACCTCCAGCGGCCCGAAGCACTCCGGACAGGCGTAGAAGGGGCCGAGGTCGACCTGGTGGCCGCACTCGCGACAGGCGAGGTGGGTCGCGTTGCCGAACGCGCCCGCCCGCAGGGTGGTCTTTTCTGCTACTACAGCGCTCATGAAGGCCTCCTTCTCATCTTCTCCGGCTGCGACGGTCGCGCCGGACGGAATTGGCACCGTCTCCGCGAACCGCATCCCGATGTTCCGGGCGGCGGAGGCTCGCGGCGGTTGCCGGGACTTCACAGGGCCGTATCCCTCTGTCCCTCTTGATGAGCTGAGAAGGACAGTACGCCGCCCGTCTCACCATGTGCACATCGGTTCCGAGATGTGGGACATGAGCGAGACGGACGGCGTACGTCGTCGGTCGGGTCAGGCTGCGGCGGTGGCCGCCTCCACTGCCGGCTCGAGCGCACCGCGGACGACGTCCATGACATCACCCACGACGTTGACGGTGAGCGCCTCCAGGACGTCGGCGGGCACGTCGTCCAGGTCGGGCTCGTTGCGCTGCGGCACGAACACCTCGGTCAGGCCGTTGCGCTGGGCGGCGAGCAGCTTCTGCTTGAGCCCGCCGATCGGCAGCACCCGGCCGTTGAGGGTGACCTCGCCGGTCATGCCGACCTCGGAGCGCACCGGACGGCCGGTGGCCAGCGACGTCAGCGCCGTGACCATGGTGATGCCCGCGGACGGTCCGTCCTTGGGCGTCGCGCCGGCCGGCACGTGCACGTGGATCGCCTTCTCGAAGAACGACGGCTCCACGCCGAGGTCAGCCGCGTGCGCCCGGACGAAGGACAGCGCGATCTGCGCCGACTCCTTCATCACGTCGCCGAGCTGACCGGTCAGCGTGAGACCCGCCTTGCCCTCCGACGCGGACGCCTCGATGAAGAGGACGTCGCCGCCGAGGCCGGTCACGGCGAGGCCGGTCGCGACGCCGGGGACCGACGTACGCTCGTGCGCCTCCGGGGTGAACCGCGGGCGCCCGACCAGGTCCTTGAGGTCGGCCACGTCGACGTCGACGTCGGTCGCGCCGGTCGCCAGCCGGGTCGCCGCCTTGCGCAGCGCCTTGGCGAGCAGGCGCTCCATCTGGCGTACGCCGGCCTCGCGGGTGTAGTTGGCGGCCATCTCACGCAGGGCGGCGTCGGTGACGCTCACCTCGTCGGCGGTCAGGGCGGCCCGCTCCAGCTGGCGCGGGAGCAGGAAGTCGCGGGCGATGGCGACCTTGTCGTCCTCGGTGTAGCCGTCGAGGGTCACCAGCTCCATCCGGTCCAGCAGCGCCGACGGGATCTGCTCGACCACGTTGGCGGTGGCGATGAAGAGCACGTCGGAGAGGTCCAGGTCGAGCTCGAGGTAGTGGTCGCGGAACGTGTGGTTCTGCGCCGGGTCGAGCACCTCGAGCAGGGCCGCAGCCGGGTCGCCCCGGTAGTCGCTGCCGACCTTGTCGACCTCGTCGAGCAGCACGACCGGGTTCATCGAGCCGGACTCCTTGATGGCCCGCACGATCCGGCCGGGCAGCGCGCCGACGTACGTGCGCCGGTGCCCGCGGATCTCGGCCTCGTCGCGCACGCCGCCGAGGGCGACCCGGACGAACTTGCGGCCGAGCGAGCGCGCGACGGACTCGCCGAGCGAGGTCTTGCCGACGCCGGGAGGTCCGGCGAGCAGCACCACCGCGCCGGAGCCACGGCCGCCGACGACCTGCAGGCCGCGCTCGGCGCGGCGGGCGCGCACGGCGAGGTACTCGACGATCCGCTCCTTGACCTCGTCGAGGCCGTGGTGGTCGGCGTCGAGGATGGCGCGCGCGGCCGCGACGTCGTTGACGTCCTCGGTCGTGACGCCCCACGGCAGCTCGAGCACGGTGTCGAGCCAGGTCCGGATCCAGGCGGCCTCGGGGTTCTGCTCGCTGGAGCGCTCGAGCTTGTCGACCTCCTTGAGCGCGGCCTCGCGGACCGCCTCGGGCAGGTCGGCGGACTCGACGCGGGTGCGGTAGTCCTCAGCACCCTCGGGCTCGCCCTCGCCGAGCTCCTTGCGGATGGCGGCGAGCTGCTGGCGCAGGAGGTACTCGCGCTGCTGCTTCTCCATGCCCTCGCGGACGTCCTCGCCGATCTTGTCGGTGAGCTCGGACTCGGCGAGGTGGTCGCGGGTCCAGGCGATGAGCGTC
This sequence comes from Nocardioides hankookensis, assembly GCF_042658885.1. Taxonomy (NCBI): domain Bacteria; kingdom Bacillati; phylum Actinomycetota; class Actinomycetes; order Propionibacteriales; family Nocardioidaceae; genus Nocardioides; species Nocardioides hankookensis. Next base: position 175,594 of record NZ_JBHSRJ010000005.1, on the reverse strand, counting down.
TCGAGCCGCGACTCGAGGTCGGGGTTCTCCAGGAGCTCGCGCTTGCGGTCGTCGGAGAGGTACGGCGCGTAGCCGGCCGCGTCCGCGATCGCGCTCGGGTCGGACATCTGGTGCACCTGGTCGATGATCTGCCACGCCTCGCGACGCTGCAGCACGGCGACGACGAGCCGCTTGTACTCCTCGGCCAGCTCCGTGGCGTGGTCGGTGACGACGTCCTCGACCGGCTCGACCTCGACCCACAGGGCCGCGCCGGGGCCGGTGACGCCGGAGCCGATCCGGCCGCGGCTGCCGGCCTTGAGCACGGCGGCGGGGCTGCCGCCGCTGAAGCGGCCGACACGGTCGACGGTCGCGATCACGCCGTACGACGCGTAGCGGTCCTCGAGCCGCGGGGCGACGAGGACCTGGTTGTCGGAACCCGCCCGGGCCGCGTCGATGGCGGCCTGGGAGGACTCGTCGAGCGCGAGCGGGACGACCATCCCGGGCAGCACGACGAGGTCGGAGACGAACAGAACGGGAAGCCTGGTGGCGGTCATGCGAACGCCCTCCCTCTCGAAGCTCTGGAAGATTGAGTGATAGCGACTCAACTTCCGGGAGCGGCGCGGTGTTCCGGAGAGGGGCTCCAGTTCACTCTGGGCGAACACGCCGGGGTAGCCAGCTACGTTTCGGCCCTTCAGAGCGGCGTGAAAGGGCCGGATTGTTGCTGGCTATCCCGAAATTCGCGCGTCGGCGGTGAGCTGGCGCAGCAGGTCGAGGACGCCGTCGGGGCCCTTGACGACCACGTCGGAGAGCGGGACGAGCGCGCTCTCCTCGGACGAGGCGGAGCAGACCAGGAGGGTGGGCATGCCGGCCTCGCGCAGCTCGGCGACCGCCTCGAAGGCCTCCATGTCGCCGAGGTCGTCGCCCGCGAAGAGGAAGCCTCCGGCGTCGAGCTCGTCGACGAGGGTGCGTACGGCGAGCCCCTTGTGCATGCCCGACGAGCGCACCTCGATCACGTTGCGGCCGGGCTCGGTGATCAGGTCGTGGTTGCTCGCCAGGTCGCGGATCAGCGGCAGCAGCCGCTGGAAGGCGGCGTCGGCATCGGGGAGCCGACGGGTGTGGACGGCGACGGCGAGACCCTTGTCCTCGACCCAGGCGTCGGCGGCGTCCGCGCGCCGCAGCACGCCGGTCAGCTCGCGCTCGAACGACGCGAGGCCGCGCGGCGGCCGCGGCGACATGATCCGGCGCTGGTGGGAGGACCAGCGCTCGTTGCCGTACTGGCCGAAGACGTAGAGGTCGGCGTCGGCGTTCGCCAGCGCCTCGCCGACCTCCTCGAGACCGCCGAGGTCGAGCACCTGACGCGCCGGGCGGCCGGTGATCACCGCGACCGCGCCCACCTCACGGGCCAGGTCGAGCAGCACGTCGGGCGCGTCGTCGTGGATGTGCGCCCGCTCGGGGTCGTCGACGATCGGTGACAGCGTGCCGTCGAAGTCCAGGCCGACCACGGCCCGGCTCGCCACACGCACCAGCTCGGCGTAGCGCCGCTCCCCGTCGGTGGAGGTGAACTCCATGGCTCCACCCAACCATCACGGCGCCGGGCGCGGACGACCGGTCACCGAAATGTGGCGAACCGCTCAGTCCGCGGTCAGCCCAGCGGCTCGGTCAGGATCAGCGTCAGCCGGTCGCGCCGCATCGGGTCGACGGCGGGCGCGGTGCGCTGGATGCCCAGGTCGAGCGCCAGCTTCTTCGCCGCGGCCTTGAGCTTCTGCGGGTAGTAGACGGTCGTGCCCGGGATGGTGCCGTACCAGTTGTCCGACCCGACGACCTTCCACCCGATGTCGGCGGCCTGGTCGGCGACCTGGCCCGCGAGCCCGGTGATGCCGGAGTTGTTGTAGACCTCGACGTAGACCTTGTCGCGCTGGACGACCGGCTTCGGCTTGGGCTTCGCGCTCGGGCTGTACGTCGCGGACGGTGCTCCGTCACCCGAGGGGCTCGGCTGCTGCTCCTTGACCACCGTGGTGACCTCGCGCTCGGTCGGCTCCGAGCCGCGGGTCGCGACGAACGCGACGCCGGCCATCGCCACCGCGAGGACGCTGAGGATCACGACCGGGGACGGGAAGACCGCCCCCCTCTGGTTGCGGGCCATCTCAGACCTCGAAGCCGAGTCGTCGCGCGGAGCGCTGCCGCTGGCGGGCCGCCCGCAGCCGGCGCAGGCGGCGGACCAGCAGCGGGTCGGCCTCGAGCGCCTCGGGACGGTCGATCAGGGCGTTGAGGACCTGGTAGTAGCGCGTCGACGACATGTCGAACTGCTCGCGCACCGCGGTCTCCTTGGCGCCGGCGTACTTCCACCACTGCCGCTCGAACTCGAGGATGTCGCGGTCGCGGTCGCTGAGGAGCGACGTCGCCTCGCCGGCGTCGCCGGGAAGTGAGTTCACGGCATCCATATCACTCACTATAGGTGTCGAACCACATCGATGTGATTCGCCCGGGCGGCGAGTCGTGCTCAGTAGGGTCGGGCCCATGGCTGACCACATCGACGGCGACATCCGCTGGGGCATCCTGGCGACCGGCAAGATCGCCCAGACCTTCGCCCGTGACCTCGCCCGGGTCCCGGACGCCCGCCTCGTCGCGGTCGGGTCGCGCCGGCTCGAGAGCGCGGAGGCGTTCGCGGCCGAGCACGGAGGAGTGCCGTACGGCTCCTACGAGGAGCTGGTGGCCGACCCGGACGTCGACGTCATCTACGTCGCGACGCCACATGCCTTCCACCTCGACAACGCGCGGCTCTGCTTCGAGGCCGGCAAGCACGTGCTCTGCGAGAAGCCGGTCACCCTCGACACGGCCGACGCCGAGGAGATGGTGCGGCTGGCCGGCGAGCACGACCGGTTCCTGATGGAGGCCATGTGGACGGCCTGCCACCCGGTGATCCGCGAGCTGCGGACCCGGCTGGCGGCGGGCGAGTTCGGGCGGCCGCGGCACCTGCACGCGGAGCTCGGCTTCCGCGTCGACGCCGGCCCGGACGACCGGATGCTCGACCCGGCGCTGGGCGCGTCCGCCCTGCTGGACATGGGCATCTACCCCCTCACGATCGCCCACCTCCTGCTCGGTGAGGCCGAGCAGCTGACCGCGACCGCCGACCTCTCCGACCGCGGGATCGACCTCGACGTCGCGGTCGTCGGCCGCTACCCCACTGGTGCGCTCGCGACGCTGACCGCCTCGATGACGTCGTACTCGTCGCGGCGCGCCGAGATCGCGACCGACCAGGGGCGGATCCACTTCGACGACTTCCACCACCCGAGCAAGGCCGTCTTCACGCCGTACGTCGAGGGGCCGGGCAGCTGGGTCGTCGAGCCCGGCGAGCCGGTCGAGGTGCTCGGCGAGGAGCCGGTGATCGGCCAGGGCTACGGCAACGAGATCGCCGAGGTCGGCCGCTGCCTGCGCGCCGGGCTGCGCGAGAGCCCGCTGGTGCCGCACGCGCAGACGCTGACGCTGCTGCGGCAGATGGACGACCTGCGGGCGCAGGTCGGCGTCAGCTTCCCCTGAGGAACTGAAGGACCGCCGAGACCCGGCGGTGCGCGGCGTCGTCGTCGGGCGAGAGCCCGAGCTTCGCGAAGATCCGCTGCGTGTGCTTCTCGACGCCGCCGAGCGACACCGACAGCGCGTCGGCGATGGCCGCGTTGGACCGGCCCTCGGCCATCAGCGAGAGCACCTCGCGCTCGCGCGGCGTCAGGTCGGCGAGGGGGTCGCGGTGCCGCCCCATCAGCTGGCGCACGACCATCGGGTCGAGCACGGTGCCACCCGCCGCGACCGTCTGCACGGCGCCGAGGAAGTCGTCGAGGTCGCTGACCCGGTCCTTGAGGAGGTAGCCGACGCCGCCGTCGCCGGTGGCGAGCAGGTCGTCGGCGTAGGACACCTCGACGTACTGCGAGAGCACCAGCAGCCGCGCCTCCGGCCAGGTGCGCCGTACGTCGACGGCGGCCCGGAGCCCCTCGTCGGTGTGGCTGGGCGGCATCCGCACGTCGACGATGCCGAGGTCGGGTCGCTCGGCCAGCACCGCCGAGACGAAGGACGGCCCGTCCGCCACCGAGCCGACCACCTCGTGGCCGGCCTCGACGAGCAGCAGCTGGAGCCCCTCGCGCAGCAGCAGCGAGTCGTCCGCGACGACAACCCTCACAGTGCTGTCCTCACAGGGGGATCCTCGCGTCCACGACGGTGCCGTGCCACTCCGGGGAGCTGATCTCCAGGGTGCCGTCGACGGCGGCGAGCCGCTGCCGCAGACCGGCGAGGCCCAGCCCCTTGGCCGGGTGGGCGCCACCGACGCCGTCGTCCTCGACCCGCACCTCGACCTCGCGCTCACCCGCCACGACCGACACCGTGACCGCCGCCGCAGCGGCGTGCTTGGCGACGTTGGTCAGCGACTCCGCGACCACGAAGTAGACGGCGGTCTCGACGTGCGGCGGCAGCTGGGTCGGTACGTCGATGCGCGACTCGACCGGGACCGGGCTCTGCGCCAGCATCTCCTCCAGCGCCGCCGCCAGGCCGCGGTCGACCAGCAGCGGTGGGGCGATGCCGCGGCTCAGCGAGCGCAGCTCCGCCACCGTCTCGCGGGCCTGGGTCAACGCGTCGTCGATGGTCGCGGCGGCCCGCTCGGGGTCCTCGGCGACCTGCTTCTTGGCGCGACCGAGGTCCATGGTCAGCCGGACCAGCCGCTGCTGGGGGCCGTCGTGGATGTCGCGCTCGAGGCGGCGCATCGACTCGGCCTCCGCGACCCGGGCCGCGTCCCGGCTGTCCTCGACGCGCGCCACCTCGTGCTGGAGGTCGGCCCGGCTGCTCAGCAGCACCCAGGCCAGGCTGGCGTGGATCGTCGTGACGAGCCGGACGGCGAACGGCAGCGTGAACAGGAGGATCGCGCCGAGCGCCAGGTTGGCCAGGCTCTCCGGGGTCCGACCGGTGCCGAACCCGAGCAGCGAGGCCAGGCCCTCCTCGTCGTCGCCGGCCGGGACCCAGTGCTGCCAGAACCAGTACGTGAGGCCGGTCCCCGCCGCCACCCACCACACGAGGGTGACGCCGAACGCGAACGTCCCGGTGACCAGGCCGACCAGGGCCCAGACGACGTCGAGCCAGGACTGCGCGTCCTTGAGCGGGGTCAGCGACCGGCGCCAGAAGCCGGCACCCGACGGCGCGCAGACGTAGTGCGGCGTCGGCGCCTCGCGCCCGAGCATGCCGCGCAGCCGGATCCGCTCGAACCGGGCGAACCCGCGGGCGACCATGATGCCGACCGAGATCAGCAGGATGCCGCCGATGAAGATCGCGAGCGCGAGGCCCAGCGACAGGTCGACGATCACGACGACGAACGCGACCAGCGCGATCGGGAACGCGGACAGGCAGTAGGCACTCTCGTAGAGCACCCGGCGTACGCCGTGGGGACGCGTCGCCGCCGGCGTCGGGGCGGGCATCGCGGTGGACAAGGTCAGGGTCTCCGTCATGGGTTCAACGCTAGGAATCACGGCACTCCCCCGCGATCCTGCCAGCCCGACACCTGGTGTCGGGCCAGCCCGACTCCCTCAGGCGAAGGCGTCGACGCCGGTGACCTCGGCCGACCACGCCCAGAGCCGGGCGGCCGCCGCCGGGTCGACCGCGTAGTCCTTCACGCCGGACGTCGTCTGCGGCCCGGGCGGGACCACCTCGGCGACCCCGCAGTCCTCCAGGTAGAGACCGCCCCGGCCGTCGAGCGCCGGCGAGGTCGCCGCCCAGACCGCCGTCGCCGCACCCTGCTCCGGGGAGCGGAAGTCCGGGATCTCGACGTCCTCGAGGTCCTCGGCCACCAGGTGCCGACCGAGCGGGGTGATGATCGCGCCCGGGTGCAGCGAGAACGCCCGCACCCGGTCGCGCGCCAGCCGGTCGAGGTGCACGGCGAAGAGCACGTTGGCCGTCTTGGACTGCCCGTAGGCAAGCCACTTGTCGTAGCCGGTCGCGAACCACGGGTCGTCCCACCGGATGTCCGAGAGGTGGTGGCCGGTCGACGAGACGCTGACGACGCGGCCGCCCTCGGCGACCGCTGGCCACACGCGGTTGACCAGTGCGTAGTGGCCCAGGTGGTTGGTCGCGAGCTGGAGCTCCCACCCGTCGCCCACCCGGGTCTCCGGGCAGGCCATCACCCCCGCGTTGCCGATCACCAGGTCGAGCGGACGGCCGGTGACCAGCACCTGGTCGGCGTACGCCGCGACGCTGTCCTGGTCGGCGAGGTCGAGCTCGCCGATCTCGACGCCCGCGACGCCGGCCAGCGCCTCCGCGGCCTTGCCGGGCCGGCGGGCCGGGGCGAGCACGTGGGCGCCGGCACCGGCCAGCGCGCGCACGACCTCGACGCCGATGCCCGAGTAGCCACCGGTGACCAGCGCGGTCCGCCCGGTCAGGTCGATGCCGTCGAGCACGTCGGCGGCGGTCGGCAGGCCGGTCACAGGTCCGTCCCCACCGTGACCTGCTCCCACTCGTCGATCGAGGCGCTCATCTCGGCGAGCTTGGCGCGGGCGGCCTGGAGCACGTCGCGGCCGAGCAGCAGCCGCAGCGGCGGGTCGTCGAGCGCGGCGACCATGACGACGGCCTCCCCGACCTTGCGCGGGTCGCCCGGCAGGTGGTCGGCGAACGCCCGGATCAGCTCCTTGCGGGCCCCGACGTCGGCGGCGTACGCCTCGATCGGCGCGGACGCCTCGTGCATCGAGCGCTTCGCCCAGTCGGTGCGGAACGCGCCCGGCTCGATCGCGGTGACCTTGATGCCGAGCGGGCCGACCTCCTTGGCCAGCGCCTCGGTCAGCGCCTCGAGGGCGAACTTCGTGGACGAGTAGTAGGCGTTGGGCGGGTTGGCGACCAGGCCGGTCATGGAGGAGATGTTGACGACGTGGCCGCTGCCCTGCGCGCGCATGCCCGGGAGCACCGCCTTGAGGGTGTCGACGACGCCGAAGTAGTTGGTGTCGAAGAGGCGGCGCACCTCGGCATCGTCGCCCTCCTCGACCGCCGAGAGGTAGCCGTAGCCGGCGTTGTTGACCAGCACGTCGATGCCCCCGAATGCGTCGTACGCCGCAGCGACGGCCGCGTCGATCTGCGCGCGGTCGGTGACGTCGAGGGGTACCGCGATCGCGCCGTCGCGCCCCGCCAGGTCCTCGATGTCCGCCACCCTGCGCGCCGTCACTACGACCTGGTGACCGGCGTCCAGCGCGGCGACGGCGATCTCGCGGCCGAGGCCGGTCGAGCAGCCCGTGACCAGCCAGCGGCTCATGAGGTCACCTCCGGAAGGCGACGGAGGTACGCCGTCCGGCGTGCGGCGAGCTGGTCCGCACGCTCGTCGGGCGTCACGCGCGGGACGTCCGGCAGCTCGGCGTCGAGCCGGTCGAGCTTGACCACCCGGCCGCGCGCCGACAGGTCCGGCCGCGCGCCGCCGTCGGGGAACTCCGCCATCCGCAGCGTGAGGATCCCCTCCAGCAGGCCGTCGGTGTCGACCCAGTTGTGCACGCCGGGGTCCTGCGCGGCGACGAGGTAGGTGTAGGTGCCGTCCTCGTTGGCCAGCGACTGCGCCTTGTTGAGGCTGCCCGTGCGGTCGAGCACGTCGAGCGTGGTGCCCCAGATGTTGGAGAGCGGGACGGTGAAGTACTCCGCTCCCCCGTCGCTGACGTCGACCACGAAGGCCTCGTCCGGCGCGAGCACGAACCGCCCGGCGACGTACACCTGGTGGCGCATCGCGCCGGTGTGGTCGGCCGACCAGGCGAGCGAGAAGTGATTCTCGGGGGCCTTGTACATGCCGTGGCTGAGCTTGCCGGTGAAGTTCGCGAAGTGCGCCATCATCCGGGCGGTCGCCTCGGCCTGCTCGTCGAGCGAGAGCGCGGGCGTGGCCGGCGGACCGCCGAGCCGCTCGATGGTGAACGCGTTCGGGTCGTCGCGACCCCAGTCCAGCAGGACGTCGCGGACGTAGAGCTCGTGCGCGGCCGGTGACGACTGCACGTGGTTGGGCCGGCCATCGGCCGGCGAGGAGTCGACGGTGATCGTGAAGGACCCGTCGTCCTCGACGTGCATCCGGCGGCCGTCGAGCACGTCGACGGTGCCCATGTGGGCGTCCCAGAGCGTGAAGTAGTTCTCGGTCATCCGGTGCTCGCCGACGCGGCCGCGGATGACGTAGCGCTCGTCGCCGGAGACGGGGACGACCCGGTAGACGGTGTCGGGGTTGTCGATCCCCCACCGGGTACCGGGGATCCGACGACCGTCGACCTCGTGCTCGAGCCGGGTGATCGTGGTGACCTTCGGCCGCAGCGGGTCCTGGTTCGAGGACCAGACCGCCGCGGAGAACATCACCTCCTCGTACGCCGCCTCGAAGCGCTCGCGCATCGCGTCGGACGCCTTCGCCCGGCCGAGCCAGGTCTCGGCGACGTCGCGGTAGGCCGCACGCACGGTCGGGTGCTCGACCAGCGCCAGCGCGGCCAGCTCGTGGGCGTGCTGCTCGTCGGTCGCCACCGGGTTCCCGGAAAATGTCAGTTCTGACATAATGGCCAGCATGTCGAAGTCCGAGCGGACGCGCAATGCCTTGCGCGAGGTCGCGCTGCGGCACTTCGTCGCCGACGGGTTCGAGTCGGCCAGCGTCCCGGCGATTGCGGCCGAGGTCGGCGTCACCGAGCGGACGTTCTACCGTCACTTCGCGACCAAGGACGAGGTGCTCTTCGGCGATGTGGCCGACCGGGTCGCGTGGTTCGCGGCCGCGATGCGCGAGCGTCCCGCCGACGAGGACCTGGTGCGCTCCGTCCTGGTCGCCCTGGGCTCCGCTCCCACCGACCCGCAGCTGCTGGCCGAGATCGCCCGACTCCGCACCGAGCTGCTCAGCCCCGCGCGGATCGAGCGGGTCTTCCGCGATCGGCAGGGCGCGATGGCCGCCGAGCTCCGCGTGATCCTGCGCGAGCGCGGAGCCGGCGACCTGGACGCGGCCGTGCGTGCCGAGGTGCTGGCGGGCGCGGTGTTCGCCGCGCTGGCCGTGTGGACGGAGGCGGCCGGCCCCCACGACGTACGACGCCTCGGCGCGCTCACGCAGCAGGCAATGGAGCAGGTCCGCCCTGCCCTCTAGAGAGGGAAGCTTCGCCCGCTCACGAAGCGGCGCTCCGTGCCGTCGACCGGGTCGGTGAACGCCAGCTCGCTCGCGAGCAGCTGGAGGGGCCGACTGAAGTCGTCGAGGGCGACGTCGAGGACCTCGGGGTAGAGCGGGTCGTCGACGATCGGGATGCCGAGGCCGTGGAGGTGCAGCCGGAGCTGGTGGGTGCGGCCGGTGCGCGGGAGCAGGCGGTAGACCGCGAGGTCGCCGACGCGCGACTCGACGTCGATCTCGGTCTCGGCGTTGACCGGCGCACCCGGCACCACCTCGGCCCGCCAGGCCCCGCGCTCCTTGGCGATGTGGTTGCGGACCGTGACCGGGAAGGTGAGGTCGGGGTGCCACGGCGCCAACGCACGGTAGGTCTTGCGCACCTCGCCGCGCTCGAAGAGCACCTGGTACGGCGCCCGCCACCGACGCTCGGTCGCCAGCATCAGCACCCCCGACGTCACCCGGTCGAGGCGGTGCAGCGACGACAGCTCGGGCAGGCCGAGCTCGGCCCGCATCCGGACGACGACGCTCTGGAGGACGTGCTCGCCGCGCGGGATCGTGGAGAGGAACGCCGGCTTGTCGACCACGACGAGCCGCTCGTCGCGGTGCACCACCGGCAGGTCGCCCGGCACCTCGACCTCGTCGGGCAGGTCGCGGTGGAACCAGACGAACGTGTGCAGGACATAGGGATCGTCCTCGCGCACCGCCCGCAGGTCGTCGTAGACGAACCGCTCCTCGACCAGCAGCCGCTCGACGTCGACGCGCGGCCCGAGCCGTTCGCGCAGCCAGGACCCCATCGTCGTCCAGGACCCGGCCCGGTCCCGGTCAGGCGTGCGCACCCACGCGGCGCTCAACCCGTGGCGGGTCGGCAACGGCGAGCGGGGCGGCACGGGCCGAGGCTACGGCGCTGCCCTTGAAGATGCTGAGCACGAGGAAGCCGAGTCCGAGGACGACGTACCACCCCGAGGCCGCCACCTCCGGCGCGCTCAGGTGCAGCTCGACCCCGTCGCCGTGCGGCACCAGCCACACGGCGTACGACCAGAAGACGAGCAGCATCGGCAGCACCCACACCCGGGCCTGGCACCACAGCAGCGCCAGGACCGGCACGCACCACACCCAGTGGTGGCTCCACGAGATCGGCGAGACGAGCAGGCCGGTCACCGCGGCGGCCGGCAGCCCCCAGGCGTCGCCGAGACGACGGTGGGCCACCACGGCACAGGCGAGACCGGCGACCAGGACGAGGAGCACGAGCAGCAGCTCGGCTGGCGGTACGTCGCGCGCGTGGTGCGCCCGGACCAGCCAGCCGCGCAGGGACTGGTTGACGGAGTTCTCGAGCCGGCCCATGCGGCCGACGTCGAAGAGGTGGCCGGTCCAGTAGGCCCAGGTGGCGTGCACATCGACGAGGGCGGTGAGCACGAGCGTCGCCCCGAAAGTCGCCGTCGCGACAGCCGCGGCCCGCACCCGACCGGTCAGCGCGAGGTAGACCACCAGCAGTGCGGGCGTCACCTTGATCGCGGCCGCGAGCCCGAACCCGATCCCGCGCAGCCGCGACTCCGGTGGGCGGGTCGCGTCCCAGAGCACCAGAGCCAGCAGCGCGAGGTTGACCTGTCCGTAGAGCAACGTCGTGGTGACCGGCTCGCTCCACAGCGCGACGGCCGCGAGGAGCAGGGTGGCCGTCGCCGTGACCGGCCCGCCGACCAGGCGGAGCGACAGCCGCGCGACGACGACGAGCAGGACCAGGTTGACGACGACCGACGCCGCCTTCACCGTCGCGAGCGAGGCCCACGCGGTCGGCACGAAGACGAGGGCGGCGAACGGCGGGTACGTGTTGACGCTGGTGATGCCGGCGAGCGGGCCGTAGAGGTCCAGCCCGTCGAGCAGCGCCCGCCCCTCGGCGCGGTAGACCCGGATGTCGACGAAGGTCGGCTGCACCAGGGCGAGCACGACGACCAGCCACACCACCAGGGACAGTGCGGCGAGCAGCGGGGCACCCCGAAACGACCTCATGTCTCCTCATGTCCGGGCGACGCGGATCGTTGCAGCCGTCCGTGAACGTGGGGTGTCCCGCAGGTGGTGGTTGAGGTGTGAGGCGCGCTAGCGCTGAGCCTCGACACCACCACCGGAGAAGCGCTCGCGGATCTGCTCGGCGGTGAGCCCGTAGGTCTCCGGCGTGTAGTCGGGGCGTCCCGTCTCGCGCGGTCGCCGCTGCAGCCAGTCGCGCATCGCCGCCTCGGCGTCGTTGGTGAGGTCGAGCCCGACCGCGTCGTACACCCGGGCCACCTGGCCGACCGGGTCGGCGACGGCGTCCGCGAACTCCAGGTCGGTCACGACCGGGTCCTCACCCCACGCGGCACGGGTGGCGAGGGCCCGGTCGTTCGTCCAACCCATCCGCTCGATCCACTCCGCACCGATCCGGTGCAGGTCGACGGTGTCGGCGTGCATCGCGTGCAGGGTGGCGTTGAGGCTCGCGCCGGACGCGATCGTCTCGACCGGGTCGCGGTGCAGGTGCACGACGTGCAGCCCGGGGAACCGCGCGCGGAGGTCGTCGAGGTAGCCGAGGTGGGCCGGGGTCTTGAGCACCCACCGCCCTGCCTCCCTCGGGGCATCGAGCCCACGCCGCTTCTGCTGCCACTGGAGCAGCTGGAGCATCCGGTGGAGGTGGTCGTACGCCGGGGCGAAGTCCTGGGTGTCGATCCAGGAGCGGTACGCCGGCACGTGTGCGCCCGACTCGGGCACGTGCGAGAGGAACGCGTCGGCGAGGAAGACGATCTCCTCCTCGGCCTCGAGTGCGTACATCGGGTGGATCGCGTAGAGGTCGGGCACCCACTGGCGTGACTGCTCCTCGCGCGCCAGGGCCTGGGCGATGCGCGGGTCCTCGGCGTCCCAGTCGAGGTCGAGCGGCGGCGCCACCTCGACGACCTCCCAGCCCCGGGCACAGCGGAAGCGGGCGTCCGCGGCGAGCAGCCGTTGCAGCAGGGTCGTGCCGCTGCGCATCATGCCGACCACGACGACCGGGTCGACGACCTGCTCGTCCGCGATCTCGGGGTGGCGGCGGAACCACTCCTGCGCCCGCAGCCGCATCCGCAGGCTGTGCACGACGCCGCCACGCAGCAGGTGCGCGCCCATCTCGTTGAGCCCCGCGCCGGCGTACGCGTCGAGGAGCACGCCGAGCGGCTCCTCGAACGGACCGGGACCGAGGTCGTCGAGCCCCTCCTTGCGGCGCGCGTCGGCGAGCACGCTCGGCAGATCCCACCCTCCAGGCATGGCGCGAACCTATGCTGTCGCGGTGGCCGACAGCGCGCGCGACATCGAGAACCTCCTCTACGAGTACGCCGAGCGCATCGACGCCGGCGACCTCGACGGTGTGGCCGAGCTCTTCACCCACGGCCGCATCCTCGGCCAGGAGGACGGCCCGCCGGAGACGGTGTTCGAGGGGCGCGACGGCGTACGCCGCCTCTACGGCATGGCCACCCGGATCTACGAGGACACCGGGACGCCGAAGACCAAGCACCTGACGACGAACGCCCGGATCACCGTCGACGAGGCGGCCGGCACCGCGACCGCCCGCACGAGCTACCTCGTCACGCAGGCGACCGACGTGCTGCCGCTGCAGGTCATCATCACCGGGCACTACCACGACACGTTCCACCGGATCGACGACGTGTGGTGGTTCGACAGCCGCACCATGTTCGTCGACCAGACCGGCGACCTGAGCCAGCACCTGAAGTTCTAGGAGTTGGCCACGCCACTAGGGTGGCGACGTGGCTTCTTCTGGCTCGGCTGACCTGGTCATCGTGGCGAACAGGCTGCCCGTGGACCGGGTCACGCTGCCCGACGGGACCCAGGGCTGGCGGCAGTCCCCCGGCGGCCTGGTGACGGCGATCGAGCCGATCCTGCGGGCCAACCAGGGCACCTGGATCGGCTGGCCGGGCGGCACCGAGACCGAGGACGAGCTCGAGCCGTTCGAGGACGAGGGGATGAACCTGGTCCCGATGGCGATGACCGCCGACGAGGTCGAGGACCACTACGAGGGGTTCTCCAACGCGACCCTCTGGCCGCTCTACCACGACGTGGTCGCGAAGCCGGAGTTCCACCGGGAGTGGTGGAACTCCTACTCGGCGGTCAACCGCCGCTTCGCCGAGCGGGCGGCCGAGGAGGCCGCCGAGGGCGCGACCGTGTGGGTGCAGGACTACCAGATGCAGCTGGTGCCGCAGATGCTGCGCGAGCTGCGCCCGGACCTGCGGATCGGCTTCTTCCTGCACATCCCCTTCCCGCCGACCGAGCTCTTCCAGCAGCTCCCGTGGCGTCGGCAGATCCTCGAGGGCCTGCTGGGCGCGGACCTGGTCGGCTTCCAGCTCAGCGGCGCCGCGCAGAACTTCGTCCGCCTGGTCCGCCAGCGGGTCGGTCACAAGACCCACCGCGACCTCGTCTACCTGCCCGACGGCCGCACCGTGAAGGCGGCGGCGTTCCCGATCTCCATCGACTCGGCCGGCTTCGAGGAGCTGGCTCGCTCGGAGCAGGTCGAGGAGCGCGCGGTGGAGATCCGCGAGCAGCTCGGCAACCCGCAGAAGGTCTTCCTCGGCGTCGACCGGCTCGACTACACGAAGGGCATCTACGCCCGGCTGCGTGCCTTCGCCGAGCTGATCGAGGACGGCGAGCTCGACGTCGGCGAGGCCGTCTTCGTCCAGGTGGCGACGCCCTCGCGCGAGCAGGTCGAGCAGTACCGCATCCTGCGCGACGACATCGACCGTCTCGTCGGCCGGATCAACGGCGACCTGGGCCGGATCGGCTCGCCGGCCATCAGCTACCTGCATGCGTCCTTCCCCCGCGAGGAGATGGCGGCGCTCTACCGGGCCGCCGACGTCATGGTCGTCACGCCGTTCCGCGACGGCATGAACCTGGTCGCGAAGGAGTACGTCGCCTGCCGCTTCGACAACGACGGCGCACTGGTGCTCTCGGAGTTCGCCGGCGCCGCCGAGGAGCTGCGCCAGGCCTGGCAGATCAACCCCTACGACATCAACGGCATGAAGTCCGCCCTCCTCGACGCCTGCCGCGCCGAACCGCGCGACGTCACCCGGCGGATGAAGGCCATGCGCAAGCAGGTGATGGAGCACGACGTCGCAGCCTGGGCCGACAGCTTCCTCGCCGAGCTCGGCTCGCTGGGAAAGGCGCACGGCAAGAGCGTGCGCCCGGCCAAGCGCGGCTGACCCGCGCCCGGGCTGGGGTAGCCACCCGGACGCCGCCGGGTAGCGTCGAGACATGGACCTCGTGCCGAAGCCCGACCAGGTGCTGTCGGCCGCGGCCAACGTCCTGCACCGGGTGCGCCGCGGCGGGATCGCCGACCTGCGGCCGATGCCCCGCCGCGTGGTCGCGGAGGGCGAGCGGCACCGCGTCCACCTCCTCGAGCCGGACCCGGCCGTCGCGCGACGCGGTCAGCCCGTGCTGCTGGTCCCACCGATCGCGGTCCCGGACGGCTGCTTCGACCTGCGCCGCGGCTGCTCGCTGGTCGAGCACCTGGTCGCGGGCGGTCGGCCGGCGTACGTCGTGGAGCTGGAGCCGGTCGACGTCCGCGACCCCGACGTGACGATCGATCCCTGGGTCGCCGAGGTGCTGCCGGCGGCGGTGCGGGCCGCGTCGGAGCACGCCGGTGGCCGACCGGTGCACGTGGTGGGCTGGAGCCTCGGCGGCACCTTCGCGCTGCACGCCGCGGCGCGCTACGTCGACCTGCCGATCGCCTCGGTGTCCGCGCTGGGCACGCCGGTCGACGTGACGGCCGTGCCGATGCTCGCGCCCGTGCGACCGCTGATCAGCGCCACCGACTGGACCGGGCCGGTGGGCGTGGCCTCCCGCGTGGTCGGCAGCGCGCCCGCGGTGCGCTGGGCGTTCGGGCTCGACGCCGTCCAGCACCTGGTGACCCGGCCGGCCGCCGTGACGACCCACCTCGACGACGCCGACTGGCTGGCGCAGCTCGAGGCCGTGGACCGGCTGGCGTCCGCGACCTCGCCGTACCGCGGACGCGCGTTCGGTCGACTGCTGCACCGGTTCGCCACCGACAGCACGGACGAGCTCGAGTCGGTCACCGCGCCGACGCTGCTGGTCGCCGGCGCCGCCGACACGATCGCACCCGTCGCCGCCGTCGGCGCGGCCGTGCCCCTGCTCACCGGCACGCGGGAGGTCCGGTTCGAGATCGTCCCCGGCGGCCACCTCGGGCTGCTCACCGGGCGCGGTGCCCGCACCGGCACCTGGCCGGTGCTCGACGAGTGGTTCGAGCAGTGGGACGACGCCGAGGAGCCGTCCGGGACAATCGGTACCAATCCCCGCCGCCGGCACACCTCCGCAGGATCGCGCGCGCTCAACCGCTGACCCGGCTAGGGTCCGGGCATGCCAGCCACCGACACCCTCCCGAGAAGCGTCCGGGTGGGCTACGGCTCGGGCTCCGTCGCCACCGGCGCATTCGGCACCGTCCCGGGCCTGATGCTCCTGCCCTACCTGACCGACAGCCTCGGCATCGCCGCGATCCTGGCCGGCTTCATCGTGTTCGTCCCGAAGGCCTGGGACGTCGTCCTGAACCCGATCGCCGGGCGGATCAGCGACCGGACCGTCGACGCCCGCGGCCCGCGGCGTCCGTGGCTGCTGCGGGCCGGCGTGGCGCTCGCGGTCGCCTTCGCGCTGCTCTTCGCGGCACCCGACATGGCGACCGGCCTCGAGGCGCTGTGGGTGCTCGTCGCGTTCCTGGCCTGCGCGACGGCGTACGCCTTCTTCCAGGTGCCGTACGTCGCCATGCCCGCCGAGATGACGTCGTCGTACGACGAGCGCACGCGGCTGATGACGTGGCGGGTCGCGATCCTGGCGTTCACGATCATGCTCGCCGGCGCGACCGCTCCCGCGATCCGCGACGCGGTCGGCGGCCGCGACGGCTACCGCGTGATGGGCCTGGTGATGGCGTTGATCATCGCGATCGGCACCATCGGCGCCTACGTCGGCACCCGGCGGGCGCCCGTCGCCGCACCGCAGCCGGGCGCCGGCAGCCTGCGCGACCAGCTGCGGATCGTGGCCGAGGCGCGCGACTTCCGCTGGCTGCTCACGTGCTTCGTGATCCAGGCGCTCGCGACCGGGTGCATGCTCGCCGGCGTCGACTACCTGGCCTCCGACGTGCTTGGCAAGGACGGCGCCGCCACCATCCTCTTCGTCTGCTTCGTCGGCCCTGCGCTGCTGCTCACCCCTGCCTGGTCGGCGATCGGCACCCGCGTCGGCAAGAAGCGCGGGTACGTCGCCAGCTCGGTGATCCTCGCCTGCGGCGCGCTGCTGGCGGTGACCGCGCAGTCGGCTCCGATCGGCCTCGTCTACCTCGCCGTCGTGCTCGTCGGTGTCGGGTACGCCGGCTGCCAGGTCTTCCCGATGGCGATGCTGCCCGACGCGGCCGCGGTGGACGCCCGGCGTACCGGTTCCAACCGGGCGGGCGTCTACACCGGCGTCTGGACCGCGGGCGAGACCCTCGGCCTCGCGCTGGGCCCGGCCGCCTTCGCGCTGGTGCTCGCGATCGGCGGCTACGAGTCCTCGACCGACGGCGACGTCGCGCAGCCCGACTCGGCGCTCACGGCGATCACGCTCGGCTTCTCGATCCTGCCGGCGGTGCTGATCATCGCGAGCCTGTGGTGGTTGCGGAGGTACTCGCTCGACGCCCCGTCAGTCGATGGCACCGCGGATGAGATCGTCTCGGCATGACCGACGACGACGCCCTTGCTCGCCTCCGCGAGATGCAGACCGCCGACCTGCCCGTCCACGGCGGCCGGACCCTCGCCTACGTCTACGACTCCGGACTGCCCGACGTGGACCGGATCGGGCGCGAGGCGGTCGCGGCGTACGCCGGCTCCAACGGCCTCGACCCCACGGCGTTCCCGAGCCTGCTGCAGATGGAGAACGACCTGGTCGGCTACACGGCCGACCTCCTGGACGCGCCCGCCGACGCCGTCGGGACCGTGACGTCCGGCGGCACGGAGTCGTGCCTGCTGGCCGTGCAGGGCGCCCGCGACAGCCGGCCCGACGTCGAGCGGCCGCGGATGGTCGTCGCGTCGACGGTGCACGCGGCGTTCCTCAAGGCCGCGCACTACTTCGGCGTCGAGGCGGTCGTGGTCCCGGTCGGCCCCGACTTCCGCGCCGACGCGGCCGCGATGCTGGCCGCCGTCGACGAGGACCCCGACCGGACCGTGCTGGTGGTCGTCTCCGCGCCGTCGTACGCGCACGGCGTCATCGACCCCGTCACCGAGGTCGCGCCGGCAGCGGCCGCCCGCGGGATCCGCTGCCACGTCGACGCCTGCATCGGCGGGTGGGTGCTGCCGTTCGCGGCCCGGATCGGTCGCGACGTGCCGCCGTGGACCTTCGCCGTCGACGGGGTCACCTCGATCTCGGTCGACACCCACAAGTACGCCTACGCCCCCAAGGGCACCTCGGTCCTGATGCACCGCTCGCCGGCGCACCGACGCCCGCAGTACTTCGCGCACGCCGACTGGCCGGGCTACACGATGCTCAACTCGACCATCCAGTCGACCAAGTCGGGCGGTCCGCTCGCCGGCGCCTGGGCCGTCGTCCAGTCGCTGGGCGACGCGGGCTACGAGCGGCTGACCCGCGAGGTGTTCGAGGCCGTCGACCGGATCGTCGCCGGCGTCGCGGCCATCCCCGAGCTGACCCTGGTCGCCGTACCCGACTCGACGCTCGTCGCATTCGTCACCGACGACACCTGCGACGCGTTCACGATCTGCGACGAGATGGCGACCCGGGAGTGGTACGTCCAGCCCCAGATGTCGTACGCCGGCCAGCCGCCCAACGTCCACCTCTCCGTCAGCGCCGCCACCCTCGCCCACGTCGACGAGTTCCTCGCCGCGCTGGCCGAGTCCGTCGCGGCCGCGGTGGCGGTCGGTCCGGTCGGCGTCGACCCGGGCGTCGCGGCGTTCATCGAGACCCTCGACCCGGCCACGCTCTCCGACGACGACTTCGACGGCCTGCTCGCCGCCTCCGGCCTCGTGGGTGGTGGCGAGGGCCTCGCGCTGCCCGACCGGATGGCCGAGGTCAACGCGATGCTCGACCTCGCCTCGCCCGCGATGCGCGAGGCGCTGCTGGTGGCCTTCCTGGATCGCCTGGCTCGGCCGAACCGCTGAGGCCGCGGCGGGAGTTTCATCGGTCGGCCGACGTTTCTCCTGCTGGGACGACAAAGTTTCATCGTCCAGGCGTGAGTTTCATCGGTCGGCCGATGAAACTCTCCTAGCGACGCTCGGCCGACCCCGCGAACGCCTCGACCTTCGCGAGGTCGTACGAGCCGGCGTCGGTGCTGAGGCCGCCGGCCACCTGGGCGGCGGTCGCGCAGCCCAGCTCGGCGGCACCCCGGAGGTCGCGGCCGAGCGAGAGGCCGCGCAGGAAGCCGGCCGAGAACGCGTCACCGCAGCCGGTGGTGTCGACGACGTCCACGACGTACGCCGGCACCTCGATCACCTCGTCGGCCGTCACGACCAGCGCGCCCTTCGCACCTTGGGTGACGGCCACGCAGCCGACGCCGGCGGCGACCAGCGCCTGGGCGCCCTCGACGAGCGAGCCGGCGCCGGTGAAGCCCAGCACCTGCTCGTCGTTGGGCAGCAGGTAGTCGGTGTGCGGCAGCGCGTCGGCGATCCACGCCAGCATGTCCGGGTCGCCCGGGGCGAGGATGTCGAGCGAGGTGACCGCGCCGATCGAGCGGCCGTGCGCGAGCAGCTGGCCCGCGGCCTCGCCACCGAGGAACTCCGGCCCGCCCAGGTGCAGGTGCGTGATCCCCTCCAGCGACGGGAGCGGCAGGTCGTCGAGGGTGAAGGCCCCGTTGGCGCCGATGCAGTGCCACGCCGGCCGGTCGCCGTTGGGCCGCACGGGGATCACCGACGCGGAGGTCTGGTGCTCGTCCTTGCGGACCAGCCCGGAGACGTCGATGCCCTCGGCGCCGAGCAGCCCCACCAGCACGCTCCCGATCGGGTCGGTGCCGACGGCGCCGTACGACGACACCTCGGCACCCAGCCGGCTGAGCACGACCGCCGTGCCTCCGGCGGTGCCGGCCGGCGACATCCGGATCGTCTCGACCAGCTGGCCGTCGGAGCCCTCCGGGATCGACTCGATGCCGATGACGTGGGTGTCGAGGACGTGGACGCCGACGGCGGCGATCTTCATGTCAGTCACGGGGGTTCTCCTGCTGGGTTCCGTAGTTGCGGCTGATCGCCTGGGCGATCACGTCGGCCTGCTCGTCCTCGGTGAGGACGCGGGGCGCCCCGAGCGCGCTCGCGCGGTGGTGGAGGGTGGCCAGCCACTCCAGCAGCAGCGCGTGCTCGACGGCCTTGTCGAGGCTGGACCCGATGGCGACCGACCCGTGGTTGGCCATCAGTGCCGCGTGCCGGCCGGCCAGTGCCGCGCGGACGTGTGTCGCCAGGTCCGGCGTGCCGAAGGTCGCGTACGGCGCCACGCGAGTCGCCCCGCCCAGCGCCAGGTGCTGGTAGTGCAGCACCGGCAGCTCGTCGAGGACGCAGGCCACCGCGGTCGAGTACGGCGCGTGCGTGTGCACGACCGCCGCCGCGTCGGTGTCGGCGTAGATGCCGAGGTGCAGGTCGAGCTCCGAGGTCGGCACCAGGTCGCCCTCGAGCACGGTGCCGTCGAGCGACACGACCGTCACGTCGGGCTCCGTGCAGCGACCCAGCACGACACCGGTGCCGGTCACGGCGACCCGGTCGCCCTCGCGGACCGACACGTTGCCCGCCGTACCGATGAAGAGGCCCTCGGCGGCCAGGGCCCGCGCCGCGTCGGCCACTGCTGCGCGTGTCACGTCGCAGACCCTAGTGCCCAACCTCACCGTCCGGACGCGTTACCTCGGGCGGGCGCGCGTCGTTGGCCCCGGCATGACGACACCGATGCTGTCCCGGCGGCTGCTGCTGGGCACCACCGCCGCTGCCGGTCTGACCGCGACGTCCGGCCTGCACGATGCCGTGGCCGCGGGCTCGCGCCAGGGATCGCTCCCGCGCGACGTCGACGTCGTGGTGGTCGGCGGTGGCATCTCCGGCCTGGTGGCCGCTCGCAAGCTCGCGCGACGCGGCCTCGACGTCCTCGTCGTCGAGGCACGCGACCGGGTCGGCGGCCGGGTCCTCAACCACCACCTGTCGAAGCGGAGCGGCGGCGAGACCATCGAGTCCGGCGGCGCGTTCGTCGGCCCGACGCAGGACCACATCCTGCGGCTGGCCAAGGAGCTGAAGGTCAAGACCTTCACGGAGTACAACGACGGCAGCAGCGTCTACATCTCGTCGCTGACGGGCCGGATGGAGTACTCCGGCACCGTCCCGCCGGACCCGACGATCCTCCCCGACGCCGCCGTGCTGCTCACCCGCATCGACCAGATGGCCTCGACGATCGACGTCTCCGCGCCGTGGTCGCACCCGAGCGCCGCCGAGTGGGACGCGATGAGCCTCGGTGAGTTCATCCGCCGCAACGCCGTCAACGCCGACGGGATCGGCAACCTGATCAAGTCCTGGACCCAGCCGGGCTTCGGCGCCGACCCCGACGAGCTCTCCCTGCTCTTCACGCTCTGGTACGTCGCGTGCTCGGGCAACGAGACCAACGTCGGCACCTTCTCCCGCAACTCCGACACCGCGAACGGCGCCCAGGAGAGCCGCTTCGTCGGCGGCTCGCAGCTGGTCCCGATCCGGCTGGCCCGCAAGCTCGGCGACATCGTCGCGCTGGACGCACCCGTGCGCCGGATCGAGCAGCGCGACCACCGCGTCGTCGTGCACACCGCACGCGGGACGGTCCGCGCCCGCCGGGCGGTCGTGGCGTGCCCGCCGCCCCTGGTGCTCGACATCGACTGGTACCCCCAGCTCCCGACCCGCCGGCTCCAGCTGCTGCGGCACATGGACATGGGCCAGCTGATGAAGTGCGACGCCGTCTACCGGCGGCCCTTCTGGCGCGATGCCGGCCTCAACGGCTTCGGCATCAACGATTCCGGAGCCGCTCGTGCCGTCTTCGACAACTCGCCGAAGGACGGCACCCCCGGCGTGCTGCTGGCCTTCGTCGGTGGAGCGACCTGGCGCACCTACGGGCCGATGTCGAAGGCCAAGCGTCGCCAGGCCGTGCTCGAGGGCTTCGCCGCGATGTTCGGCGAGCAGGCGCTGCACCCGATCGAGTACGTCGAGCACGACTGGACCAAGGAGCGCTGGACCCGTGGCGGCCCGACCGCCGTCCACGCGCCCGGCACGCTGACCCAGTTCGGGTCCGCGATCCGCCGACCGTTCGGTCGCGTGCACTGGGCCGGCACCGAGACGTCGACGTACTGGAGCGGCTACATGGACGGCGCCGTGCGCTCCGGCGAGCGGGCCGCGACCGAGATCGGCGACCTGCTGCGATGAGGCGGCTCCTCGTCCTCCTCACCGCCGTGGTCATCGCGGTGTCGGCGTGGGCGCCGGCGCCCGCCGCGGCACCGACGAAGGGCACCACGACCGTCTTCTCGCTCGTGCCGTCGCCCGGTTTCCCGGCGTACGTCCACGTGCACACCAACGGCCGCGTCTACTCCGGGACCTACGTCGACGCGGGCAGCACCGCGCGGTCCAAGGTCTTCGAGTGGACCGCCGACGGGACGCTGCTGCGCTCGTGGACGGTCCCGGGCCAGGTGCTGGACGCCGACCACGGTGTGCAGGTCGCGAACCAGACCCGCGACGGCAAGCTGGTCCTCCTCGAGACCTCGACGTCCTCGGTCCTCACGCTCGACACCCGCACCGGCCGCTTCCACCGGGTCGCTCGCTTCCCCGAGGGGTCCGTGCCCAACTACGCGACGTGGGGGCCGCATGGCGCGCTCTTCGTCACCGACTACGCCGCCGGCGTCATCTGGCGGCTGCCGCACGGCGCGTCGAAGCCGCGGCGCTGGTTCACCTCGCCGGCGCTCACCGGTGCGGTCGAGTTCGGTACGACGGGCATCCGCTACCGCCCCGGCAAGCGCGACCTGCTGATCACCCAGCAGACCGCGTCCGACGCGGCCGCGCTGCCGACCAACGGCCACCTCTACCGGCTGCCGATCGGCAGGGCCGGACGCCCGGGCACCCTGACGACGCTGTGGACCTCGCAGCCCGGCGACCTGCCCGACGGCTTCGGGATCGGCGAGTCCGGGCACGTGTACGTCGCCCTCGCCGGCCTCGCGAACCAGCTCGTCGAGTTGACCGCCACCGGCACCGAGGTGCGTCGCTTCGGCACGGCGGTGACCGGCGACAACGGCTCCCCCGTCCCCTTCGACACCCCGTGCAGCGCGACGTTCCTGGGCAAGCGGGTGCTGGTCGCCAACCAGTCCGCGATCGCCGGGGACGCCACCCACCAGGCGATCCTCGAGGTCTACGTCGGCGAGCGCGGGCGCGCGCCGTACCTGCCGAAGGACGCGCTTCTGCCCCGATAGCCTCGCTGCCGTGAGCGCTCTCGCGGGACTGGTGGACAAGGGCCTGATGGCCGAGGACTGGGCGGAGGCGCTGGCTCCGGTCGACGACCAGGTCGCCGCGATGGGCCGCTTCCTGCGCGAGGAGAACGCCGCGGGGCGCGGCTACCAGCCCAGCGGCGACGCGGTCTTCCGAGCCTTCCAGCGACCGCTCGCCGACGTCCGGGTGCTCGTCGTCGGGCAGGACCCCTACCCCAACCCCCAGCACCCGATCGGGCTCAGCTTCGCCGTGCGCCGCGACGTGTGGCCGCTGCCGCCGAGCCTGGTCAACATCTACACCGAGCTGCGCGACGACCTCGGCATCATGCCGCCGCGGCACGGCGACCTGACCGCCTGGGCCGACCAGGGCGTGATGCTGCTCAACAGGTCGCTCACCGTGCAGCCCGGCGCGTCCAACAGCCATCGCGGCAAGGGCCGGGAGCCGATCACCGAGCGCGCGATCACGGTCCTGGCCGCACGTGGCGGTCCGTGCACCGCGATCCTGTGGGGCTCCGACGCCCGCAAGCTCAAGCCCCTGCTCGACCCGGTCCCGGTCGTCGAGTCCGCGCACCCGTCACCGCTGTCGGCGTACCGCGGCTTCTTCGGCTCGAAGCCGTTCAGCTCCGTCAACGCGCTGCTCGTCGAGCAGGGCGGCGAGGAGGTGGACTGGCGGCTGCCGACGGGGTAAAGTTGAAATGTGAACGATCTTCGGATGCCCGCGCTCTACATCGGCCACGGCGCCCCGCCGCTGCTCGACGACCCGTTGTGGTCGTCGCAGCTGGCCTCGTGGGCGCAGGACCTGCCACGGCCGAAGGCGATCCTGATCGTCAGCGCGCACTGGGAGTCGGCCCCGGTCATGCTCTCCGCGAGCGGCGCCCCGCTCGTCTACGACTTCGGCGGCTTCGACCCGAAGTACTACCGGATGACCTACGAGACGCCCGACGCGACGGCGCTCGCGCAGCGGATCGCCGCGATGATGCCGTCGTCCGAGCCGGTGCACCAGCACGCGAGCCGCGGCCTCGACCACGGCGCCTGGGTGCCGCTGAAGCTGATGTACCCCGAGGCCGACATCCCCGTGCTCCAGATGTCGCTGCCCACCCACGACCCGGTGCGCCTGATGGCGCTGGGCGAGCGGCTCCGGCCGCTGCGTGACGAGGGCGTGCTGATCGTCGGCTCCGGCTTCCTCACCCACGGGCTGCCGTTCCTGAAGGAGTTCCGGATCGACGCGGACGCCCCCGGCTGGTCGACGGACTTCGACGCCTGGGCCGGCGAGGCGCTGCTCCGCGGCGACGTCGACGAGCTCACCCGCTACCGCACCCACGCCCCCGGCATGCCCTACGCGCACCCGACGGTCGAGCACTACACCCCGCTGTTCGTCACCCTCGGTGCCGCCACCGATCCCGAGCAGCCCGGCCTCCAGGTCATCGACGGCTTCTGGATGGGCCTCTCGAAGCGGTCGCTCCAAGTTGCCTGACCGCCGAGTCGGGACTTCTGGTCACCCGAGTCGGGACCTCTGGTCACCCGAGTCCGGGGTCCTGGTCAGTCGAGTCTGGTGATCTCGTCGAGCTCGACCAGGTCCTCGGGCGTCGGCACCCAGCGCAGCGCCTCGGCGTTCGTCCATACCTGCGCGCCGGAGGTCGCTCCGGAGATCACCGACGCGACGGCAGGCTGCGCGGCCAGGCCCGCGATCGCGACGTCCAGCACGGCGAGCCCACGCGCCTCGGCGTACTTCTCGACGGCCTCGATCCGGTCCCAGTCGGCAGTCTTCAGCCAGCCGGCCCGGGAGGGGTCGAGGTCGGCTCGTGAGCCGGTGGGCGCACCCTCGCCGCGGCGGTACTTGCCGGTGAGCAGGCCGTACTCCAGCGGGAAGAACGGCAGGATGCCGAGGCCGAACGCCTCGCACGCGGGGGTCACCTCGGCCTCGACGGTGCGGTCGAGCAGCGAGTAGCGGTTCTGCACCGAGACGAAGCCCTCGAGCCCGGCGGTCTGCGCGGTCCACGCCGCGTCGGCGACCTGCCAGCCGTCGAAGTTCGAGCAGCCGACGTAGCGCACCTTGCCCTCACGGACCAGGTCGGTCAGCGCCGACAGTGTCTCCTCGATCGGCGTCACGCCGTCGGGCTCGTGGAGCTGGTAGAGGTCGATGTGGTCGGTCTGCAGCCGCTTCAGCGATGCCTCGACCGCGCGGCGCACGTAGCGACGCGACGCCCGCGCGCCGAAGTCGTTGCCGTTGGCGCCCTGCATGTCCATGCCGAACTTCGTCGCCAGCACGAACTCGTCGCGCTGCCCGGTCAGCGCCTGCCCCAGCAGCTCCTCCGAGGCGCCCGGAGGCGCGCCGTAGATGTCCGCGGTGTCGAGCAGCGTCACGCCGGTGTCCCGTGCGGCGCCCAGGATCTCGCGTACGCCGTCCAGGTCCACCCGCCGTCCGAACGCGTTGCAGCCGATGCCGACCGCGCTCACCATCAGTCCCGAGTCGCCCAGCGGGCGGTAGGTCATCTCAGTCACGACTGCGACAGTACGTCGGCGCGTCACACCCAGTGACGGGCGGCCAGCGGTGAGCCGGCAACCGAAGTCGGCACGGCCCGGAGACGAAGCGGTTGCCTACTCACCGCCGACGCGGCGCCGGCGGCAGCGATCTAGCGGATGCCGGTCTTCCGCATCATCTTGAGGCCGCCGATCATCCCCTTGACGTACTCGTCGTAGTCCTGGCCGGGCCGCGCGCCCATCACCTGCTTCTTGAGCACGGCGAGCTGCTGCACGTCGGTGTACTTGAGGATGCCCTGGTCGCCGTGGCGCGCGCCGACGCCCGACTGCTTGACGCCACCGGACGGCGTGCCCTTGGACGCGAACGCCGTCGCCAGGATGTCGTTGACGTTGACGTTGCCCGACTCGAGGCGCTTGCCGACCTGGCAGGCGGTGGCGACGTCGCCGCCCCACACCGAGGCGTTCAGCCCGTAGTCCGTGTCGTTGGCGAGCTCGACCGCCTCGTCGACGGTGCGGTAGGAGTGCAGCGCGACGACCGGACCGAACGTCTCGGTGACGCCGGCGAGCATGTCCTTCGTGACGCCCTCGAGGATCGTCGGCTCGAAGAACGCCGGCCCGAGGTCGGGCCGCGGCTTCCCACCCGTCAGCACCGTGGCGCCCTTGGCGACCGCGTCGTCGACGTGGGACTTCACCCGCTCCATGTGGTCCGGCGAGACGAGCGACCCCATGTCGGGGCCGAAGTCGTACGCCGCGCCGATGCTCAGCGCCTCGGTCGCCTTCACGAAGGCATCACGGAACTCGGCGTACCGCGACTCCGGCAGGTACATCCGCTCGATGTGCATGCAGATCTGGCCGGTGTTGCCGAAGGCGCCGAAGATCGCGCCCTGGACCACGTCGTCGAGGTCGGCGTCGTCGAGCACGATCATCGGGTTCTTGCCGCCGAGCTCGAGGCAGCAGCCGATCAGGTTGCGTCCGGCGCGCTCGCCGATGACCCGGCCGGTCGCCGTCGAGCCGGTGAACATGACGTAGTTGGCGTTGTCGATCAGGGTCGGGCCGACATCGGGACCCTCGCCGCAGATGACCTGGAACAGGCCCTTCGGCAGCCCGGCCTCCTCGAGCAGCTGGACGCCGTACAGCGGCGAGAGCGCGGTCTTGTTGTCGGGCTTGAGGACGATCGCGTTGCCGGCCATCAGCGCCGAGATCGAGTCCGAGATGCCGGTCGCGAACGGGAAGTTCCACGGCGCGATGATCCCGACGACGCCCTTGGGCTGACGGATCTCGGTCGACGTGGTCAGGAACGGCACCGGGCCACCGCGCTTCACCGGTGCGAGCAGCTTCGGCGCCCGCTTGAGGTAGTGGCTCATCACCATCGGCGGGTCACAGGTCTCCTCGATCGCCATCCGCCGGTTCTTGCCGCTCTCGGCCTGGATCAGGTCGGTGGTGGTCTGGGCGCGGTCGAGGAAGAGCGTGTGCGCGCGCTTGAACACCTCGAGCCGCTGCTTGAGCGGTCGCTTCGCCCACTCGACCTGCGCCGCGCGGGCGGTGACGAAGGCCTGCTCGATGTCGGCAGGGGTCGACTGCGGCAGCTCGACGAGCAGCTCACCGGTGTAGACCTCGGTCAGCTTCCAGGTGCCGCCGTCGCTGGACGGGACCCGGGCGACCAGGCCGCGCAGGAAGTCGTCGGTCAGGGATGCGGGTCGCTGCAGTGTCATGTCGTTGCCCCTTCTCAGGCTCTGCCGAGGACGAAGTCGGCGCCGCGCTCACCGATCATGATGGCGGGTGCATTGGTGTTGCCGCCGGTGATCGACGGCATCACCGAGGCATCGCAGACCCGGAGGCCCTCGATGCCGCGGACCTTGAGGTCCGGCGTGACGACGGCGAGCTCGTCGACGCCCATCCGGCAGGTGCCCACGCCGTGGTAGACCGACGTCGCCCGGTTGAGGATCGCGTCGCGCAGCGGCTGCCCCGTGAGCGACGCACCCGGGTGGATCTCCTCCTTGACCGCACCGCCGAACGCGCTGCCGGCCATGACCTGCCGCACCATCTCCGAGCCCTCGGCGAGCACCTCGAGGTCGGCCGGGTCGGAGAGGTACTGGAAGTCGATCAGCGGCGAGACCGTCGGGTTCGACGACGCCAGCCGCAGCGTGCCGCGGCTCTTCGGGTAGATCAGCGTCGAGAGCAGGGTCAGGCTGGGCCGCGGGTCGACCTTGTGCTGGATCGGCTCGTCCTGGTTGGGCGAGACGTAGGACCACGGCAGCAGGTGCAGCTGCAGGTCGGGTACGTCGGTCGCCTGCGACGTACGCAGGAAGGCGACCGCCTCGAAGACCGAGTTGGCCATGAAGGTCGTGCCCGGCCGCAGCGCCTCCTTCATCACGCCCTTGCCGAAGAAGAACGCATTGCCGCGCATCTTCGAGGTCGTCACGTTGAAGGTCAGCGCGTGGAAGAGGTGGTCGTGCAGGTTGTCGCCGACCGGGAGGTCGGCCAGCACGTCGATCCCGTGGTCGCGCAGGTGCTGCGCGTGGCCGACGCCGGACAGCATCAGCAGCTGGGCGGAGCCGACGAAGCCGGCCGAGAGGATGACCTCCTTGCCGGCCCGGACGGTGCGCCGCGTGCCGTCCTTGTCGGTGACCTCGACGCCGGTGGCGCGGCCGTTCTCGATCACGACCTTGCGGGCGAGCACCTCCGACTGGAGCTGGAGGGTCGGGACGTCGAGGTGGTGGAGGTAGCCGCGGGACGCGCTGTAGCGCAGGCCGTCCGCGGCGTTCTGCTGCATCCGGCTGACGCCCTCCTGCGACTCCGCGTTGTAGTCGTCGAGGACCGGGACGCCCAGCGTGTCGGACGCGGCCTGGATGAACTGGAGCGAACCCTCCTGCGGCGCCTTGTTGCGGGTCACCCGGATCGGACCGCCCGCGCCGCGGTAGTCGTTGGCGCCGTCCTCGAAGTCCTCCATCCGGCGGTACGCCGCGTTGACGTCGTCGGCACCCCAGCCGGTGTTGCCCTCGGCGGCCCAGGAGTCGTAGTTGGCGCGGTTGCCGCGCACGTAGACCATGCCGTTGATCGAGCTCGAGCCGCCGACGACCTTGCCGCGCGGGACCGGCATCTTGCGGTCGAGCATGTGCTTCTGCGGGCTGGAGTAGAGGCCCCAGTCCACGCGCGCCTTGATCTGCGGCACGGAGTGCATCGGCCCGATCATGCCGGGCTTCTTCACCAGGTACTGCTCGTCGCTCTTGCCCGCCTCCAGCACGATCACGCTCGCGCCTGACTGCGCCAGCCGGCCCGCGATCGCCGCCCCGGAGCTGCCGGAGCCCACCACGACGTAGTCGGCTTCGTTCCTGTACGACGGCTTGCGCGCCACGGGCTACCTCAACTCACATACCGAGAGAATGTCCTGAACCCGGCAACTGTAACTTGTTCTAGTTTGCTCGTACAGGCCGACCCTCGGGAGGATCGTCGCGTGAAGATCCTGTCCATCCAGTCCTCGGTCGCCTACGGCCACGTCGGCAACTCCGCCGCGGTCTTCCCGCTCCAGCGGCTCGGTCACGAGGTCTGGCCGGTGATCACCGTGCACTTCTCCAACCACACCGGGTACGGCGCCTGGCGCGGTCCCCTGCTCGCCCCCGACGACGTGCGCGACGTGATCGCCGGGATCGAGGACCGGGGCGTGCTCGGCGAGGCCGACGCGGTGCTGTCCGGCTACCAGGGCGACCCGGCGGTCGGCGCGATCATCCTGGATGCCGTCGCGAAGGTGAAGGAGCTCAACCCGGACGCGGTCTACTGCTGCGACCCGGTGATGGGCGACGTCGGGCGCGGGATGTTCGTCCGGCCCGGGATCCCCGAGTTCATGCGCGACACCGTCGTCCCGGCCGCCGACATCATCACGCCCAACCACTTCGAGCTGGACTTCCTCGCCGGCCGCACCACGACCACCCTCGAGGAGATCCTCGACGCGGTGGACGCCGTACGCTCGCGCGGCCCGCGCGACGTGCTCGTCACCAGCGTCCTGCACGGTGACGTGCCCGAGGGCCGCCTCGACGTCATCGCCGTGTCCGACGACGGCGCCTGGGCCGTCGAGACCCCGCTCCTGCCGATCACGCCCAACGGCTGCGGCGACGTCACCGCAGCCCTCTACCTGGCGCACCTGCGCACGACCGGGTCGGCGGCCGAGGCGCTCGCCCGGACGACGTCCTCGGTCTTCGGCATCCTCGAGAAGACCATCGCCGCCGGCACCCGCGAGATCCAGCTGGTCGCCGCCCAGGACGCCATCGCCGAGCCGCCGATGACGTTCGACGTACGCCGGCTGCGCTGAGAGCCGCGTGACGGGATCGAACCGACGACCTTCCGTTTACAAGACGGATGCTCTACCAGCTGAGCTAACGCGGCGCGCGCACATGCTAGTTGAGGGGTCGTGCTGCCCAGCGAGCGCTCTGGCGCACGCACAGCATCACGACTCGATGCCTGACGGATCAGCCGCTCATGCCGCCGTCGTGGGCGATCACGGCGCCGGTGATCATCCGGGCGGCCGGCGACGCGAGCCAGACGATGGTCTCGCCGATCTCGGACGGCTTGATGGCGCCGCCGGGCAGCATCATCATCAGCCGGTCGGCGACGCGGGTGTTCAGGTCGTCGGTGAGCTTGTGGAAGACCTGCTCGACGATCGGGGTGTCCACGGTGCCGGGGCAGATCACGTTGACGCGGATGCCCTCGGGCGAGAGCTCCAGTGCCAGCGCCTTGGTGAACTGGGTGAGGCCACCCTTCGCGGCGGCGTACGCCGTGGCGTAGGGCTGCGGCGCATTGCCGGCGACCGACGAGACGTTGACGATGTTGCCCTTGGCGGCGCGGATGTGCGGGAGCGCGGCCTGGATCAGGAAGAACGGACCCTTGAGGTCGACCGCGTGCACGCGGTCCCACTCGTCCTCGGTGACCGTCTCGATGCGGCCGAACTGCACGATGCCCGCGACGTTGGCCAGCACGTCGATGCGGCCACCGGCGGCGCAGACCTCGATCGCCGCGTCGACGGCAGCCTTGCTGCCCACGTTGCACTCGACGTACGTCACGCCGTCGGGCACGGTCGGGTTGATGTCGAGGCCGAAGACCGTGTCGCCGAGGTCGCGGAACAGCTCGGCTGTCGCGTAGCCGATGCCGGAGGCGGCGCCGGTGATGACCACGACGCGGGGAGTGGAGTCAGTCACGGGCCGGACGCTACACCGAAATTAGAACTTGTTCTAGACGGCTGGATCGGTCACGTCCGACCGACTGCGCAGGTACGCGAGGACCGCCAGCACCCGGCGGTTGCTGCCGCCGTCGGCCTGCAGCCCGAGCTTGGCGAAGATCGCACTCACGGCCGGCTCCACCGTCTTCACGCTCAGGTGCAGCTCGGCGCAGATGGCGGCGTTCGACAGGCCGCGGGCCATCAGCTCGAGCACCTCGTGCTCGCGCGGCGTCAGGTTGTCGACCCGCCCATCCCGCCGGTAGCCGGCGAGCACCTCGACCAGGCCCGTCTGCTCGATCACGATCGCGGCCTGGGCGGCGAGGTCGTCGAGCAGGCCCGGCGGCGACAGTGACGACGACCGCGGGTCGCGCTCGATGCTGACAGCCCCGATCGTGGCTACGTCCCGGACGACGACGCGAGCCTCTGTCCCGGGCCGGGCGGCCAGGTCGCCGGCTGTGGTCGGAGCGATGTCCGCGTCGACCTCGGGCCAGACGCCGACAGCCCGCAGGTCGTCCGCGGATCCCATCCAGACCACGGCCGACCGGGCGTCCATGCCCTGGCCGAGCGCCCGAGCCATCCCGGCAGGCAACGACTCCGCGCCGGGACCGCGGCGAGACATCCAGCTCAGTGCGCGGTACGTCGCGACCTGCTGCCCGTGCACGATCGCCCAACCCGCCGCCACCGGCATGAGCGCGACCGCCAGCAGCCCGGCACGGGGTGACCCCTGGACGAGCAGCCCACCGAGCAGGGCGACCACCGAGAGCACACTGGCGGCGAGCAGCCAGCCCAGCTGGAGCCGGACGACCGGTCCAGAGCGCCGCCAACGGTCGGCGATCGCCGCGACCCAGAGCACCTGGACCCCTGCGTAGACGGGGTGCGCGAGCACCTGCCAGACCGTGGCCACCGAGACGCCGGGCAGCGCGAAGGGCGCCGCGCTCGTGACTCCGGCTGCGGAGTACTCGACCGGCCAGAGGGCCGACACCAGGGCGCACCCGCCGAGCAGGCCGAGGGCCACCGCCATCGGCCAGCGCCACGCAGGCGAGGGCAGGCGACCGTCGGGGAAGCACACGACCGACATCGTGGTCAGGCCGAGTCCGACCGCGAGCGGCCAGACCCCGAGCCAGGTCCACCACACCTGGCCGTCCACCCCGCCGGAGTGGGCGAGCTGGCGCCCGAGGTAGACGACACCCTCGACGACGCCGGTCGCCAGGAACAGCCGACCCTCCCGATGACCTGGCCGCTGGAAGAGCACGTAGGTACCGACCAGTGCGAACGCCAGGGCGAGCAGCCCGTTGTGCGCGTTCGGCAGCCACAGACCCTGAGCCGATCCGATCGCGACCATCGCGACGACAGCGCTGACCAGCAGCATCGTCAAGAGCGCGCGGACCTCGCCGACCACGGCGTCATCGTGTCACGACTCGGCGGTCCCGGTCCGCGGAGAGAGCCAGATCCAGGGACAACCCTGTAGTGCGCGGAGCGGCGCCGGCCGGAGGGTGGACATCCCTCCGAGCAAAGGACGCCGCATGCCGCCCGCCAGCCCCGCGACCATCACCTCCACTCCGACCAGAGCCTCCACTCCGACCGAACGGCTCCTGACGGGCTCGCTCGTCGTCGGTCCTCTCCTCTACCTCGCCGCCGACACGACGTACGCCGTCCGCGGCTGGGACGACGCCGGCGCCGGCGTGCTCCACGTGCTCGGCGCGATCGTCTACGGCCTGGTCGTCCTGCGGGTCGCGTCCTGGACCGCGCCGACATCGTGGCTCCGCGCGCTCCTGGTGCTCACGGCCGTCCTCGGGATGGCCGGCAACGTCGCGTACGGCTTCGACACGATCCACACGTCGTACGGCGACGTCGCCCTGGTCGACCGCTCCGGCGCGGCGACCCTGATCAAGCCGCTGGGGCTGTGCTTCCCGCTCTCGCTGGCCGTCGTGGCGTTCACCCTCCGGCGACTCGAGCGGCACTGGCAGGCCACCCTGGTCCTGCTCGCGGCGGCGGCCTGGCCCGTCGCCCACATCGGCAACATCGCCGCGCTCGCGGTGGCCACCAACGTCGTCCTGACCGTCGCACTGGGCAGCCTGGCACTGTCCGGCACCCGGACGACTTCGGGCTAGAACTTGAAGGATGGTTGAACTCCCGCGAGGCTGGGCGCATGACGCAGCTGACGATCGGCCACCTCGCCGAGCGGGCCGGGGTGGCGACCTCGGCGATCCGCTTCTACGAGTCCAAGGGGCTGATCGCGTCGGTGCGCACGACGGGCAACCAGCGCCGCTACGAGCAGTCCACGCTGCGCCGCGTCGCGTTCATCCGTACGGCGCAGCGCGTCGGGCTCAGCCTCGAGGAGATCGGCGAGGCGCTGGCGACGCTGCCCGACGGCCGGGCACCCACGAAGTCGGACTGGCACCGACTCAGCAAGGCCTGGCGCCCGCGCCTCGACGAGCAGATCGAACGCATCGAGCGACTCCGCGACCGGCTCGACGGCTGCATCGGCTGCGGGTGCCTGAGCCTCAAGACCTGCGCCCTCACCAACCCCGACGACACCGCCGCCCAGTGGGGACCCGGTGCGGTCTTCCTCGAGCCCCAGCGGAAGGCACGCCGATGACGCTCCTCCACGAGCCGCACCACGACGGCTCCCCGATGTACGTCTCCGACGAGGCACCCGCACCGGGCTCGACGGTGACGGTCCGCCTGCGCACCGACCCCGCCGACCCGGTGGAGCAGGTCTGGGTGCGCACGACGTACGACTCGGAACCGACGTACCACCCCTGCACGGAGAGCGCGCGCGACGAGCACGCCGTGTGGTGGGAGGGCACGCTGCCGGTGCACAACCCGGTCACGAACTACCGCTTCCTGCTGCATGCCCCCGCCGCAGAAGTCGACCGAGCCCAGCGCTGGCTGAGTGCCGTCGGGGTGGTCGACCACGACCCGCCCGACGCGTTCGACTTCCGGCTCAGCTCCCACCACGCGCCGCCGGACTGGGCGCGGGACGCGGTCGTCTACCAGATCTTCCCGGACCGGTTCGCGCGCTCGGCGGCGGCCGTCGAGCGGGAGACGCCGGCCTGGGCCGTGCCGGCGGACTGGGAGGACGAGGTCGTCTTCGAGGGCTTCGACCCGCGCACGCCGCTCCAGTTCTTCGGCGGCGACCTGGACGGCGTCACCGAGCACCTCGACCACCTCGCCGACCTCGGGGTCAGCGTCGTCTACACGACGCCCGTCTTCCCGGGCGAGAGCAACCACCGCTACAACGCCTCGACCTTCGAGGAGGTCGACCCGCTGCTCGGCGGCGACGCGGCGTACGTCCGGCTCGCGACCGCCGTGCACGAGCGCGGCTGGCGGATCCTCGGCGACCTGACGACCAACCACACCGGCGACACCCACGAGTGGTTCGTCGCGGCCCGCGACGTCGAGGGCGCGCCGGCCCGGTCGTTCTACTACTTCCTGCCCGACGGCTCCTACGAGTGCTGGATGGGCCACGGCACCCTCCCCAAGCTCAACCACGACGACCCGGCGCTGCGGGCGGCCATGGTCGACGGCCCCGAGTCGGTCGTCGCGCGATGGCTGCGGCCGCCGTACGACCTCGACGGCTGGCGGGTCGACGTCGCCAACATGACCGGCCGCCTCGGCGCGGTCGACGTCAACCACGAGGTCGCCCGGCTGGTCCGTCGTACGGCGGAGGCCGAGCGCGCCGACGCGTTCGTGATCGGCGAGCACAACCACGACGCCTCGAGCGACGTCGACGGAGACGGCTGGCACGGGACCATGAACTACTCCGGCTTCTCCTGGCCGGTCTGGTCGTGGCTGCGCGACCCGGACTCGCCCGCGCGTGCCTTCGGACGCCCGGTGCCGGTGCCGCGCCGCCCGGCCGACGCGCTCGTCCGGAGCGTGCGCGAGTGGCAGGGCCGCTACGGCTGGCGGGCCACCACCTGCTCGTGGAACATCCTCGGCTCCCACGACAGCGCCCGGATCCGCACGCTCACCGGATCGGGTGCCGTGCACCGGGTCGCCGCCGGGCTCCAGTTCACGATGCCCGGCGTCCCCATGCTCTTCGCCGGCGACGAGATCGGGCTCGAGGGCGTCAACGGCGAGGACGCCAGGCGCCCCTTCCCGTGGGCCGACCCGGCCGGTTGGGACGACGACACGCTTGCGGCGTACGCCGGGCTGGCGCGGCTGCGTCGCGACCACGAGGCCCTGCGCCGCGGCGGCCTGCGCTGGGCGCACGTCGACGACGACGCACTCGTCTACCTCCGCGAGCACCCGGCGGGCTCGGTGCTGGTCGCCGCGCGTCGTACGGCAGGCCCGGCGATCACCCTCGACGCCGGCCCGCTCGGGTTCGGCGACGGCATGCTGTTGCTGAGCACCGGTGCCGACGGCGACCTCGTGGAGACCGACGGCGCCGTCACGCTGCCCGCGAGCGACGGACCGTCGTTCGCGGTCTGGAGGCTCTAGGGTCGAGGCATGGCGCTGCGCATCGTGGCGAACCGCCCGGACCCGGCCCTGCTGGGGCTGCCGTGGTCGACACCGCTGGAGGAGTGGACCGAGCACGTCGTGCCGCTCCCCCGCGGGCTCTCGCGTCACGTGGTGCGGATCATCCGGCTCGGGGACGCGACGTACGCCGTCAAGGAGACGGTCGAGGACATCGCGTTCCGCGAGTACCGGATGCTGCGCGACCTGCAGCGGATGGGCCTCCCGGCCGTGCTCGCCCAGGGCGTCGTGACCGGGCGGGTCGACGAGCACGGCGAGGAGCTGCCGGCGGCGCTGCTCACGCAGCACCTCCAGTTCTCGCTCCCCTACCGCTCGCTCTTCTCGCACGGCCTCACCGCCGACAACCTGCCGTCACTGGTCGACGCGATGGTGGTGCTGCTGGTCCGGCTGCACCTCGCCGACTTCTACTGGGGCGACGTGTCGCTCTCCAACGTGCTCTTCCGGCGCGACGCGGGCGGCTTCGCGGCGTACCTCGTCGACGCCGAGACCGGCGAGCTCAAGTCGCACCTGTCGACGCGACTGCGCGAGCACGACCTCACCGTCGCCACCGAGAACGTCTTCGCCGAGCTGCTCGACCTCCAGGCCAGCGACTCGCTGGACCACGAGGTGCAGGCGCTCGACATCGTCGAGATGCTGCGCGAACGGTACGACGCCCTCTGGTCCGAGCTCACCGGGGCCGAGGAGTTCGCCACGCACGAGATGTGGCGGATCGAGCAGCGCGTGGAGCGTCTCAACGACCTGGGCTTCGACGTCGACGAGCTCGACATCGTCACCGACTGGGACGGCGAGAAGATCCGGATCCAGCCCAAGGTCGTCGAGCTCGGCCACCACCAGCGCGAGCTGCAGGCCCTCACCGGGCTGCACGTCGAGGACGCGCAGGCGCGCCGGATGCTCAACGACATCGCGGCGTTCACCGCCCACTTCGACCTCGGCCGCGAGGACCGCTCCCTGGTCGCAGCGAAGTGGCTCAACCAGACCTACGAGCCCATCCTCGCGATGATCCCGGCCGAGGCGCGCGGCAAGCTGGAGCCGGCCGAGATCTTCCACGAGATCCTCGTGCACCGGTGGTACCTCTCCGAGCGGGCCGGGCACGCGGTCGACCTGCTCGAGACCGCGCGCGACTACATCGACACGGTGCTGAGGGAGAAGCCCGACGAGAAGGTCACGACCGAGGAGGAGTAGCCGGTCATCGCCGCAGCGGCGCCGGTGGTTGAGGTGCGAGCGAAGCGAGCCTCGAAACCACCTCAGGGACGGCACACCCGGCACTGGGTCAGGTGACCGTTGTCCTCGCCGACGGGGTGCAGGTCGGCGCGGTGCGCGATCAGCGCGCAGTCGCGGCGGTGCATCGTCGTGCCGTCACCGGCGGTGACCGGCAGCCCGGAGACGTCGAGGGTGTCGCTGTTGGCGGCCGCGCGCGAGGTCACGTCGGCCAGCACCAGCAGCGTGTCGGCCAGCCGCTTCGCCGACTCCCGGTTGTCCGCGGCGATCCGCGCCAGCCAGGCCCCGAAGTAGAGGAAGCCGCCGGCGAAGGTCAGCCCGAGCCCGAGCAGGCCGCCGGAGACCAGGTAGGAGAGCTGGTCGTACTGGTACGGCGTGTTCGCGGCGCCGTACCAGCCCAGCACGATGACCACGAGCCCGAGCGGCAGCAGGATCGCACCGGCCCAGAAGAGCACCAGCTGGAGGAGCTGGTAGTGGTTGTTCTTCATCGGCGCGGCACCGGAGCTGGCCTCGCCGGACGCGCGGGGCAGCCCGATCGAGAGCCGCTGGGCGGGGGCCGGGGCCGGCGTCGGGCCGGGTGCGTCCATCGTGGTCATCAGCGTGCCTTTCGCAGGTCGGGCAGGCCCCGGTCGAGGCCGTGGGAGCAGGATCCGGCGCCGCCGAGGGCGAGCACGCCGGCCCGGCGCAGCCAGGTGCCGCCGAGGGCACCGAGGGCGAGACCACCGACGAGGATCGCGCCGGGGATCGAGTAGAGCGGCGGCAGGCCCGAGCCGGCCAGGGCTGCGTCGTCGAGGTCGTCGGTCGCGGCCGAGGGAGCGTCGGAGCCCGCGGCAGGACCCGAGGCAGCCGGGACGCTGCCGGTGGAGGCACCGGTCCCCGCGCCGCCTCCGGACCCGCCGGCGGGCGCACCGCCACCGCTCGGGTCGTTGTCGGGGATGTCGGTCGTCGGGAACTCGAGAGCCTGCACGGTGTCGACGGACGTGCCGGCGTTGCCGAGGTCGAGCACGATCTTGGGCGACAGGCCGACGGCCGCCTGGAGCAGGCTCTTCAGCTGGCCCGCCTCGTCGGGTACGGCGTCGACGAGGTCACCGAGCGGCAGTGCGTCGAGCTGGCGCTTCAGCACGCCGGTCTCGATCTCCACGCGCAGCCCGGCGAGGTCGCTGGTCGCCTTGTCCTGCTGGCGCACCAGCTCGGGCTTCGGGAGCACGAGCCGGATGCCGAGCTGGTCGAGGGCCTTCGCCGCCTGGTCCGGCAGACCGGGGATCGCCCCGCTCTGCCCGGCGGCCACGAAACCGTCAGGGCCGAAGGAGAACTCCTGCCCGGCGATGGTGATGCCGCCGAGACGGGCCTTGCCCGCCGGGGCACCGGTCTTGCCGTCGCTGGAGCTGGTGCTGGTGACGACCAGGCCGTCGAGCTCGATCAGGCCGCCGAGGAGCGACACGTCGCCGAGGGCGGACCGCGCCGTGCTCACGACCTTGCCGTCGGTCGAGACCGTCTGGCTCGAGGAGGTGTAGCCGTCGACGTCGACGAGCGCGGCCAGCTCGGGCGGCAGGCCGGGGGTGGCCGGCGAGTCCTCCGCGGCGTTCGCCTGCGCGGGCTGTCCGGTGAGTGCCCCCGTCACGGCACCGGTGACGGCACCCGTGATCGCCTGCCCGAACTGCTGGAGCGCGTCCGGGCCGACGGCTGCGGGGACACCGGGCAGGGCCGGGAGGCCCGGCAGGGCGGGGACGCCGGGCGTACCTTCGCCCCCGCCCTGTCCCTCGCCGTCGTCGGTCGAGCCGTCGCCGACGGTACTGTCCGGCGAGTAGCCCACTTGGGCAAGGGTCTTGTGGTCGGTCGCGCTGGTGCGCATCACCGTGCCGGGGAAGGGTTCGTCGGCCTGGGCGGACTCGCCGCTCGGCTGGGCCGCGTTGACCTGCACCGGGTAGCCGGCCTCACCGAGCTGCTCGGGCAGGCCCAGCTGGGTCACGAAGGTCTTCGCGCCCTCGCCCACCGGGTCGCCCGGCCACAGCCAGCTGGCCCGCGCCTGCGAGCTGCCGGAGTCTGACTCGACCGTGGAGTAGGCGAGCTCGACCTCGAGCTGCGGGTCGGCGGGGATCGGGATGGTCGGCTCGTAGAGCTCGATCTTCACCGGCGCCGCCCAGGCGTCGGCGCTGTAGCCGCTGAACGCTGGCTTGTCGGCGGCCACGCTGCTCGACATCAGGCCGGGCGAGATCGGGAGCATCGCCCCGACGACGGCGGCGGCGGCGAGCGGGACCAGGATTCGCGAACGGCTCATGCCGCACCTCCGAGGATGACGTCGGACATCGTGTCCATGACTTCTGCGGGTTCCCCGGTGGCGACGATCCGCCCGCCGGTCATCACGGCCGCGTAGTCGGAGACCCGCAGCGCCGTCCGCGCGAACTGCTCGATGCAGAGGATCGACACCCCGCTCTCCGCGATCTGCGCGACCGTGTCGTAGAGCTCGTCGACGATGAGCGGGGCGAGCCCCATCGACAGCTCGTCGAGCAGCAGCAGCGCCGGGTCGGACGCGAGCGCCCGCGACATCGCCAACATCTGCTGCTCGCCGCCCGACATCGTGCCGGCCAGCTGGTGGCGGCGCTGGTGCAGCCGCGGGAAGTAGGAGTACGCCGTGTCGAGGACCGCCTCGGTGGCGACCCCGGCGTACGACATCAGCGTGAGGTTCTCCTCGACGCTGAGGTTGGGGAAGACCGACCGGCCCTCGGGGATCGTGCACAGGCCGAGGCGGGCGAGCTCCTCGGGCGAGGTGTCCTGGACGTGGACGCCGCCGAGGTGGATGTCGCCGGAGGTCGCGCCCTTCTGCCCGCTGATGACCTTGACGAGGGTGGACTTGCCGGCGCCGTTGGGGCCGAGCAGCGCCATCACCGCGCCCTTCGGCACCCGCAGGTCGACGCCGCGCAGCACCTCGATGCGGCCGTACGCCGCGTGCAGGTCGACGACCTCCAGGATGGGGACACTCATGCACGCACTCGCTTCGCTCCGTGCGCGCATGAGGCACCACACACGCTCCCTTGGATGGTTCGCTCGCTGCGCTCGCTCACAGGACCATCTCCATCGTCTGCTCGCCGAGCGCCTCGGCCTCGTCGACGTCGGAGTAGCCGAGGTAGGCCCGCTGCACATCGGGGTTGGCGCGGATCGCGCCGGGGGCGTCGGAGGCGATCACGCGGCCGAAGTCGAGGACGTGGATCTCGTCGCAGACCGACATCACCAGGTCCATGTCGTGCTCGACCATCACGATCGCGCGCCCCTCGGCGGCGAGCCGCGCGAGGAGCAGCCCGAAGGCGTCGGTCTCCTGCTCGTCGAGGCCCGACGAGGGCTCGTCGAGCAGGAGCAGCTGCGGGTCGCAGGCCAGGCAGCGGGCCAGCTCGAGGAGCCGCGCGGTGCCGGTCGGGATCGAGTCGGCGCGCTCGTCGGCGTACGCCGCGATGCCGACCCGCTCGAGCAGGCCGTCGACGTCGGCGCTCGCCGGGCGCACCAGCCCGGCGATCCCCCGGTGGATGTCGCGGGCGACCCGGACGTTCTCCCGCACCGACAACGACCCGAAGGCCTCGAGCCGCTGGAAGGTGCGGGCCATGCCGCGCCGGGACCGGCGCGGCACGGACAGGCGGGTGATGTCGCGGCCGTCGAAGCGGACCCGGCCGCGGTTGGGCTTCTGGAGGCCGGTGATCACGTTGAAGCAGGTGGTCTTGCCGGCACCGTTCGGGCCGATGAGGCCGGTGACCCGGCCCGCCTCGGCGACGAAGCTCGCGTGGTCGACCGCGGTCACACCACCGAACTGGACGACGACGTCGTCAACCTCGAGCAGCGGCATGGACGCCCACCTCCTCCTTCTGCGGTTCCTTGAGGTCTTCCATCAGCGGGATCTCGGTGTCGGTCGAGGTGTCGGCACGACTGGCCGGCAGCGGCAGCACGGGTACGGCGCGGCGCACCAGGTCGCCGAAGCGGCGGTCGAGCCGGCGACCGAGGCCGAAGAGCAGGTTGGCGAGACCGTTCGGGTCCCGGCCGAGGGCGACCGCTCCGAAGCCGAGGATCGCGAACACCAGGCCGGCGAGCTCGGGACGCGAGCTCTGCAGCACCGGCAACAGCATCAGCCCGACGCCGCCGAGCGCGGCACCGGTCACCGAGGTGACGCCGAAGACCACGGCGAGCAGCAGCAGCGGGAGGCTGTTGAAGAGCTGGAAGTCGGCGGCGCCGATCGTGCCGCGCAGCCCGGCGAAGAGCGCGCCGGCGAGACCGGCCATGCCCGCAGAGACCCCGAAGAGCCCGACGCGGAACCAGCGCAGGTCCAGGCCGAGGGTGCCGCACGCGGCCGGGCTGTCGCGCATCGCGATCAGCAGCCGGCCGAGCACGCCGCGGCGCAGCACCAGCAGCCCGAGCGCCATCAGCACGAAGAACGCCGCCATCACGACCACGTAGCCCGAGGTCGACGAGACCGACGTGCCGAGCAGGGAGAGCCGGTCGGCCTGCAGCGTGCCGTTGAAGCCGAAGGCGAAGTCGGCCTGGAAGACCAGCTTGTCCATCAGCACGCCGAAGGCGAGGGTGGACAGCGCCAGGTAGAGACCGGTCAGCCGCAACACCGGCAGCGCGACCAGGGCGCCGACGGCGGCCGCGATCAGCGCCGACATCACCAGGCCGTAGAGGTTGGGCTCGTCGAGCTTGGCGTAGGCCAGCGCGCCGACCCCCGCGAAGGTGAACTGCGCGAGCGAGACGTGGCCGCCGTACCCGGTCAGCAGCACCAGCGAGAGCATCACCATCGCGTACGTCGCGGCGGTGCCGACCAGCAGCAGGTTGGCGTCCGACATCGCCGTCGCGAGCACGGCCACGAAGCCGAGCAGCGCGGCGCCGCAGACCAGGGCCCGCGGCATCGACGGCAGCGGGGCGGAGACGATGCCCTTGACCTGCCCGATCCGCAGCTGGGCCTGGGGCATCGCGATGATCACGACGAAGAGGAAGAGCGCCGGCACCACGGCCCGCAGGCCGGACAGGAAGCCCTCGGTGGGCAGGTAGGCGACCGCGAAGGACTGCAGGATGCCGAGCCCCATCGCGCCGACGAAGGTGAGCGGGAGGCTGGAGAGCCGGCCGAGCATCGCCGCGGCGTACGCGTTGATGACCAGCAGCGTGAGGTCGAAGTACGACAGCCCGATCACCGGCGTCAGCAGGATGCCCGCCAGCGCCGCGAGAGAGATGCCGATCGCCCAGGACAGCGAGGCGACCCGGTCCGGGTTGCCGCCGAAGAGTCGGAGCAGCACCGGGTTGTCGACCGAGGCACGCATGGCCGTGCCGATCCGGGTCCGGTTGAGCAGCAGGTAGAGCAGCCCCGCGACGACGGCCGACAGGGCGATCGTGATGATCTGGTGGGCCGTGACGTAGGTGTCGCCGATCTGCACGCCCTTGTCGGGCAGGAACGGCGGCACCGTGCGCGGCTCGGGCGGCCAGATGTACTGCGCCAGGCCGATCAGGCCGACGAACAGGCCGACGGTGACGACGAGCGAGACGCTGACCGGTCCCTCGCCGAGGCCGCGGGTGATGAACCGCTGGACGAACCAGCCGGTGCCGGGGGCGACCACGCCGAGCACCAGGACCAGGGCCAGCCAGGTCGGCATCCCCTGGCGCTGGCTGAAGTCCCAGAACGTGAAGGCCATGACCATGCCGAAGGCGCCGTGCGCGATGTTGAACACCCGCGTCGTCGTGTAGGTCAGGACCAGGCCCGAGGCCGCGATCGCGTACGCCGCGCCCGTGAAGAGTCCGAGGATCGTGAACGAGATGATCGTGCCCATGTCAGTTCCCGTTCAGGAGCGGGCCGCAGAGGTAGGTGCCTGACGACACCTGCTTCCACTTGCCGTCGTTGAGCTGCAGCACGGAGCCGCAGTTGGCCGTGGTCTTCGCGCCGACCTGCTGCGGGACGTGCAGCCCGTTGCCGGTCCAGTCCTTGACGCCCTTCAGCGCCGCGACCAGCGAGGCACGCGTGAGCTTGCCGCCCAGCTGGGTGGCCTGCTCGACGAAGAGCCGCGCGGCCGACCAGGCGTAGAGCCCGAAGTAGTTGGGGACCGCACCGGGCTTCACCTGGTCCAGCCAGGCGCGGTAGAGCTGCATCTCCTTGACGCTGTAGTCGTCGAACATCTTGGTCGAGGACCAGGCGTAGACGCCGTTGCCGTTGGAGCCCGCCTGCTCGACGAAGTTGGCGTCGTAGATCGTGGAGTCCTGCACGAACGCGTCGGGCTTGTAGCCCTGCTGCTGCATGGCCTCGAGGAGCTTCACGGTGTTCTGGTAGGGACCCGTGTAGGTGACGAGCTTGATGCCCTTGTCCTTCAGCTGCTGGACGTACGGCGCGTAGTTGAACTCCGAGACGTCGATGCCCTGGAAGTAGTCGACCTTCCAGCCGGCCCGCGTGTAGGCGTTGCGGAAGGACTGGGCGTTGACCGCGGCCGCACCCGCGTTGATGTAGAGCACCGCCGCGTGCTGGGTGGCGTCCTTGTCCTTCTGCAGGAAGTACTTCGGCATCGCCGGGTTGACCAGGCCGGGGTCGACCGACTGCGCGGCGAAGCAGGTCGTGCAGTCGCGGCGCTCGGGGGTCGTCGTCGTGCTCCGGATGTCGGGGAGCGCGCACGACTGCGCCGCGCCCGCACCGCCGGAGTCGAAGGCCCCCATCGACCCGACGGCGGCGAACGCGTCGTCGCACGCCTTCGTGTACGCCTGCTGGTCCGCGCCGGCATCGGCACGGCTGTCGAGCAGCTCGACGTCGAGCTTGCGGCCGCAGATGTCGTTGGTGGAGTTGAAGTACGCCGCGTAGGCACGGGTCGCCTGCTGGGCCGACTCGAAGATGCCGGGCACCGGGCCCGAGATGTCGGCGACGTTGGCGAGGGTGATGGTCTTGTCGGTGATGCCGGTCTGGTTCTTGAAGCCGTCGCAGCTCCCGGCCTTCTTGCCGCCGGTCGCCGCGTTGGCGCCGGTGCCCTGGGCCGCGTCCCCGGCAGGCGCATCCCCGCTCGCGGCGGAGCCGCCGCTGCCCCCGGTCGTGGAGCCGGTCGAGCCGCCGCCAGCGGCCGCGGCACCACCCGCGTCGCTCGACCCGGGCACGCTGCTGTCGCCGGGCACCGTCCCGTCGCTGGTGCCGGTGGCGCCGCCGGCGCCGCCGGTCGTGGTGCCGTTGACCTGGGCGACGGTCTCCGGTGTGAGCTGGGAGCCGCACGCCGCCAGACCGAGACACACGGTCAGACAGAGCGCAGCGATCGCGATCGCACGCAGCGGAGACAGCCTGGACACCGAAACCCTCCCGGAATCAGAACACGTTCCACCTCTCAACGAGGTGGCCGGGGAAAGGTGACGCGGCCCACACCCGAGCCGCCGGCGCATCGCTCAGCCCACCGTCGTCGTACCGCTGCAGCGGTACTTCGTGCCGCCGACCGGGGTCCACGTGCCGCTCTGGAGCTGGAGGAACCGCCAGCACGGCGAGGCGTGCTTGGGCCCCACCGGCTGGGGTGCGTGCATCCCGTTCGAGGTCCAGTCGCCGACGCCTTGGAGGCTCGACACCAACGCGCTCCGGCTGAGCTTGCCGCCGAGCTTGGTGGCCTGCTCGACGAAGAGCCGGGCGGCCGACCAGGCGAAGAGACCGAAGAAGGACGGCGTCGCACCGGGCTTCACCTGCTGGAGCCAGCTCAGGTAGAGCTGGAGCTCCTTGTTGGAGCCGGCCTCCTCGAAGGGCGTGAAGTTGATGAAGACCGTCGTCCCGTCGACGGCGTCGCCGCCGCTGCTGACGAAGTCGGGGTTGTAGGCGGTCGGGTCGATCATGAAGACCTTGGGCTTGAAGCCCTGTTGCTTCATCGCCTCGGCGAGCCGGGTGAACTGGGCGGTGGAGCCGATGATCTGGACGTACTCGACGCC
Source organism: Nocardioides hankookensis (assembly GCF_042658885.1). Classification (NCBI taxonomy): domain Bacteria; kingdom Bacillati; phylum Actinomycetota; class Actinomycetes; order Propionibacteriales; family Nocardioidaceae; genus Nocardioides; species Nocardioides hankookensis. The sequence continues at coordinate 131,770 of NZ_JBHSRJ010000005.1, read as the reverse complement.
CTTGTCCTTCATCTGCTGGACGTACGGCGCGTAGTTGAACTCCGAGATGTCGATGCCCTGCACGTAGTCGAAGTGCATCCCGCGCTTCTCCATCGCGGCCGCCTGCGACTTGCCGTTCTCGGCCGCTGCGCCCGCGTTGATGTAGAGCATCGCGGCGTGCTGCCCGGCGTCGCCGTACCCCTTCAGGACGAAGTCGGGCACGGCGTTCTGGAACTCGTGCGAGTTCGCGGCCTCGGCCGCGAAGCAGGTCGTGCAGGCGAGCCGGTCAGCGGTGGTCGCGGCGGTGCGGATGTCCGGCAGGCCGCAGGACTGGGCGGTCGAGGCACCGCCGGAGTCGAAGGCCGACATCGAGCCGATCATCGCGAAGGCCTCGTCGCAGCCCTTCACGTAGGCCTGCTGGTCGGCGGCCGCGTCGGTGCGGCTGTCGTACGACGCCAGGGCGAGCTTGCGGCCGCACAGGTCGGTGGTGGCGTTGAAGTAGGCGACGTACGCCCGCACCGCCTCCGGCGCGGACTCGAAGAGCCCGGGCACCGGCCCGCTGATGTCGGACGCGTTGCCGATCGTGATCGTCGAGTCGGTGATGCCGGTCTGGTTCTTGAAGCCGTCGCAGCTGCCGGCCTTCGCCCCGCCGGTCGCCGCGTTGTCCCCGGTGCCCTTCGGCGCGTCCCCCGACCCGCCTCCCGAGCCCGAGGCCGTCGACCCGCCACCGGCCGTCGACGTGCCCGCTCCGGAGCCGCCGCCGGTGGCCGCGCCGCCACCACCGGCAGCCGGGACGCTGCCGTCGGGTCCGGTCGCGGTCCCCGGGACGGCGGCACCGCCCGCGCCGCTGGCGCCGGTGCCGGCGGCGCCCGCGACGGTGTTCGGGTCGATGCGGGAGCCGCAGGCCGCGAGCAGGGTGGCGAGCAGGACGCAGCACACGGAGAGGGCGGTACGTGACGGAAGCACGCCCACCTAACGACCGGCACACACCGAGGTGACGCGCGCCACTCAGCCCGCAGCCGCCTCCGGGTAGGTCAGCGTGACGTAGTCGCCGACCTGGAAGACGCCGTTCGGCTGGAGCGTGACCCACTGGATGCCGGCGGGCCGTCCGTCCCGGTAGGTCACCAGGCTGACGTCGGCGTCCCGGCGTGGCTTGCTGCCGAGCGCGATGGCGTACGCCGCGCCTCCGGTCGTCCCGGTCGTGTAGGTGTAGCCGACCTCGCCGTCCGGCCCGAGCACCTCGGTCGGGCCCGACCGGACGTGCAGGTGACCGCCGAGGACGAGGTCGACGCAGCCGCGGGCGAGCGCCTCGCGGCCCAGGTTGGCGTCGTGCACCAGCATCGTGGTGACCCGCTCCTCGCTGTCGCACGCCGCGTCGGCCAGCCGCTGCTCGACCTCGTCGAAGCTCAGGCCCGTCTCGTCGCGCCACGACCCGAGCCCGCTCGAGCGCGGGTCGTCGACACCGAGCAGCGTGGTGCCACCGGGCCCGGGGATCACCTCGCCGTCGACCATGGTCCAGCCGTGGCTGTCCAGGTAGTCGTGCACGAACGTCCCGTGGTCGTGGTTGCCCGCGACCGCCCAGCGGTCGAGCCCGTCGAAGGCCTGCGACACCGAGTCGAGCGAGAACGCCTCCCAGCTCTTGCCGTTGGAGGTGTCGTCGCCGCCGTCGTACACGGCGCTCGCGCCTGCGGCGTCGGCCACCGCGCGCGCGACCGGGTCCATGCCGATGTTGTCGTGCCGGTCGGAGACGAAGGCGACCACGGTGTCGCCGTCCTCGGGCTGGCGCAGGTCGAGGGTCGCGGCCTGCTCGGCGGCGGTGGCGTAGAAGACCTTGCTCTTGTCGTAGGTGTCGACGGCGCTCTCGACCAGGCGCCGGGTCTGCGCGGTCGTCACGTCGCCGCGGACCTCGACGTCCTCGAGGCCCTCGGGCAGCGGCACCTCCGGCCCGAGGAAGGTCTGCAGCGCGACCCAGTCGAGGTCGTCGTCGGACGGCTCGTCCCGGCTCCACGGTTGCAGCAGCGCGACGCCCAGCACGACGACGACCCCCACACCGATCAGCACCTGTGGCAGGTGCACGCGCGACGCGAGGTCACGCCGACGCCGGTGCCCGACGAGCACCCAGACGCCGATCGGGACCAGGCCCAGCACCGCGCCGCGCAGGGCGGCGTCGAGGAGCAGGTCCTCGACGGCGTCGGTCACCTTGGCGATCTGGCCCTCGGGCTGGCTGGCGATGTAGGCGTAGCGACGCGCGAGCTCGCCCGTGGAGCCCGCGTCGGTCTTGTCGAGCCGGATGTCGACGCCGACCGGTCCTGAGCTCGGGAGCCGGACGTCGGGGAGCACGGGTCCGGTCAGGAGCACGGCGTCGCCGCTGAGGTTCGGGCGCACGACGGCGTCGTGGCTGGCGAGCTCGATCGAGCGACTGCCGGTGAGGAAGAGCACCGCCGTCACCACGAGCGCGCAGGCCAGCCAGGCCCCGACGTACGCCGAAGCCGTGACCGCTCGCCGCAGGGTCAGGGGCGCCGAGCCTCGGAGATCGCGTAGAGCGCCACCGACGCGGCCACACCGGCGTTGAGCGACTCCAGCTGGTTGGCCATCGGGATCGAGAGGAGCTGGTCGCAGGTCTCGGCCACCAGGCGCGAGAGCCCGTCGCCCTCCGCGCCGACGACGAGCACGAGCGGCCCGTCCCCGAGGTCGAACTCGGGCAGGGTGACGTCGCCGTCGGCCGCGAGACCGACGACCATGCAGCCCGCCTCCTGGTAGGCCTTCAGCTGACGCGTGAGGTTGACGGTCTGGGCGACCGGGATGCGTGCAGCCGCACCGGCGCTGGTCTTCCAGGCGGCGGCGGTCATCCCGGCCGCGCGGCGCTCGGGGATCACGACGCCGTGCGCGCCGAAACCGGCCGCGCTGCGGATGATCGCCCCGAGGTTGCGCGGGTCGGTGACGTGGTCGACCGCGACGATCAGCGGCTTCTCGGCGTTCACCGCGGCCGCGTCCAGGAGGTCGTCGGCGTGCGCGTACTCGTACGCCGGGATCCGCGCGGCGAGGCCCTGGTGGACGCCGGCACCGACCATCCGGTCCATCTCGTTGCGGGTGACCTCGAGCAGCTTGATGCCCCGGTCGGCCGCGAGCTGGAACGCCTCGCGCAGCCGGCCGTCGCGCTCGGCGCCCTCGGCGACGTAGAGCGCGTTGACCGGCACGCCCTCGCGCAGCGACTCGACCACGGGGTTGCGGCCGATGATCCACTCGGCGTCGCCGGAGGTACGCCGCTTCGGGCGGGCGGGGGCCGCCTTCTCGGCACGCTTCGAGGCCTTGTGCGCCTTGTGGTACTCACGGTCCTTCGCCTTCGGCGTCGGGCCACGACCCTCCAGGCCGCGCTTCACGCGCCCACCGGAGCCGGCGGTGGGGTTGCCCTTGCCCGACTTCTTGACCGAGCCCTTGCGCTGCGAATTGCCTGCCACGTCAGTGCCCTTGCTCTCGGTGATTGAGGAAGGCGCTCTGCGCCTGTCTCGAAATCCCAGCCATTACTTCGTGCCTGCTTCCAGTGCCCACGTCGGGCCGTCGGGGGTGTCCGTGATCGCGATGCCGGCGGCCTTGATCTGGTCGCGGATCGCGTCGGCGGCGGCGAAGTCCTTGTCCGCACGCGCCTGGGTGCGCTGATCGAGCAGCCCGCGGACGAGCACGTCCACGGCCTCGACCAGCTGCTGGTCGTTGCTGGATCCCGGACCCCACGCGGGATCGGCGGGGTCGAGGCCGAGCACGTCGAGCATCGCCAGCACCTGGCCGGCCTGCACGGTCGGGTCGTCGGCACGGTTGCCGTCACGGACCACGTCGAAGAGCACGGCGACCGCGGCCGGCGTACCGAGGTCGTCGTCCATGGCGGCGACGAAGGCCTCCGGGAGCTCGCCGGCCACGACGTCGCCCGCGCGCTCGAGGAAGCTCTCGATGCGACGGAAGCCGACCGCCGCCTCGTCCAGCGCCTCGAAGCTGAACTCGACGTGGCTGCGGTAGTGGGCGCTCACGATGTAGAAGCGCAGCTCGATGCCCCGGACCCGCTCCAGCACGGACGGGATGGAGAGCGTGTTCCCGAGCGACTTGCTCATCTTCTCGCCGGCGGTGGTGATCCAGGCGTTGTGCATCCAGTACGACGCGAACGGGTGACCGGCCGCGCGCGACTGGGCCTGCTCGTTCTCGTGGTGCGGGAAGCGCAGGTCGACGCCGCCACCGTGGATGTCGAAGGCCGCGCCGAGGTACTTGCCCGCCATCGCCGAGCACTCGATGTGCCAGCCCGGGCGACCGCGGCCCCACGGGCTCGGCCACGACGCGGTCTCCGGCTCGGACTCCTTCTTCCAGCCCTTCCAGAGCGCGAAGTCGCGCGGGTCCCGCTTGCCGCGCGGATCGGCGTCCTCCGCGGCCTCCATGTCGTCGATCCGCTGGTGGGTCAGCTCGCCGTACTGCGGCCAGGACCGCACGTCGAAGTAGACGTCGCCCGAGCCGTCGCCCGCGGCGTACGCGTGCCCCTTGGCGATCAGCATCTCGATGAGCTCGAGCATCTCGGGGATGTGGCCGGTGGCCGCGGGCTCGTACGTCGGCGGCGCGACGTTGAGGGCTGCGTACGCCTTGTCGAGCTCGCGCTTCATGATCGCGGCGTGGGAGTACCACGGCCGGCCCTGGGCCTCGGCCTTGGTGAGGATCTTGTCGTCGATGTCGGTGACGTTGCGGATGAAGCTGACGTCGTACCCGAGCTGGCGCAGCCAGCGCTGGAGCACGTCGAAGTTGACGGCCGAGCGGACGTGCCCGACGTGCGGCTCCGACTGGACCGTCAGACCGCACACGTAGAGACCCGCCTTCCCCTCCTCGAGGGGAACGAAGTCCCGGACTTCGCGGGTCGCAGTGTCATAGAGCCTGAACGTCACCCGCCCAGTCTAGGGATCGGGCCGCACGCGGCCCGCATCGTCAGACCCCGTAGCCACCGTCGACGTCGAGCTTCTGGCCGGAGACGAAGCCGGCCCGGTCGGAGGCGAGGAAGCAGACGGCCTCGGCGATGTCCTGCGCGGTCCCGAAGCGACGCAGCGGGATGTTGCGACGGGTGATCGCCAGCGCGTCCTCGGAGAGCTCGCCTGAGTCGATGAGCCGGGCCGCCATCCCGTCGGTCAGCATGCCGGGGCCGACCGCGTTGACGCGTACGCCGTACCGCCCCTCCTCGGCCGCCAGCGCCCGCACCATCGCCTCGACCGCCGCCTTGGGTGCCGACGACAAGCCGTCACGCACCGGGAAGCGGGTGGTCGCTGCGGTGGTGACGGCGACGATCGAGCCCTGGATCTCCCGCAGGTGCGGCAGCGCGGGCGCGACGACGGCGAAGAAGCCGGCCGCGTCGGCCGCGAGCTGGGCCGCCATCGCGCCCGGCTCCACCGCGGAGAGGTGCGTCATCGGCACGTGCGGGCCGGCGGCGTACACGAGCGTGTGCAGGCCGCCCCGCGCCGCCACGTCCTCGACGACGCGGGCGGCATCGGCGGCGACCGTCGGCGCACCGAGGTCCAGCTGGTGCGAGTCACCGACCGGGTTGCTGCGGTGCGTGACGGCGACGGCGGACCCGCGCTCGCGCAAGAGCTCGGCGATCGCGCGGCCGAGGCCGCCGCTGCCGCCGACCACCAGTGCGACGCCCGGGCGGTCCGTGAAGTCACCCATCGGTCGCCTCCTGGGCGTTGAAGCTGATCATGTCGTGGCCGGTCGCCCCGTCCGGCAGGACGTCCTGGACCGTGCTCGTCTGCACGACGCCGTTGCGGTCGATCGCGCGGACCGCGAGCCGGTGGTGACCGGGCTCGGAGTCGATCGTGGCTGCCCACTGCACCCAGGTGTCGACGTTCGGGACGCCCCCGATCTCGGCGCGCTGCCAGGCGCCGCCGTCGACCGCGACCTCGACCGCCGAGATGCCGGTGTGCTGCGACCACGCCACGCCGCCGACGCGGCCACCGCTCGCGGGGATGTCCCCACCGTCCTCGGGCACGTCGATGCGCGACGCCATCTTGACCGGGCCACGCTCGCCCCAGCCCCGGTCGGTCCAGTAGGCGCTGATGTCGGCGAACCGCGTCACCTTCATCTCGACCACCCACTTGCACGCGGAGACGTAGCCGTAGAGGCCGGGCACGATCGTCCGCACGGGGAAGCCGTGGTCGATCGGCAGCGGCCGGCCGTTCATCGCGATCGCGAGCATGGCGTTGCGGTCGTCGGTGAGTGCCTCGAGCGGGGTTCCGCACGTCCAGCCGTCGTCCGAGGTCTGCAGCACGGCATCGGCGCCCGGCTGCACCCCCGCCAGCTCGAGGAGGTCGGCGATCCGCACGCCGCTCCACCAGGCGTTGCCGATCAGGTCGCCGCCGACGGGGTTGGAGACGCAGTTGAGGGTGATCCAGCCCTCGGTGACCTGCCGGTCGATCAGCTGCTGGTAGGTCAGCACCACCTCGCGGTCGACCATGCCGTGGATGCGCAGCTGCCAGTCGGACGGCTCGATGGTGGGGACGACGAACGCCGTGTCGATCCGGTAGAAGTCGCCGGCCGGCGTGGCCCACGGCGTCACGCCGTCCAGCCCGACACGGACCCCGTCGGGCAGCTGGGGCTCCGTGACGCCAGGGAGCCGGAGCAGGCGGCGGGCCTCCTCGACGTGACGCCGCCCGCGGCCCACGACGCGTCCCACGGTGCCGACCACGGTGGTGCTGGCGACGATGATGCCGGCGCGGATCAGGAACGTACGCCGGGTGTGGTCGGCCGGGTGCGGCGCCTCCGGTGCCGCCTCGGGGTCCGGCCCCTCGGCGAGCGCGCGCTCGTGGCGGCGCAGCGGGTCGGTCAGGAGCGACAGGCACACCAGCCAGGTCGCGAAGCCGACCGCGATCGGCAGGATGTCGATCGCCCCGGAGCCGCGCTGCAGGGAGACCGCCGTACCGCCCACGACGCCGAGCACCGCGAACACGATCGCCGGCGCCCACCACGACCGGCGGGCGAGCCGGCCCGCCCACGCGAAGAGCAGGCCGGTGATGACCAGGATCATCAGCAGCAGGAACTGCTTGTCGTGGTGACCGAGGATCCGGATCGCCCGTTCGACCAGCGGCCCCGGCGTCAGGCGGGTCACCAGCTCGGCGACGGCGGCGACCGGCGAGTCCCGTGTCGTCAGCACCATCGCGACGAAATAGCTCGCGGCGAGCCCGGCGAAGCCGGCCACCAGGCCGGCCGCCGACCAGCTGCCGCGGAAGCTCCTCACCCCGTGATTCTGTCGCAGGGCATGATCCTCGTGTGCAGCAACTCCCCAGGGTCGGCATCGGCACCGACGTACACCGGCTCGTCGACGGCGTCCCGCTCCACCTCGCCGGACTGTCGTGGCCCGACGAGGCGCAGGGCCTCGACGGTCACTCCGACGCCGACGTCGCGGCCCACGCCGCGTGCGACGCGCTGCTCTCGGCCGCCGGGCTCGGCGACCTCGGATCGAACTTCGGTACGGCGGAGCCGCAGTGGGCGGGCGCCTCGGGCGCGGCCCTGCTGGCCGAGACCGCCGCCCGGGTGCGCGCGGCCGGCTTCGAGATCGGCAACGTCGCGATCCAGGTGATCGGCAACCGACCCAAGCTGGGTCCGCGTCGCGCCGAGGCCGAGGCGGCCCTGTCGGCGGCGATCGGCGCGCCGGTGTCGGTCTCGGCCACCACCACCGACGGCCTCGGGCTCACCGGGCGCGGAGAGGGCGTCGCGGCGATCGCGACCGCGCTGGTCGTCTAGCTACGCAGCGTCGGTCTTGCGGTGGCCGACCAGCACGACGCCCTCGATCACGCGGACGTCGTACGCCGGCACCGAGACGTGCTGGTCGTCGAGACAGCGACCGCTGCGCAGGTCGAAGGCGTGCTTGTGCGCGGGCGACGCGACGAACGGCACGCCCTCGCGGGTGCCGACGATGCCCTTCGCGAGCACGGATGCCTTGGCGAACGGGTCGTGGTTGCCGAGCGCGTAGACCTCGTCGTCCTGGGTCCGGAAGATCGCGATGGCCTGGCCGTGCACCAGCGCCGTGGCACCGCGCTCGACCGCGAGCTCGACGATGCGGCAGACCGGCTGCCACTCCTCCGCGCGCTGGTCGGCGGCAGACGTCATCGCGATGACCCCTTCCCGGGCACCCTTCTTGGGCCTCGTGGTCCGTCGAACCTAGGCGCGGCGCGTCAAGCACCTGTTTCGCCATGTAACAGCCGTGAAAACACTTGCCGTTCCTGGCACCCGTCCGGCTCCGTAGACTCCGCGGGTGCCCGCCGCCGTCGTGATCCTCGCCGCCGGGACCGGGTCGCGCGTCGGGGCCGGGTCCAACAAGGTGCTGCTGCCGCTCGGCGACCGGCCGGTGCTGGCCTGGTCGGTCCGCGACGCCGGCGCCCTGGACGACGTGGCCCGCGTCCTCGTGGTGGTCCGCGCGGGCGAGCAGGAGGTCGTGGCCGCCGCGCTGCAGCCGCACCTGGGCGAGGCCGAGGTCGGCCTGGTCGAGGGCGGAGCCACCCGGCACGCCTCGGAGGCCGCGGCGCTCGAGGCACTCGCCCCGGCGATCGGGTCCGGCGAGATCGACGTCGTCGCGATCCACGACGGCGCCCGACCGCTCGCCGGCCCGGAGCTCTTCGCGGCCACGATCGTGGCCGCGCGCGAGCAGGGTGGAGCGATCCCGGTGGTCCGCCTGCCCGGCCTGCTGTCCCGCGACGGCCGCGCGCTGCCTGCCGAGCTCGACGGCGTGCAGACCCCGCAGGCCTTCCGGGCCCGCGACCTGGTCGCGGCGTACGCCGCAGCTGCGGCCGACGGCTTCGAGGGCACCGACACCGCTGCGTGCTGGGCGCGCTACACCGACCTCCCGGTCGCCGCGGTCCCGAGCACCCCCGCCAACCTCAAGATCACCTTCCCCGAGGACCTGGTCCTGGCGCTCAGGCTTGCGTGAGGGCCTCGAGCACGCGCAGGTCCTCGGTCGAGCCGACCCGGCGCGCGGCCGGTGGCGCCTCGACCAGCTCGACCGGGTAGCGCCGCCGCAGGGCGTCGACCAGCGCCACGAAGTCGGTGCTCGGCAGCCCGTCGAGGGCCGCGACCACACCCGGAGGGAGCACGACGGGCGACGCGACGGCCACCAGCCCGTCCCGGTCGAGCGTCTCGCCGACCACGCCGTCGTCGACGACCTTCACCGTGTCGGTCACGGGCCGGACCCCGACGACCACGCAACCCCGCTCGACGGCGCGTGCGAGGCAGTCGGCGATGAACGCCGGCGGGGTCATCGGGCAGAGCGGGTCGTGCAGCACGAACGGCTCCCCGGAGTCGACGAGCCCCTCCCACGTCGTCCCCAGGTCGACCGGAGTCACTCCCGCCTCGCCCAGCGCCCAGGACGCCGCGGCGACGAGGGACTCACCGTGGATCAGCGCGTAGGGCAGATGTCCCCGGTCGTCGTCGATCACGGCCCCGAGCGCGGGCTCCACCTCGTCGTCCACGTGCCGACCCTACAAATGCGTCGAGCCCCCGGACCGTGGGGTCCGGGGGCTCGACGTACGGATCAGGAGGCGAGGACCTCGTCGAGGAGGGCCTCGGCCTTGTCCTCGTTCGTGTGCTCGGCGAGCGCCAGCTCCGACACCAGGATCTGGCGAGCCTTGGCGAGCATCCGCTTCTCGCCTGCCGACAGGCCGCGGTCACGCTCGCGGCGCCACAGGTCGCGGACGACCTCCGACACCTTCATCACGTCACCGCTGTGCAGCTTCTCGAGGTTCGCCTTGTAGCGACGCGACCAGTTGGTCGGCTCCTCGACGTGCGCGGCCCGCAGGATGTCGAACACCCGGTCGAGCCCGTCCTTGTCCACGACGTCCCGGACCCCGACCAGGTCGAGGTTGCAGGCGGGTACTCGCACCACCAGGTCCTGCTGGGCGACAATCCGTAGTACGAGGTACTCCCGGTCCTCTCCCTTGATGGTCCGCATCTCGATGTCCTCGATGATCGCGGCCCCGTGATTCGGGTAAACAACCGTTTCGCCGACGGTGAAAGTCATATGTGAGGTACCCCTTCCTAGGTGAGGATTCTAACACGCCCTCCCTGAGGACCTGACATCGTTTGTGCAGGTCAGGGGCACAATCCGGGCTTGACAGAACCGCGTCGGGTGTGGTGGCCGACCCTCCGCGGACGGGCCCGGCGACCCTCCTCGGGACATTCCGTGGACAGAAGCGGGCCCGGAAGAGGCATACCCACGCGACGCCTGGTCGATACTGCGAGGTATGTCGCCCCGCCTGCGCCGACGGAGCACGGAACCGGCCGAAGAGAACGCCGCTGGGACCGGTTCCACCGCCACCGCCACCGAGTCCGCGCCCACCGAGCCGGCTCCCGAGCCCACGCCTGAGCCGACTGCCGAGCCGGCTCCTGCCCCCGCCCCGGTCGCCACCGGCCGCGAGCGGCGGCGCACGCTCGCGCACACCACCCCGGTCCTGCTGCTGCGGGCCTCCCACCCGCGCCAGGCGGCCCTCACCGGCGCCGGCATGGCCGTCGCCGCCGCGATCGCCGGCCGGCCCGGGCGCGAGGTCGGGCTGGTGCTGGTGACGGTGCTCGTCGGCCAGGCCGTGCTCGGCTGGCACAACGACCTCGTGGACCGGCGCCGCGACGCCCAGCACCTGCCGAGCGGCAAGCCGATCGCCGACGGCTACCTGGACCCGGGCACCACCTGGTTCGCGCTCGGCTGCGGCGTCCTGCTCCTGGTCCCGCTCGCGGTCTCGAACGGCGTGACCGCCGGCTGCCTCTACCTCGCCTCGGTGGGCATCGGCCTGCTGGGGAACCTGATCCTGCGCAAGAGCTGGCTCTCCTGGGTGACCTGGGCGGCGTCGTACGCCCTCCTCCCGGCCTTCCTGTCGTACGGCGGCTGGGGAGGCCAGGCGACCGGCAACCCGCCCGCGACGGCGATGGTCGCGCTGGCCGCCGCGCTCGGCGTCGGCGTGCACTTCCTGTGCGCCCTGCCGGGCCTGGTGGTCGACCACGAGAACGGCTTCCGGCACCTGCCGCTGCGCGTCGCGCTGAAGATCGGGGCGACCCGGCTGCTGGTCGTCTCGCTCGCCTGGACCGGGCTCGCCCTGGTCGGGCTGCTGCTGGTCGGCAACACCGTCGGCCTGAGTCAGTAGAGCGGGTCACGGGCGCCGGCGCCCGACCGCTAGGCTGACCTCGCACCCTGTCGTCGCCACAGTGAAGGCTCTGAAGATGCAGCTTCGCCGTTCCGCTCGCCTGCTCACCGCCGCGGGAGCGCTCCTGCTCGCCGCCCCGGTGCTCGCCTCCTGCGGCTTCGACTACGCCACCGACCGGCCCTACACGCCGGGCGCCGGGACGAACCACCAGGACTCGAAGGTCGACGTGCTGGGCGCGGTCGTCGTCAGCGCCGAGGACGGCTCCGGCACGCTGATCACGTCGTTCTCCAACAACAGCGAGGACGACGACGCCTCGGTCACCGCCATCGCCGGCGCGGGCGACACCTCCGACCTCACCGTCGGCGACTTCGACCCGATCGAGATCCCGGCGGGCGGCCTGGTCAACCTGGCCGACGCCGACACCCCGGTCACCATCGAGGGCGACTTCGTGACCGGCGACTTCCTGACGCTGGAGTTCACCTTCGGCGACGGCTCCACCGCGACGGTGGACCTGCCGTCGGTCGCCGACTGCTACGAGTACTCCGGCTTGGACGCGACCGCGGAGACGGGCACGCCGCCTGCGGACTGCGAGCCCGAGCCCACCGAGGCCGAGCACTGATGACCTACACCCTCGTCCTGCTCCGCCACGGCGAGAGCGAGTGGAACGCCAAGAACCTCTTCACCGGCTGGGTCGACGTCCCGCTCAACGACAAGGGCCGCGCCGAGGGTGTGCACGCGGGCGAGCTGCTGCGTGAGGCCGGCGTGCTGCCCGACGTCGTGCACACCTCGCTGCTGCGGCGCGCGATCAACACCGCCGCCACGGCCCTCGACGGGGCCGACCGGCACTGGATCCCGGTGCGCCGCTCCTGGCGCCTCAACGAGCGCCACTACGGCGCCCTCCAGGGCAAGAACAAGAAGGAGACCCTGGACGAGTACGGCGAGGAGCAGTTCATGCTCTGGCGGCGCTCCTTCGACGTACCCCCGCCGCCGATCGACGACGCCGACGAGTGGTCGCAGGCCGGCGACGTCCGCTACGCCGACCTCGGGGCCGACATGCCGCGCACCGAGTGCCTCAAGGACGTCATCGCGCGCTTCCTGCCCTACTGGGAGTCCGACATCGTGCCCGACCTGCGCGCCGGGAAGACGGTGCTGGTCGCCGCCCACGGCAACAGCCTGCGGGCCCTGGTGAAGCACCTCGACGGCATCAGCGACGAGGACATCGCCGCGCTCAACATCCCGACCGGCATGCCGCTGGTCTACGAGCTCGACGAGGACCTGACGCCCACCGTCGCAGGCGGTCGCTACCTGGACCCGGAGGCCGCCGCCGAGGCCGCAGCCGCCGTCGCCAATCAGGGCCGCTGAGCCGCTCGTTGACATAGCCAGACACGAAACGGCCCCTCCGGATGCCCGGCAGGGGCCGTTTCGTGTCTGGCTATCCCGCCAGCCGGCAGGCAGCTCAGGAGTCGACCGAGCGCGGGTTCTCGCCGGTGACGACGAAGACGACGCGGTTGGCGACCGAGACGGCGTGGTCGGCGATCCGCTCGTAGTAGCGACCCAGCAGGGCCACGTCGACCGCGGCCTCGACGCCGTGGCTCCAGTCCGCGGAGAGCAGCTCGGCGAAGCTCGCCCGGCGCAGCTGGTCCATCTCCTCGTCGGCGTGCACGAGGGCGAGGGCGTCGTCGACGTTGCGGTCGGTGATGATCTTGGAGACCCGGCAGACCATGTCCTCGGCGACCGCGGCCATCCGCTCGATGATCGGCTGGATCTCGCCGGGCACGGCCAGGTTGGGGACGCGCAGCCGGGCGATCTTGGCGACGTGCACGGAGAGGTCGCCCATCCGCTCGAGCTCGCTGACCATCCGCAGGGCCGCGACGACCGTGCGCAGGTCGCTGGCGACCGGCTGCTGGAGCGAGAGCAGCAGGAACGCGGAGTCCTCGACCCGCTCGCGGGACCGGTCGATCTCGACGTCCGCGCTGATCACCTGCTGCGCGATGTCGGCGTCGCCGCTGAGCAGCGCCTCGGTCGCGAGCCGGACGGCGGTCTCTACTTCGCTGCAGATCGCAGCGAGGTCCTGGAAGATGCCGTCGAGCTGTTCGTGGAATGCCTCTCGCATGGCACAGACCCTATGCATCGTAGGTGTCCAGCCGGGGTTGTGACGTGAACGAGGGATGAACGTTCGGAAGCCCTGGCTCCGCGGGAGAACGCCTGCTGAATTTCCCTCGTACGATTCACCTGTGGATGCGACGACGCAGGCGTTTCTCGCCGCGCTCATCGGTGCCGTCGTCGCGGGCGGCGCGGTGCTGGCGTGGCACGTCAGCGACCGTCAGCAGCACGGTACGGCGGTCGCGACCGAGGAGCCCGTCGTACCTCCCGGGGTCGCCACCGTCCTCTCCGTGCTGAAGAGCAGCGCCGTCGTCGTCGACGACAGCGACACCGTGCTGAAGGCGTCCGCCCCGGCGTACTCCATGGGCCTGGTCCGCGGCCAGGAGCTGGTCTCGCCCGAGCTCGCGACGCTGGTCCAGCAGGTCCGCCGCGACGGGCAGATCCGCGAGACCGAGCTGGTGATGGCCCGCCCGGGCGTGCCGTCGCGGCACGTGACCGCGCGGGTCGCGCCGCTGGGCGCCCGGCTGGTGCTGGCCCTCGTCGAGGACCGCACCCGCGAGCGCCGCGTCGAGGCCGTACGCCGCGACTTCGTCGGCAACGTCAGCCACGAGCTCAAGACCCCGGTCGGCGCCATCCGGCTGCTCGCCGAGGCCGTCAACGACGCGGCCGACGACCCCGAGGCCGTGAAGCGCTTCTCCTCGCGGATGCTCATCGAGAGCGAGCGGCTCTCGCGGCTCGTGCAGCAGGTCATCGAGCTGTCCCGCCTCCAGGGTGACGACCCCCTGGAGGCCCCGATCCCGGTCTCCATCGACGCCGCGATCGACATCGCGGTCGACACCAGCGCGATCGACGCGGTGACCAAGCACATCGACGTCGTCACCAGCGGCGCCAAGGGCGTCGAGGTGCTCGGCAACACCGAGCTGGTCACCGCGGCGGTCGCCAACCTGGTGGCCAACGCGGTGTCGTACTCGGAGTCCGGCTCGACCGTGCTGGTCTCGACCAAGGCCGACGAGCACAACGTGTCGATCTCCGTGGTGGACCAGGGCATCGGGATCCCGAACGAGGAGATCGACCGGATCTTCGAGCGGTTCTACCGGGTCGACCCGGCCCGGCACCGCTCCACCGGTGGCACCGGCCTCGGCCTGTCCATCGTCAAGCACGTGGCGGCCTCGCACGGCGGGGACGTCAACGTGTGGTCAGTCGAGGGGCAAGGGTCTACGTTCACGTTGACGCTCCCCCGCTATCTCTCCACCAGGGAGAGCCAGGAGGAATACCGGTGACCCGCGTACTCGTCGTAGAGGACGAAGAGAGCTACAGCGAGGCGCTCGCCTACATGCTCCGCAAGGAAGGCTTCGAGGTCGCGATCGCGGCGGACGGCAACTCCGCGCTGGTGGAGTTCGACCGCAACGGCGCCGACATCGTGCTGCTCGACCTGATGCTGCCCGGCATCCCCGGCACCGAGGTGTGCCGGCAGATCCGGCAGACCTCCAGCGTGCCCGTGATCATGGTCAGCGCGAAGGACGACGAGGTCGACAAGGTGGTCGGGCTCGAGCTGGGCGCCGACGACTACGTCACCAAGCCCTACTCGCCCCGCGAGCTGGTCGCCCGGATCCGCGCCGTGCTGCGTCGCGGCCAGGAGCCCGACCTGGCGCCGGCGACCCTCGAGGCCGGCCCGGTGCGGATGGACGTCGAGCGTCACGTCGTGACCGTCGACGGCTCCGCGCAGCGGCTGCCGCTCAAGGAGTTCGAGCTCCTCGAGATGTTCCTGCGCAACCCCGGCCGGGTGCTCACCCGCGGCCAGCTGATCGACCGGGTCTGGGGCTCCGACTACGTCGGTGACACCAAGACGCTGGACGTCCACGTGAAGCGGCTGCGGGCCAAGATCGAACCCGACCCGGGCGAGCCGAAGTACCTCGTCACGGTCCGCGGGCTGGGTTACAAGCTGGATCTCTGACCCGACCTCCGCGAGGTCTGGCAGCGGATCGCGCAACGGCGTCCGAAAACCGCATGTCGGGTGTCGGTCCGCGTCCCTAGTCTGGGCCGGTGACCAGTACGACGACGCCGGTGGCCGTTCCCGAGGCCGAGAGCCCGCCGAGCTGGGTGCCGGTGACGGCCGTCGGCGTGACGCTGGTGCTCTGGGCGTCGGCCTTCGTCGCGATCCGGCACCTCGGCGAGGACTTCTCGCCGGGCGCCCTCTCGCTGGGTCGGACCTTGGTCGGCGCGCTCTGCCTCGGCGTGGTGGCGCTGGCGAGCCACGGGCTTCCCCGTCCGACCGGACGGCAGTGGGTCTCGCTGGTCACCATCGGCGTCCTGTGGTTCGGCGTCTACAACGTGGCTCTCAACGCCGGCGAGCGCCGGGTCGACGCCGGCACCGCCGCGATGCTGATCCAGGTCTCCCCGGTGCTCGTCGCCGTGCTGGCCGCGATCTTCCTCGACGAGCGGTTCACGGTCTACATCGGCCTCGGGCTCGCCCTCGCCTTCACCGGCGTCGGGCTGATCAGCCTGTCGTCCTCGGAGTCCAGCGACCACGACGTGCTCGGCGTCGCGCTGTGCCTCGTCTCCGCCGTCGTCTACTCGATCAGCCTGATCCTCCAGAAGCCGCTCGTCGCCAAGCTGCCCGCGATCCACGTGACCTGGCTGGCCTGCACGATCGGCGCGATCGCGTGCCTGCCGTTCATCGGCCAGCTCGTCGACCAGGCCGGCGACGCCCCGACGTCGTCGGTGCTGTGGGTGGTCTACCTCGGCGTCTTCCCGACGGCGATCGCGTTCACGACGTACGCCTTCGCCCTCCAGCACATGAGCGCCAGCAGCCTGGCCATCACGACCTACCTGGTGCCCCCGATCACGATCGTGATGGGCGTGGTGCTCCTCGACGAGGCGCCGCCCGCGATGGCGTACGTCGGGGGCGTGCTCGCCCTGGTCGGCGTCGCCGTGGCCCGCCGCAAGCCACGCACCATCGCGGAAGAGGTCTCGCCGCCCGCCTGAGTGCGTCATGCTGCGGGCATGGACGTCGTCGCCTACGTACTCGTCGGCCTGGTCGCCGCGCTGCACCTCTACTTCCTGGTCCTCGAGATGTTCCTGTGGACCAAGCCGCTCGGGCTCACGACGTTCGGCAACACGCCGGAGTTCGCCGAGGCCAGCAAGGTGCTGGCCGCCAACCAGGGCCTCTACAACGGCTTCCTGGTCGCGGGCCTCGTGTGGTCGCTGATCGGTGAGCGGTACGACGTCGCCGTGTTCTTCCTGGGCTGCGTGATCGTCGCGGGCGTGTATGGCGCCGCCACGGTCAGCCGTCGGATCCTGGTCGTCCAGGCGGTGCCGGCGCTACTCGCCCTGGTCGCCGTCCTGGTCGGCTGGTGAGTCCTCGAGCCAGCCGCGGAACGCCTCGAGGTTCTTGGTGGGCTCCCCGCGCAGCTTGCGCCACTCCCACTCCTTGCGGATCGAGCTCTCGAAGCCGAGCTCCAGGATGGTGTTGAACGACTCGTCGGCGTAGGTCAGCACCGAGCCGAGCAGCCGGTCGAGCTCGTCGGGCGTCACCGCCTCGAGCGGCAGTCGGCCGTCGAGGTAGATGTCGCCGAGCCGGTCGAGGGCGAAGGCGACGCCGTACATCCGCAGGTTGCGCTCGAGCAGCCAGCGGTAGACCCGCTCGTGCTCCTCGTCGGGCTTGCGGCACACGAAGGCGTGGATGCCGAGGGCGTGCGCGCCGACGTCGAGACGGACCGCGGTCTGGAGCTTCTTCTCGCCGGGCAGGGAGAACGAGAAGACGCCGTCGGCGGCCTCGTCGTACTCGACCTCGGCGGCGTCGAGGTGGTCGCGGATGACCTGCTTCGGGTCGGAGCTCATGCCAACGACTGTGCCATCTCGGCCCGCGCGCGGAGGTAGACGTCGAGGGTGCGCTCGGCGGTGCGCTCCCAGGAGAAGCGCCGGGCCTGCTCGAGCGCGCCGCCCTCGAGGCGCAGCCGGAGCGCGTCGTCCTCGATGACGCGGCGCAGGGCGGCGGCCCAGTCCCGCGGTTCGTGGCCGTCGACGAGGAGCCCGCTGCGGCCGTCGCGCACGACGGTGGTCAGGCCGCCGACGGCCGCGGCGACGACGGGGGTGCCGGTCGCCTGCGCCTCGGCGGCGACCAGGCCGAACGACTCGTTGTAGGACGGTACGGCGACCAGGGTGGCGGCCGCGCACCAGCGGGCGAGGTCGCGCTGGGCGACCGGCGGCACGAAGCGGACGACGTCGTCGAGGCCGAGCTCGGAGGAGAGCTGGGCGAGCGACTCGGGGTGCTCGAGGCCGCTGCCGGACGGGCCACCGACGACCGGGACGACGAGGCGGGAGCGCAGGTCCGGCTGCTGCACCAGCAGCTCGGCGACCGCGCGCAGCAGCACGTCCGGGGCCTTGAGCGGCTGGATCCGGCCTGCGAAGACCAGCACCGCCGCGTCGGCCGGAAGGCCGAGCTCGGCGCGCACCTCGGCCCGGTCGTAGGGGCGGAACACGTCGAGGTCGACGCCCGGGTGGACCACCTCGACGCGGGCCGGGTCGGCGTCGTACAGGTCGACCAGCTGGTGGGCCTCGAGGTCGGTGTTGGCGATCAGCATGTCGGCGGCCTCGACCACCTGCTCCTCGCCGATGATCCGGGCGGCCGGCTCGGGGGTGTCGCCCTCCGCGAGCGCGGCGTTCTTGACCTTCGCCATCGTGTGCATCGAGTGCACGAGCGGCACGCCCCAGCGGTCGCGGGCCAGCGCGCCGACCTGGCCGGAGAGCCAGTAGTGGGAGTGCACGACGTCGTAGTGGCCGAGCGGCTGCGAGGCCTCGGCGCGGAGCACCTCGCGGGCGAACACGCAGAGCTGGCCGGGCAGCTCGGCCTTGCCGAGGCCCTCGAACGGGCCGGCGTGGATGTGGCGCACCTGGACGCCGTCGCTGACGGGCACGACCGGCTCCAGGGTGGAGCTCGTCGCGCGGGTGAAGATGTCGACCTCGATGCCCTGGGCGGCCATCTGGCGGGCGAGCTCGACGACGTACACGTTCATGCCGCCGGCGTCGCCGGTGCCCGGCTGGTCGAGCGGGGAGGTGTGGAGACTCACCATCGCCACGCGCCGCATCTGCTCCACAGGCACCTCGGGTCTTCGCTCGGGAACTGGTCCAACCAGAGGGAACACGAACGGTCGGCAGTTGATTCCCGCGTCTCACGCGGCGTGGGTGCCCCGCGAGACAGCCGGGCGACGTACCAGCACGACGACCCCGGCCGCCAGCGCGGCCGCACCGGCCACGGCCAGCACGGCCTGGTCGTCGGCGCCCTGGCGCAGCACCTGGAGGACGGACCCGACGAAGCCGAGGAAGCAGATCCCGACCAGCACCCGCAGCCACGTGGCGCCCCGGCTGACCAGCCCCGCGCCGGCGCCGACGGCGGCGACGGCGAGGAGGACGGCGCCGACCGCGGACAGCAGGCCGACCCAGAGCGCGACCACCCAGCACAGTCCACCCAGGACAGCCGCCCCGGCCATCGCTGCACGCATGCCCACTCCTCTTCGTCCGCGGACCTCCAGCAAGGTTCCCTACCCCGATCCTCGACAATGAATCCATGACCTCCTCCCCCACCGCCGTCGTGACCGGCGCCAGCAGCGGCATCGGCGCAGCCACCGCCCGCCACCTCGCCGCGGCCGGCTACCACGTCTTCTGCGCCGCTCGCCGGGTCGACCGGATCGAGGCCCTGGCCGAGGAGATCGGGGGTACGGCGGTCGCCTGCGACGTCACCTCCGAGGAGTCCGTCGCGGCCCTGGCCGCCGCGGTCGGCGAGCGGCTCGACGTCCTGGTCAACAACGCGGGTGGTGCGTTCGGCGCCTCCCCGGTGTCGGCGGCCGTCAGCGACGAGTGGCGCCAGATGTACGAGGTGAACGTGATCGGGCTGATGCAGGTCACCCGGGCCCTGCTGCCGGCCCTGGTCGCGACCGGCGCCGGCGCGATCCTCAACGTCGGCTCGACCGCGGGTCGGATCGCCTACGAGGGCGGGGGCGGCTACACCGCGGCCAAGCACGGCACCCAGGTCGTCACCGAGACGCTGCGCCTGGAGCTGTGGGACCAGCCGGTGCGGGTCATGGAGATCGCGCCCGGGATGGTGAAGACCGACGAGTTCGCCCTGGTGCGCTTCGAGGGCGACCAGGCCAAGGCGGACGCCGTGTACGCCGGCGTAGCCGAGCCGCTGGTCGCCGACGACATCGCCGAGGCGATCACCTGGATGGTGACCCGCCCGGCGCACGTGAACATCGACGAGCTGGTGATCCGTCCGCGGGCGCAGGCGGCGCAGCACAAGGTCCACCGCCAGTCCTGAGCGCAGCGAAGGACTGACGCGGAGGAGGTCGAGCGAGCCCCGCGAGCGAGCGCAGCGAGCTCGCGACGGGCGTGTCGAGACCCATCCAGCAGACCCACGACCTTCTGACACACTGACGCCCATGCAGACGATCGGACTCGTCGGGGGCCTCAGCTGGGAGAGCAGCGCGGTCTACTACCAGGAGCTCAACCGGGGCGTCGAGTCCCGCGTCGGCGGGCTGTCGTCGGCCAGGACCGTGATGAGCTCGGTCGACTTCGCCGAGGTGACGGCGCTGCAGGAGCAGGAGCGGTGGGACGAGGTCGCCGAGATCCTGTCCGGCGCCGCCCGCGGGGTCGAGGCGGGCGGGGCGGACTTCCTCCTGCTCTGCACGACCACCTTCCACCGGGTCGCCGACCAGGTCGCCGACGCGGTCGGCATCCCGCTGCTCCACCTCGCCGACGTGGTCGCCGCGGAGTGCCAGGCGAAGGGCCTCGAGTCGGTCGGGTTCCTCGGGACGACGTTCGCGATGTCCCGCTCCTTCTTCACCGACCGGATCGCCTCGCACGGCTTGGACGTCGTGGTCCCCGACTCCGCGCACCACGAGACCCTCAACCGCGTCATCTACGACGAGCTCGTGCACGGCAAGGTGCTGGACGGCTCCCGGCGTACGGTCGTCGGCCTCATCGACGAGCTCTGGGACGCGGGCGCCGGCGGGGTCATCCTCGGCTGCACCGAGCTCGAGCTGCTGGTCCACCAGGCCGACGCCGACATCCCGGTCCTCCCGGCCACCACCCTGCACGTCGCCGCGGCCCTGGATCGCGCCCTCGCCTGACCGACCCGTCGGGGTAGTCCCCGACGTTTCTGCCCTCGGGAACGCTCCCGGCGAACCATTCCGTCAGGGACTACCCTCCGCGGGGGCCAGGACGAGGTCGGCGAGGCGGCGCAGGTCGGGGGTGAGGTGCTGCTCGGGGAGCCTGGCGCGGTCGCCGCAGAGGTCGAAGTCGTAGACGAACCGGTCGGGTTGCGGGGTGCCGCCCGCGAGCGAGCCGAGGTCGACCCGGTCGACCAGGGAGGCGACCTCCGGGGCGCGCGGGTCGTCGCCGTCGAGGTCGAGCTCGCCGCTGGCGCGCAGGCCGGCGAAGCCGCCGGTACGCCGCACGGTGACCCGCCGAGCGGCACTCGCCGGCACGGGTGCCGAAGGCGTCACGGCGCCCGGCGTCACCCCGACCGTCTCCCAGGCGGTGCCGACCGCGTCCGCGTGTGCCCCGGCCGCGGCCACCGTGGCGCCCGCGAACGCGGCGAAGTCCGACTGCGGACCGACGCCGCCGCCGGTCAGCGCGGCGTACCAGACTCGGCCCGCGCCCTCCCACGTCGAGCCGCCGATCGCGACGGCGGCGAGCTGGAAGGCCCGGTTGGGGATCCCGGAGTTGAGGTGCACGCCACCGTTGTCCTCGGACGTCGACACGTAGTCGTCGAGGTGCCCGACCTGCGGGTCACGGCCCAGCGCCGGGTCGTCGTACGCGGTGCCCGGCGCCGCCATGTCGCGCAGCGCCCTCGCGGCGATGCCGGGGACGAAGATGCCGGCGCCGATCAGCCAGTCCGCCTGGTCGGCCGACTGCCCGAGGAGCCGCTGCTTGAGGCAGGCAGCGAACACGTCGGAGACCGACTCGTTGAGCGCCCCGGGCTGGTCCTCGTAGACGAGCCCGGCGGTGTGCTCGGTGACCGCGTGCGTCAGCTCGTGCCCGAGCACGTCCACCGGCTTGGTGAAGCGCTCGAACACCCGGCCGTCGCCGTCGCCGAAGACCAGCTGGACGCCGTCCCAGAAGGCGTTGTCGTAGTCCTGGCCGTAGTGCACCGTCAGGCTGACCGGTGCGCCGGCGCCGTCGTACGACGCGCGCCCGTAGACCTCCGCGAAGAGCGCGAGCGCGCCGGTGATGCCGGTCGCCGCCTCGTCGACCGCCTCGTCCCCCGACGGCGCCGACCCGGCGGAGCGCACGACCCGTCCGGGCAGCGTCTCCGCGTGGTCGGCGGTGTGCACCGTCCAGGCCGGCGCGGTGGCGGCCAGCACCGCCTGCCGGGCGGTCACCGGCACGCCGCGGCCGGCGCGCAGCGTCGCGTCCACGGCGAGGCTCTGCGGAGCGACCCGAGCGAGCAGGTAGGGCGGCACGAACCGGCAGCGGTCCATGACGCCAGCCTCTCACTCAGCTGGGCACGTCGACCACGATCGAGTCGGAGTAGGTGGTCGCGGACCCGTCGTACCGGACGTAGACCGACCAGGACAGCGGCATCCCCGCGATCGACGGCATCGTCCAGGCGAGCGTGCAGCCGGCGGGGTAGGCCGTCACCGTCTCGCCCGCGAAGCCGGGGTCGTTCGAGACGTGCACCGTCGTGGTCCCGCGCGGCGCGCGGAGGGTGAGGGTGACGGCGGTCGAGCGCGTCTGCGCCGCGCCACCGTCGATCTCGACGCCCGTCGCGCCGACGCAGGCGTCCGCGGCCGCCGGCCGCGAGCGTGCCGCCCCGAGCCCCGAGCCGTTGCCGGCCACGACGACGCACTGGAGCGCGGCGTCGCCGGCGCCGGCGCCGACCACGTAGGTCCAGCTGCCGTTGGCGACGGTCGCGCCGTCGCGCTGCCACACGGCCATCACCGTGGTCGGGCTGCCGGACCACCCACCCGGGTCGCAGGTGAGGGTCTGCCCCGCGACCGGGTTGCCTGAGATCGTCGGGCTGGTCAGGTTGACGGGCGCGCCGACCGGTGAGCTCGCGACGGGGCGCTGAGCCGAGCTGGCCGATGCGCTGCCGTCGTCGTCGGTCGCGGTCACCGTGCAGCTGAGCGAGGTGCCGGCGTCGACGCTGAGGACGACGTACTTCGCCGACGCGGAGTGCTCGACCGCGACGCCGTCGCGCGACCAGGCGTAGGCATACGCGAGGTCGCCGCCCGCCCAGCTCCCCGGCGTGCAGGTGAGCGCCGAGCCCACAGTGCCGGGTCCGGTCACCGTCGGCGCCCCGGTGTTGACCGGCGGGCCGGGCTCGTCAGGGTCGGGGTCGACCGGACCGACGGAGCGACCCGCGACGAGCACGGCCGGGGCGGCCGCGGTCGTGGTGGCCACGTTGTCGGTCGCGGCGACCTCGCAGGCCACCGAGGCGCCGGCGTCGGCCGCGACGAGGACGTACGTCGGGCTGCCGGCGCCGGCGATCGTGGCCCCTCCCCGCGTCCAGCGGTAGGCGAAGCGGATGGAGCCGGCCAGCGGACCGGCGGTGCTGTACCAGGTGCCCGGGTTGCAGGTCAGGGTCTCGCCGACGACGGCCGTGCCGACCACGCGCGGGCCTGACGAGCTGACCGGCCCGCCGGTGCCGACGCTGCCACCGTCGTCACCCCCGTCGCCCCCGTCGTCCCCGCCGTCGTCGTCGCCGGGACTCGTGCCACTGCCGTTGTCGCCGCCGTTGTCGCCACCGTCGTCGCTGCCGCCCGACCCGCGCCCGGCGCGGACCTGCTTGACCCAGTAGGTCCACCCGCTGGTGTTCCACCGCTGCACCCGCTGGTTGCCCGCGTCGGCGATGAAGAGGTTGCCGGACAGGCCGCCGCCGTCCTGGGCGTACTGCGAGACCGCACTCGGCGCCCGCAGGCGTCCGGCCTCACGGCTCGCGCTGGGCGGGTGCCCGAGCATCCGCCAGAGGTCGTAGTCGTGGTTGGTGTCGACCAGGTAGACCGCGTTGTTGGCGACGTCGGCCACCGTGAGCTGCCCGAACCGGTCGACGGCGATGCCGCCGGGACGCGGCCGCACGCCGCCGCCCGGACGGCGCAGCGTCACCGTGCGCGCCGGGCGCGACGAGCTGCGCACCTGGCCGGCGCGGTAGGCGACGATCCGCCCGGTGTCGGGCATCGCGACGTACACGGTGTCCGGACGGCCGGACTGGGCGACGCCGTACGTGATGCCGCGCGGGTGGTCGCGGCCCGGCAGGTCGACGGCCGCGAGGAGCCGGCCCGTGACGCTGTAGACCGACATCGTGCCGTCACAGCGCTCGGCGACCCAGACGCGGCCGCCGCCCACGGTGATCCCGCCGTACGCCGAGCCGGGGCTGCCTGCGCACGAGGCGCCCGAGCCGTGGCTGAAGTGCCGCAGCACCCGGCCGCCCGGCGCGAGCAGCGACGCGCTGGTCCCGTAGTCGACCCAGACCTGGCCGGAGGCGTTCACGAAGAGCCCGTCCACCGGATCGTCCTGGTCGAGCGGCACCGTGCCGTTGGCGCCCCCGCGCGGGTTGAGCCGGAGCAGCCGACCACCGCTCGCGAAGCCGACGTACGACACCCCCGACGGGCCGACCGCGATCGCCGTCGGGGAGTCACCGCCCGCGGCGGACGCCGGTTCGAGGGTCGCCAAGGTGGCGGTCCCGAGGCCCGCTGAGATCAGGGCCAGGCAGAGGAGCCGGCCCGCAAGGGCCTTCACAGCCGGAGGTTAACCCGCGGGTAGCCTCCGGGCCGCCTCGACGCCGTCAGTCGGTCCGGGCTGACTGGACCGGTCCAGACGGATGGCTCAGGCGGGCGCGCGGTCCGGCGGGAACCCACCCGTGGCGACCGGGCCCCAGCCCTCGACCGTGATCCGGAGCAGCGACTTGCCCTGGCGGCGCATCGCCTCGCGGTACTCGTCCCAGTCCGAGTGCTCGCCCGAGATGCAGCGGAAGTACTCCACCAGCCCGTCCTCGGCCTCGGCGCTCGGCATGTCGAGGACCTCGGCGGTGCCGTCGACCTGCACCCAGGCGTCGTCCCACTCGTCGGAGAGCACCAGCACGGAGGCGCCCGGGCGGCGGCGCAGGTTGTTGGCCTTCGCCCGGTCCGGGTACGTCGAGATGACGATCCGGCCCTCGGGGTCCACGCCGCCGGTCACCGGGGAGACCTGCGGCCTCCCGTCGGCACGGGTCGTGACCAGCACCAGGTGGTGCCGGGTGCGGACGAAGTCCAGCAGCTGCTCGAGGTCGACGCGGTCGGCGGTGGCGATGCGAGGCATCCCTCCACGGTACCCAGGGCTGCTCAGAGCCGGAGGTGGTACCAGCGGCTGCGCAGGCCGACCTTGTCGACGACCTGGATCCAGCGCAGCTGGCTGCTGTCCCACGACACGATGTCCGGCGGCCAGGAGAAGCGGCGGGTGCTGGAGCGGGTCTTGCCGACCTTGGCGTAGGCGATGCCGGTGCCGCGGTCGGTGGCGTGGATCCGCACCACCCACCCCCGACGCGCCGTCACCCACTTCGCGGTGACGCGGTGGATGACCGGTGCGGCGCCGTCCAGGACGATCCGGTCGCTCGCCCGGCCGGGCACCCCGGGGAACCGCACCGAGACGACCTTGGGTCGTCCGCTCGCGCCGCCGCTGAGGGTCCACGGGTAGCGGCACGAGCTGGTCAGCGGCTTGCGGTCGGTGTGCTTGAAGCCGTCGTTCGAGACGAGCACCTCCTGCGCGCCCTCCGGGGCCCGGATCGCGAGCGTGACGTACGGCCGGTGCGCGACCCGGCCCCCGGCGTCGATGTGCACCGACGGCGTGCCCCGGCAGGTGGTGACCGGCGTGCTCGGCTCGTCGGGCTGGCCCGGGTCGTCCGGGTCGTCCGGGTCGTCGGGGGCCCCGTCCAGCCGGGTGTCGGCCATCCACTGCGTGGTGCCCGTGGTGTTCCACCGCTGCACCCGGCCGTTGCCGGTGTCGGCCACCCAGAAGTGCCGCCCCGTCGTCGCGCCGCCCTGCGCGATCGCCGCCGGCCGGCTGAGGTAGCCCTTGGTGGCGGCGGCGGTCGGCGGGTGACCGAGGGTGCGGTACTGCCGGTAGCGCTGTTGCGCGTCGTAGAGATACAGCCCGTTGGACGACGCGTCGAGCACGGCCACGTGGCCGCGGTCGTCGGCGACGACGCCGCCGGGCCGGCTCGCGGTCATCGTGGCGACCGGCTTCGAGCGGGCGCCGAGCCCGGAGGCGTTGTAGCCGTAGACCTTGCCGGCGTCCGGCACCGCGACGTAGACGCGCGCCGGCACCTTCCCGTACGCCGGTGCGACGGCGATCCCGCGCGGGCTGCCCGACCCCGGCAGGTCGACGGTGGCCAGCAGCGCGCCGTCCCGCGTGTAGACGCCGACGCTGCCCCGGCACCGCTCGGCGACGTAGACCCTCGTGCTCGTGACGGCGAGGCCGCCGTACCGAGCGGCGTCGGCGGTGCAGGAGGCGGCAGGCTGGTGCGGGAAGGTGGCGAGCGCGGCGCCGGACCGGCTGAGCCGGGTGACGACCGAGCCGTCGTCGACCCACACGCCGCCGTCCGGGTCGGCGGCCAGGGCGGTGACCGGGCCGTCGGTCGCGATCGACCCGCCGGGCGCGCCGTCCGGGGCCAGGACCAGGAGGCCGTCGGCGTTCGCGAACCCGACGTACGACGTGCCGTCGGGCGCGACGGCGACCGCGGTCGGCCGACCGGTGCTGACCGCGGAGGCGGGGGTCGTGGGAACGACGACGAGGCTCGTGACGGAGACGGCCGTCACGAGCACAGCACGAAGTGCGTGGCCCCCCACACATCCAGGCTAGTCGCGCTCGGCACGATGCGGGTCCGAACGCCCTGCGCCACTAGACTCGACGCTCGTGTCTACCACTCGCTCAGATCTCCGGAACGTCGCCATCGTCGCGCACGTCGACCACGGCAAGACCACGCTTGTCGACGCCATGCTGCGTCAGGCCGGCGCCTTCACCGCCCACCAGGCCGAGAGCGTGGCCGAGCGCGTCATGGACTCCGGCGACCTGGAGCGCGAGAAGGGCATCACGATCCTCGCGAAGAACACCGCCGTGCACTACGCCGGTCCCGCCGGTGGCGGCCAGCCGATGGTCATCAACATCATCGACACCCCGGGCCACGCCGACTTCGGTGGCGAGGTCGAGCGCGGCCTGTCGATGGTCGACGGCATCGTGCTCCTCGTCGACGCGTCCGAGGGCCCGCTCCCGCAGACCCGCTTCGTGCTGCGCAAGGCGCTGAACGCCGACATGCCGGTGATCCTGGTCGTCAACAAGACCGACCGTGGCGACGCCCGCATCGCCGAGGTCGTGGACGAGACCTACGAGCTCTTCATGGACCTGCTCGACGAGCACCACAGCCAGGACGCCCTGGACTTCCCGGTCGTCTACGCGTCGGGCCGCGCCGGCGTCGCCGGCCTCGAGGCCCCCGAGAACGGCGAGCTGCCGGACTCCCCCGACCTCGAGCCGCTCTTCAAGACGATCCTCGAGACCATCCCGGCCCCGACGTACGACGAGGGCGCGCCGCTGCAGGCCCACGTCACCAACCTCGACTCCTCGCCGTTCCTCGGCCGGCTCGCGCTGGTCCGCGTCCACCAGGGCACCCTGAAGAAGGGCCAGCAGGTCGCCTGGATGAAGCGCGACGGCTCGGTCAAGAACGTCAAGATCACCGAGCTCCTCGTCACCGAGGGCCTCGAGCGCCAGCCCGGCGAGTCCGCGGGCCCGGGCGACATCGTCGCCATCGCCGGCATCCCGGACATCACCATCGGCGAGACCCTCGCCGACACCGAGAACCCGGTCGCGCTCCCGCTCATCCACGTCGACGAGCCCGCGATCTCGATGACGATCGGCACCAACACCTCGCCGCTCGTCGGCCGGGTCAAGGGCGGCAAGGTCACCGCCCGCCTGGTCAAGGACCGCCTCGACTCCGAGCTGATCGGCAACGTGTCGCTGCGGATCCTCCCGACCGAGCGTCCCGACGCGTGGGAGGTCCAGGGCCGCGGCGAGCTGGCGCTGGCCATCCTGGTCGAGCAGATGCGCCGCGAGGGCTTCGAGCTGACCGTCGGCAAGCCGCAGGTGGTCACCAAGGAGGTCGACGGCAAGGTCCACGAGCCCGTCGAGCGCCTGACCATCGACGCCCCGGAGGAGTACCTCGGCGCGATCACCGAGCTGCTCGCCACCCGCAAGGGCCGCATGGAGCAGATGACCAACCACGGCACCGGATGGGTGCGCATGGAGTTCCTGGTCCCGGCCCGCGGCCTGATCGGCTTCCGCACCGAGTTCCTCACCGACACCCGCGGCACCGGCATCGCCCACCACATCTCCGAGGGCTACGAGCCGTGGGCCGGCGAGATCCGCTCGCGCAACAACGGCTCGCTGGTCGCCGACCGCAAGGGCGCGGCGACGGCGTACGCCATGACCTCGCTGCAGGAGCGCGGCGTGATGTTCGTGGACCCGACCACCGAGGTCTACGAGGGCATGATCGTCGGCGAGAACTCGCGCGCCGACGACATGGACGTCAACATCACCAAGGAGAAGCAGCAGACCAACATCCGGTCCGCCACCTCCGACAACTTCGAGAAGCTGGTCCCGCCGAAGAAGCTCTCGCTCGAGCAGTGCCTGGAGTTCTGCCGCGACGACGAGTGCGTCGAGGTCACGCCCGAGACGGTCCGGATCCGCAAGGTGATCCTCGACCAGAACGAGCGCGCCAAGATCGCCGCGCGGGCGCGCAAGGCGAAGTGAGGCGCCGGTGAGCGAGCTCGCGAGCTCACCGAGAAGCGGCGAAGGTTGAGGAGCGGCCACGACCGCGGCAGCGGTCGTGACGGCGCGTCTCGAAACCAACCTGTGGCTGACCAGGGTGGGCGGCAGCGGCTGCTGCTGCCCACCCTGGCGCTGCTCACCACCATCACCGCGGTGGTCTCCTCGCTGGGCGCACCGCTGGTGCCCAGCATCGCCGAGGCGTACGACGTCCGCCTCACCACCGCGCAGTGGTCGCTGACGGCCACGCTGCTCACCGGTGCGGTCGCGACCCCGATCGTGGGTCGGTTCGCCAGCGGGCGGCTGCGCCGGCCGACGATCCTGGTCGGGCTGGCTGTCGTGACGACCGGGACGGCGATCGCGATCGTGCCGACGTCGTACGGCGTCCTGGTCGCGGGCCGCGCCATGCAGGGCGTCGGCATGGCGCTGCTGCCGCTGGCGATCGCGGTGGCGCGCGACGCGCTCGTCGGCGAGCCGATGAACCGCGCCATCGCGCTGCTGTCGGTCACCACCGTGGCCGGGGCCGGGCTCGGCTACCCGCTGACGTCGCTGGTCGCGGAGCTCGGTGGGCTCTCGGCGGCGTACGCCCTGGGCACCGTGCTCACCGGCGCGACCCTGCTGATGGCGTGGCGCCACCTCCCGGGGTCGGCCGAGGCCGCGCCGATGCGTGTCGACTGGGCCGGCGCGGGCCTGCTCAGCGTCGGCATGCTGGCCGTGCTGCTGGCGGTCAGCGAGGGCGAGGTCTGGGGCTGGGCCTCGGCCCGGACGCTCGGGCTCGGTCTCGGCGGCGCGGCGCTGCTCGTCGTCTGGTGCGCCTGGACGCTGCGCAGCCGCTCGCCGCTCGTCGACCTGCGGATGGCGGTCCGTCCCGGGATCGCGGCACCGAACCTGGTCGCCCTGGTCGCGGGCCTCGGCATGTACTGCCTGCTCACCCTGTCGGTCGTCCTCGTCCGCGCCGACGAGCCCGGCTTCGGACTGGCGATGCCGATCTGGGTGGCCGGCCTGATCCTGGTGCCCTACTCGCTGATGAGCGTGCTCGGCAACCAGCTCGCCCGGGTCGTCCGGGTCCGCATCGGCAGCGGCGCGCTGCTGCCGACCGGGTGCCTGATGTTCCTGGTGTCGACCGTCGTGCTCGCGCTCTGGCACGAGCACCTGTGGCAGCTGCTGCTGGCGATGGCGCTCGGCGGGGTCGGCAGCGGCTTCACCTTCTCCTCGCTGGCCGTGCTGATGGTGCCGCACCTGCCACAGGCCGAGACCGGCAGCGCCATGGCGTTCAACCAGGTGCTGCGCTACCTCGGGTTCACGATCGGCAGCGCGACCAGCGTCGCGCTGATGGCGGCGTATGGTGGGGGCTCGCACGGGTTCCGCGCCACGCTGCTCACGGTGTCGTCGCTCTTCGTGGTCGCGGCCGTCGGTGCCGTCCTGCTGGATCGTGCCGCGCCGGCCCCGCGGGTTGCGCCACACTGACCGCGTGCTCCTCGACATCCAGCTCGACGCCCGACCCGATCTCGCCGTCGACCGGGCCCGCGAGCTGGCCGCCACCGGCGTCGCCGGGCTGTTCACCTTCGAGGGACCGCACGACGTCTTCCTGCCGCTGGCGGCGACCGCGGCCGCCGGGATCGCGACCGACCTGATGACCAACGTCGCGATCGCGATGCCCCGCAGCCCGATGCACCTCGCGAACGCGGCGTACGACCTCCAGCTGATGTCCGGCGGCCGCTTCCGGCTCGGCCTCGGCTCGCAGATCAAGCCCCACATCGAGAAGCGGTACGGCGCCACGTGGTCGCCGCCGGCGGCCCGGATGCGCGAGATCGTCCTGGCGGTGAAGGCGATCCTCGGCTCCTGGCAGGACGGCACCCCGCTGCGGTTCGAGGGCGAGCACACCCGGCACACGCTGATGCCGCCGACGTTCGTGCCCGGCCCGAACCCGTACGGCGTGCCGCCGGTGCTGCTCGGCGCGCTCGGACCGGTGATGACGCGGACCGCCGCCGAGGTCGCCGACGGCCTGCTGGTGATGCCGTTCCACAGCCACCGGCACTTCCGCTCGCGCACCCTGCCCGCCGTCGACGAGGGGCTGGCCCGGTCGGGCCGAGGCCGCTCAGAGCTCTCGATCCTGCCGCAGGCGATCGTCGCGATGGGCCGGACCGAGGCCGAGCTCGAGGCGGCGTCGGTGGGCGTCCGCGGGCTGCTCGCGTTCTACGGCTCCACCCCGGCGTACGTCCCGGTCCTCGAGGCCGAGGGCTGGGGCGACGTGCAGCCCGAGCTCAACCGGCTGTCGAAGACCGGTGACCTGGGCGCGATGTTCGGGCTGGTGACCGACGAGATGCTCGAGACCCTCGCCGTACGCGGGACTCCGGAGGAGTGCGCGGCCGAGATCGGGCGACGCTTCGGCGACGTGGCCGACCGGGTGTGCTGCTACTTCCCCGGCTACGAGCCGCCGCTGGAGCAGGTGGCCGACCTCGCTGCCGCGCTCGGTCAGCTGTAGCGACGCCGGGGGCCGGGCTGGGTCGCCTGGATGGCGATCCCGCAGAAGCCGGCGACCAGCAGCAGGATGAGCGACTTCGCCAGCAGCTCGGGCAGGAACGACGAGACGACGAACGACAGCGCGTGGGCGATCAGCGCGAAGGGCACCCAGCGCGGGGTCGCCCGGGCCCGGAGCAGGGCGATGCCGAGCAGCAGCTCGCCGAGGTAGAGGCCGGCGATCCACACGCCCAGGAACACGGTGAGCCCGGCCTCCGAGCTCGCGTCCTCGAGGCCTTGGTCGCGCAGCGCGTCCGTGATGACCAGTGAGCGGAAGAAGACCATCAGCATCGCGAAGCCAGCGGTGCCGATGAACCCGACCTCGAGCACGATCGCGCTGATCATGCCGAGCGTCCAGCCGCGCCGGTCGAAGAGCGTCAGGACCGCCGGCAGCCCGAGGGTCAGGCACACCGACGCCAGGAAGAAGATCGCCGCGACGGTGAGCCACTGACCGCCCTGCTGCTGCACGATCCGCAGCGTGTCCGCGGTGCTGTCCGAGGAGGGCAGCAGGAAGGACCCGAGGCACAACGCGAGCGCCCCGGTGACGAGCAGCGCCGCAGAGATCGGCAGCCAGTCCATCCGCACGAGCACACCGTAGGGGCTGGCGGGCCGCCCGGCGGGACAAACGGCTCGCCTACTGGGGTGAGGGTCAGACCAGGCGCCCCGACGGGTGGTGGTTTCGAGGCTCTCAACCACCAACGTCGGTGGTTGAGGTGCGAGCGAAGCGAGCCTCGAAACCACCACTGCCCACCTCGCCGGGCGAGGTCAGACGAGGTCGGCGAGCTGGTGCACCTGGTCGACGGACGAGTCGGTGGGGATGAGCTGGACCTCGTCGCAGCCGAGGTCCTCGATCCGGCGCAGGACGTCGCGGAGGTCGGCGGGTGTCCCGGCGAAGCCGGCCGTGGCGGCGAGGGCGTCGACGTACTGCTCGGGGATCCAGTTCATGTAGTGCCGCAGGTGGCGGCGGACCTGCTCGCGGGCGACGTCCGGCGAGCCGAGCGCGAACCAGAACGACGTCGTCAGCCGCGGCGTACGGCGGCCCTCGTCGGCCCACGCGTCCCGGGTGGTCGTGAAGACCTTCGCCATCTCGGCGAGGTCGAGGTCGAGCGACATCCCGGCCAGGCCGTCGGCCCAGCTCGCGGCGCTGCGGATCGTGCGCGGCCCGAGGGTGCCGACGAGCAGCTCCGGCCCTCCGGGCTGCACGGGCGGCGGCCCGACCGGCAGCACCGAGTCGACCACGCGCTCACCGGCCCAGACGCGCTTCATCACCGCGACCCGGTCGGCCATCTCGCGCATCGTCTTGGTGGCGAGCGGCGCACCGGCGGCACGGTAGTCCTCCTCGCGACCGCCGACACCCAGTCCGACGGACAGCCGGCCGCCGCAGAGCCGGTCACCGGTGGCGAGCGACTTGGCGAGCGACACCGGGTCGTGCAGCTGGGGCACGACGACCGTGGTCGTCAGGCGCGCCCGCGACGTCCACGCCGCGACGGCTCCGAGGAGCGTCAGCGAGTCGGGGTTGTCGAAGGCCATCCGCTCGCCCCAGCACAGCGACGACCACGGCCCCTCGTCGACGGCACGCGACCACGACTCGAGCGTCGCCGCGCCCTCGGCCCACAGGTCCGGCTCCATCACCGGCAACGTCATCCCAACGTCCACCTGCCCATTGTGACCGGCCTAGTGTGACGGGCATGACCTCTCCCCTCGTGGACAAGGCACGCCAACAGACCCTGGGCGACCTGCCACGGCGTACGGCGGGGCGCAGCCCCGACAAGCTCGCGGTGCAGGACGGCGACACGCGGCTGACCTTCGCCGAGCTCGACGCCGTCGTCGACCGCGCGGCCGCAGCGCTCCACGCGCACGGCCTCGCGGCGCGCGACCGGCTGGCGCTGCTGTGCCACAACAGCTGGCAGTACGTCGTCCTGAACTTCGCGTGCGCCCGCGCAGGTGTGGTCCTGGTGCCGATCAACTTCATGCTCGGCGCCGAGGAGATCGCCTACATCCTCGACCACAGCGGCGCGGAGGCGTTCGTGGTCGAGGACGCGCTGCTGCCCGTCGCCGAGCAAGCACTCGCTGCGACGACGGCCGGCACCGTCACGACGCGGGCCGTCGTACGCCTGGCCGACGGCGAGGTCCCCGAGGGGTGGCACGACCTCCAGGACTGGCTCGACCGCGACGGCGCGCCGTACCCGGTCCTGCTCGAGGACGACGACCCGGTGCGGATGATGTTCACCTCGGGCACCGAGTCGCGGCCGAAGGGCGCCCTGCTGAGCAGCCGGTCGCTGATGTGGCAGTACGTCTCCTGCGTGGTCGACGGGCAGATGAGCGCCGACGACGTCGAGCTGCACACGATGCCGCTCTACCACTGCGCGCAGCTGGACTGCTTCCTCGGCGTCGACGTCTACCTCGGCGCGACCAGCATCATCCTGCCGGCGCCGGAGCCGGGCGCGATCCTGCGGGCGATCGAGGAGCACAGGGTCACCAAGTTCTTCGCGCCGCCGACGATCTGGATCGGCCTGCTGCGCCACCCGGACTTCGACACCGCCGACCTGTCGTCGCTGCGCAAGGGCTACTACGGCGCCTCGCCGATGCCGGTCGCGGTGCTCGAGGAGATGAGCCGCCGGCTGCCCGACGTCGACCTCTGGAACTTCTACGGCCAGACCGAGATGGCCCCGCTCGCCACGATCCTCGGACCCGACGAGCAGCTCGCGTTCCCGGGCTCGGCGGGCCGCGCGTCTCTCAACGTCGAGACCCGGATCGTCGACGACCGGGACGAGCCGGTGCCGGCCGGCACCGTCGGCGAGATCGTGCACCGCTCGCCGCACGCCACCCTGGGCTACTACCTCGACCCGGAGAAGACGACGGAGGCGTTCCGGGGCGGCTGGTTCCACTCCGGCGACCTGGGCTACCTCGACGACGGCGGCCGCCTGTACGTCGTGGACCGCAAGAAGGACATGATCAAGAGCGGCGGGGAGAACGTCGCCAGCCGGGAGGTGGAGGAGGCGATCTACCAGCTCGAGGGGGTCGCCGAGGTCGCCGTCTTCGGCGTCGACCACCCGCGCTGGGTCGAGGCGGTCGCCGCGGTCGTCGTACCGAAGGAGGGCGCGTCGCTCACCCCCGAGGCGGTCGTCGAGCACACCCGCTCGGTGCTGGCCGGCTTCAAGACGCCCAAGTACGTCGTGGTCGCCGGCGCGCTGCCGAAGAACCCGTCGGGCAAGATCCTCAAGCGCCAGCTGCGCGAGGAGCACGCGGACCTCGCGGCCGGCGAGTAGTCAGAGGAGCCAGCGCGCGAGGAGCGTGCCGTCCTGCTCGAGCAGCGTGTGCAGGGTGAGCGGCGCGTCGACGGGCGCACCGGTCGAGATGCGGCCGTGGTCGCCACCGACGACCCGCGGGACGAACGTCGTGCACAGCTCGTCGACCACGCCCGCCGCAACCAGGTGGCCGAGGAGCGTCGGGCCGCCCTCGCAGAGCACGGTCGCCCAGCCCTGGTCGTGGAGCCAGGCCCGGAAGGCGACCGGGTCGCCGAGCGGCCGCACCACCACCGAACCGTCCGGCGCGTCGCGGAGCCCGTCGGGCACCTCCTCCTGCCGGCTGACCACGACGATCGGCCGGTCGGCCGGGCCGTAGCCCTCCGCGCGTGCCGTCGCCGCGCCCACGACGATCACGTCGCAGGTCGCGCGCAGGTGGTCGAAGACCTGCTTGTCCACGGCGTTGTTGATCGATCCGCTCGTGCCCGACGCCCCGGTCGCGGCGCCGTCGACGGTGCTCACCATGTTGACCCGCAGCCACGGCGAGCGCAGGGGTGCGTAGAGCTCGGCGAGGTCGTCGGTGTCCGGACCCACCAGCACCCTCACCACTGCCACCTCATCACCCAGTACTGCACGCCGAACGGGTCGTCGTCGTAGTCGATGGTGGCGGTGACGCCCGGCGGCCGAACCTCACGCAGCCGCCCGATCCCGTCGAGTGACGCGAGAAGGTCCTTGCCGAGCTCGAAGTCGGGCCATTCCGCGTCGCTCGACGACAGCGCGGACCGCAGGGCGTCGTCGAAGGCGTGCGCGCGCTCGTCGAGGTGCCCGGGCGCCTTCTCGGTACGCCGGGCGGAGCCGTTGCCGACCACGAGGTACGACGGCTCGTCGCTGGACCGGCTTGTGGAAGCCAGGAGGTGTGCGGCGACGCGGGCGCCCTGCTCGTCGGCCAGGACGGTCGGGTCGGACCCGAGCCAGCCGACGGCGGCCAGGCACGCGGCTCGCAGCTCGGCGACCGGGTCGTCGAGGCCGGCGTACTCCGGGAGCAGCGCGAGCACGCCGGGCACGAGCACGACCCGGGTCACTGCAGCCCCCGGATCGCCCGGCGCGGCGGGCGGCGGCCCGCGATGGACGACACCATGTCGACGACCTGGCGGGTCTCGACGACCTCGTGGACGCGGTAGATCCGGGCACCCGCGAGGGCGCAGACCGCGGTCGCGGCCAGGGTGCCGACGAGCCGCTCACCCACGGGCAGGTCGAGGGTCTCGCCGACGAAGTCCTTGTTGGAGAGCGAGACCAGCACCGGGTAGCCGGTGTCGACCATCTCGCCGAGCCGGCGGGTCAGCTCGAGGGAGTGGAAGGTGTTCTTGCCGAAGTCGTGCGCCGGGTCGATGACGACCGACTCCTTCGCGACGCCGGCGGCGATCGCGCGCTCGGCGTACGCGACGGTGTCGGCGATCGCGGCGGCCACGACGTCGTCGTACTCGATCCGGTAGGGGCGCGTCCGCGGCGTCACGCCGCCGGTGTGCGTGCAGATGACGGCCGCGCCGCCCTCGGCGGCGGCGTCCACGAGCTCGGGGTCGGCGCCGCCCCACGCGTCGTTGATGACGTCGGCCCCGGCCGCGCAGACGGCGGCGGCCACCGAGGCGCGCCAGGTGTCGACCGAGATCACCAGGTCGGGGTGGGCCGCGCGCACGCGCGCCACGAAGTCCACGACCCGGTCCATCTCCTCGGCGGCCGAGATCTCCACCCCGGGCGCGGCCTTGATGCCGCCGATGTCGACGATCTCGGCGCCCTGCTCGACGACCAGCGCGACCCGTTCGAGCGCGCGCTCCTCGGCCCAGGTCGCGCCCTGGTCGTAGAAGGAGTCGGGGGTGCGGTTGACGATCGCCATCATCAGCGTGGCGTCGTCGGCGAACGTACGGCGTCCGAGTCGCAGCGTCATCGGACCCCCCGGGCGGGCGGGCGCTCGTCGACCTGCGGACCGGCGCCCGCGCGGGCCAGGGCCGCCGCGAGGATCTGCGTCGCCATCCCGCTCAGGTCGCTGAGCGACTGGTGCCGGTGGGCGCGGACGCCGAGGTCGACCTGCGCGATCGCGTCCAGCCCGCGGCTGCGCTGCGTGTCGATCAGCGCGGCCAGCTCGACGGCGTACTCGTGGGGCACCGAGAGACTCTCGATGAGCGACCGGCGCACCGCCCACTCCCCTGCCAGTGGCTGGTGCAGCCCGGCCAGCTCCGGGAAGAGCAGCCCGATCAGCGGCCGGGCGACCAGCTCGGTGACCCGGCCACCCTCGAAGGGCACCGTCTCACCGCCGACGACCATCGGGCGCTCGTAGAAGCCCTTGACCAGCTCGACGCCGGGGTCGGTCAGCAGCGGCCCCAGCAGGCCGGGCACGAAGTGCGTGTCCCAGTCGACGAGGTCGGCGTCCATGAAGACGATCAGCTCGCCGGAGGTGACGAAGAGCGACTTCCACATCGCCTCGCCCTTGCCCGGGCGGGTGCCGAGGTCGGGGCGGATCTCGGCGGAGCGGTGCACGGTCGCGCCGGCGTCGGTCGCCACGGCGTACGTGTCGTCGGTCGAGTCGGAGTCGATGACCACGATCTCGTCGACCAGGGCGACGGTCTCCACCAGGGCCGAGCGGACCTTCGCGACCACGTCGCCGACGGTCGCCGCCTCGTTGCGAGCGGGTACGACGAGGCTGACGACGCGCTGCCCCTTGGCGGCGGTCAGCGCGGCGAGGCCCCAGTCGTCCCAGTGGTGCGTGCGGCGTCCGGACCAGCCGTCGACGGCGGACGATGGGGCGGCTTCGGGCACGCGTTCGAGATTAGGGCACGACGCGAATTTACTTTCAGAGGCATAACAGACGTGGGTTGTCTGATGTTCAATCAAGCATGCCGCCGGACGAGGAGACGCCCCGGCGCGGCCGAGGACGGCCGCGCTCTCCCGGCGCGGAGCAGAAGATCCTGCACGCCGCGCTCGAGGAGTACACGGAGCACGGCTGGGCCGGGTTCACCATGGACGGCGTCGCGCGCCGAGCCGGCTTCGGGAAGTCGACGCTCTACCTGCGCTGGGCCGACAAGGACGCGCTGCTGACCGACGCCGTACGCCTGCGCAGCCGCACCGTCGTCGAGGTCGACACCGGGTCGCTGCGTGGGGACCTGACCGGGCTGGCGACCGGCGTCTTCCGCGAGTTCGCCGACGCGGAGGGCTGGGCGGGCTTCCGGATGGTCGTCGACAGCGCCAGCGCGAGCCAGCCGCTGGGGCAGTTCACGCGCGAGATCAGCGGCGTGCACCGCGAGGTCATCGGCGGCATCTTCCAGCGCGCCCGGGAACGCGGCGAGCTGCGGGCCGCCGTCGAGCCCCTCGCGATCACCGACCTGATCTACGGTGCGGGACTCTTCTTCACCCTGGGCCGCCGGCTCGACCACGACCCGATCACCGACGAGATGGTCGCCGCCCGCGTCGCCGACGTCGTCGAGGTGATCATCGGCGGCCTCGGGTAATACTCGCTCCTAGTCCACCCCAGACAGGCGAGTAGCCGACTCGGGCCATATCCGACACCGCGTGTCGGATGTTTCAATTCGCCCATGACTCCGGGGGAGGAGCCGCGGCGCGGCCGTGGTCGACCACGCACGCCCGGAGCCGAGCAGAAGATCCTCACCGCGGCGCTGGAGGAGTACGGCGCGCACGGGTGGTCCGGCTTCACGATGGACGCGGTCGCCCGCCGCGCCGGCGTCGGCAAGTCGACGGTCTACCTGCGCTGGCCGGACAAGGACGCGCTGCTGACCGCGGCCGTGACCAACAACGGCATGGGCCTGACCGCGGTCGACACCGGGTCCTTCGAGGAGGACCTGCGCCAGCTCGCGATCAACATGCTGCACTACTTCCACGGCACCGTCGGCTGGGCGTCGTTGCGGGTCACCTTCGACTGCGCGAGCTCGGCCGAACGGCTCGGTGAGTTCTCCGACGCCGTCAGCGAGGTCCACAGCCGCCAGGTCGAGCAGATCTGCCTGCGCGCTCAGGAACGCGGCGAGATGGTCCCCGACTTCCCGCCGGGTGCGGTGACCGAGGCGATCTACGGCGCCGCGATGGTCAACTCGCTCTCCTACCGCCTCGAGCAGCGCACCGACACCGACGAGGACATCGAGACCCGCGCCGAGGCCGTCGTGGCGATGGTGCTGCGCGGGATCGCTCAGCCCAGGTAGCGCAGCACCGCGCGAGTGAGCGCGCTCGCGTACGCCGTACGCCCCTTGCCGGTCGTCATCCGGCGGGCGTCGACCCGGTCGCGCATGTTGCCGAGCTCGACCATCGCGGTCGGGACCCGGGAGAAGTTCAGGGTCGCGAGGTCGGTGCGCAGGTCGAGGCCGTCGCCGCCCGCGATGTAGTTGGCGGGCGGGAGCCCGCGGTGCACGAGCGTGT
This sequence comes from Nocardioides hankookensis, assembly GCF_042658885.1. Lineage (NCBI taxonomy): Bacteria > Bacillati > Actinomycetota > Actinomycetes > Propionibacteriales > Nocardioidaceae > Nocardioides > Nocardioides hankookensis. Next base: position 93,582 of record NZ_JBHSRJ010000005.1, on the reverse strand, counting down.
CCCGGGTCGTGCGGGCCAGCCGCACCGAGGCACGGCCGCGGTCCGGCGCCGCGATGACGTGGAACCCGCGGGCGCCCCGCTCCAGGACACCGTCGGCGTGGATGCTCAGCTCGAGGTCGGCGTGTGCCCGGTTGCCGGTGCGGCCGCGCACGTCGACGCACGGACCCCACTCGTCGAGGCTGTTGCTGGTGCGGGTGAGCTGGACGGTGGCACCGAGCCGCTCGAGCCGGGCCTCGACCAGCTGCGCCACCCGCCACACGAAGGTCGCCTCCGGGAGACCCGCGTTGGTGGCCGTACCCGTCGTGTTGCACGGCTTGCGGCCGCCCCGGCCGTCCGGGACCGGCCGGTTGACCTGCCGCGGGAAGTTCTGGTTGCCGAGCTGGTGACCGGGGTCGAGCACGACCACCCGGCCGGCCAGCGGGCCGGCCCGCCGAGCGGTGGCGTCGGGACGCTCGGCGTACGCCGCGGGCGCGAGCAGGCCGAGCGCGACGACGATCGCGGCGAGCAGGGCTCCACGTGCGGACATGGCGTCCACCCTAAGCACGCTGGCCCCGATGACTATCCTCGGCGGCATGAGCTGGTTGGTCACGGGAGGCGCCGGATACATCGGATCGCACGTCACGCACGCGCTGCGCGACGCGGGGATGGAGCCGGTGGTGATCGACGACCTGTCGTCCGGCCACGCGTCGTTCGTGCCCGACGGCGTGCCGTTCGTCGAGGCGACGATCCTCGACCAGGACACGGTCACCGCGACGCTGCGCGAGCACGAGGTCGTGGGGGTCGTGCACCTGGCGGGCTTCAAGTACGCCGGGGTCTCGGTCAGCCGGCCGCTGCACACCTACGAGCAGAACATCACGGGCACGGCACGGCTGCTCCAGGCCATGACCGACACCGGCGTGCAGGCGATGGTGTTCTCCTCCAGCGCGGCGACGTTCGGGACCCCCGACGTCGAGCTGGTGACCGAGGAGACGCCGACCCACCCGGAGTCGCCGTACGGCGAGACGAAGCTGGCCGGCGAGTGGCTGATCCGCGACGTCGGTCGGGTGACCGGGCTGCGGCACACGTCGCTGCGCTACTTCAACGTGGTCGGGTCCGGCTCGCCCGAGCTCTACGACACCAGCCCGCACAACCTCTTCCCGCTGATCTTCGACGCGCTCGTCGAGGGCCGGACGCCGCACATCAACGGCACCGACTACCCGACCCCGGACGGCACCTGCGTGCGCGACTACGTGCACGTCGCCGACCTCGCGCACTCCCACGTGATCGCGGCCCAGCGGCTGCTGGCCGGCGACGACCTCGCGCACGTCTACAACCTCGGCAGCGGCGACGGCGTCTCGGTCCGGCAGATCATGGACGCCGTCCGGGACGCGACCGGCATCGACTTCGAGCCGGAGGTCCAGGGGCGCCGCCCCGGCGACCCCGCCCGGATCGTCGCCAGCGACGAGCTGGCCGCGCGCGACCTCGACTGGAAGATGCGTCACGACCTGCACGACATGGTGCAGTCGGCCTGGGACGCCCGCCGTCAGGCGGCCACCCCCGCCTAGGGTGTGCCTCAGGTCCGCCGCGCGAACCTGACGTCCCCGTTGGGTAGTCGATCGGCGGTGTAGCGGTCGTCGTGGGCGCGATGGTGATGGTGACTGCAGAGCAGGACGCCGTCGTCGAGGTCGGTACGCCCGCCGAACGTCCACGGGAGCCAGTGGTGCGCCTCGCACCAGGTGCCCGGGATGTCGCACCCCTCGGCGCGGCACTCGCGGTCGCGGACCAGCATCGCCTTGCGTTGGGGACCGGAGTACAACCGCCGGCTGCGGCCGAGGTCGAGGACCTCGGAGGCACCGCCGAGGACGGCCGGGAGGATGCGTGCCGTGCACGCCAGCCGGCGTACCTCGCCGGCGGAGATCTCGCCCGTCGCGTCCACGCCGAGCTCGCTGCGCAGGCTCTCCAGGCCGATGGTCACGATCACCGTCGTGGCATCGCCGCCGTGCAGAGGAAGACGTCCCGGGTCGATGGCCTCGAGCAGCTGGCCGAACGCCTCACCGAGGCGACGCGGGTAGGGCAACCGCTCGGCCGGGTCGTCGGCGCCGGCCCGGCGCGGGTTGGTGAACGCATGGAGGTAGGTCGCGAGCCGATCGGCGACCGCGTCCGGCAGCCGACCACCGATCCGGGTCGTGCCGTCGCCGCACCGTCTCAGGTGGAGGCGGGTGCGGCGGTGGGCCTCGGCCTCGAGGGCCGCGAGCCGGCGCGCCTCGGCCTCCTCGGCGATCTCGGGCGCGACGACGTCGAGGATCCGGCGGCCGAGTCGGGCCAGCTGGCGGGGTCCGTGGTGGGCGGCGTGTCCGACGAGCGTCTCCTCGGCGAGCGCCAGCACGTCGGCCGGTACGTCGGCCGGGAGGTCGTCCAGGGTGCGGGCGATCACCTGGGCCTGGGCGACGGTGGCCTCCCCGGCGCGCAGTGCGGTGGCGAGCACGCCCCAGCGCCGGTCGAGCCCCGTGGCCAGGGCGAGATCGGCGCGCGCATCCTCGTGACGAACGAGGGTGCGGGTGGCGAGCCACTCCGCGGCGTCGTGCGCCGCGGCCTCGTCGGCCAGGTCGTCGGCGACCGACAGCACCCGCATCCGGAGCTCGACCAGCCGGGACTCGAGCCGGACCAGCTCGCGCAGGGCGTCGGCCTTCTCGCCGGCCGTCATGAAGACGGCGTTGACGTCGGCGACCGACTTCAGCGTCTCGTCGACGGAGGCCGCGGCGACGAGGATCGGATGACTCATCGGGCCTCCTTCACGGCATGCGGTCACGACCTGGTCGGTCGCCGCTCCTGGAGGCCCGGGAATCCGGGCTATCACTCACCCTCACGACTGGCACGTCACTCATCCGAGTCGGTTCGGCATCGTGACTTTGTGCTTGTGCCGAGCCTATCCCACCCGCCAAGCCGCGTCAAGGCCTCCAGGCCGGATCGCGGCCGATGAAGGCGATCAGCCTGGTCTGGGGGTCCGCGTCGTCCGACACCGGCACTCGCGCGCCGTACTGCCCGCTCGCGCGCAGCATCTCGTCCATCGGCTCCATGCCGGCGAGCATCTCCGCGCAGGTCTCGGCGTCGAGGGTCTCGTCCTGGCCGGTCGCCCGCGCCAGGTCCCACGTGTGCATGAAGACGTCGGCCGTGTAGAAGCGGTCCACCGCCTCCGGCAGCGGCACGTCGCCGATGTGCGGGTTGCTGAGCACGGCGCCGGCGTACGCCGGGTCGTCGAGCAGCTCCTGCACGCCAGCCACGTGGGCATGCCAGGCACCGACCGGGTCGTCGGCGACGGACGGTCCCGGCTCGAGCCTGATGCCCGTGCCCGCCTCGAGGAAACCGGGGAACCACTCCACCAGGTGTCCGACCACGTCGCGGGCGGTCCAGCCGTCCACGGGCGCGGGGGCGTCCCAGTCGGCGGCACCGTCGACTCGTCGGGTGAAGTCGGCGGCGACCTCGCGGTGGTGCTCCGCCGGCGTCACGACTTCTCCGCCAGCAGCTCGTCCAGCGCCTCGTAGCCCTCGACGACGCCGCTCTCCATGCCGCTCGCGATGATCTGGTCGCGGATCTCGACGGACTCGACCACCGAGGTCGCGACGATCCGGCTGCGACCGCCGGGCAGCTCCTCGAAGAGCATCGTCTCGAGGCTGACGCCGTCGGGTGCGCCGTCGAACGAGAAGGTCTGCACGAGTCGCTCGGGCGGACGCACCTCGTGGAACGAGCCCCAGAAGCCCATGGCGAAGGCGTCGGAGTCACGTCGCCCGGTGTAGCGCCACGCCCCACCGGTGCGGGCGTCCCACGTCTCGATGGCGGTGTCGATGCTGCGCGGGCCGACCCACCGGGCGAAGAGCTCGGGGTCGGTCCAGGCGCGGAACACGCGCTCGCGCGGCGCGTCGAACTCGCGCGTGATGCGGATGACCGGGAGGTCCGGCACCGCCTCGATCTGGGTCAGGTTGCGGGTCATTCCTCGTCCTCCATCTGCTCGAGCACGGCGTCGAGGCGGGCGAACCGCTCCTCCGCCTGCCGCCGGTAGCGTTCGATCCACGTGGTCATCAGGTCCAGCACCTCCGCCTCGAGGTGCACCGGCCGGCGCTGCGCGTCCCGGGTGCGGCTCACCAGCCCCGCGTCCTCCAGCACCTTCAGATGCTTGGAGACCGCCTGCACGGTCACGTCGTACGGCGCCGCGAGGTCGCCGACGCTGGCGTCGCCGTCGGCGGCCAGCCGGGCGACCAGGTCGCGCCGCGTCGGGTCGGCCAGGGCCTGGAACGCCCGGGAGAGCTGGTCCGTCACGATGCCTCCTCCGTGTTCAACCATCGGGTTGATCAACGGTGGCACGGCGTACGACAGTTGTCAACCGATCGGTTGTTTAACCTTGGGCGGAGTGAACGCTCAGGTGCACCCCGGCGGCGCCGATGTGAGACGCATGATCCTGGTGTTCTCAGCCGGCAGTGGCGACGCGGAGTCGCTGTCCACCCCGTTCGAGGAGTGGTGCGCATCGATGGACCTGCACCCGGAGGACTCCCGCGCGTGGCCGCTCTACGAGCACAGCGTCGGGGTCGTCGATCACACGCTCGAGGCGTCGTAGTCGCGGACGATCTCCGCGAAGGCGTCCTCGACCCCGCCGGCGCGGAAGGACCTGCCGAACGCCACGGCGAGCGGAAGCGGCACGAGACACCAGATCGTGATCCCGAGAAGGACCACCAGCGCGACGGTCATGACTTCAGTGTGGCCCAAGTCACCGCAAAACAAACACGCCCTCGAGGCGAAGTTCAGGCAAACCTTTTGCGTCAGAAATCCAGCCGACGCACGTCCATCTCTCGGGCGTAACAAAGGCGCCTTACGGTTTTCTCGATTCGGCTGCGCAGAGGAGACCCTTCAGGCAGAGTTCACCACGGTGATTCACGGGGGGCTCCGGGTGCAGCACCATCGCTCGGGGCGCATGGCATGGGACTGGTATGACGTTACTTTCGGTCAAGAGGACGAGGACCCTCGGACCTCCTAGTCGCGCGCTGCGCTACCTGCCCATTTCTGCCCTGGTCCTCGACCTGGCGATCATGAGCGGCGTCTTCGTGCTCGCCGCCCTGGGCCGCAACCGGCTCAGCGTCTTCGACACGGCGGCGGACGTCAGCGACACGATCCAGGTGATCGGGCCGCTGGTGCTGCTCGCCTGGCTGCTCGTGATCGCCGTCTTCGGCGGCTACCGCGACGACGTCTTCGGCGCCGGCACCGACGAGTACAAGCGGGTCTTCAACGCCAGCCTGGTCACGGCGGGTCTCCTCGGGGTCGGCTGCTACCTCGCGAAGTTCCAGCTCTCGCGCGGCTTCTTCCTGCTCGCCTTCGGGCTCGGCATCCCTGCCCTGCTGATCGGTCGCTGGGTGCTGCGCCAGGCCGTCCACCGGGCGCGTCGCCAGGGCAAGCTCCAGTACCGCGTGCTGATCGCCGGCTCCCCCAGCCACGTCGACGAGATCGCGGCCGTCCTCCACCGCGAGGCCTGGCTCGGCTACCACGTCTCCGGCGCCCTGGTGCCCGCGAGCGAGCTCTGCGAGCAGACCGCGTCCGGCATCCCCGTCATCGGCGCCTGCGAGCAGGCCACCTCGGTGATCACGGCCTCGGACGCCGACCTCGTCTTCTTCGCCGGTGGCGCGCTCACCTCGGCCGGCCAGCTGCGCCGGATCGTCTGGGACCTCGAGAAGGCCGACGTGCAGGTGGTCGTAGCGCCCAGCGTCACCGACGTCTCCGGCGAGCGGATCAAGGTCCGCCCGGTCGGTGGCCTGCCGCTGATGCACATCGACCCGCCCCGCTCGACCGACGCCGCCCGCTGGGGCAAGCGGCTGTTCGACCTGGTCGGGTCGACGGCCCTGATCGTCGCCTTCGCCCCCCTGATGGCGTACGCCGCGCTGCGCGTCAAGCTGGCGGACCGCGGCCCCGTTCTCTTCAAGCAGACCCGCACCGGCCGCGACGGCGAGCACTTCGGGTGCTTCAAGTTCCGCACCATGGTCGTCGACGCCGAGGCCCGGCTCGCTGAGCTGTACGCCCAGACCGGGCACGAGGCCGGCCTCTTCAAGATGGCCGACGACCCGCGCGTCACCAAGCCCGGCAAGTGGCTGCGCCGCTACTCGATCGACGAACTGCCCCAGCTCTTCAACGTCTGGCGCGGCGAGATGAGCCTGGTCGGCCCGCGCCCGCCGCTGCCCCGCGAGGTCGCCAGCTACGAGGCCGACGTGCTGCGGCGCCTCCGGGTCCGCCCCGGCATGACCGGCCTGTGGCAGGTCTCTGGCCGCTCGGACCTCTCCTGGGCCGAGGCGGTCCGCCTCGACCTCTACTACGTCGACAACTGGTCGATGCTCCAGGACCTCTCGATCCTGGGCCGCACCGTGGGCGCCGTCTTCGGCTCCCGCGGCGCCTACTGACCTGGACGGTGGTTTCGAGGCTCGCTTCGCTCGCACCTCAACCACCGACGCGGTGGTTGAGGTGCGAAGGCCGCCAGGCCTGAGCTCGCCCGTTGGTTGAGGTGCGAAGGCCGCCAGGCCTGAGCCTCGAAACCACTCGCGGCCAACGCGCGACCTCGGCCTACTCACCCCACCGCTGAGCGGCGTCCGGCACAATCCCCACCATGCCGACCGCACTCATCACCGGGATCACCGGTCAGGACGGGCTCTACCTGGCCGAGCTTCTCCTCGCGAAGGGGTACGACGTCCACGGGGTGATCCGCGGGCAGAACAACCCCAAGCGCGACCTGGTCGAGGAGCTGCTGCCCGACGTACGCCTCCACAACGGCGACCTCACCGACATGTCGAGCCTGATCCGGGCGCTGCGCGACTCGGACCCCGACGAGGTCTACAACCTCGGCGCCGTCTCGTTCGTCGCCTACTCGTGGGAGAACGCCGCGCTCACGACCGACGTGACCGCCAAGGGCGTGCTCAACATGCTCGAGGCGGTCCGCCTGCACACCGGCGACCGGCCCGAAGGCGTCCGGTTCTACCAGGCCTCCAGCTCGGAGATGTTCGGCAAGGTCCAGGAGGTGCCCCAGCACGAGCGGACGCTGCTGTGGCCGCGCTCGCCGTACGGCGTGAGCAAGGTCTTCGGCCACTACATGACGATCAACTACCGCGAGTCCTACGGCATGCACGCCTCGTCGGGGATCCTCTTCAACCACGAGTCCCCGCGGCGCGGGCCGGAGTTCGTGACCCGCAAGATCAGCGAGGCGGTCGCCCGGATCAAGCTCGGGATCCAGGACCACGTTGTGCTCGGCAACCTCGACGCCGAGCGTGATTGGGGCTTCGCCGGGGACTACGTCGAGGCGATGTGGCTGATGCTCCAGCAGCCGGTCGCGGACGACTACGTCGTGGCGACCGGCGAGACCCACTCGATCCGGGACTTCCTGGACGCCGCCTTCGCCCACGTCGGCATCGACGACTGGACGCCGTACGTCCGCCAGGACGAGCGCTTCATGCGGCCGGCCGAGGTCGACCACCTGATCGGCGACGCGAGCAAGGCCCGCGAGGTGCTCGGGTGGAAGCCCAAGGTCTCCTTCCGCGAGCTGGTCGCGATGATGGTCGACGCCGACCTGGCCGCCACCCGCCAAGGCTGGTGACCCCCTTGTCCAGCGGAGCCGTCGCGTTCATCACCGGGATCAGCGGGCAGGACGGCGGCTACCTCGCCGAACGCCTGCTGGGCGAGGGCGTCGAGGTGCACGCCCTCGCCAACGTCCACGAGCCCTTGCCGGACATCGCCGGCGTCGAGCTGCACCCCGGGGATCTGACCGACGTCACGTCGGTACGGCGCCTGGTCGTCGACCTCGCCCCCGACGAGATCTACAACCTGGCCGCCCTGAGCTCGGTCGCGCAGTCGTGGGAGCAGCCGGACCTCACCGCCGAGCTCAACGGCAGCGCGGCCGTGGCGCTGATGGAGTCCGGATTGCAGGCGCAGCGCGGGTCCGGTCGACCCGTCCGGTTCGTCCAGGCCTCCAGCGCGGAGATCTTCGGCGAGCCCGACCGCTCACCGCAGGACGAGTCCACGACGGTGCGCCCGCTCAACCCGTACGGCGCGGCCAAGGCCTTCGCCCACCTGAGCGCCCATGTCTACCGCCAGCGCGGCCTCCACACCGCCGGCGTCATCCTGTACAACCACGAGTCCCCGCGCCGCCCACGCCACTTCGTGACCCGCAAGATCACCTCGGCGGTGGCAGAGATCGCCCGCGGACGGACGGAGACCCTCACCCTGGGCAACCTCGAGGCTCGCCGGGACTGGGGCTGGGCACCTGACTACGTGGACGCGATGGTGCGGGCCGCTCGCGCCGAGGTCGCGGCCGACTTCGTGATTGCGACCGGCACCAGCCACTCCGTGCGCGACTTCGTGGCGACGGCGTTCGCGCATGTCGGCCTGAGCGACTGGGAGCACCACGTCGAGGTCGACGACGCCTTGGTCCGCCCGACCGACGCCAGCGAGCTGCGCGGCGACTCGACGCGCGCCCGGCAGCGGCTGGGCTGGGCACCGACCGTGGACTTCGACGAGATCGTCGGCCGGATGGTCGAGGCCGACCTGCTCGAGCTCGAGGCTCAGTCGTCGAGCAGCCCCAGCAGGTAGGTGCCGTAGCCGCTCTTCACGAGTGGCTCGGCCAGCGCCGCGAGCTGAGCGTCATCGAGGAACCCGTTGCGCCAGGCCACCTCCTCGGGGCACCCGATCTTGAAGCCCTGCCGGTGCTCGATCGCCCGGACGTAGTTGCCGGCCTCGTTCAGGTCGTCGATGGTGCCGGTGTCGAGCCACGCCACGCCGCGCGGCAGCACCTCGACCTGCAGCGTCCCCTCGTCGAGGTAGGTGCGGTTGAGGTCGGTGATCTCGAGCTCGCCGCGGGCCGAGGGCTGGAGGGCCTTCGCGCGCTCCGCCACGGTCTGGTCGTAGAAGTAGAGGCCCGGCACCGCGTAGTTGCTCTTCGGCTCCGCAGGCTTCTCCTCCAGCGAGAGCGCCCGGCCCTCGTCGTCGAACTCGACGACGCCGTACGCCGTCGGGTCGGCGACCCGGTAGCCGAAGACCGCCGCACCGCGCAGGTCCTCGAAGCGGGTCAGCTGGGTGCCCAGGCCGGGCCCGTAGAAGAGGTTGTCACCGAGCACCAGGCCGGCGACCTCGTCGCGGATGTGCTCCTCGCCGATCACGAAAGCCTGGGCCAGCCCGTCGGGGCTCGGCTGTACGGCGTAGGTGATCGATATGCCGAACTGACTGCCGTCGCCGAGCAGCCGCACGAACTGCTCGCCCTCGTGCGGCGTCGTGATGACCAGGACGTCGCGGATGCCGGCGAGCATCAGGGTCGACAGCGGGTAGTAGATCATCGGCTTGTCGTAGACCGGCATCAGCTGCTTGCTCACCGCAAGGGTGATCGGGTGCAGCCGGGAGCCGGTGCCACCGGCCAGGATGATCCCTCGCATGGCCCGCATCCTATGTGCCGGGCGCCCGCCTCCTAGGATCGTGGCCATGGATCGCATCCTCGTGACCGGCGGAGCCGGCTTCATCGGCTCCAACTTCGTCCACCATGTCGTGGCCAACACCGACGCCCACGTGACGGTGCTGGACAAGCTCACGTACGCCGCGACCCAGGAGTCCCTCGACGGCCTGCCCGCAGATCGCGTCGAGCTGGTCGTCGGTGACATCGCCGAGCCCGAGGTCGTGGAGCCGCTGGTCGCCGGCGTCGACGCCGTCGTGCACTACGCGGCCGAGTCGCACAACGACAACAGCCTGGAAGACCCCGGCCCGTTCATCCGCACCAACATCGTCGGGAGCTTCACGCTGCTGGAGGCCGCCCGCAAGCACGACAAGCGCTTCCACCACGTCTCCACCGACGAGGTCTACGGCGACCTCGAGCTGGACGACCCCAAGCGCTTCACCGAGGACACGCCCTACAACCCGTCCTCGCCGTACTCCGCCTCGAAGGCCGGGTCCGACCACCTGGTCCGCGCGTGGGTGCGCTCCTTCGGCGTCCGCGCCACGATCTCCAACTGCTCCAACAACTACGGGCCCTGGCAGCACATCGAGAAGTTCATCCCCCGCCAGATCACCGAGGTCATCGACGGCCGCCGACCGCGCGTCTACGGCGACGGGCTCAACGTCCGCGACTGGATCCACACCGAGGACCACTCGTCGGCGGTGCTGGCGATCCTCGAGCGCGGCCAGATCGGCGAGACCTACCTGATCGGTGCCGACGGCGAGAAGAACAACCTCGAGGTCGTGCAGGCGATCCTGCGCCACTTCGGCCGCAGCGAGGACGACATCGAGTTCGTCCGCGACCGCGCCGGGCACGACCGCCGCTACGCCATCGAGTCCGGCAAGCTGCGCCACCAGCTCGACTGGCAGCCGCAGTACCAGGACTTCGACGCCGGCCTGCAGGCGACGATCGACTGGTACGTCGCCAACGAGGCCTGGTGGCGCCCCCACAAGGACGCGGTCGAGGCGTCGTACGCCGCGAAGGGCCAGTGACCATCTCGTGACGCCGGGTCTCGATACGCTCGCTGGCGCTCGCTACTCGACCACCGAGAGCTGGTCGAGTAGCCGTCGCGAGGTGCGAATGAAGGCCACTCGCTGGTCGAGTAGCCGTCGCGAGGTACGAATGAAGGCCACTCGCTGGTCGAGTAGCCGTCGCGAGGTACGAGCGAAGGCGTATCGAGACCCCTCCCCGAAGGAAGCCCGATGACCCTCCCCACCCTCGAGGCGACCCCGATCCCCGGCCTGGTCGTGCTCCGGCTCGACCTGCGCGAGGATGCGCGCGGCTGGTTCAAGGAGAACTGGCAGCGCGAGAAGATGGTCGCGCTCGGTCTCCCGGACTTCGGGCCGGTGCAGAACAACATGTCCTTCAACGCCAAGCGCGGGACGACGCGCGGCATCCACACGGAGCCGTGGGACAAGTTCGTCTCGGTCGCCAACGGCAGCGCCTTCGGCGCCTGGGTCGACATGCGCGACGGCGACTCGTACGGCGCCGTGTTCACGGTCGAGCTCGACCCGGCGACCGCGGTGTTCGTTCCCCGGGGCGTCGGCAACAGCTACCAGACCCTCGAGGACGGCGTCACCTACTCCTACCTCGTCAACGAGCACTGGCGACCGGCGACGCCGTACCCCGCCCTCGACCTGGCCGACGCCACTGTGGCGATCCCCTGGCCGATCCCGCTCGACGAGGCGGAGATCTCGGAGAAGGACCGCACCAACCCGTCTCTTGCGGACGCCGAGCGGATGCAGCCGAAGAAGACGCTGATCATCGGCTGCCGCGGCCAGCTCGGCCGCGCGCTCCAGGTCGACTTCCCGGGCTCGGACCTCGTGGATCTTGACGAGCTCGACGTCACCGACGTCGACGCGGTCGCCGCGTGGCCGTGGCACGAGTACGCACTGGTGCTCAACGCCGCCGCCTACACCGCGGTCGATGCGGCCGAGACACCCGAAGGACGCCGTACGGCGTGGGCAGCGAACGCCGGCGCACCGGCGACCCTGGCGGGGCTCTCGCGCGAGCACGGCTTCACGCTGGTCCACTACTCCTCGGAGTACGTCTTCGACGGCACGGCGGAGGAGCACACCGAGGACGAGCCCTTGTCGCCCCTGGGCGTCTACGCCCAGACCAAGGCGGCCGGCGACATCGCTGTCGCGACCGCCCCGAAGCACTACCTGCTGCGCACGTCGTGGGTGATCGGCGAGGGCAACAACTTCGTGCGCACCATGAAGCGGCTCGCCGACAACGGCGTCTCTCCCAGCGTCGTCGCCGACCAGGTCGGCCGGCTGACGTTCACCACCGAGCTGTCGCGCGCGACCCGGCACCTGGTCGACGCCGGTGCAGCCCACGGCACCTACAACCTGAGCAACGGCGGCCCGGTGATGTCCTGGGCGGAGATCACCCGAGCCATCTTCCGGCTCGCCGGTCGCGACGAGGCCGACGTGACCTCGACGACCACGGCGGAGTACTTCGCGGACAAGCCGGAGGCGTCGCCGCGTCCGCTGAACAGCGCGATGAGCCTGGCGAAGATCGAGGCGACGGGCTTCGTCCCGGAGGACGCGAGCGTCGCGCTGGAGCGTTACCTCAGCGCCGACGCGTGAGGCTCGCCAACGCCGGACGGACGTCCGCGAGGTAGACGAGCGCAGCGACCGTGAACGCCAGGTTGAGCAGGTTGATCAGGCCCGGGAAGACGATCTGCACGACCAGGCCCAGGCCGAGGATGATCGTCCAGGCGGGCTTCGTGAGCTTGCCGGCCGCCGAGTAGGACTCCGACGACCACATCAACGAGTTGACGAAGGCGAACACCTTCACGGCGAGCAGCACCAGCGTCACGACCATGGTGAAGCCGTACTCGAGGTTGAAGACCGTCATCACGCGTCACAGCCTACGGGGAGCGACGGTCGAGCGGAGACTCCGGAGCAGCACGAAGGGCGGCAACCCCACGGGTTGCCGCCCTTCGTGATGAGCATGGATCAGTCGCCGACCTTGGCGGCGGCGTCCGTGGTGGCCGAGGCGGCCGCCGTCGCGGTCTTCTTGGCCGCGGTAGTGGTCGCCTTCGCGCTGCTCTTCGGCGCGGTCGACGTCTTCTTCGCGGTCGACGAGGTCTTCTTCGCGGTGGACTTCGTCGCCTTCTTGGCCGTCGTCGACGTCTTCTTCGCAGACTTGGTCGCCTGCGTCTTCGTGGTCTTGGCCTTGGTCGTCGTGGTCTTCGCCGCGGTGGCGGTGGCCTTCGTCGACTCCTGGGTGCGGATCCGGCCGACCAGGACCTCGCCGCGCTTGGCGAGGTCGGCGTACGTCGCGGTCACGGTGGCGGGGATGCCCGCGGCCTCGGCCTGGAGCTCGGCCACGCGCTTCTCGATCGCCTCACGGCTCGACTTGGCGTCCTTGGACAGCGCGTCGATCTGGGTGGCGAGGACGGTGACGGCCTGGTCCCGGAGGGCCTTCGGCTCGAAGTCGAACGAGGAGATGCGGGTCTGCACGTCCTTCTGGACGTCGGCGAGCTGCTTCTGCAGGTCCGAGTAGGCGTCGCGGACGTAGCCGACGACGACGTCCGTGGCGCCGGCGGCGGCGTACAGCGGGCGGGTGGCCTCGGCGGGCAGGTCCAGGGTGGGGAGGGCGAACTTGGCCATGGTGGTGTTACTCCTTCGGTTGGGTCGTCGTCCCGTTGAGGGCGAGGAACGACGTGTAGACGTCGAGCAGCGACTGCTTCTGTCGCTCGGTCAGCGCGGAGTCCCCGAGGATCGCGAGCTCGACGGATCCGCCGACGCCCTCCTCGGGACTGACGATCCCCGCCCGCACATACAGCTGCTCGGCAGAGATGCGGAGTGCCTTGGCCAGCTGCTGGAGCACCTGTGCAGACGGCCGGCGCAGTCCGCGCTCGATCTGGCTCAGGTACGGGTTGGAGACGCCAGCCTGCTCGGCGAGCTGACGCAACGAGAGATGCGCACTGACGCGCTGCTCGCGGAGGTAGTCACCGAGGGTCTCGACGGCGCTGCCGACCTTGCCCATTGCCATGCTTCCCACCCTGCTAGCAACTGCTAGCACTTTGCAAGCGGACGGAGTGTGAGTCCTTCCACAGCCTGAGAGTTACGCGCGTGCAACAGCAAGCAGGGCAATCCCACAGCTCGTCAACAAGAGACCAACAAAGGAAGCGTCGCGCCGTCCGGCGGTCCTACGATCGAGGAGTGGAGCAGCTGACGTGTGTGACGCGTGACTACGCGTGGGGATCAACGAGCCTGATCCCGCGCTTCCTCGGCACGCCCGCCGACGGCCGCCCGCAGGCCGAGCTCTGGGTCGGCGCGCACCCGGGCGACCCCGCCCTGCTGCCGGACGGCACCCGGCTCGACGACCACATCCGTGACCACGCCGACGAGGCCCTCGGCGATCACGCCCACGAGACGTTCGGGCCCCGACTGCCCTACCTGATGAAGGCGCTGGCCGCCGCGGAGCCGCTGTCGCTCCAGGTGCACCCGACCTCGCAGCGCGCCCGCATCGGGTTCGAGCTGGAGAACCAGGCCGGCATCCCGGTGGGGGCCGCCGAGCGCAGCTACCAGGACTGCTTCCACAAGCCCGAGATGATCGTGGCGATCACCCGCTTCGAGGGCATGGCCGGCTTCCGCGACGTCGACAAGACGGTGCGGATCCTGCGCCTGCTGGAGCACCCCTGGGCCGACCGGGTCGCCAAGGAGCTCGAGACGGCGCCGCCGTTCCAGGCCCTGCACACCGTCGTGAGCGAGATCCTCGACCAGCACGGCGAGGGGCTCGAGCAGCTGGTGGGCGAGATCGCCGCGGCGGCGACAGCAGCCGAGGAGCGCGGCCACCAGGCGTTCCGTACGTCGGGCCGGATGTACCTCGACCGCGCGAGCGTGGAGCGCGAGAGCACCCGCCTCTTCGCCCAGACCGCCTCGCTGGCCAGGAAGTACCCCAGTGACCCCGGCGTCCTGGTGACCCTGCTGCTCAACCACGTGGTCCTCTCGCCGGGTGAGGCGATGTTCCTCGACGCCGGCGTCGTCCACGCCTACAGCTCCGGGTTCGGCGTCGAGATCATGGCGTCGTCCGACAACGTCGTCCGCGCCGGTCTCACCCCGAAGCACGTGGACGTCGACGAGCTGCTGCACATCGCGAACTTCACTCCGATGCCGGCGCCCCTGTGGGAGCCGACGGCGGTCAGCACCAACACGCTCACCTACCGGCCGCCGGTCGCTGAGTTCGAGCTGACCATCGCACGCGAGCCCGGGGACCGGCTTCCCGCCGAGGGTCCGCGGACCGCGCTGTGCCTCGACGGCGAGGTCGCCGTGACCAGCGCACGCTCCCGCCACGAGCTCCGTCGCGGCGAGACCCTCTTCGTCCCGCACGCCGACGGGCCGATCGCGCTCGAGGGCGAGGGCGTGGTAGCCGTCGCCAGCGTGCCTGTCAGCTGAGCCGGCTCAGCGAGGCGGCCAGTCGCGTGGCCGGTCCACCCAGGGGGCGCCCTCGTACTTCAAGGCTGCCGCGTCGGCGTCGACCATGATCTCGACGAGTTGCTTGCCGTGGACCTGCGCCTGCCATCCGAGCTCCCGCTCGGCCCGGCTCGCGTCGCCGATGAGGGCCTCGGGCTCGGTGGGGCGCAGGTATCGCTCGTCCGTGCGGACGTGTTTCTCCCAGTCGAGGCCGGCGTGCTCGAACGCCGCGACCACGAAGTCGCGCACTGTGTAGCTGCGCCCGGTGGCGAGCACGTAGTCGCGCGGCTCGTCGGCCTGGAGCATCCGCCACATGCCCTCGACGTACTCCGGCGCATATCCCCAGTCGCGCACGCCGTCGAGGTTGCCCATGTAGAGGTAGTCGGCCAGACCGGCCTGGATGCGCGCCACCGCGCGGCTGACCTTGCGGGTCACGAACGTCTCGCCCCGTCGCGGCGACTCGTGGTTGAACAGGATCCCGCTGACCGCGAACATCCCGTAGCCCTCGCGGTAGATCGTCGTCGCGTTGTGGGCGTAGAGCTTCGCCGCGCCGTACGGCGAGGTCGGGCGGAACGCCGTCTCCTCGGACTGGGGCCCGGGCACGGTGCCGTACATCGCTGAGCTCGACGCCTGGTAGTAGCGGCAGTCGAGCTCCGCAGTCCGGATCGCCTCCAGCAGTCGGACCGCGCCGAGGCCAACCGTGTCGCCGGTGTACTCCGGCTCGTCGAAGCTCACGCCGACGTGTGACTGCCCGGCGAGGTTGTAGACCTCGTCGGGTTGGATGCGGCGCAGCAGTCGGATCAGCCGGGACTCGTCGGTCAGGTCGGCGTAGTGGAAGAACAACCGGGTGTCCGGGTCGCGGGGATCCTGGTAGAGGTGCTCGATCCGCGCACTGTTGAAGGTCGACGAGCGGCGCCGGAGGCCGTGCACCTGGTAGCCCTTGGCGAGCAGGAGCTCAGCCAGGTAGGAGCCGTCCTGGCCGGTGATGCCGGTGATCAGCGCGCATCTCGTCACTGCCGAAGCCTTGCACAGTCGGCGTGCGCCGATGGTGGTTTCGAGGCTCGCTGCGCTCGCACCTCAACCACCGTGTGGGCTCGCTGCGCTCGCACCTCAACCACCGCTCGTCCGGTGGTTGAGGTGCGAGGGCCGTCAGGCCCGAGCCTCGAAACCACCGACTCCTACAGGACGGCGCGGACCTCGCCGACCCGCAGACCGCCGCCGAGCAGAGGCGAGTCCCCTGTGCGTCGTACGGCGTCGCCGTCGACGCCGGGCTCCTGGTCCACGCCGGCGCGCTGGAGCGCCGCGGCCATCACGACCGGGCGGGCGCGGGCACCCCCGTCGTCGATCTTCAGCGCGAACGCGCGACCGTCGCTCAGTGCGACGGCGTAGCAGGCCTCGGCGCCGGCCTTGCCGATGGCGCCCGGGATCGCGGTCAGCAGGGCGCACTCGTCGCGCCGGGTGCCGGAGACCCAGGCGGGGTGGGTGCGGATCGCGTCGGCGACCTCCCGCTCGGGACCGTCCGTGGCGACCACGAGCCGCCGGAACGCCGTCGCCAGGCCGAGCAATGACGTCGACAGCAGCGGAGCGCCGCAGCCGTCCGTCGCGGCCGCGGCCACCGGCTCGCCGGTCACCTCCTCGATCGTCGACCAGATCGCCCGCTGCAGCGGATGGTCCGGATCGAGGTAGGTCGCGGTGTCCCAGCCGTTCACGACACAGCTGGCGAGCATCCCGGCGTGCTTGCCCGAGCAGTTCATCTGGAGGGGCGTCCGCTCACCGCCGGCCGCGACGACCGCGTGCCACTCGGCGTCCTCGAGCGGGAAGTCGGGCGGCGTCTGGAGGTCGGCCTCCGAGAGTCCGGCGCCCGCGAGGATCCGACGTACGCCGTCGAGGTGGAAGGCCTCGCCGGAGTGCGACGCGCAGACCAGCGCGAGCAGCTCGGACGGCAGGTCGAGGCCGAGACGTACCATCGCGAGCGCCTGGAGGGGCTTGTTGCTGGAGCGCGGAAGGATCGGAGCCGTCACCGAGCCGACCGACCAGTCGACCGATCCGTCCGGGCCCAGCGCGACGACGGAGCCGTAGTGGTGGCCCTCGACGAAGCCCGATCGGACCAGCTCCGCGACGACGACGGGGATAGACATGGGTGCACATTAACTTCAGCGGGAATGGCAGGATTGCGCCCGTGCCGACCCCCGCTCCCCCGCAGTACTGTCCCACGCCGCGCGAGCTCGACGACCTCGAGCTGCTGGCCGGCGGGGCACTGGCGCCGACCACGTCCTTCGGCGAGCCCGGCAGCCCGGTCACGCTCACTCTCCCGCCCGAGGTCGCATCGAGCGCCGAGGCCGCCGGCGCCGTGGAGATCGTCGACCCGGAAGGCCTCCCGCTCGCGCGGGTCAGCGTCCCCGACGGTGAGGTCACCCCGCTCACCCACGCGCAGTACGGCCCGTTCCGACGCCTCTACCTGACCCCGGCCCAGACCCGTGAGCAGTACGCCGGGCGCACCGTCGTGCCGCTGGTCGACGCCCTCACCGAGGACGAGCTCGCGGTGCTCGGCGCCGCCGGGCCGGTCCTGCTCCTCGCGCTCGTGGGCACCGGGACCCCGGAGCTCCCGGCGACCGGCCTGATCCGCGCGACGCTGGCCGCCGCCGACCTGCTGCCCGACGCCGCGGTGGTCGCGGTCCCCCTCGCCTCGCACGGCGATCCGGAGGTCGACCACACCCTCGGCCTCCAGGTCGTGGCCAACTACGCCGGCCCGGACCCGGTCATCGGGGTCCCGGACTCGACGTCCCCCTCGCCGGCGAGCATCCAGGCGATCATCGACCAGGCTCGACCCGAGCCGGAGGACCAGGGCCTCGTCCTCTTCTTCACCGGCCTCTCCGGCAGCGGCAAGTCGACGCTCGCGCGGGCACTCATGGACCGCGTCCTCGAGCAGGGCACCCGCTCGGTGACGAGCCTCGACGGCGACGTCGTACGCCGCCACCTGTCGGCCGGCCTCACCTTCTCCAAGCAGGACCGCGAGACGAACATCCGTCGGATCGGCTGGGTCGCCGCCGAGATCTCCCGGCACGGTGGGCTGGCCGTCGTCAGCCCGATCGCGCCGTTCGACGAGACGCGCCAGCAGGTCCGCGCCATGGTCGAGGACGCCGGCGGCGCCTTCTTCCTGATCCACGTCGCCACGCCGCTGGAGGAGTGCGAGCGCCGCGACCGCAAGGGCATGTACGCCAAGGCCCGGCGCGGCGAGATCCCCGAGTTCACCGGCATCTCCTCGCCGTACGAGGAGCCGGACGACGCGGACGTCCGTGTCGACACCACCGGCCGCACCATCGAGGACGCCCTCGACGACGTCCTCGACGGTCTGGCCGAGGCGGGCTACCTCGACCTGCGCGAGGGTGGTCTCGATACACGCCGCTCGTCCCTCGCGGCGCACTCGACCAACGAGCAGAACCTCGGTGGTCGAGTAGCGAGCGCCAGCGAGCGTATCGAGACCCTCCCGAGCTCCCCCCTCCACGTCCTCTTCGTCTGTACGGCGAACATCTGCCGCTCGCCGTACATGGAGCTCCTCGCCCGGCAGATCGCCGGGCCGGACGCGGACATCGTGTTCAGCAGCGCCGGCACCCACGGCTTCCGGGACAGCGCGATGGACACCGAGATGGCCCAGCTGCTCGACGCGGACGACCGGGACGCCTTCCGCAGCCGGCCGCTCACGGCGGAGCTGCTGCGCGACGCCGACCTGGTGCTGACGGCGGAGCACACCCACCGCCAGTTCATCCTCGACGACCACCCCGGCGCCTTCCGCAAGGTGTTCACGCTCGGCCAGTTCGCGGAGGCCGCCCGGGCCAGCGACCTCGGCGGCCGCGACCTGCTCGCGCACGCCGGTGAGCACCGCGGCCCCGCCGACCCGGCTCTCGACGTACCCGACCCCTATCGCCGTGGCCCCGAGGCCGCCCAGGCGTGCGCGAACCAGCTGCAGGAGCTTCTGCGCGCCGTCGTCCCGGCCCTGGCCGACGCGAGGAGACTGCCCGCATGAACGACCTGATCACCACCACCTTCTTCTCGATCCTGGCCGCGGGGTTCTTCGTCGGCGTGATCGTGGGCCTCACCGGCATGGGTGGTGGCGCGCTGATGACGCCGGCGCTGATCTTCCTCGGCGTCGGCGACGCCGCCACGGTCGTGACCGCCGACCTGACGGCGGCCGCGATCTACAAGTCCGGTGGCGCCGCGGTCCACGCCCGCGAGGGCTCGCCCAACTACAAGCTGGCGAAGTGGCTCATCGTCGGCTCGGTGCCGATGGCTCTCCTCGGGCCGTGGATCATCCACCAGATCGCCGGGCAGGAGCCCGAGTCCCTCGACAACCTGCTCAAGACCTGCATCGGGTTCGCGCTGCTCTTCGCGGCCTCGACGTACGCCCTGCGCCTCTACATCAACCTGCGCCGCGTGCGCGGCGGCCGCCCGGACGCCGACCCGAACCCGCCGATCCGGCCCATCCCGACCTTGCTCGTCGGCGCCATGGGCGGCCTGCTCGTCGGCATCACCAGCGTCGGCTCGGGCTCGGTCATCATGATCGCCCTGCTGATGCTCTACCCGGGCCTCTCGGCGGTCAAGCTCGTCGGCACCGACCTGGTCCAGGCGGTGCCGCTGGTGCTCGCCGCCGCGATCTCCAACATCGCCATCAACGGCCTCGACTGGTCGATCCTGATCCCGCTCGTGCTCGGCTCCACGCCCGGCACCATGATCGGCAGCCGGATCGCGCCGCGCGTGCCGCAGTCGATCATCCGCCGCGGCATCGTGATCGTGCTGACGATGTCCGGAGTCGCCCTGCTCGACAAGTCGGGCTGGGCGCCCCTGGGCAAGGACGAGACGCACCCGCTGCTGATCGCCGGCATCGGCCTCGCGATGCTCGTGCTGGTGCCGTTGGTCTGGGGCCTGATCCGCAAGACCCAGGGCCTTCCGATGTACGGCGCACCGACGGTCACCGAGCTCGACCGGATGGAGTACGGCGCGCCACCGCCGCAGACTCAGTCGCGGCCGTAGAGGTCGCGCGTGTAGACCTTGTGGTCGACGTCGTCCAGGACGTCGGTGCGGCGGTTCGCCACGATCACGTCGGCGACCTCCTTGAACTCAGCGAGGTCACGGACCACCCGCGAGTGGAAGTACGTGTCCGTCTCGAGGTTCGGCTCGTAGAGCACGACCTCGACGCCGCGCGCCTTGATCCGTTTCATCACGCCCTGGACCGAGGACATCCGGAAGTTGTCGGACCCCTCCTTCATGATCAGCCGGTAGATGCCGACCGTCTTCGGGCGCCGCCGCAGGATGTCGTCGGCGATGAAGTCCTTGCGCGTGGTGTTGGCCTCGACGATCGCGCTGATCAGGTTCTGGGGCACGTAGCGGTAGTTGGCCTGCAGCTGCTTGGTGTCCTTGGGCAGGCAGTAGCCGCCGTACCCGAAGCTGGGGTTGTTGTAGTGCGTCCCGATCCGCGGGTCGAGGCCGACGCCCTCGATGATCTGCGCGGGGTCGAGCCCGTACGTCGCGGCGTACGTGTCGAGCTCGTTGAAGTAGGCGACCCGCAGCGCCAGGTAGGTGTTGGAGAAGAGCTTGATCGCCTCGGCCTCGGTCGCGTCCGTCAGCAGCACCGGCACGTCGGTCGCCTCCGCTCCCTCGACGAGCAGCTCGGCGAAGAGCTTGCCGGCCGCGCCGCAATCTCCCACGACGATCCGTGACGGGTGCAGGTTGTCGTAGATGGCCCGCCCCTCGCGGAGGAACTCCGGGCTGAAGAGGATCTCGGCCTCGGGGTGCTCCTCGCGCAGTCCCGCCGTGAAGCCCACCGGCACCGTCGACTTGATGACGATGATCGCCTCGGGGGCCAGGGCCAGCACGTCGCGGACGACCGACTCGACCGAGGAGGTGTCGAACTTGTTGGTCTGGAGGTCGTAGTCGGTCGGGGTCGCGATGACGACGAGCTCCACGCCGCTGTACGCCTCCGACCGGTCCAGGGTCGCGGTGAGGCTCAGCTCGCGGGTGTGCAGGTAGTCCTCGAGCTCGCGGTCCTCGATCGGTGACTCGCGCCGGTTGACCTGGTCGACCCGACGTGGGTCGAGGTCGACCGCGCACACGTCGTGATGCTGGGCGAGCACCACGGCGTTGGAGAGTCCGACGTAGCCGAGTCCGGCGACAGCGATCTTCACGACCACCAGCGTGAGCGGCCAGGACGAGCACCGCCCGAACCTCGGATGGTGTTCAGGTGACCATCAGGCGACGGCTAAAGTGCCCTACGTCACTCGACTTCCTCGGCACTTCGTGCCCGACGGTCGCCGATCGCTACGATGTGGGCTGCTTGTCCCGAGGAGAGGTTTTCCGTCCGTCATGACCCAAACGCACACCGACTACCGGCTGAGTCAGCTCGACCAGCTGGAAGCGGAGTCGATCCACATCTTCCGTGAGGTCGCTGCCGAGTTCGAGAAGCCCGTCCTGATGTTCTCCGGCGGCAAGGACTCCATCGTGATGCTCCGGCTCGCCGAGAAGGCGTTCTACCCGGCGAAGATCCCGTTCCCCGTGCTGCAGGTCGACACCGGGCTCGACTTCCCGGAGGTCCTCGAGACGCGCGACAACTGGGTCAACAGGCTCGGCGTACGCCTCGTCGTCGCCAGCATCGACGAGGCGATCGCCAACGGCGTGGTCGTCGACGACGGCAAGACCAGCCGCAACCGCCTCCAGATCGGCACCCTGCTCAACGCCATCGAGGAGAACGGGTTCACCGCGGCGTTCGGCGGCGGTCGCCGCGACGAGGAGAAGGCCCGCGCCAAGGAGCGCGTCTACTCCCACCGCGACGAGTTCGGCCAGTGGGACCCGAAGAACCAGCGCCCCGAGCTGTGGAGCCTCTACAACGGCCGCCTGCACGAGGGCGAGCACATGCGGATCTTCCCGATCAGCAACTGGACCGAGCTTGACGTCTGGGACTACATCGGCCGCGAGGGCATCGAGATCCCCAACATCTACTTCTCCCACCAGCGCCGCGTGTTCCAGCGCGACGGCATGCTGATGAGCGAGACGCCGCTCAACCCGCTCCGCTCCGGCGAGACGGTCGAGGAGCGCACCGTGCGGTTCCGCACCTGCGGCGACATCACCCTCACCGGGTGCGTCGAGTCCACCGCCTCCACCATCCCCGAGATCATCGACGAGATCTCCATCGCCAAGCTCACCGAGCGCGGCGCCACCCGTGGCGACGACCGGTTCTCCGAGGCCGCCATGGAGGACCGCAAGAAGGAGGGCTACTTCTGATGGCCGCCCAGGACAACAACACAGCCGTCCAGCCCACCAACATGGACCTGCTCCGCTTCGCGACGGCCGGGTCCGTCGACGACGGCAAGTCGACCCTCATCGGGCGGCTGCTGCTCGACTCGAAGTCGATCTTCGAGGACCAGCTCGAGGCCGTCGAGGCGACCTCGCAGTCGCGCGGCTACGACTACACCGACCTCGCGCTGCTCACCGACGGCCTGCGCTCCGAGCGGGAGCAGGGCATCACCATCGACGTCGCCTACCGCTACTTCGCGACCCCGACGCGCAAGTTCATCATCGCCGACACCCCGGGCCACGTGCAGTACACCCGCAACATGGTCACCGGAGCCTCGACCGCCGACCTCGGCCTGGTGCTCGTCGACGCCCGCCAGGGCCTCACCGAGCAGTCCCGCCGGCACGCGGTGATCCTCTCCCTGCTCCGCGTCCCGCACCTGGTGCTCGCGGTCAACAAGATGGACCTCGTCGACTTCGACCAGGCCGTCTACGAGAAGATCCACGCCGAGTTCACGGCCTTCGCGACCAAGCTCAACATCCCGGACCTCGAGGTCATCCCGATCTCGGCGCTCGCCGGCGACAACGTGGTCAACCGCTCCGACAACATGCCGTGGTACTCCGGTCCCACGCTCATGCACCACCTCGAGCACGTCCACGTGGCCTCCGACCGCGACCTGGTCGACGTCCGCTTCCCGGTGCAGTACGTCGTACGCCCCAAGTCGGACGAGCACCACGACTACCGCGGGTACGGCGGCATGGTCGCCGGCGGCGTCCTGAAGCCGGGCGACGAGGTCGTCGTCCTGCCCTCGGGCATGACGTCCAAGATCGCCGGCATCGACCTCTTCGACCAGGAGATCTCCGAGGCGTTCCCGCCCATGTCGGTGACCGTCCGACTCGAGGACGACGTCGACGTCTCGCGCGGCGACATGATCGCCCGGGCCAACAACGCCCCGAAGCCGTCGCAGGACATCGACGCGATGATCTGCTGGATGACCAACGAGCCGCTGCGCCCGCGCCAGAAGCTCGCGATCAAGCACACCACGCGCTCCGCGCGGGCCCTGGTCAAGGACATCCAGTACCGCCTCGACGTCAACACGCTGCACCGCGACCAGGAGACGAAGGAGCTCGGCGTCAACGAGATCGGTCGCGTCCAGCTGCGCACCACCGTGCCGCTGCTGTGCGACCCGTACTCGAAAAACCGCACCACCGGTTCGTTCATCCTGATCGACGAGGCGACGGGCGTCACAGTCGGTGCCGGGATGATCAATTCGGGCTCGTAGCGCAAGTCTTCAAAGTAGCGTTCCTACTGCAGTCACTGGGTCATCCGCCCGCAACACCCGCGAATCATTGGCGACCTAGGTTCGACTGACGGTCCATCTGAACTCCTGGCGCCGCTGCGCCCCCGAAGCACGGGAAACGTCCATGAAGATTGCAGTCGTAGGGCTCGGATATGTGGGTGTCACGGCCGCCTGCTGCCTGGCCAGCCAGGGTCACCGCATTATCGGTGTCGACGTGAGCTCGAAGAAGGTCGACGAGCTCAACCGGGGCGTGTGCCCGATCACCGAGCCTGGTTTGTCTGAGCTACTCACGCGTGCGCTTGATCAGGATCTGATCAAAGCGTCGACAAGTTTCCCCGCGAGCAACCGTGACATCGACATGGTGATCGTTTGTGTAGGTACCCCGAGCGGGCCCGACGGGTCCCACAACATGTCCTATGTCGCCGAAGCCACGCGGCAAGTTGCAAGCGCGCTGGACCGGGATCGCGACAAGCCACTGACTCTGGTGTTCCGATCCACCTTCCGCCCGGGCACGATGGAAGAGCTCATCACCCCAATCTTGCGCGACAGCCTGGGTGATGATTACGGAAGTATTGTCGAGCGGGTTTACAACCCTGAGTTCCTCCGCGAGTCCAGCGCGATCGATGACTTCTTCAATCCACCTCGCGTCGTCGTCGGGACGGCCGACGCTCGCGCCTCGACCGCGATGGACGAGATGAACTCCGGGATCGATGCCGAGACATTCAACGTGGGCTTCCGCGAGGCTGAGTTCACGAAGTTCGCCGACAACACTTGGCACGCCGTCAAGGTTTCATTCGCGAACGAGGTCGGGAGAGTCTGCCAAGAACTCGGGATTGACCCGCAGGCCGTCCATCGGATCTTCGTCGCAGACCGTAAGCTCAACATCTCCCCCTACTACACGCGTCCAGGTGGTCCGTTCGGGGGCTCGTGCCTTCCCAAGGACGTGCGCGCCCTGCAGCACATCGCATCCGACGCCGGCGTGAACAGCTACCTCATTGACGCCCTCATCAAGTCAAACGAGGCACACAAGCACTTCCTGTATCAGCGAGTCGTCGCGCTCCTCCCGGCCACAGGTAGGGTGCTCGTCAGCGGGCTAGCCTTCAAAGCCGGGACTGACGACCTCCGCGAAAGCCCCAACGTCGACATCGTTCGCCGACTCTTGCGCGCTGGCCACACGGTCCACGTGTTCGATCCGTCTCTGGCGGCTGAAAGACTTGTAGGTCAGAACCTGGGGTACGCATACACTCACCTGCCCTCACTCGGTGACCTGTTGGTTGACCAGAAGTCCGCGGAGACCGGCGACTACGACCTTGCCGTCAAGACCAACGCAAGCTTCGACCTCCTGGATCTGGGCGATACGCCGACGATCGACATCGGGACTCTTCGCTAGAAGGCAACAATGACCCAGTACCCCCCAAACTTCGGGTGCTCGGAGGCTAAGACTCCGCTCCGCATCGCCGTCGTCTACAGCCGAGTACCCGTGCCCATGCGGCGGGCCGATCAGATGACGGTCGCCCACCTTCTTGAGTTCCTGCACGAAAGAAAGCACGTAGTCGATCTCTACACCCTGGAGACCGGGGCAGAGATGTCACCCGATGACCGTGCGTGGGTATCGGCGCGCACACGCAGACTCTTCCTATACCCGCGCCGCCGGGTGCGAGCGGCGCTGGCGCTCCTTTCAGGTGTCAGTCGCGGCCTCCCGCTCCAGGTCGCCCTCTTCAACAGCCGCACCATGCGGCGCGATCTCAAGCGGGAGATCCTGGCCAATCAGTACGACCTCGTATACGTGTACTACTTCCGCAGTGCAGAAGTAGTACGCGGCCTGGGGCGCGACCTGCCGAGCGGGAGCCCCGGTTCCAGCACGGCCACCTACATCGCGCTGCAACTGAGCCAGACGCTCAACACTCGGCGTATCAGCGAGAATGCGCCCAACTTGGCCTACCGAGCCCTGTATGCGCTCGAGAGCCGTTTGGTCGCCCGCTACGAGACTATGATCTGGCGGGAGTTCACACACTCGATCCTGATCGGCAAGTCCGACCTGGCAACGATCAATGAGGTTGCCCACGACCTAGGCCGTCCCCCGGTCACCAATTCCTTCTTCAGCGCGCACGGAACCGATATCGCACGCTTCAAGCCGTCGCTTGAGCCAACGATCCCTCATTCGATCGTATTCTCGGGCGTCATGCGTACACCCACCAACGTGCAGGCAGTTCAGTGGTTCGTGCGCGAGGTCTTCCCACTCGTGCGCGAACAGATCCCTGACGCGACCTTCACAATCGTAGGCCGAGAACCAAGTACTGAGGTGCGAGCGTTGGAAGCTGAACCTGGCGTCGAGGTTACGGGAACCGTCCCGGATCCGGCGGGCTACATCGCTCGAGCCGAGGTTTGTGTTAACCCAATGCAAGCAGGCGGGGGAATGCAGAACAAGCTCATCGAATTCCTCGCATCCGGGAAGCCAACCGTCGCGACTTCAGTCGCGAACGAGGGGATTAGTGCCCCGGACAGCGCCATCGCTATCGCCGACGAACCACAGGCGTTCGCCGAACAAGTTGTTCAATTGCTCTCCGACACTGACCAAGCCACACAACTCGGCCAAGCTGCACGAAAATTCGTCGAAGACCACTGGACCTGGGAGGCGCACTTCTTGGACCTTGAACGGAAACTCATTGAGCGCACCCTTGACCCCCGAGACGTTGGTTGCTGACTAGCGGCCGAGCCGACTCACCATTCCATCCCATCCTGCCTTCATGGGAGCAGTGGGGCGACTCGGGTGTGCGCTTCGGACAGGTACCCAACAATCCGCCGTGAGGGAAACCACCCCATTGACCCATGGTTCTCGTGCGAGTACTTCAGACTCGGTTCGAAAATGCATGTCAGCCCTGCCGCCGTCGCCGTCGCTCCAACGTAGGCTTCCTCGCAGAAGAGGAACGCTGGGTGTTCGAACGCACCCTCCAGATCGAGGTATGCGCGCGTAAAGATCATCATGGCGCCATGCGGCGCAAACAAGACACCCGGAACCTTGGCCGGCTTCGAACTCCGTAGATTCCGCTTGATGTCTGACGCCAACCTGTGGCACGCGGCGATTGGATACCGACGATACATGCGTCCGAGACGCTCGTACTTGTGCCGCGTGGGGCTCTGCAGATAGTGCAACTGACGCACCTCGGCACCACTCGCCCCAACCAACCTCGGCGCAATTACTCCAACTCGCTCCGAAGGGCGGTAAGTGCGAAAGAACTCCGCATACTCGCTCATGTCGAACATCAGATCCGTATTCGCGACCGCGACATTCCGCGCATCCTGCAGCCACGGCAGACGAGAGACGGCATACCTGGCGCCTCCCATATAGCCGACGTTCTCCGGCGACGCGATCAGAACGTCGACACGAGCCTTGCCCCTCCATCGCTCCACGTATTCAAGCTGAGTCTCCTCATGCGGAGTGTTGTCAACGACGACAATCGAAACGTTCGGAGGAACAGTTTGTTCCCCTAGAAGTCGGTCCAATGACGCGTAGGAACCATAATTGACTAGGATAATTGCCAAATCAATTGATTGATTGCTCAACATCATCCTTCGCTTTCTGCAGTTTGACCGTTCGATCGCAGAACACTCGCTGTACGATTGGAAACGCCGCTAACCCGAGTAGGTTCGCGGTGAAAGCCCAGAAGCTAATGACAAACGTCCACACGACAAAGCTGGAAACTCCCACATAAACAACGAGCGCCCATCGGGCCGAAAAGACTTGGTGGCGGGAAGCGATGGAACCGATAAACCCAATGCACAACATAACAACCCCGGTACCGAGGCGGCCGAAGTCGAGAACCATTCCGCGAAACGCGGTGTAGATGTTGCCAGGCTCATTCACGGTCAGATAGACATAGTCCGAGTACCCGCCTACCGTCCTCGGCTCGATTCCCAAATTGTCGTAGATCCCCATGAACGTGTAATAGCCCACGTGATGCTCCGGCGTAGTGCCGCCCATGCCGTCATGCCAGAGCGAAAAGCCAGGCAGGCTCCCCCACGGCCACCTTCGAAGATGAAGCCACACATCGGCGCTTGACCGCTGACTGGATTCGCCGAAGCGAAGAACTTGGAAGTAGAAGAAGAGGCCGGCCACAACGCCCGCCAACAGACCGAAGACGGCGAGGAATCTCGCTGAAAACATCGGAATAAATCGCCCAGTCAAGGACCGCCCCGTAAATACCGCCGCAAACAGCATTAGTGTTATTAGGTACAGGATCGGCGCACGCGTCGTCACTAGAACATTCGAAGCGGAGTAGAGGAGGACGGGCGCAAGCATCAAGACGTCGACGCGACGGGCAGCTACGAAGTGGCTCGCCGCTACCATAGAGTATGTGAGGACTAATGCGTTGCAGATGTTGTAATAGACTGGGAAGTCGAAACCCTCTTTATACCGATGTTGCGTCGCCGACTGCGCAATATTCATCAATGACGCAGGAGAGATAAGTTCTCCGAACCGTGCACCTACAACCTGCAGCGTAATGCCGAACGATAGGATGGCAAACACCGAGCCAAAGGCGATGAAGCCCCATCGCCGCGCCACTACTGCCCTAATCGGACCTGATTCGCGCCCTGTGACCGACTGTCCCAGAACGCTGCCTACAACCATGCACAGGGCGAAGAGCTCAAGGAGAAGATTCGCTCCTAGCGAGTCATAATACTCGGGAGCAAATACCTCCGTCCCGATTGCATTCACCGTAAATAGCAAGCTGATAAGCGCGCCGGGTGACCACCACGACCGCTCGAGCGTTCGAGCAACCAAAGAAAGCAGGACCCAAGACAGAACGATCGTCATTTCTGTTCACCCGCTCTATACCGAAATCGCTCAGGCAGAATCGGCCAGATTTGGATGGCCGTAAAGCGCGAAAGCCATGCCACTTGGCCGAAGTACTGTATTGCGAAGGCTCCGGCGGTCACGACCCCTACGAAGACGACACCACTCCGAGCAACAAGCGGTGTGACGAGGATTTGGAAGGCGCTTGCGGCCCCCAAGGTCAGGAGCACGACATATGTCCGACCGCTCATCTTTAGAATCTCGTCGGAGACCCCACCGAACGCTTCAGCCAAGACACCGAACATTAGGACCGTCAGAACTGGGACCGCGTCCACGTAGTCTGCGCCAAAAATCGCAGATATTACCGGCACACCGGCAATCGTGAGCCCAAGGATACCGCATGCCGGAGGCAGGGCGGCGACAGCTGAGCACTGGCGGGAGAATCGTGCAATCGCGCTCTCCGCTTCGTCCGTAAGAAGCAGCACAAGTCGCGGCCTCACGGAGAATCGGATCGCGGCAACAACTGACGTCACTGCCACCGTCAGTCTGGATGCGGCCGCATAGATTGCCGCCTCCCCGGCGGTGCCTACTAGCAGAAGTATCCAGACAGGTGCCCATGGCAGCGACGCCTGGATCAATCGAGCGATCATCATCGGAAAGCCGATTACAGTAAGGTCGCGAAGACCCACGTCGTTCGTCGAGGAAGGCTCGTCAGTTGCGCTGCGGCGACGAAACCTGTTGAGAACTAGCGCGATAATAGAGCCGCCGACGAGCGCTGCAATAGACGTTGATACAACGGCTGCCGTCAGTATTCCACGAATGCTGATGGCGTTTGAAAGGAGTAGATACGGAACCTGTATAACCAGATACGCGGCGTTTATCGCCGAATAGCCGACAAATGCTCCCCACGCCGGAGAGCAGAGAGCTGTCAGAATCTGGGCAGCCAGGAAGACCAAGGCGTAGCCAAACCACCAAAGCGCCACCAGTAGAACCTCTGCCCGAGGGACATCGAGTACTAGGCTGCAAATGGCGACGGCTAACGTGCCTAACAGGGCAGTTGACACGACTGAAGTAGCGGTAGCCGTCGACAGGATCTGGAGTACCTCTGACGTCCGGTTCGCGCGCACAAGCGGCGGCAATCTTCGCACCAAACCGTCCGGAATGCCCAGGCCTACAGCCGCGTAAGCGACTGCGACGAACCCAAAGAGCCCAAAGTAGACTCCAGCGACCTCGAGCGACGCGCGCTGCGCTACTAATGTGACGATAGCAAATTGAGTCGCGATCGCGAAATAGCGCCAAAAAACGGAGGTAACTAAAACCCTCACGGCGAGAGCCTTCTCGTCCGGCGCGCGACTGACGAACGGCTCAGATTGAAGATGCGATCGATTCCAGGCATGTTCAGGTGACGGGTCGACTATCGGGCCCGTACCCGTACCCGTACCCATACCCATACCCGTACCCTGTGCCTCGTGACTTCACAGGTGTCATATTGAGCACGACTCCCACGAGGTCTGCGTCGACTTGGGCCAGCCTGCTCGCAGCTTGCGCCAGTTGATCTTTCGTGGTCTTGCCGTGCCGGACTACGAGCAGCGCACCGTCGGAAGCCGCCCCTAGAAGCGCGGCATCTGTGACCGGTAGGAGGGGAGGGGCGTCGATAATCACCATGTCATATGAAGCTCGAAGGTCGCGGAGGAGGTCATGCATGGCGTTCGATTGAAGAAGTTCGGCGGGATTGGGCGGGATCGCACCGCTGGCAAGAACCGACAACCCGCTGGGTTCATGAACCTGTACCGCCTCTTCTGCGCTGACTCGACCGAGCAGAACGGTCGTGACGCCGATGGAATTGTCTAGCCCCAACGCGGCGCTGGCCTTGGGTCGACGTAGATCTCCCTCAACTAGCAGAACGCGCACGCCTGCTTGCGACAGTGTTATGCCCAAATTCACCGACGTCGTTGTCTTACCTTCTCCAGGCACAGCGGACGTCACGACAAAAACCTTGTCGGCCTTGTCAACATCTACGAACTGCAGATTGGTCCTCAATACACGGAATGCCTCAACCCTCGCCTCGTGGGGTTTCAGAGCAGTGACCAGAGGGGTTGCCCTCGTAGATGCGTCATAGGAAATTGCTGCCAGTAGGGGCGCGTCCGTTGCGGCACTGAGATCGACCAAAGACTTGACCGTTGTATCGAACAGGTCGCGGAGAACCGCGGTGGCGACGCCCAATAGCAAGCCCAGCATGAGGCCAAGCCCTATGTTTCTGACTGGGTTCGGCGATGCTGGACTAGTGGGAAGGTCAGCGTTATCGACTACGGTCGCCTTGATCGGTGGCGTCGACTGCCCAGGTTGTGTCTCGAGTTCGCGGATCAGGTCAGTCATGCCGTCGGCATAGGCCTGAGCCACAGCTTGGGCGGATTTGGGGTCTGGATCTGTATAACTGATATCTAGGACTACCGAATTCGGAAGCGCCGTTGCAGACACGTTGTCGGCCATTTCAGTCGCGTCAATGTCAAGGTGCAACTCACGCGAGACCTGTGCAGCTAGGGCGCGGCTCCCAACGAGCTCGGCGTACGAAGTAACCCGCTGCTGGGAGAACAATCCACCTTGGTAAGCATCAGAACTGCTGGGATCGGAACCCGAGCCTGCCGTTGTCACAAAGAGGCGCGCCGTGGATTGGTACTGCTTGGTCGCGAGCAGCGTTACTGCACTAGCGACCGCTACACAGGCCAGCGCCCAGCACCCAATCCATACCCACCGTCGGCGCAGGATCCTCAAATAATCACGCAGTTCCACCCGTGCCTCCGATCACTGCGGCCAACTCGAGGTTCACTTTACGGTCAGGCTTCGGCGAGATAGAGGCCAGGCCCAATGACGACACCCTTTCTGTGATCATCGGCACGCCGACGAGACTTTCCGGCTCTCGGAGCCGGTCTGAACTGAGGGGGTGACGGCTACGTCCACAGATCCGGTTTGCTCGGAACCGCTGCGCATTCTCCAAGTGAGATCGGCCTTCTGCTGCGGCTTTAACTGCACGACCGCAGTGAAGACCTTGCGGCCGTCCGAGTCGATCGCCGGGAACCCGGTGATCGGCTTGCCGTTGAGGGCGACCCCGGACACCTCGCCGTCCACCGGGCCGTAGAGCCGGACGAACACCAGCTGATTGCCGGGCTTGGTCCCGAACTGCCCTCCACCCGTAATGTACGCCGGAAGTGATGCGGCGTCCGTCGGCGCATCGGATGACAGGCTGGCGTGCCCGGTCAAACCTTGGACGCCGTCGGTGCAGTAGGTGGCGTCGACATCCACGTCGTAGCGGAGGTAGTAGGACATCTTGGCTCCGGTGGCGTCGGTCAAGTAGACGCCGACCTGGGGGTTGTTTCCTGGTGCTGAGTCGAGCTCCCCCGCAACCCCGGTCCCGGAGAGCTCGCTCTGGACCTGCTCGTCGAAGTCGTGGACGTAGACACGGCGCTCGTCCGCCCCCTTGGCAAGTGCGCTGATGAGGTCGCGAGGTGAGTCCACGCCAGTAGAGATCCGGTCGAACATCGCGCTGGCGACGGCCCGAAAGAACGTGTCCTGAGCGGCGGGGTCCTCGTAGCGGACGTAGACCTCGTGCAGGAGCTCGTCCACCGCGTTGTCCGCGGTGAGCGTGATCCCGTCGACCGTGATGGATCCGGTCGCACCGAGGATGTAGGAGATTGCGACCGGGTCGATCGACAGGACACCGTCGACCTTCTCCGGGTAGACCTGCTCCCAGCGCGCCTTCCACAGGTCGGCGGCTCGCGGGAAGTCCGGCTGGAGGTTCGCGTTCAGGAAGAACGTCCCGAGCACGTCGCCATAGATCTCCTCCTCGGCTGGAGTCAGAGGCAGGACGGGCTTGTCTGTGTTCCCGAACGTGTTCGCCGCTACCTGACGTGTCATGCTGACCGCGCCGTTGTCAGCGTGGACCAGCGAGACGGCACCCGGGAGGCCGCCGGTGGCACGGATCTCCGCATTGTTCTGAAAGACCAGCAGGTAGTTCTTGGAACCCTCGGCTCCGAGCATCGAAGGCAGCACCCGTACGGCCGTGTCCGCACTGGTGAGGGCAGACGCCGCCTCCTGGACCTGACTTGCGAGGTCGCGGTACTTGCTGCGGAACCTCTCCACGTAGCCGCTCGAGTCCTCCTCGGACAGGCGCTGGTCGGCGGCAACGAACGCCGTGCGTGCGGAAGTCACCGGGTCTTGAAGCGCCTCCACGGCTGCCGGGTCGATCCGCCCGTCGCTCGGGACGATCGACTCCAGGTCGCCCGACACCCGCACGAGCGGGTCGATGCCGGACGCGGCGAGGTCGTCGACGACCGAACTGACGACTGCCACTCCCTGAGCGTCATCGCCGAAAGACGGCAGTCGTTCGAGGACCCACCACGTCGGCCCGTTCGTCCGCTCGGCCGCTGAGCTGCTGTGGTCCTCGAGCTTCGTCAGCGCGGCGTCGGCGGCCTGATCGTCGCCGTCCTCGATGGCGGTGCGGAGGACGGTGACGTCGTCGACGGCGGCTGTCAGGTCTTGGTTGACCCGGTAGGCGGTCCACCCCGCCCACACGGCCCCCAGCAGGACCACCGTGAAGAGAATGGCCAAGCCGACCCAGACCGAGCGTCTACGCATGCGGAGAACCTACCTAGTGCACGACCGCGTCTTATTGCGGTCTCGTCAACGGTCGACCAAAACGTGATGAAGGGAGCGCCGGCATCGCCGGCGCTCCCTTCACCTGAAGCGTTCGCCGACTACTTGACCTTGATCGTGTAGGTCCGGGCCTTCGAGTCCTTGGCGTTGTCGCCCTTGAAGGTCACGGTGATCTTGTAGGTGCCCTTCTTCTTCAGGGCCGGACCCGTGACCGAGATCGTCTTGCCGTTGTACTTCACCCGGGTGGTCTTGTTGGTGCCCGGGCCCTTGATGGTGACGATGACGAGGCCCTTGGGCTTGACGTTGCCGGACGACTTGACGCTGACGACAGTCTTGGGCTTCTTGCCCTTCTTGACAATCTTGGCGCCGACGGCCTTCGTCGACGTAGCCGGGCACTGCGTGTACTGGGTCGGCTTGCAGGCGGCCGACGCGGTCTCGGCGGAGACCGCAACGAAACCGGCGGACAGCAGGAAGGCTGCCACGAGGCCGGTGATGAACTTCTTCATTGGGACTCCCCCATGAGTACTCGGGTCTGGAGCGGCAATCCAATCACAGGATCTGAGTGAGGGTGACCACAGTTCGGGAGACGGTTAGCAGAATTTACGCCGCTGTCACGGATGGATCGGCGGCTTCTTCTTAGATTTGGCTCCCGAGGGCCGATAGTGACCCGTTCGGGCTATGGAAAGTGGCCGCAAGGGCCAGGTGACCCGATCAAAATTTGATGCAGTGATCTGTACCACTTCACGGTGCGGTCCAGACCATTCACGAGCCGAAAGGGCCCGACCGCAGAGCGGTCGGGCCCTTCCTGTCTGCCTGTCAGATCGCGACGACGACCTCGGCGACGGTGCCGACAGCGGCGATGACCTTCTTGTCGACCGGCTCCGCCTTGGGAGCGAGGGTGCGAAGCGTCCACTCGCCGTCGCCGGCGAAGAAGCGGAAGTGGCCGCTCGCCGAGGTCGGGACCTCGGCGGTGAACTCTCCGCTGCGGTCGAGCAGACGCACGTAGGCGTTGCCGACCGGCTCACCCGAGCGCAGCACCTGGCCCTGGACGATCGCCTCCTTCTTGACGTCGATGCCGTCGAGGGAGAGGCCGCCTTCGGTGGCGCCGCACATCAGGCGTCACCGCGCTCGTCGCCGAGGGCGACCGGAACGCCGACGAGGGATCCGTACTCGGTCCAGGAGCCGTCGTAGTTCTTGACGTTCACCTGGCCCAGGAGCTCCTTGAGCACGAACCAGGTGTGCGAGGAGCGCTCGCCGATGCGGCAGTAGGCGATGGTGTCCTTGTCCCAGTCGACGCCGGCCTCGGTGTAGATCTCCTTGAGGTCCTCGTCGGACTTGAAGGTGCCGTCGTCGTTGGCCGCCTTGCTCCACGGGACGCTGGCCGCGGTCGGGATGTGACCCGCGCGCTGGGCCTGCTCCTGCGGCAGGTGGGCCGGGGCGAGCAGTCGGCCGGCGTACTCGTCGGGGCTCCGCACGTCGACCAGGTTCTGGGTCCCGATCGCGGCGACGACCTCGTCGCGGAAGGCGCGGATCGAGGAGTCCTGCTCGGTCGCGGTGTACGACGTGGCCTCGCGGCTCGGCAGGTCGGCGGTCAGCTCGCGGGAGTCGAGCTCCCATTTCTTGCGGCCGCCGTCGAGGAGCTTGACGTCCTGGTGGCCGTAGAGCTTGAAGTACCAGTAGGCGTAGGCGGCGAACCAGTTGTTGTTGCCGCCGTACAGGACGACGGTGTCGTCGTTCGCGACGCCGCGGCTCGAGAGGAGCTCCTCGAACTGGGCCTTGTTCACGAAGTCGCGACGGACCTGGTCCTGGAGGTCGGTCGTCCAGTCGAGCTTGATGGCGCCCTCGATGTGGCCCTTGTCGTACGCCGTGGTGTCCTCGTCGACCTCGATGAGCACCACCTTCGGGTCACTCAGGTTGTCGGCCACCCACTGGGCGGTGACGAGGGTGTTCTCGCGGGTCATGTCTCTACCTTTCTTGTGCGCCGAGGAAGGGGCGCGGGGCTGGTGAACTTCTGGGTGGGTCAGCGCGCGGTCGCGCGCTTGAGGAGCAGGTACATCTCGCAGCCGAGGCAGAACCGGAAGACCGCGTTGAGCAGGGCAGCGAGCAGCGCGAAGCCGACCGCGATCTCACCGAGGAGGTCGACGCCGGCGAGGAAGCCGGCGAGCCCGACCACGGCGAAGCCGAGACCGACGGCCTGCGCGAACCGCGGCGGCGCCGGGTCCTCGAGCTCGTCGGGAGCGCCGAGCCGGGGCCGCACCAGCGTGCGGAACAGCCACGAGTACGGCGTGTGCTGGACCCCGCGGGTCGCGCCGATCGCGAACAGCACGGCCTGGACGGCGAGCAGCGCCGTCGCGACCGGGCCGGGCGCCACTAGCAGCACGACGACGAGCACCAGCGAGGTGAGCCCGGCGGCGAACTGCGGGCCACGCGGGTCGATCCCGGCACTCGGCCGGGCCTGCTGCGGTGTGGTCGTGGACATGTCTCTCCTGCGGATGGCTACGTGGGCGGGGCCACGCAGTCAGTCCGAGGTGACTCGGAGAGCTGAGGCGCGGCTGGTCAGCGCATTCGACAGAGCGACGAGCGCGTGCGGCAGTGATCCACTGCGCGGCGCTTGGTCAGCATGGTCGAGGACATGTCGTCCAGAGTAGGTACGGCGGGCGCCGTGCCGACAATCCGCGTCTCATTGACCGAGACGGTTGTCCACATCGTGGTCACGGGGCGCTTCCGAGAGCGGCGAGCACCTGCTCCTTGCGGGGTGCGCCGGCGGCCCGAGTGACCTCGCGACCGGCGGCGTCGAGCACGAGCGTCGTGGGCGTCCGCAGGATGCCGAGGCTCCGGGCGAGCTCGAGGTGGTGTTCGGCGTCGACCTCGAGGTGCTCGACCCCCGGCACCAGCTCGGCGACCTCGGACAGGGTCCGGCGGGTGGCGCGGCAGGGCGCGCAGAACGCGGAGGAGAACTGCAGCAGCGTCGCCTTCTCGCCGAGCGTCGCGTCGGGCAACGCGGCGAGCACCGCCTCCCAGGGGCCTGGTGGTCTCGAGACAGGCGCTAGCGCGCCTTCCTCAACCACCGGGATCTCACGCGTGCCGCGGAAGCGGCCGTCGGTCAGCAGGCGATAGACACCGAAGCCGAGGCCGAGCACGACCGCGACGACGACCACCCAGGCACCACTGCTCACGTCCCGTGCAACGGTCGCGGTGTCCGTCACATTCCGTCGGTGTGAAAGCGTCCCGGGTCATGAAGGTCGCGCTGCTCGTCTACTCGGTGCTGCTGGGCATCGCGCTGCTGGCACCGACCTCCGGCGACCAGTCGACGATGGCGTCCTGGATCGCGGTCGGCTCGGTCAGCCAGGCGCAGGCGGAGTTTCTCTGCAACATTGCGATCCTGGCGCCGGTGTCCGCGCTCGGATCGCTCATCTGGCGGCGTACGACGTGGCGCGACTGGACGGCGTACGCGTTCGTCCTCGCGTGTGCGGTCGAGCTCACGCAGGGCATCTTCCTCGGCGAGCGGACCGCATCGGCGACCGACGTCGTGGCCAACACCCTCGGCGGGCTGGCCGGCGCGGTGCTGGTGCTAGCCGCCCGCAAAGGGCGGCAGGAACTCGACCGTCGAGCCCGGCTCGACGACCACTGAGCCCGGGTCCGCGCTGGCGACCGGCCGGTCGCCGACCAGCGTCGAGCAGACCTGGAGCACCTCGGGGAGCCGGGTGCCGGGGTGCAGGGCGACCGCTCGGCGGACGACCTCGGTCAGCGTGATCGGGCCGTCGACGGCGAGCTCGTCGGCGCCGACACCGGCCGCGGCGCGGGCCGAGGCCCAGTAGTGCACGCGAATGGTGTCGGTCTCATTTCGCTTGGAACCTTCCAATGAGACGCCCATGTTTCGGTATTGTTCACGAAGACGAGTGATCGGCCGAAGCCCAGCGTTGCGTTTCGGTCCCCGCCCCATCCGGGAGGAGACCATCTCATGAGCACGCTCCTGCTTCTCACCAGCGCCCTCCAGCCGTCCGCCGAGGTGCTGCCCGCCCTTGCGCTGCTCGGCCACCAGGTCAAGATCCTGCCCGCCGAGGGCAGCGCGCTGCTCGAGGCTCCCGAGGCCGACCTGCTGCTGGTCGACGGCCGCCAGGACCTCGCCCACGCCCGCGACCTGTGCCGCCTGATCCGCACGACCGGCACCGACGTGCCCGTGCTGCTCGTGTGCACCGAGGGCGGCCTCGCCGTCGTGCTGCACGACTGGGGCATGGACGACGTCATGCTGCACACCTGCGGCCCGGCCGAGCTGGAGGCCCGCATCAAGCTCGCCATCGGCCGGCTCAACGCCCGTCGCGACGCCGACGACCCCGAGTCGCACGTGATCCGCTCCGGCGAGGTCGTGGTCGACGACGCGACGTACACCGCCAAGATCAGCGGCCGCCCGCTCGACCTCACCTTCAAGGAGTTCGAGCTCCTGAAGTTCCTGGCCCAGCACCCCGGCCGCGTCTTCAGCCGCCAGCAGCTGCTCCAGGAGGTCTGGGGCTACGACTACTTCGGTGGCACCCGCACGGTCGACGTGCACGTACGTCGACTCCGCGCCAAGCTCGGCGTCGAGAACGAGACCCTCATCGGCACCGTCCGCAACGTCGGCTACCGCTTCGTGCTGCCGTCGAAGGACCAGCAGGCCGCGGCCGACGCCCGGTCGACCGATCGCGTCGACCAGGGTGTCTAACCTGAGGTCGTGCCCGACCTCGACCTGATCGCCGACATCTCCACCGCTGCCGAGGCCGAGGACGGCGCGGCACCGTTCGACGAGGCGACCTGGCGCGCGCTCCGGCACCACCCCGACACCGTGCGCTCGTGGGGGGACGCCGACGCCGTCGCCCTGCTGGTCGGCGACCAGCTCGGCCTCGTCGTACGCCCCGACGCGCGACGGCAGGGCCGGGCGGGCCGGCTGCTGGCCGACCTCCCCCCGGGTGAGCTGACCGCCTGGTCGCACGGCGACCACCCCGGCGCCGCGGCGCTCGCGCGCAGCCACGGCTTCGAGCGGGTGCGGTCGCTGTGGGTGATGCGGAGACGGACCGGCGCGCCGCTCCCCGAGCTGCCCGACGGCCCCACCATCAGGACCTACACGCCCGACGACGCCGACGAGCTGATCCGGGTCAACGCGGCGGCGTTCGCCCACCACCCCGAGCAGGGGGCGATGGACGCGGCGGAGCTGGCCGAGCGGATGGCGGAGCCGTGGTTCGACCCGGCCGGGCTGCTGCTGGCGGTCGAGGGCGACCGGCTGCTCGGCTTCCACTGGACCAAGCAGCACTCCCCCGACCTCGGCGAGGTGTACGTCGTCGGCATCGACCCGACCGCGCAGGGCCGCGGCCTCGGCAAGCTGCTCACGCTCGCCGGCCTGCACCACCTCGCGGGCCTCGGGGTCGCGGAGGTGCTGCTCTACGTCGAGTCCGACAACGCCCCGGCGATCGCCGTCTACTCAGGCCTGGGCTTCACCCACGCGGACGCCGACACCCACGTGATGTACCGGCGCTCGTAGAAAGGTGGACCGATAGTCGCCTCGCCCCTCGCCGTCACGCGCCGCGACACGTCAGGCACAGCTGTTCGGTCCGCACTTCTACGACTGCCCGGAGGATCGCCGCGACCTCGTCGGCGTGGAACATCACGTCCTCCCAGCAGAACCGCAGCACCAGCCATCCGTGCGCGACGAAGGCGTTGTAGCGGCGCGCATCGGCCGCCAATGCATCGCGACCTCCGTGCCACTCGAACGAGTCGGCCTCCAGCGCCGTCTTCAGGCGGACGTCGACGAGGTCGGGACGACCGAGGAACGCCGGGTCGTAGACGGGGACCTGCGGCTGGACCGCGAGTCCGCCCACCTGGGACGCGATCCCGCGCAGCCCGGACTCGAACGGGTTGGCTGCCAGCGGCGTGGCGAGGCGGGCGACGGCTCGCGCCTGTCGAGACCCGGGCCCACGCGCGTCACGGGCGACCGCCAGCAGCTCCGCGCGCGGAAGGCCCGAGCGGAGCGCGGAGTCGGCGACGGCCAGGGCGTCGAGGAAGGGGAGCCCGCGCACGCAGTCGAGCACCGTGCGCTCCGGAGTGGTGGCGCCGTCCACGGCCGCGACGTCCGCCCAGTGGAGCGTCACGCCCCGACGCTGCTGAGCGGTCAGCCTCCGGTGCTTCGGGACGGTGACCTCGGGCAACGCCGGCACGTGCAGCACCGGCCAGCCGTGCAGCAGGGCTGCGCTTCGGTGCGAGGCCACGCCGCCGACCCGGTGCGCCGCCACCAGCACCTCGTCCGCGGCACCGAGCGCGTAGGCACCGCGACCCACGGGTGTCACGTCGCCGGCGACCACGGCGCGGTCGAAGGACGCCCGGTCACACAGCCGGATCAGGTCGCGGCGCGGCGCGACGCCTCCCAGCCGCTCCAGCACCTCGACCACCGACACCCGGACAGGATCGTCGCCCGCGGCCGAGGACGCCGGGCGTCATCCACAGGTCAGCGCAGCGGCCGGACGTGCAGGCCGACCTCGGGGTCCACGACGACCTCCTGGGCGGCCGGCATCCCGTCGACCGTCAGCTCGACGTCGAGCGGGACGTTGCGCTTGACCATCGCCAGCGCGATCGGACCCAGCTCGTGGTGACGCGCCGAGGTCCCGACGAAGCCCACGACCTTGTCGCCGTGGAGCAGGTCGGCGCCCACGGCGGGCAGCCGGTTCTCCGAGCCGTCGAGGTGCAGCAGTGTCAGGCGACGCGGCGGCCGGCCCAGGGTGTGCACCCGCGCGACGGTCTCCTGACCTCGGTAGCAGCCCTTGTCGAGGTGGACGGCGGGACCGATCCAGCCGGCCTCGTTGGGGATCGTGCGGTGATCGGTGTCGAGGCCGAGCCGCGGCTCGCCGCGCGCGATCCGCAGCGCCTCGAAGGCCCACAGGCCGCACGCGGGTCCCGCCGCCTCGGCGTACGCCGGCAGCTGGTCGCGCGGGACCAGCTCGTAGCCGGCGTACGGACCGTCACCGGTCGAGGACGGCCGCCAGGTGAGGGCCAGCTCGGCGGTGACGTCGGCGACCTCGACGCGCATCATGAAGCGCATCCGGTCGAGGAAGGTCACCAGCGCCTCGGCGGCGCCGGGCTCGGTGAAGGCCGTGAACGACTCGCCGTCGTCGTACCCGAAGAACGCGTACTCGACGTGGCCCTGCGGGCTGAGGATCAGCACACCGGTCCACACCTTCGGCGCCAGCGACTCGAGGTGCTGGGTGGTGAGCGAGTGCAGCCAGGTGAGCCGGTCCGGGCCGGACACCCGGACGACGTCGTGGTGGGACAGGTCGACGAAGCCGTCGCCGGCCTCGAGCGTCCGCTGCTCGCCGTTGAAGGAGCCGTAGTGCGCGGCGACCTCGCGGTCGACGCCGTCGGCCGCGACAGCACCGGGCAGGTCCAGCAGGGGGCTACGCATCCGTGTCCTCACACTCCACACACTCGCCGAAGATCGCCAGGTGGCCGACGTCGATGACGAACCCCTGCTCCTCGCGGAGCCGGTCCGCGAGCGGAGCGACCACCTCTGGGTCAACGGAGACGACCCGGTGACAATTCCGGCAGACCAGGTGGAAGTGCTCGTGGTCGCTGACCGAGTGGTACGTCGGGGCGCGGTCCGAGAGGTGCGCGTGCCGGACCAGGCCGAGCTCCTCGAGCACCTCGAGCGTGCGGTAGATCGTCGAGACGTTGACGGCGCTCGCGTGCTGCTGCACCTCGACGAGGATCTCGTCGGGCGTGGCGTGGCCGAGCTTCTCGACGGCCTGGAGCACCAGCTGCCGCTGCGGGGTCAGGCGGTAGCCGAGGCTGTGCAGCCGGGAGGCGAGCTCGTCGGTCATCGGTCCTACTGGCGCTCGAGCTGCGCCCACAGGTGCGGCTGGAGCTCCTGGCCCATCGCGGCCATGTCGTAGGCGTAGAGCAGCCGGCTCTCGACGTTGCCGTAGAGCCGCTTGCCGCCCGTCACCTCCTTGGCCGACTCCGTGAAGCCGACGCCTGCAGTGTGCAGCTCGAACTTGGCGACCTCGGCCTTGCCGTACCAGATCTCCGAGATGCCCGAGGAGTGGGCGAGGACGAGCTCGAGGTCCCCGCCGGGACGGCAGCGCAGGAAGCCCGCCTCCTGGGCGGCGTCACGCACCTTCTCGCCGTCGGCGTCGACGATCCAGGACCGGGCGAAGTAGTGGAAGAACGGCCGGCCGTCGTGGGTGAACACCAGCTCCTGGCCGTACTCGAACGGCTCGATCGTCGGGTAGTCACCCTTGCCGCGACCGCCCCACCGACCCAGCAGCCAGGCCACCGGGGCGCAGTCGGGGTGGAGGTTGTCGGGCAGCTCGAACACCATGGGAGCACCCTACGGCGCGGGCTCCAGCCCGAGGGAGTCGCGGACGAGGCGCTCCAGGCTCCCGTCGACGCGCAGCCGGCGCACGAAGGAGTGCCCGCCCTTCGGGTGCCGGTGCACGGTGACGCCAGGCCGGCCCTCGATCAGGGCGGCGTGCGCGATGTCGAGCTCGTCGTTGGCCACGTGGACGTTCACGGAGGTGTGACCGTCGCTGGCGTCCAGGAGCGGGCGTACGTCGAGCACCTTGTCGGGCTGCTCGGAGCGCCACAGGGCTCGTGCCCGCGGCATCCACCGCCGGTCCCCCATCTCCGCGCGCACCTTGCGGCGCATCGAGACCTGGGCGCCGAAGGCGTGCACGGTCTGGAAGCCGCCCATCACGCCGACGGCCATCGCGGCGAACCCGCCCGCCGACGTACCGAAGAGCACCGCGTCGCGAGCCAGGGAGTCGACCAGCTCCCGCGCGCCCTGGGCCGCCGAGCGGAGGTCGGGCCCGAGCTCGGGCACCCCGTCGACGTACCAGGCCTGCGCCTGGTCGCGGATGAAGATCTTGGTGACCGGGAGGTTGCGGGTGAGGCCGAAGAACTCGAACGGCGGGATCGCCAGCTTGCCCTTGAGGCCGCCGAACGCGACCAGTGCCAGGTCGGAGCCCTGGTCGTCGACCGCCAGGCTGCAGGCGGGGTCGGCGAGGAGCTCTTCGAACGTGGGCACCGCCCGACTATAGGTGCGGGCGGCCTCTACCTTGTCCTCATGAGCCGACCCCTCGTCGTGAAGGTCACCTGCGGCGCCGACGACCCCGAACGCGCCAACCAGGGCCTGACCGTCGCCGCGACCGCGGTGAGCGCGGGCGCGGCCGTCAGCCTGTGGCTCACGGGCGAGGCCGCGTGGCTCGGCGTGGCCGGACGGGAGGGCTTCACGCTGCCCCAGGCGGCCCCGACGACCGACCTCGTGGCCGCCGTCGCCGCGGGCGGACGGGTGACGGTGTGCACCCAGTGCGCCGCCCGGCGTGGGATCACCGAGGCCGACCTGCTGCCCGGCGTACGGATCGCGGGCGCGTCCACGTTCGTCGAGGAGGCGCTCGCCCCGGAGGCGCAGGCACTGGTGTACTGACGATCAGGCAGCACCGAGGCGCCGTGAACGCCTAGGCTCATCCCTGATGAGCACGAACGACCCGACTCCGAACCGTTGGTGGCAGCGCAAGGGCGAGCTCGCCGAGGGGGGCGACACTCCCGAGCCGGCGACGCCGCCGCCTGCCGCCGCGCCGCCACGCACCCCCGTCGACCTCGACGCCGCCATCGAGCGCACCAAGGAGCTGCGGCGCCGCGCCGAGCAGGCGGCCGCCGAGCAGGCCGCCGAGCGCCTGGTCGCCGAGGAGGCCGCCCAGGCCGCCTCCCGCGCCCGCGTCGAGGCCGACGAGCGTGCGGCCGAGCACGCCGCACAGGCGCAGGAGGCGTACGACGCCCGCCGCGCCGCCGAGGAGGCCGGCGAGGCCCACGCGGCCGAGCGGA
This sequence comes from Nocardioides hankookensis, assembly GCF_042658885.1. Classification (NCBI taxonomy): domain Bacteria; kingdom Bacillati; phylum Actinomycetota; class Actinomycetes; order Propionibacteriales; family Nocardioidaceae; genus Nocardioides; species Nocardioides hankookensis. Next base: position 50,808 of record NZ_JBHSRJ010000005.1, on the reverse strand, counting down.
CCCGGCTCGAGGAGGCCGCGACCGAGGCCGCCCGCGCCCGGACCGAGGCCGAGGAGACCGCGCGCAAGCTCGTCGACTCCGCGAAGGTCGCCACCGCCCTCCGGCTCGCCGCCGAGCAGGCCGCCGCGCAGCAGACCGTCGACCGCACCGCCGCCGAGGAGTCCGCCCGCACGGCCGCCGAGCAGGCCGCCGCCGCCGCGGAGGCGCGCCAGCAGGCCGAGGCCGCCGCCCAGGAGCAGGCCGAGGCCGCGGCCGCCGCGCACGCCGCTCGCACGGAGGCCGAGGGAGCCGCGCGTACGGCGGCCGAGACCGCCGAGCAGACCCTCCGCGAGGTCGCCGGCACGTCCGAGCAGACGCTGCGCGAGGCGGCCACGGCCGCCGAGGAGTCGCTGCGGGAGACCATCGCCGCGACCGAGGCCTCGGTGACCGCGGCCGGCACGAGCGCCCAGCAGGCCCACGCCGACCGGGAGGCGGCCGAGGCCCGCGCGACCGAGCTGGCCGCCCAGCTGGCGGCGGCGACCCAGGCGCACGAGGACTTCGTGCGGGTCGCCCAGGAGAGCCGGGCCGCGGCCGAGCAGGAGGCTGCCGACCAGGCCACGGCACGCGCAGCCGCCGAGGCGAGCGCGGAGGAGGCGGGACGGCTGCGCGCCGCGGCCGACGACGCGGCCGCCGAGCACGCACGGTTGGCCCAGGAGGCACACGCCGCCCGGACCGCCGCCGAGGAGACCGCGCTCGCACAGACGACCGCGGCCGAGTCCGCGGAGGCGGCACGCGCCCGCGCCGAGGAGGCCGCAACCCGGCAGGCCGAGGCGGCCGCTGCAGCCGCCGCGGGCGAGGAGGAGGCGCGTCGTACCGCTGCGGAGATGGCGGTCGCTCTCCAGACGGCCCACGACGCGCGGATCGCCGCGGACGAGTCCGCACTCTCCCAGGCGGAGCGCGCCCAGGACGCGCACGCGGCCCGGCTCGCCGCCGAGGAGCTCGCCGCGGAGGCGGTCAGCGCCCGCGAGGACGCCGAGCGCCAGGCCCGTGCGCAGCTCGACCTGGCCGCCGCGGCCCACGGCGACCGCACCGCCGCGGAGCGGTCCGCCGAGGCGGCCGCCGCCCGCGCCGACGAGGCCCAGGCCGCCCGCGAGCAGGCGGAGATGCGCGCCAGCGAGCAGGCGGAGGCGGCCGCCCAGGCGGCGACCGACCAGACCGCCGCGCACCAGCGCGCCGAGCAGCAGGCCGAGGCAGCCCGGCTCGCCCACGAGGCCCGGGCCGCCGCCGAGGACGCCGCGCGCGCCCAGGCCGAGCAGGCCGAGCAGGCCCACGCCGCCCGGATCGCCGCCGAGGGTCTTGCCGCCGACGCCGTCGCCGCGCGCGAGGACGCCGAGCGGCAGGCGCGCACCCAGGTCGACCTCGCCACCGCCGCCCACGGCGACCGCACCGCGGCCGAGCAGGCCGCCGAGCAGGCCGCCGTACGCGCGGACGAGGCCCAGGCCGCCCGCCAGCAGGCCGAGCTCCGTGCGACCGAGCAGGCCGAGGCCGCCGCCCAGGCGGCCACCGCCGAGTCGGCCGCCCACGAGCGAGCCGAGCAGCAGGCCGCGACCGCCCGCGCCGCCCACGAGGCCCGGGCCGCCGCCGACGCCACCGCCCAGGAGCATGCGGCCGCTCGCGCAGCGGCCGAGGTCACCGCCAGCGAGGCACTCGAGGCCCGCTGGCTCGCGGAGCAGGACGCTCGCAGCCACGCCGAGCTCGCCGCCACCGCGGCGACCGAGCGTCAGGCCGCCGAGCAGAAGCTCCGCGAGATCCTCGACGCCACCGCTGCCGCCACCGCGCGCCAGGCCGAGGAGCTGAGCGCCGCGGTCGCCGCGCGCGAGGCGGCCGAGCAGGCAGCGGCCGAGCAGGCCCGGCTGCGCGCCGAGGCCGAGAAGGTCGCCGCGGACCGCGCCGCCGACCGCAGCGCGGTCGAGGCCGCCGTACGCCACCAGGCGGAGATCGCCGAGGAGGCGATGCAGGAGCGGGTCGAGGCCGAGGAGCGGGCACGGGCGCTCGCCCAGGAGCTCACCGAGGTGCGCGCCGAGCTGCTGGAGCTCCAGAACCAGAAGCGAGGGTGGCGGCGGTCACGCTGACCCTCGCCCACGGGGTCGTTAACACAATGTTCAACGCTCAAGACCCCAGTATCTGTTGGGTTTCCTGGTTTTCGGGGCGCGTGCGTGCACAGGATTGAGGCATGTCTGAGAGCACTCGGGAAGCCGACACCTGCCGTCGCTGCGGACACACTCGGCGGCACGTCACGGGCAGCGTCGCCCGGGTCGCGCGGCGCGCGGTCGGTCGCAAGCCACCCCGGGTGGAGTGCGGTGAGCAGACCGACCTCGGCTGGGCGTGCCCGTGCCGCAGCCGCTTCCACGCGAGCTAGTCAGACCCGCACTCAGCCCTGGAGCCCCGCCCGCAGCGCGGCTGCGATCTCGGCGTTGGCGGCCGGGGCCGTGCGGCCCAGGCCGACGTTGAGGAAGCCGTGGATCAGGTCGTCGTAGCGGCGCAGCTCGATCGCCGCGCCCGACGCCGCGAGCCGCCGGGCGAACGCCTCGCCCTCGTCGCGCAGCGGGTCGAAGCCGGCCGTGGCGACGTAGGCGGGCGCGAGGCCCGGGGGCAGCTCGGCGTACGCCGGTGACACGCGGGGGTCGCGCGGGTCGGAGTCGACGATGTACGACTCGCCGGCGAGGTCCATGAAGCCCTTCGTGAGGTAGAAGCCCTCCGCGAAGAGCCGCGCGCTGTCGGTGTCACGCTCGGCGTCGGTCACCGGGTAGACGAGCAGCTGGAACGCGAGCGGCAGGCCGGCGCGGGCCGCCTCGATCGCGACCCCGATGGCCAGGTTGCCGCCCGCCGAGTCGCCGCCCACCGCGAGCCGCCGGGGGTCGGCGCCGAGCTCCTCGGCGTGGTCGACGACCCAGCGGTACGCCGCGAGCGCGTCGTCGTAGGCCGCCGGGAACGGCTGCTCCGGACCGAGCCGGTAGTCGATCGCGAGCACCTGGGCGCCGGACCGCTCGGCGAGGAACCGGCAGGCCGGGTCGTGCGACTCGAGGTCGCCGTACATGAAGCCGCCGCCGTGGAAGAAGACGAGCAGTCCTCCCCGCGCCAGCGGCGGCGAGTAGAGGCGGGCCGGCAGCCCGGCGACGACGAGGTCGCGCACGTCGCCCAGCGGCTGCGGGCCGGCGGACATCCGGGTGTGCCGGCGGATCGCTCGCCGGCCGTCCGGGATCGGCATCGTCTCGGCGCCGCGCTCGCGGGCCAGCCGCTGGAGGCGGAGCATCAGCTGGACGTCGACGGCCAGGGGCGCGCCGTCGACGATGACGCGCCGTCCGGCGAGCGCGCGCTGCGCCCGCGGTGGCAGCGACATGACGGCGCGCAGGGCCTCGGTCTTCACACGCTCGACCACACTCGCAACGGGGCTCACGACGGGCAACCTACCGTTCACCTCGCAGTGCAAGACTGACGCCATGACGCTCGACAGCCTGCCTCCCGACGCGGTCTCCAGCCACGGCGAGGGGATCCCGGAGGAGCCGTTCGACGTCGAGCCGCCGTACCAGCCCGACGACGAGGCCCTCGCCGCGGTGGAGAAGTACGCCGACCGCTTCCTGGACCGCGAGCTGTCCTGGCTGCGCTTCAACCAGCGGGTCCTCGAGCTCGCGGAGGACCAGACGCTCCCGCTGCTGGAGCGCACCCGCTTCCTGGCGATCTTCACGAGCAACCTCGACGAGTTCTTCATGGTCCGGGTGGCCGGCCTGAAGCGGCGCATCGCCGCCGGGCTCGCCGTACCGGCCGCTTCGGGGCTGATGCCCAGGGACGTGCTCGAGCTGATCTGGTCGACGACGCGCGAGCTGGCCGAGCGCCAAGCCCGGCTGTTCCGCGACGAGATCGTCCCCGCTCTGAGCGAGTCGGGTATCGACCTGGTGCGCTGGGACGACCTCGACCGCGAGGAGCAGAAGACCTGCAAGCGGCTCTTCAAGGACCGGGTGTTCCCGGTGCTGACGCCGCTGGCGGTCGACCCGGCCCACCCCTTCCCCTACATCTCGGGGCTCTCGCTCAACCTCGCCGTCCTGATCCGCAACCCGAAGACCGGCAAGGAACACTTCGCGCGGGTCAAGGTGCCGCCGATCTTCAGCCGCTTCGTGCCGGTCGGCAACCAGCGCTTCGTGCCGCTCGAGGACGTCATCGGGGAGCACCTCAAGCGGCTCTTCCCGGGCATGGAGGTGCTGGAGGTCCACACCTTCCGGGTCACCCGCAACGAGGACCTGGAGGTCGAGGAGGACGACGCCGAGAACCTGCTCGCCGCCCTCGAGAAGGAGCTGCTCCGCCGACGCTTCGGCCCGCCGGTCCGCCTCGAGGTCGAGGAGTCGATCGCGCCGCAGGTGCTCGAGCTGCTCGTCTCCGAGCTCGGGGTGAGCGAGGAGGAGGTGTTCAAGCTCCGCGGTCCGCTCGACCTGCGCGGCCTGCACGACATCGCCGACCTGCCGCGGCAGGAGCTGAAGTACCCCGCGTTCGTGCCGACCACCCACCACCAGCTCGCCGAGTTCGAGTCCGCGGCACCGGTCGACGTGTTCAAGGCGGCCCGGCGCCACGACGTGCTGCTGCACCACCCGTACGACTCGTTCGCGACGTCCGTGCAGCGGTTCATCGAGCAGGCCGCCGCCGACCCGCACGTCCTCGCGATCAAGCAGACCCTCTACCGCACCTCCGGCGACAGCCCGATCATCGACGCCCTCATCGACGCCGCCGAGAGCGGCAAGCAGGTGCTGGTGATCGTCGAGATCAAGGCGCGCTTCGACGAGGAGGCCAACATCCGGTGGGCCCGCAAGCTCGAGCAGGCCGGCTGCCACGTGGTCTACGGGCTGGTCGGGCTGAAGACCCACTGCAAGCTCGCGATGGTGATCCGCGACGAGCCCAACGGGATCCGGCGCTACACCCACATCGGCACCGGCAACTACAACCCGAAGACGTCGCGGATGTACGAGGACCTCGGGCTGATCACCACCGACGAGCAGATCGGCGACGACGTCGCCCACCTCTTCAACAATCTGTCCGGGTGGTCGCGCAACGCGTCGTACGAGCAGCTGCTGGTGGCACCCGACTCGGTCCGCTCCGGGCTGGTCGACCAGATCCACCGCGAGATCGCCCACCACCAGGCCGGGCGGCGGGCCGGCATCCGGCTCAAGGCCAACTCGGTGGTCGACGAGGCCGTCATCGACGCGCTCTACCTGGCGTCGCAGGCGGGCGTGACGGTGCAGCTGCTCGTGCGGGGCATCTGCGCGCTCCGGCCCGGCGTACCCGGGCTGTCGGAGACGATCTCGGTGCGCTCGGTGCTGGGCCGGTTCCTCGAGCACAGCCGGGTCTTCTGGTTCGAGAACGACGGGGACCCGCAGGCGTGGATCGGCTCCGCCGACATGATGCACCGCAACCTGGACCGGCGCGTCGAGGTGCTGGTCAGGCTGCCCGGCGAGGACAACGTCCGCGCCGTGGGCGAGCTGCTCGACCTCGCGTTCGACGCCGACACCAGCGCGTGGGCGCTCGACAGCGAGGGGCACTGGAGCCAGAACTCCGGCTCCGTGCACCTCCAGGAGGCCCTCATCGAGGCGCAGCGGCGCCGGCGGTGACCCGGACCACCCCTGAGGGTCGCTGAGGGGTCGCACTTGCGCGTTTCGGGCGGCCACCCCCTAGTCTGATCGCGTTCATTTCCTCCTCACCAGGAGTTATTCGTGGGATTGCGACTCCGCCCGGTCGACACCTCCTTCTACGACCTCTTCACGGAGCAGGCGCAGCACCTCGTCGGTGGCGCGTCCCTGCTCGCGGAGATGCTCGCCGACGGCGCCGACCACGCCGATGTGGCCCGCCGGATGCGCGAGGCCGAGCACAACGCGGACGAGTCCACCCACGCGATCGTGCGGAAGGTCAACACGACCTTCGTGACGCCGTTCGACCGTGAGGACATCTACTCGCTCGCCTCGGCCCTCGACGACGTCATGGACATGATGGACGAGGTCGTCGACATGATCCTGCTGTACGAGGTGAAGGTCCTGCCGCCGGAGCTCTCCACGCAGGTCGAGGTGCTCCAGCGCTGCGCCGAGCTGACCGCGGCCTCGATGCCCAACCTCCAGTCGATGCAGTCGCTCGAGGAGTACTGGATCGAGATCAACCGGCTCGAGAACGCCGGCGACAAGAACCACCGCCGTACGATCGCGAAGCTCTTCAGCGGCGAGTTCAAGACCATCGAGGTGCTCAAGCTCAAGGACATCGTGGAGTCCCTCGAGGAGGCGATCGACGCGTTCGAGAAGGTCGCCAACATCGTGGAACAGATCGCGGTCAAGGAGTCCTGACCGGTCATGGACCTCGCGATCGTCATCGCGGTCGTCGTCGTCGCCCTGGTGTTCGACTACACCAACGGCTTCCACGATGCCGCCAACGCCATCGCCACCTCGGTGTCGACCCGGGCGCTCACCCCGCGCATCGCCCTGGTGCTCGCGGCGGTGATGAACTTCGTCGGCGCCCTGCTCGGCCAGGAGGTCGCGCACACCGTCAGTGACGTGATCACACCCCTGCCCGGCAACGCCGGGCTGGTCGTCGTACTGGCCGGGCTGTTCGGTGCCATCGCCTGGAACCTGATCACCTGGTACTTCGGCCTGCCGTCGTCCTCCTCGCACGCCCTGATCGGCGGCCTCGTCGGCGCCGCGATCACCGCCGGCGCGCTCGTGCACTGGTCGACCATCGTCGACAAGGTGCTGATCCCGATGGTGCTGTCGCCGGTCTTCGGCTTCTTCGCGGCGTTCGTCGTGATGCTGTCGATCATGTGGATCTTCCGGAAGCGGAACCCGCACAAGGTCTTCCGCGGCTTCCGGATGGCCCAGACCTTCTCCGCCGCGGCGCTCGCGCTCGGGCACGGCCTCCAGGACGCGCAGAAGACGATGGGCGTCATCTTCCTGGCACTCACCACGGCCGGCTACTACACGAACGCCAACGGTAAGCCGCAGGAGAACCTCCCGCTCTGGGTCGTCGTCCTGGCCGCCTCGGCGATCTCGCTCGGCACCTACTCCGGTGGCTGGCGGATCATGCGGACCCTCGGCCGCCGGATCATCCACCTCGACCCGGCCCGCGGCTTCGCGGCCGAGTCGGTCGGCGCGGGTGTGCTCTACACGACGGCGTTCGTCTTCCACGCCCCGATCTCGACGACCCACACGATCACCTCCGCGATCATGGGTGCCGGCGCGACCAAGCGCTTCTCCGCCGTACGGTGGGGCGTCGCCCGCTCGATCGTCGCCGCCTGGGTCCTCACCTTCCCCATGGCCGGCCTCGTCGCCGCCGCGTTCTACGTCGTCCTGCACGCGGTCCTGGGGGTCTAGGCCGGCCGTCTGGGGTAGCGCCTGAGGGCTGCCCGCGGGGATAGCCAGCTACGAAACGGCCCTTCGGTAGGAAGTGGAAGGGCCATGTTGTCGCTGGCTACGCCACCGGGGCCTCTCAGGCCGACCGTCGGTACCCGAGCAGACGGTCCTGCTGGGTCGGCGTCAGCGCGCGCCGGAGCTCGACGGTGTGCGTCGGCGTCCACCATGGCGGCGCCTCAGTAGTCCAGCGCCGCACGCGTGATGCAGACAGGGCGCGCTCTCGTGCCTCCCGGACCCGTCGTACGAGCCGCGCGTGCTCGCGTACGTCGGCGCTCACGAGCTCGAGGCACTCGAGGCCGACTCGGCGGAGATCGTCGGCCGTCAGCAGGTCCTTCGCACGCTGCTTGCCTGCCAGGTGCAGGCTGCCGTCGTACTGGACCGCCAGACCAGCCGAGACGTCGAGCAGGTCGGGCGTGCCGACATGTCGGCCGGAGAGGTCGAACACCGGCCGATTGGTCAGCGGCGGGTCGAGCCTCAAGTCCACCGGCCACACGACGCGCACGTCGACCTCCGGCGGAGACCAGGCGTTCTCGTCAACCAGCAGGGCCGCTTCTCTCGCCTGCGGGATCCCTGTCCAGTGGTACAAGAGCTCGAGGTGCTCCAGCAGCTCGTCTCGAGAGACCAGGTCCGCATGCGCAGCCATGTCGAACACGCGGACCGCAGCGAGCACGTTCGTGGCGTATCGCATGGCGAACGCGACCGCTGACACGGCCGTGACGACCCGCAAGCCGTCGACGGCGGTACGCAGCGGGGGTGGGACACACTCTCCCGTGACCACTGTTCCGAGCTGGGGACGGACGGATCGCTGGAGGCTCGCGATCTCGACCGGCAGTGGGCGACCGCCCGTGGACTGACCGTCGAGCCAGGTCGCTCCGCGCCACGCAAGCGCCGCCCAGCCGGTGACGGCCGAAGCACGGCCGAGATGGTGAGCGGACTCGACGATCCGCTGCTGGACGTCGCAGGACACGGTCGACGGGACGTAGAACCCGTGGCTGGTACGACGCCAGTGCGGACCACGGGCCTGCTTGGGGGTCGGACCGAGCACACCGGTCGGATCGACTCGCACAGGCAGCACCAGGCCCGGCCGCTCCGGGTGGAACCCGGGCGGTCGCATGTGCTCCGTGCGCGCCATCCCGACACGATCCGTCACGTCGTCTCGGCGGTGCGGACGCTATCCACAGGCCAGCGTCGGGATAGCCAGCCACAAGACGGCCCTCCAGCCCCCACCCCGAGGGCCGTTTCGTCTCTGGCTATCCCAACATCCGCCCGGAAACACCCTCACGACCCACCTGAGGGCCTTGCATTTGTCTTGTAGGAAACCAGGGGATCGGGCGGGCGGTGTCTTGAGATCGAGGGAGTTTGATCAGGACATCGAAACAGCACCACCAGACACGGATGTCTGGGGGAACCTTGGGGGAGGAACCCGATGCGCACCACCACCACCGGTCGCCGCAAGGCCACGAAGGCCAGCACGAAGACGGGCGCCACGATGGGCACGAAGCTCTTCGCCTCGGTCGCACTCGTCGCCGGCGCGGCCGCCGTCGCCGGGATCGGCACGTTCGGCGCCTACACGGACACGACGACCGCCGACGTCAGCGTCAGCAGCGCCAAGGTCAGCGTGCTGATGAACGACAACGACGCCGGGATCCACGTGGACGCCAAGAACATGGTGCCGGGCGACAAGGTCGTCTTCCCCGTCTCGATCAAGCGCGCTGCCGGCTCCGCCCAGCTGGGCGACGTGACGCTGCAGACCACGATCACCGACCAGAACGCGCTCACCGACGCGCTCCGGCTCACCGTCGACAGCTGCACGAACCCGTGGACGGTCAGCGGCTCCGCCGTCACCTGCTCGGGTACGACGACGAACGTGTCCACCGACGGCGGCCTGGTCGGCAACGGCGCGACCAGCGCGTGGGGCCAGACCTCGAGCTGGGTCCCGAACCTCAACAACAACACCCCGGTCTACCTGCGGGCGACCCTGACGCTGCCCAGCACCGCGGGCAACAACACCGCCGGCCTCTCCACCGGCATCACCTGGACGCTGACCGGGACGCAGCGGACGGCCAAGACGACCGTCGTGAACCCGTGACGCTCAGGCGGCTCGTGAGCTGGGCGCTGAGCCTGGCCCTGACGATCGGCACGCTGGGCTTCCTCGCCCTCGCGGTCGGCCCGCACGTCCTCGGCTACCGCACCGCGGTGATGCTGACCGGCAGCATGACCGGCACGATCGACCGTGGCGACATCGTGGTCTCGGTGCCGCGGCCGGCCTCGGACGTCGCGGTCGGTGACATCCTCACCTTCCAGGCGCCGGTCGCCGACCGTCACGTCGAGACCCACCGGGTGATCGCGGTCGACCACGCCGCCGACGGCACCGTGGTCGTCCGCACCCAGGGCGACGCCAACGAGGCGCCCGACCCGTGGCGCGCCACGATCTCCGGCAACACGGTCTGGAAGACGGCGTACGTCGTGCCGAAGGTCGGCCACGTCGTGCAGGTGGTCCGCGCCACCGTCGTGCGGTACGGCGCGATCTGGGTCGCCCTCGCCGGCGTGGTGCTGCTCGGCCTGAGCCTGATCTGGCGCCAGGACCCGCCCCGTCACCGTCGACAGGCACCGGCTCCCGCCCCGCGTCCGCGCCTCACCCTCGTCACCTCGGAGTCGCAGCCATGATCACCGACGCGTCGAACTTCCAGCCGCTGCTGCCGCCTCGGCTCGTCCCCGCGACGTCCGAGACCAGGATCGACGGTCCCGGCACCCGGTTCCGGGCCGGTCAGCTCGTGAACGAGCCGATCGAGGACCGCCTGGCGGCCGTGCTTCAGCTGGCGGCGCGCAAGCGGTAGCCCACGCCGCGCACGGTCTCCACGAACCGCACCTGCCCACGCCGGTCCCCCAGCTTGCGGCGCAGGTTGCCCATGTGGACCTCGACGTGGTGGGTCTCCCCCCAGCTCTGCCCCCAGACCTCCTGCATCAGCAGGGCCCGCGGCCACACCCGCGTCGGCGAGCGCATCAGCGTCGCCAGCAGGTCGAACTCGGTCGGCGTCAGCTCGACCTCCTCGTCCGCCCGCCACACCCGGTGGGCGTCGACGTCGACCAGCAGGTCGCCGTGGCGGAGCACCTCGTGGTCGTCGGTGGCAGCCACCTCGACCACGGGACGCACCGGCTCGACCTCGTCGTACGACGTCTCGGCGACCTCGACGAAGTGCCGCGGCCGGCGGAACATCGCGTTGACCCGCGCCTTGAGCTCGCGGACGCTGATCGGCTTGGCCAGGTAGTCGTCCGCCCCCGTCTCGAGGCCGATCAGGCGGTCGATCTCGTCGGCCTGGGAGGTCACCATCACGACGTACGCGTCGGTGACCGGCCGGATCCGGCGGCAGACCTCGAGGCCGTCGATGCCCGGCAGGCCGACGTCGAGGGTGACCAGGTCGGGTCGCAACGCGGTGACCAGCGCGACGCCCTCCTGGCCGTCCTTCGCGATCGCCACGTCGAAGCCCTGCGAGGACAGGGCGAACTCGAGGAGCGACGCGGTGTCCGCGTCGTCCTCGATCACCACTGCACAGCGAGGCACCGATTCCCCCAGGTCTGAAGACACTTATCGCCCGGACCATCGGTCCGGGCGACAAGTTCCTGAGCAGTTCGGTGGGTCGAATCAGCCGAAGCGACCCGAGATGTAGGCCTCGGTGGACTCTTCGTCCGGGTTGGTGAACATCTTCGTGGTCGGGTTGAACTCGACCAGGTGCCCGGGCTCGCCGGTCGCCTTGAGGTTGAAGAAGCCGGTGTCGTCGGAGACGCGCGCCGCCTGCTGCATGTTGTGGGTCACGATCACGATCGTGTACTCGGTCTTCAGCTCGTGGATCAGGTCCTCGATCGCCGCCGTCGAGATCGGGTCCAGGGCCGAGCACGGCTCGTCCATGAGGAGCACCTCCGGCTCCACGGCGACCGCGCGGGCGATGCAGAGACGCTGCTGCTGACCGCCGGACAGGCCCATGCCGGCCTTGCCGAGACGGTCCTTGACCTCGTTCCAGAGGTTCGCGCTGCGCAGCGACTTCTCCACGATCGCGTCGGCCTCGGACTTCTTCATCTTCTTGGAGTTCAGCTTCGAGCCCGCGAGCACGTTGTCGTAGATCGACATCGTGGGGAACGGGTTCGGGCGCTGGAAGACCATGCCGATCTGGCGGCGTACGGCGACCGGGTCGATGGCGGGGTCGTAGAGCGACTGCCCGGACACCATCACCTTGCCCTCGACACGCGCCCCGGGGATCACCTCGTGCATCCGGTTCAGGGTGCGGAGGAACGTCGACTTGCCGCACCCGGAGGGACCGATGAACGCGGTCACCGCCTTCGCGCGGATGGTCATGTTGACACCCTCGACGGCGAGGAAGTCGCCGTAGTAGATGTTGAGGTCGGAGACGTCGATGCTCTTGGCCATGGTTTCTCTCTCAGCAGGCGCTCAACGGCGCCGGTCGGTCTTGGGGGCGAAGTACTTGCCGATGATGCGGGCCACGAGGTTGAGCACCATCACGATAGCGATCAGCACGAGCGCGGCACCCCACGCTCGGGCGTAGCCGGGCGGGTCGCCCTCCGAGCCCACCGGCACCACGCCGGGCGAGCTGTACTGGCTGAAGATGTAGACGGGCAGCGTCATCATCCGGCCGTCGAACAGGTTGAAGTTGACCGAGTCGGTCGAGCCCGCGACCACCAGCAGCGGCGCGGTCTCACCGATCACCCGGGAGATCGCGAGCACGATGCCCGTGATGATGCCGCCGATCGACGTCGGCAGCACGACCTTGACGATGGTGCGCCACTTCGGGATGCCGAGGGCGTACGACGCCTCGCGCAGGTCGCCCGGCACCAGCCGGAGCATCTCCTCGGCCGAGCGCACGACCGTCGGGATCATCAGCAGCGACAGCGCGACCGCGCCGCCGAAGCCGATCCGGATCGCCGGACCGAAGATGATCACGAAGAGCGAGAGCGCGAAGAGGCCGGCCACGATCGACGGGATGCCGGTCATCACGTCCACGAGGAAGGTGGTGGTCCGCGCCAGCCGCTTGCCGCGGCCGTACTCCACCAGGTAGATCGCGGTGAAGAGGCCGATCGGCACGGAGATGATCGTCGCGGCGAGCGTGATCAGGATCGTGCCCCAGAGGGCGTGGTAGATGCCGCCACCCGCGCCGACGACGTTGCGCATGTCGGCGGTGAGGAATTCCGAGCTGATCGCGGGGAGGCCCTTGCTGATGACCATCCAGATCAGCCACACCAGCGGCACCAGGACGGTCCCGAAGGCGCCCCACACCAGCGAGGTCGCGAGCCGGTCCGCGGCCCCCCGCTTGCCCTCCAGCAGGAGCGACCACAGCGGCAGCCCGATGACGGCCAGCAGGACCGCGAAGACCAGGCTCGGCACGACGCTCCAGCCGAGCAGCACGGCCGCCAGGCCGCCGATGCCGAGGGCGATCACGCAGACCAGCAGCGGCGCCCACCGCGGCAGCCGCGGGCTGGCGAGGTTCGCGCTGATCGCGAAGGAGTCGGGCTCCAGGGGAGTCGTGGTGCTCATCGGCTGACCTTCCGCTCACCGCGGCCGATGACCCATCGGGCCGCGAAGTTCACCACGAACGTGACCGCGAAGAGCACCAGGCCGGTGGCGATCAGCAGGGCCTGCTTGTCCGGGCTCGCCTCCTTGTAGTTGGAGGCGATGTTGGAGGCGATGGTCGCCGGGTTGGTGTCCGAGATGAGGTTCAGGGTCACGACCGGCGTCGCCGACAGCACCATGGCCACCGCCATGGTCTCGCCGAGGGCGCGGCCCAGGCCCAGCATGATCGCGGAGATCACGCCCGAGCGGGCGTACGGGAAGACCGCCAGCCGGATCATCTCCCAACGCGTCGCACCGAGGGCCATCGCGGCCTCCTCGTGCAGCCGCGGGGTCTGGGCGAAGACCTCGCGCGAGATCGCGGTCGTGATCGGGACGACCATGATCGCCAGCACGATGCCGGCGGTCAGCATGGTCCGGCCGGTCACCGACGGCGGGCCGGCGAAGAACGGGATGAAGCTGAGGTGCTCGTAGAGCCAGTCGATGACCGGTCGCAGGGCCGGCGCCAGCGCCAGGCCGCCCCAGAGGCCGTAGACGACGCTCGGCACGGCGGCGAGCAGGTCGATCACGTAGGCGATCGGGGCCGCGACCCGCGGCGGCGCGTAGTGCGAGATGAAGAGCGCGACGCCGATCGAGAACGGCACGGCGATCACCAGCGCCACCACGGCGGCCAGGATCGTGCCGAAGATCAGCGGGCCGACGTAGGACCAGAAGTCGGTGGCCGGCGCGTAGATGTTCTCCGGGGCGTTCAGGCCCGGCAGGCCCTCGACGAACAGGAACACGAACACGCCGGCGAGCGCCAGCATGATCGTCAGGGCGGCGGCCCGGGCAGTACCGGCGAAGATCCGGTCGCCGGCACGGACGACGGCCTTGCCGGCCCGCGGCGGGGGCGGTGCGGTGACGGACACGGGGCTCCTGTTCTGGGTGCTGCTACTGCGGTGGTGCTACTGCGGGTTCGGTGCTTCGTGCGCGTACGGCGGCCCGGGTCCCGGGCCGCCGTACGTCCACGTGTGTCGCTACTTCGCGGCGATCGCGCCCACGATGCCCTGCGCCTTCTCGGCGAGGGTGGCGTCCAGCGGCGCGGAGCCGGCCTGCTCGGCCGAGGCCTGCTGGCCCTCGTCGGAGACGATGTAGGACAGGAAGCCCTTCACCAGGTCCGCCTCGTTGGCGTCGTCGTAGTGCTGGCAGGCGATCAGGTACGACGCCAGCAGCACCGGGTAGGCGCCGGACTCGGTGGTGGTGCGGTCGACGTCCATGGCCATGTCGACGTCGGAGCGACCCTCGACCGGCTTGGAGACGGCCAGCGCCTTGGCGGCGCCGTCGGCGGACGGGGCGTTGAACTCCTCGCCGACCTTGACCGACACGAGGCCGAGGCCACCGGCCTGGCTCTCGTCGGCGTAGCCGATCGTGCCCTCGCCGCCCTTGACCGCGGCGACCATGCCGGAGGTGCCCTCAGCGGCCTCGCCACCCTTGATCGGCCACACGCCGTCGGGGTCGTAGGACCAGGCGCCGTCGCCGGCCTTGCTCAGGTAGTCGGTGAAGTTGTCCGTGGTGCCCGAGTCGTCCGAGCGGTGCACCGGGCTGATCTTCGTGTCCGGCAGGTCCACGCCATCGTTCAGCGCGGCGATGGCCGGGTCGTTCCAGGTGGAGATCTTGCCGTCGAAGATCATCGCGACGGTCTTGGCGTCGAGGTTGATCGAGTCGACACCGGGGAGGTTGAAGATGATCGCGATCGCGCTCACGTAGGCCGGCACCTCGATGGCGTCCTCGCCACCGCAGCGCTCCTTGGCGGCGGTCAGCTGGCCCTCGTCGTCGCTCAGGTAGGCGTCGGAGCCGGCGAACGAGAAGGCCTTGCTGATGAAGTTCTCACGACCCGTGCCCGAGCCGACGGCGTCGTAGGTGATGGTGACGCCGGAGTTGGCGCTCTGGAAGCCAGCACGCCACGCAGTCTGGGCCGACTCCTGCGCGCTCGAGCCACCGCCGGCGAGGCTGCCGCTGAGGTCGCTGGCGCCGCTGCCGGTGTCGCCGTCGCTGCCGTCGCTGTCGTTGCTGGCGCCGCAGCCGGTCAGGGCGAGAGCGATGACGGCGATGCCAGGCACGACTGCCCGGCGGATGGAAGTGCGGATCACTTCAGACTCCTCTGTCTTCTATGTCTGTGACGGCATCGAAGTTAGGGAGCGGAAGTGGACGGTTCCGGGGTCGTCGGTGAACGAGCGGTGAACTCGGATCGGCCAGTCGGAGACCGACAGTCGCTCACGAGACGGCGATCACGTGAACAAGCCTCGGAAACGGTTGACTCAGTCGAGCCGGTGGAGTTCGGTAGCGGTCACCGTGCCCTGACGCAGGTGGGCCACGAGCATGGCGCCGGGCTCGAGCTTGGTGTCGGACACACCGAGCGCGTCGAAGACCGAGGGCAGCACCGGACGGTGCGTGCAGAGCACCGCCGACTCGTCGCCCGCGACCAGCGTGTCGACCGTGTCGACCACCGAGTCGGCGCTCGCGCCCTCCTCGCTCATCCCGTCCTCGAGCTCGAGGTCCCACCCGGTGGTGTCGGCGTACGGCGTGACGGTCTCGAGGCAGCGCATGCTGCTGGAGCTGACGATCTTCGTGACGTCGTACGCCGCGAGCACGGGCACCAGCCGCTGCGCCTGGGTCCGGCCGAGCTGGATGAGGGGGCGGAGCCGGTCGTCCTGGCCCCAGCCCCGCCGGGACCTGGCCGTGCCGTGGCGGAGCACGACGACGGCGTGGGTGCGGCGCCGCCGGGGGCGCGCCTCCTTCAGCGTCGAGCGGTCGTGGTCGTAGGTCAGCCGGTCCATCGCCTCGTCGTAGGGCACCCACTCGACGGCGTCGATCTCGTCGTTGGTCCGGTAGCCGGACACGTCGTCGCTGCCGACCACCCGCCCGACCCAGTAGGAGACCTGCTTGGTGCGGCCGCCGGTCACGGGGTAGCGCTGCGCGGACAGCGGGACGCCGAGCCGCACGTGCAGGCCGGTCTCCTCGGCGACCTCGCGCACGGCCGCTCCGGTGACGTGCTCCCCCCGGTCGAGCTTGCCCTTCGGGAAGGACCAGTCGTCGTAGCGAGGCCGGTGCACCAGGAGCACGCGCTTGCCGGGTCGGAAGACGACGGCACCCGCGGCGAGCACGTCCTTCGTGGCCATGCCGCTAGTGTCACACCACCCCGACACGTTGAGGAGACCCGACCCTTGTCCAAGCGCGTGACCGTGGTCGTGGCGGCCGTCGTCGGGCTGGTCCTGCTGGCGGCACTCGCCGTCGTCGGGGTCCGGTGGTGGCGCGACCGGGACCGGACGGCGTTCGAGCAGGCGACGTCGTACGCCCCGGCGGACGCGGCGCGGCTCTCGTGGACGGACTGGGCGGCGGTGCGCGACCGGACCGGCGCCGACCTCGACGCGACGTCCTCGGGCGACGACGTGCAGAGCTTCCTCGACAAGGCCTTCGACGTCGACCTCACCTCCACCTCGGCCCTCGTGCAGTCGGCCCCGGTGCTCCAGGCGCACTTCGGCTTCTCCCCCGCGAACGTCGAGTGGGAGCTCTTCAGCCAGTCCACCGCCGGCGCGGTCGTGATCCTGCGGCTGCCGGACGACGACCTGGACGCCGTCGGCGACGACCTCGAGGACGCCGGGTTCAAGCGCCCCGGGACCGACGACGGGGTCTGGATCGGCGGCGACTCACTGCTGCCGGAGATCGGCGCCGACCTCTCCCCCGAGCTGCAGTACGTCGCTCTCGACGCCGACCGCGGCCTCGTGCTCACGAGCGACCGCAGCGACTACCTCCACGACGTGGTCGACGGGCTGGGTGACGACCACCTCTCCGACCCGGTGAAGTCGGTCGTCGACGCGTCGGGCGAGCCGTTGTCGGCCGCCGTGTACGACGGCGACAACGCGTGCTCGGCGCTCGCGATGAGCCAGGCGGACGCCGACGACCAGGCGACCGCCGACCGGCTGGTCGAGGAGGCCGGGACGATCGACCCGATGACGGCGTACGCCCTGTCGGTGCAGCCGGGCGGTCACGTGCGAGCCGTGATGGCCTTCGCCGACGGCGACCAGGCGAAGGCGAACGCGGCCAGCCGCGCCGTCCTGGCGGCCGGTCCGGCGCCCGGTCAGGGCGGCGACTTCTCGGACCGGTTCTCGGTGGCCTCGGCCTCGGCGGAGGGCGACCTGGTCACGCTCGACCTGGTCCCACGCTCGGGTGAGTACGTGTTCTCGGACCTCGCGTCGGGCCCGGTCCTCTTCGCGACCTGCTGAGGTCAGACCAGCTGGTAGCCGGCCTCGTCGACCGCGGCCTCGACAGCGGCACGGTCGAGCGGCGCCTCGCTCTCGACCGTGACGGCCCCGGTCTCGAGCAGCACCTCGACCGAGACCACCCCGGGCAGCTCGCCGACCTCCTGGGTCACGGCCGAGACGCAGTGGCCGCAGGTCATGCCGGTCACCTGCCACACCGACGTCGTCATGACCTCACCAGCCGGGTGATCGCCTCGACGGCCTCGCCGATCTTCTCCTGGGCCTCGGCGTCGCTCGAGCGGGCGGCGTCGACCACGCAGTGGCTGAGGTGCTCCTCGACCAGACCGATGGAGACGGCCTGCAGCGCCTTCGTCATCGCGGCGACCTGGGTGAGGATGTCGATGCAGTACTGCTCCTCCTCGACCATGCGCTGGAGTCCGCGGGCCTGGCCCTCGATCCGACGCAGGCGACGGAGGTAGTCGTCCTTGCGCTGGATGTAGCCGTGCTGGTGCTCAGTCATGCTGACGAGCATACCCCTGAGGGGTATGTCGTCCCGGGTGCTGCCGCGGTCAGGCCTCGCTGCGCGGCGGGGGCACCACCCCGAGGATCCGGTCGATCTCGTCGACGGAGAGGTGATCGTCAGACTCACTGGCCGCGATGATCAGGTTGGTCGTGAGCTCGACCTCGCCGAGGAGATCCGAGTCCTCGAGGGAGATGTCGAACTGGTCGTGCACGTGATCACTCCCCGCTCTCGTCTGCCTCATCAACAATGACCTCCCGTTAACGCTCAGCGTGCCCGACGGTCACGGCGACAAACGCACCAATGCGAAATCTGACCCGTCCGGGCCATGCCACCTGCTCCGAACGGGTCCGTCGAAATTGATGAAGGGGCCCCACCCGAAGGTGGGACCCCTTCAGGCCGTCGCTCGGACGGCCGTCAGATCACAGCGCGCGGACGTTCTCCGCCTGCGGGCCCTTGGGACCCTGGGTGACCTCGAACTCGACCTTCTGGTTCTCGTCCAGGGACTTGTAGCCCTGGGTCTGAATCGCCGAGTAGTGAACGAAGACGTCGTCGCCGCCGCCGTCCTGAGCGATGAAGCCGAAGCCCTTTTCTGCGTTGAACCACTTAACGGTGCCCTGAGCCATGTGCTCGTTACTCCTCTGTCGGGGCGAGAGACCGTCACTTCGACGGTCCCACATCAGATGCGGTGACACGTCGCTCCGACTTCGCATGAGTGGTAGGCCCACGAAAGAAGAAACGCCGTTGGATCACAAACTCCGCCGGCGTCATACCTGCTGGAACTTGCACCTGTTGCAGACGACACGTTACCAACCATCGCTCCCGAACGAACCTTCTCGGCCCGGTTTTCTCAGTTCGCGGATGAAGGTTGTGCTACGGCTCCGTGACGAGAAGGGCACACATGGGCCACGCTGAGCGGGTGAACGGAGTGCTCGGAGACCTGCTGCCCCTCGCCCTCGGCGTCGCGATCAGCCCCGTCCCCATCATCGCCACCATCCTGATGCTGCTCGCGCCGCAGGCCCGCGGGACCAGCATCGACTTCCTCGTCGGGTGGGTCGCCGGCATCGTCGTCGCGACGACGATCTTCACCGTCATCGCCTCGACGGCAGGCCTCGACGACGGCAGCGACGACTCGTCCACCACCTCCGCGTGGATCAAGCTCGTCCTCGGCGTCCTGCTGCTCCTCGTCGCGGTCCGTCAGTGGGGCCGGCGGCCGAAGCCCGGTGAGGAGGCGGCGCTCCCGAAGTGGATGGCGGCCATCGACTCGTTCACGTTCGTGAAGGCGCTCGGCCTCGGCTTCCTCCTGTCCGCGGTCAACCCGAAGAACCTGCTGATGTGCGTTGCTGCCGGCACCGCGATCGGCGGGGCGGACCTCAGCACCGGCGAGGCGGTGGTCAGCGTCGCCGTCTTCACCGTGATCGCCGCCAGCACCGTGGCCCTGCCCGTGCTCGGCTTCCTCGTCGCGCACGAGAGGCTGCGGCACCCGCTCGACGAGCTGCGCACCTGGCTCCAGGCCAACAACGTCGCCGTGATGAGCGTGCTGGTGCTCGTGATCGGCGTGGTGCTGCTCGGCCAGGGCATCGGCGGTCTCTGACCCGTCATACCGCCGGAAATAGAAACAAGCCGCGCTGGCGTCTCGGGTCACCAGCGCGGCTTGTGAGGACAACGTTAGCGGCGCTCCCGGCGGCCCCCAAGACCTTCCCGCAACCCTTGCGGAAACCTTGAAGAAACAATCACCGGCCGTCGCAGGCCCGTCCGCACGCCCCCGCCCGACCGGGTCGCGCCCGCCGGTAGGCTCTGGCGCGGGGCCCCTAGCTCAATTGGCAGAGCATCGGACTTTTAATCCGCGGGTTGTGGGTTCGAGTCCCACGGGGCCTACCAGTGCGGCCCCGTCCAGATGGCTGAGCGGGCGGGCTATTCGGACCCCAGGGTTTCGGTCTAGACCTATCCAGGGCGCCCGAGGACACCTAACCTTCCCGAGAGTTGAACCGTCGGTGGCCCGAGACCCCGGCGGTTCACTTCATTTCGGGTGCGTCCTCGGCGGTGTCGATCCAGTAGCGCAGCTTGCCCTGGCGCTCGTCCTCGAAGACGCCGCCGCAGCGCTCGATGGTGCGGCGCGACGCCTCGTTGTCGTCGTCGCAGGTGACCAGCACCCGGTCGATGCCGAGCTGCTCGCGGGCCCGTCGTACGGCGAGGGCGAGCGCCCGCGACGCATGCCCCTCGTTGCGCCGGGACGGCCGGATCGAGTAGCCGATGTGGCCGCCCTCCTCGAGCAGCCAGGGCGTCAGCGAGTGGCGCATCGCGAGGTAGCCGACGAAGGTGTCGTCCTCGGTGATCCAGAAGTAGGTGCAGTGCACCAGGCCGTCGGGGAGCTCGGTGGCCGGGTCGGCCTGCGCCAGCAGGAAGTCGACCGCCTTCCGGCAACCCGCCTCGGTGGTGTCGAGCGGCTGGAAGTCCCACAGGCCGTAGCCGTGCTGGGTGGAGCCGGCCACCTCGAACTCGGCGACGGCCTCGGCCCAGGATCGGTGGAGACGGACGTCGGGCGGCACCAGCTCGGTCATGGGCCCATCTCACCAGACCGCGGAACTGGAACGTGTTCTAGGATCGGCCGGTGACCCTGGAGAAGACCGAGCACGAGGCCGCGCTCTACGGCCCGTTCACCCAGGTCGTCCGCGAGCTCGTGGACGCGACGATCCGCACCGAGGTCGACGACGACGAGGCCCGGGCCGTGCAGGCGGAGCTCGAGGGCCTCGTGGCGCGGCTGCGGTCCAGGCAGCTCGAGGGCGCGTACGCCGCGAGCCACGGCGCCGCGGCCCGCGGCCGGCCGTGGGGCAACGCGGTCGTCGGCCTGCGCAACCCGCTCGCGCCGCCGCTCGCGGTCGTCCGCGAGAGCGGTCGGGTGTGGGCCGACTTCCACCTGGGCGCGGCGTACGAAGGCCCCCCGGGGCTCGTGCACGGCGGCGTCTCGTCGCTGATCCTCGACCAGATGGTCGGCGAGGCGACCGGCGCCAGCGGCAAGCCCGGGATGACCGCCAGCCTCACCCTGACCTACCGGCGCCCCACCCGGCTGGGCGACCTCCGCGCGGAGGCGTGGGTCGAGCGCGACGAGGGCATCAAGACCTGGGCCCGCGGCCACATCCTCGACGCCGAGGGCGTGACCGTCGAGGCCGAGGGGCTGCTCATCGTGCCGCGGTGGTTGCGGCAGCAGGGATAGCCGTCAGGCGTTGGAGTCGACGGGTACGCCGCGCTCGCCGGCGTCGGTGAGCCGCGCCTCCTCGAGCGCCCGCTCCTCCAGCTCGGCGCGCCGGGTGGTCTCGAGCATGGCCCGCGCGGCGTCGTACGCCCCGGGGTCGGAGACCAGGTCGGTGGCACCACGCTTGAGCCGACTGAGCGCGCTGCGCGCGAAGATCTGCTGCTCTGTCGTGGTTCGCTCGGATCGGCCGCGGCCGATGAACGAGACCGCCCAGTGCAGCAGCGCGGTGACGCGGCTCTTGAAGCCGGTGATGTAGATGAGGTGCAGCGCCAGCCACATCAGCCAGGCCAGCACGCCGGTGACCCGCAGCTTGCCGATCAGGGCGACGGCGCGGAAGCGGCTGATGATCGCCATCGAGCCCTTGTCGAAGTAGTGGAACGGGCCCTGCGAGGCCTTCGACTTGAGCCGGTTGTCGATCTCCTTGGCGGCGTACTTGGCGCCCTGGATGGCGACCTGCGCGACACCGGGGAGGTGGTCGAGGTTGATCATGTCGCCGACCACGAAGACCTCGGGGTGGCCCGGCAGCGTCAGGTCGGGGTTGACCGCGATCCGGCCGGCCCGATCGAGGGGCGCGCCGGTCTGCTCGGAGAGGGTCTTGCCGAGCGGGTTGGCCTGGACGCCGGCCGCCCAGATCTTCGCGACGCTCTCGATGCGCTCGACGCGGCCGTCCTTGAACTTCATCTCGATGCCGCGCTCGTCGACGTCGGTCACCATCGCGCCGAGCACGACCTCGACGCCGAGCTTCTCCAGCTCGGTCTTGGCCTTCTCACCCAGCTTGGCACCGAAGGGCGGCAGCACCTGCGGGGCGGCGTCGACCAGGACCACGCGCGCCTCACGGGTGTTGATGGCCCGGAAGTCCTTGCGCAGCGTGCGGTGCGCGAGCTCGGCGATCTGGCCGGCCATCTCCACACCGGTGGGGCCGGCGCCGACGACCACGAAGGTCAGCAGGTGGTCGACGTTCTCACCGCGGGTGGCGCCGATCTCGGCCATCTCGAAGGCGCCGAAGATCCGGCCGCGCAGCTCGAGGGCGTCGTCGATGCTCTTCATGCCGGGCGCGAACTCGGCGAAGTGGTCGTTGCCGAAGTAGGACTGGCCGGCGCCGGCCGCGACGATCAGGGAGTCGTACGGCGTGACCGTCGAGCGGCCGAGCACCTGGGAGGTGACGGTGTGGGCGTCGAGGTCGATGTCGGTGACCTCGCCCAGCAGGACCTGCGCGTTCTTCTGCCCGCTGAGGATCTCGCGGGTGGGCGGCGCGATCTCGCCCTGGGAGAGGATGCCGGTCGCCACCTGGTAGAGCAGCGGCTGGAAGAGGTGGTGGGTCGTCTTCGCGACGATGGTGACGTCGACGTCGGAGCGGCGCAGCTGCTTGGTCCCGAAGAGACCGCCGAACCCCGAGCCGATGATCACCACCCGGTGCCGGTCGGTTGCCTGCTGGGTCGTCTGCGTCGTTGCCATGACGGACCTTTCACTTCCGCTCGTTTGGATCGTGCCAAGAGAACACGTTCCGCGGTGCCCATTGTTCCGCCCGGGACCCCGATTCCCGCAATCGAGGTGCGTCTCTTCGGTCACATGCCAGGTCTGCCACGAGTTTCGTGGCGAGGGCCGGTCTGGACCGCTGAAATCGGGGGTCGTGGCGAGGTTTCACAGGGAAATCGCGGGGGTACACGAGCCGCGTCTGGCAACACCCTTGATCAGCCTTTCTGTGGAGACCGACCTTGCCGCTGAACAGGCCCGCCCTCTCGTTGGGCTCGGGTCCCCGCGGCGTGCAAGACGCACGCCGATGGGTGGTCGAGACGTGCCATGACATCGGTCGTGACGACCTCGTCGAGTGCGCCGAGCTCGGGGTCTCCGAGCTGGTCACCAACGCCCTGCTGCACGCGACGCCGCCGCTGACCGTGCGGGTCCGGGGCACCGCCGAGCACCCGCGGGTCGAGGTCCACGACGGCTCCCCCGACCCGCCGTTGATGCCGTCGGAGGACCCTGACGAGGACGACCTGCTGCTCACCTTCGGGCGCGGCCTGGGCATCGTCGCCCGCTGCGCGACGGCCTGGGGGGTCGACCTCGAGGAGGACGGCAAGACGGTCTGGTTCGCACCGGCCACCCAACCGGGCGGAGACCCGGTCGAGGGCCTGGTCACGGGCGTGCCGCCGGTGACCGACCGAGCCCCCGACCCGGACGAGATGCGGATCTCGATCCTCGGCGTGCCGCTGCGGATGTACATCGAGTTCCAGCGCCACTACCGCGAGCTGCGGCGCGAGGTGCGGCTGCTCTCCCTCGCCCACGAGACCGACTACCCGCTCGCCAAGGACCTGTCCGACCTCTTCGGCGCGCTCGATCGCGACCTGCGCGAGGGCATCGGCGCCGACCAGATCGAGCAGGCGCTCGCGTCCGGCGCGTCCACCGCCGACCTCCGGGTGGCGATGCCGCACCCGACGGCTGCGACCATCGGCCGGTTCATCGAGCTGCTCGACCTGGCGGACGAGTTCTGCCGGGAGAAGCGGCTGCTGTCGCTGGCCCGCACCCCCGACCAGCAGCGCTTCCAGCGCTGGTTCCTCAGCGAGTTCGTCCGGCAGGAGCGCGGCGAGGCCGCGCTGGCGTGGCAGGATGCGCCGATGTCGCAGACCGAGACCGACCCCGTCCCGTGACGGCGGGATCGCCACCGGCCCGGCTGCTGGCCGCGGCCGCCGCGGGTGGCGCGATCGGCGCCGTGGCGCGGTGGGCGCTCACCGACGCGTTCCCGACGCACGGACCCGACTTCCCGTGGTCGACCTTCGCGATCAACGTGGTCGGCTCGTTCGCGCTGGCGCTGCTGCCGGCCTTCGCGGCGGTCCGCGGCAGCCGCACCCTGACGGTCTTCCTCGGCCCTGGCCTCCTCGGCGGCTTCACGACCCTCTCGGCCTACTCCGAGCAGTCGCGCGCGCTGCTCGCCGGCGGGCACACCACGGTGGCCGTGCTCTACGTCGTCGGCACGCTGGTCGCCTGCCTGGTCGCCGTCCGGCTGGCTGACCAGTGGTCGACCGCCCGGCAGCGCCGGGTCTTCGCCCACGAGGGCGGTGACGAATGACGGCACTCCTGGTCGCCCTCGGTGCGGCCGCCGGCGCCGCACTGCGCTTCGAGGTCGCCAGCCGGTACGACGGTCGCTTCCCGGTCGGCACGCTGGCGGTCAACGTGAGCGGGTCGTTCCTGCTGGGGCTGCTGTCGGCGCTGGCGCTGGGTCAGCACCCGCTGGCGCTGCTCGGCACCGGCTTCTGCGGCGGCTTCACGACCTACTCCGCCTTCGCGGTGCAGACGCACGGCCTGGGCCGGCTCCGCGCCACGGCGTACGCCGTCGCGACGATCGGCGGCGCGCTGGTCGCGTGCGCGCTGGGCTTCACGATCGGTCAGGCATAACCCAGGTCGTGCAGGCGGTCGTCGTCGATGCCGAAGTGGTGGGCGACCTCGTGGACGACGGTGATCCGGACCTCGGTCTCCAGCTCCTCCTCGCTCTCGCACATGTCGAGCAGCGGGTTGCGGAAGATGAAGATCCGGTCGGGCAGCTGCATCGACGGGTCGCCCCAGCGCTCGGTGAGCGCGATGCCGTCGTAGAGGCCGAGCAGGTCGGGGTCGTCGGCGGGCGGCTCGTCCTCGACCAGCACGGCGACGTTGCGCACCAGCGAGGCGATCTCGTCGGGAATGCCGTCGAGGGCGCGGTCGACGAGGGCGTCGAACGCGGCGGGACCCATCTCGACCGGCATGCCGCCATTGTGCTGGACAAGCAGAAACGCTCCGGATCGTGATGATCCGGAGCGTTTCGTTGGCGACCCCGACGGGACTCGAACCCGCGGCCTCCGCCGTGACAGGGCGGCGCGCTAACCAACTGCGCTACGGGGCCAGGTGGCTCCACTGGTGAAGCGAGGGAACTCTAACCCATGGTCGGCGCCGACTCCCAATCGAGGTGGTCGCGCCCCTCAGAGCACGTCCAGGTCGACCGAGAAGTCGCAGCCGGACGCGTTCCGGAGCTCGATCCGCCAGCCCGAGATCAGGTCGTCCTCCAGCGCGTGGAGGTCGACCAGCTGGACGTCGTACGACGGGTCGAAGGTGACGTGGAGGTCGCCCGCGGTGATCTCGCCCGGAGCACCGACGGTCGGCTCGACCGGCACCTGGAGCTGCCAGACCGGGGTGACCGCGGAGCCCACCGCGCAGTGGTCCTGGACGGCCAGGTGGTCGGCGGCGAAGGAGAGGTCGCGGGTCCACGACGTCACCGCGCCCTCGGAGCCGGCGTACGCCGGGGACAGGTCGGCGTGCACCGTCGCGGTGCCGGCGCCGGGGGTGGCGGTCATCGAGCTGGTGGCGTTGCGCTGCGGCACCGGGCCGTCGGCGGTGTCGAACCGCAGGATGCTCGACGCACCCGTGCCGAGGTCGCCGTCCCCGTCGCCGACGCCCTGGAGCCCGCTGTGCGACCAGATGTTGGCGGTGACCGACTGCCAGGTGCCGTCGTAGAGGGTGAACGCGCCCTGCTCCTCGTGGGCGTGCGACTCGTCGTAGGGCCCGGCGATGACCGACAGCCAGGTGGCGTCCTCGACCCACGACGACCGGGCGAAGAACTGCCCGACGCCCGTCGCGGCGTACGTCGTGGCGCTCGGCGCCGTCGGGGTGCCGTTCGGACGGAGCAGCGCGGCGCGCAGGTTGAAGCTGTTGGCCATCGTGTCCGGCACCGAGTTGTGGGAGATCCACCAGAGGGCGCGGCCGGCGGCGGGGGTGCCCGGGGCGGCCATCGCGGCCTCGCGGACGAGGTTCTCCTGGTAGTCGTAGAGCTCGGGGACCGACACCCGCGACAGGTCGCCGAACGGCGCGAAGTGGTCGAGCGTCGGGACCGTCGCGTGGATCCAGTAGTCGACGCTCGCGCGGGCGTGCGCCTCGACGGCGGCGAGGTGCTCGCCGGTCGCCTCGCGCCAGGTGCGCGCGTTGGCCCACAGCCGGGTCTGGGCGGTGCCGTAGCCCGTGCCCTCGCGGCTGCCGCCGCCGTCGAGCTGCTCGTAGTAGTCGGTGAGCAGCGGGAACTTGTAGGTCTGGAGGAAGCGCATCCAGGCGCGGTCGCCGGTCGCGAGCGACCAGAGCTGGGTCGCCTGGATGAAGCTGAAGTTGTAGTTGTTGCCGGGGTTGTTGATCGACCACCCGCTCCACGCGAAGCTGCCGGCCGGTGCCCTCCCCCAGGTCGCGAGCTGCGGGCTCCAGAGGTTCGAGAGCGCCTGGCCGCCGTACGTCCTCCAGCGCCTGCGCTGGCCCGGTGTGAGTCGGCTGAAGCCCCAGTCGTAGGCCAGCGCGAGCTCCTCCAGGTCGGGACCGACCTCGAGGTAGCTGTCGCCGGCGATCTCGGGGGCCTCGCCCTGCGCGATCGCGCGATCGGCGTCGGCGACCCGGCGGTCGACGTCCGCGATCGCGCTGTCGAGGTACTTCGCCTGGTGGGTGCGGGCGTACTGCACGACGGCGTCCGCGGCCCCGTAGCCGTAGTCGGGGTCGCCGGCGAGCGCGCGGTCGACGTACGCCGTGAAGCGCTGCGCCACCGGGTCCGAGGCCGGGGCGACCGTGTAGTCGTCGAGCGGGATGAAGGGCCGGGCGGTGCGCAGGTGCAGGGTCGCCGGCGCGTAGTCGGAGCCGGTCGGCAGCTCGTTGTCGTTGCACGGTGACGACGCGTCGGGCGGGCCGGCGGGGGCCGCCTCCAGGGCCGGGTCGCAGGTGTCGCTCACCGCGGGGAGGCTCAACCTGATCGTCGCGTCGTCGAGCAGGACGCGGACCGCGCCACGGACGGCCGTGACCGTCCACCGGGCGCTGGCGACCCGGACCGGCGCCGGCCAGCGCAGGGTGGCGCGGGCCACCGTGTGGTGGTGCCGGTCGACCCGGGTGCAGGCGCTGCGCGGGGTGCTCGAGCCGAGGGGGACGACCCGCAGGCAG
This sequence comes from Nocardioides hankookensis, assembly GCF_042658885.1. Lineage (NCBI taxonomy): Bacteria > Bacillati > Actinomycetota > Actinomycetes > Propionibacteriales > Nocardioidaceae > Nocardioides > Nocardioides hankookensis. Next base: position 23,876 of record NZ_JBHSRJ010000005.1, on the reverse strand, counting down.
GCGGTCAGGCGGGCGCGGCGGGCGGTGGAGACGTCGCGGATCCTCAGCGCGCCGGCGACCCTGGTGATGCTGCGGCGTACGGCGCCGGCCGGGGCGCAGGAGACGGCGGCGTGCGCCGGGAGCCGGACGTCGAGGCTGCGCCGGCCGTGCAGCGGGTGCCGCGGGGTGCGGGCGACCCGCGTCCGGGAGTGGGCGGCCGGCCGGAAGCAGGGCGTCCCGGCGTGCTCGAAGCCCGGGTCGGTGACGACCTGGACGGTGCGCGCGGGCGTGACGACGTCGGCGTGGGCGGACGACGTGACGGGCACGAGGGCGGAGGCCAGCAGGGCGACCACGAGGCCGCTGATCAGACGCATGCGACGAACGTAGGAGAATCAGCCGCCGCGCGCGTGGGGGATTTGCCCCATCTTCGGGCCGGGGACTCCCCGATCTGGCACCCCCAACGGGATTCGAACCCGTGCTACCGCCGTGAAAGGGCGGGGTCGCCGTGTGCCCGCCCGCTAGACGATGGGGCGCCCCCATCGACGACGAGGTGTGGCACCCCCAACGGGATTCGAACCCGTGCTACCGCCGTGAAAGGGCGGGGTCCTGGGCCGCTAGACGATGGGGGCCGGACACGCTCGGGAAAGCATAGAGCGAGCGTGAGAGGTCGCACGAATCCGCCTGGCGGCGGTCAGCGGCAGCCGACCTGAGCCCCGGAGTCGGCCTCGCGGCCGACGGCCGCGGCGTCGGCGACCTGGTCCTCGGTGAGCACGTACGCCGTCTCGTCGTCGGCCCGCGAGAACGCCACGACGACCCCGAGGACCCGGCCCTGCGGGTCGACCATCGGCCCGCCCGAGTTGCCCGTGTGGACCTCCCCGCGGATGGAGTAGGCGTCGTGGTCGTAGCGGCCCTCGCCGTAGATGTCCGCCGACTGCCAGTCGAGGCGCTCGCGCACCCGCGCCGGCGTGATGCTGAGCGGGCCGTTGTCGGGGAAGCCGATCACGGCGGCCGGGTCGCCGGGCTGTGCCGAGGAGAAGTCGAGCACGGTGCCGGTCAGACCGGGCACGTCGAGCACCGCGACGTCGTGCACGGGGTCGCACTGGACGATCGTCGCCGGCAGCTTGCCCGCCTTCGTGGTGACGCTGATGCTGTCGGAGCGCGCGACGACGTGGGCGGCTGTCATCAGCCGCTCGGGGGCGATCAGGAAGCCGGTGCCCTCGGACCCGCTGATCGCGGCGTCGTGGGTGAGGATGCGCAGGACGGAGTGCGAGGCCCGCACGACGCCGGGCTCGTCGACCACGTCGGCCGGCGGCGCCGGGACGGCCACGATGTCCTCGGCGCTGAAGACGTCGACGTACCGCGGGAAGTCGGTGCGGTCGCCCAGCGCATCGAACCGGTTGGCGAGCAGGTGGCTCAGTGGGAGACCCCGGTCGAGGGTGCGCAGCACCATCGACCGGTCGGCGGCCGGGGCGAGGTCCGGCAGCGCCGAGCCCGCGAGCGCGACGCCGACCATCCAGCTGAAGCCCATCCCGGCCATCACCCCGAGGACGGTGCCGAGGGTGCGGTCGACCCAGGGCACCGGCGTCCAGCCGATCCGCGAGCGCAGCCGCTTCTCGACGAGGAGGGCCAGGGAACGACCGCCCGCGGCGCACCCGACGAGGACGACGAGGGAGAGCTCGGCCACCCACCAGGACAGGCCGGCGTGCCGGAAGACGACCGGGACGACGATCATGCCGACCGCCGTGCCGACCAGCACCCCGCCGAGCGCCCACAGCGCGCGGACCAGCCCGTCGTGGTAGCCCAGCAGGCCGACCCCGATGACGGCGACCACGATCGCCACGTCGACGTAGGTCATCAGTCGCCCAGGACCGCGAGCTCGAGCATCACCGCGAACCGCTGCCGCGGGTCGCGCAGGTCGATCTCCCCGACCTCGCCGACCCGGCGGAGCCGGTAGCGGAACGTATTGGTGTGGACGAAGACCCGCTCGGAGGCGAGGGCGACGTCGCCGAACGCGTCGAGCCAGGCTCGCAACGTGTCGACGAGGTGGGCGTCGTGCTTGCGGTCGTAGCGCATCAGGCGGTCGAGCGGCCCGGTCGGCCGCTCGTTGCGCGCGGCGGCCAGGTCGCGCAGGTCGAGGAGCAGCGCGTCGGTCTGGACGTCCGCGAGCCGCGCGACCCGGGTGCCGGGCGGCCGTTCGCGCAGCACCCGCAGGATGCGGTCCGTGGAAGTACGGGCCGCGACTACCTCGGCCACCGACGTGGCGACACCGCCGATCGCGACCACCGGCCGGGAGCGGTCGCCGATCCGGTCCAGGAAGACCGCGGCGAGCTGGGCGGCCCGCTGCTCGCTCTCCGCAGTGGTGCCACTGGTGGCGGCCAGCCCGTAGACGACCCCGCCGAGGAGGGCGGCGGCGGAGCGCGGTACGACGGCGTTGAGGTGCAGCGCGAACGCGTCCGCCAGGCGCTGGAGCTCGTGCGCCTGCGACGCGTCCTCCGCCGAGGCGGGGTCGACCGACGTCACCCCGAGGACGACCAGCGGGGTGTCGAGCAGGCCGAGCCGCTCGAGGGCCTCGCGTGCTCCGACGCCGCCCTCGAGGACGGAGCTGACGAGGTCGGCGCGCACCCGGCGGCGTACGTCGGTGCCGGCCCGGACCCGCAGCAGGTGCAGGGCGACGAGCTTGCCGGCGTCGACCAGCGCGCGGGTGCGCTCGGCGCTGAGCGGACCCGGTACGGCGGCCCAGATCGAGCCGAGCACCTCGTCGCCCGCGCGGACCGCGATCGCGACCCGGGGCATCGAGAACGCGTCGCCCTCGTCGGCGACCGGGTCGATGTAGACCGGCTCGTCGGTGCGGTAGAGGTCGCCGAAGACCCCACGCTCGTTGAGGATCCGGGCGTAGCGCTCCGGCACCTGGCGGCCGAGGACGGTCTCGACCCGGGACGGGTCGGCCTCGTCCTGGCGGCCGGAGAAGGCGAGCACCCGCGAGCTGCGGTCCTCGATGGTGATCGGTGCGTCGAGCAGCGAGGCGATGGCGTTGGCGACCGCGAAGAGATCGCCCGACGGGAGGCCGCCGAGCGTCTCCTCGTCGGCGACGCGGACGTCGCCCTCGGCCAGCAGCGAGCGCAGCATCGCGGCGAGGTGTGCCCACGGGACGCCGCGGCTGAGCCCGAGCAGGGCGACGCCGGCGGCGTCGGCCGCGGCCCGGACCTCCGGTGTCGCCGGGACCGGCGCGCGCAGCACCAGGCCGACGGCACCGGCCGCGCCCAGCCCGTCGAGCAGCGCACAGACCTGGTCGGGCTCGTCCACCCCGACCCCGAGCACCAGCGCGTGCGGCGGCAGCACCGGGGCGTCGACGGGGTCGTGGATCACCACGCCGCCGATCTCGTCGGTGGGCTCGGCGTCGCCGTGCACGAGGTCGAGCAGGGTCGCGCCGAGGTCGTCGAGGACGCGGCCGAGTCCGGCTCGCGGGCGGGGGGTGGGGACCGTCGTCATGGCGGTCGTCAGCGTACGACGATCAGACGGGCAGCCACGCGGTCGACGTCGTGACCTCGGCGAGCGCGTCCTCGAGCGGCGTCACCCCGAGGCCCGGCCCGGTGGGCACCGAGAGGTGACCGCCCTCGAGCACGAACGGCGTGGTGATGTCGCGGTGGTAGTAGCGACCCGACCCCGAGGTGTCGCCCGGCAGCGTGAAGCCCGGCAGCGCGGCCAGCGCGACGTTGGCCGCCCGGCCGAGCCCGGTCTCGAGCATCCCGCCGCACCACACGGGCACGCCGTTCGCGACGCAGACGTCGTGGATCCTCCGCGCCTCCAGGTAGCCACCGACCCGGCCCGGCTTGATGTTGACGATCGCCGCCGCACCGAGACGGATCGCAGCCGCAGCGGACTGCGCGGACACGATCGACTCGTCGAGGCAGACCGGCGTCCGGATCTGCCGGGCGAGGTCGGCGTGGCCCAGCACGTCCTCCTCGTCGAGCGGCTGCTCGATGAGCAGCAGGTCGAAGGGGTCGAGCTTCGCGAGGTGCCGGGCGTCGGCCAGCGTGTACGCCGTGTTGGCGTCCACCTGGAGCAGCACGTCGTCGCCGTACGTCTCGCGGACAGCGCGCACCGGCTCGACGTCCCAGCCCGGCTCGATCTTGAGCTTGATGCGGACGTAGCCCTCGTCGAGGTAGCCGCCGACGGCGTCGAGCAGCGCCGGGACGCTGTCCATGATCCCGACGGAGACCCCGCACGGGACGGTCTCGTGCACCGCGCCGAGGGCGCTGCCGAAGGACCGGCCCTGCACCCGGAGCTCGGCGTCGAGGACGCCCATCTCCAGCGCGGCCTTGGCCATCCGGTGCCCCTTGAAGGGCGCCAGCACCTCCGCGACCCGGTGCGCCTCCAGCTCGCCCGAGGCCGCGAGGGCCGGGACCAGGAACCGCTCGAGCACGTCGGCCGCCGCGTCGTTGTACTCCGAGGAGTAGAGCGGGTCCGCCATCGCGACGCACTCCCCCCAGCCCTCACCCTCGTCGGTGACGACGCGCAGCAGCATCAGCTCGCGGGCGGTCTGGGTCCCGAACGACGTACGGAACGGCGAGACCAGCGGCATGCTGACCCGCCGCAGCTCGACTCCGGTGAGCTTCACTTCTGGGTCCTCCTGACGACGTAGCAACCGACGCGGTCGAAGCCGACGATCTGCGCGCCGTCCTCCACCAGGGCGGAGAGCGCCTCGCGGACGGCGAGGCGCCACTTCTGGGCGAGGGCAGGGTCGGCGTTGCGGAGCGCGCCGATGTGCGGGGGTACGGCGACCAGGCTGGTCGTCCCGTCCAGGGCGCCGGGCTCGGGGCCGCCGTCGGCGCCGATGCCGAGGGCGACGACCGCCCCGGCGGCGAGCTCGTCGGCGACCGACGACGGCGCGGCACTGCCCGAGCAGGCCGCCACGACCGCCGGGTCCCGCAGGCTCCAGCGCACCAGCAGCCGGTCGGAGTCGTCGTCCCCGTTGAGGGTGTCGAGCATGGCGCCGTAGAAGTTGGGCAGGTACTCCGCCGGGCGGGCCGCGAGCTTGACCAGGTTGAAGTAGGCGTTGCGGCTGACCAGCGGGTCGAAGGTCCAGGCGATCTCCGAGACGCCGCGCAGCATCGCCCAGGCACGCTGGTGCAGCTTGAGCGCGAACCCGACGTGGCGGCCGAGCACGTCACCGGCCACGCCGGCGATGTGGCTGTGCAGGGCGTCCTCCGCGGGTGCGTGGAAGAAGCCGACGCAGGCACCGACCAGGCGGTCGCCCTCGAACGCGCCGCCGACGTAGTTGCCGGCCTTGGTGAAGGCGCGCAGCAGCTCGAGGGTCATCGGCGGGTTGGCGTCGCGACCCCAGATGTCGGCGTAGAGCGCGACCACCGCGGCCAGCTCCGCGAGGTCCGCGACCTCCCGCACCGACACCCCGGCCGCGAGCGCGGCCGCGTCGGCGGCCTGCACCGCACGGTCGAGGTCGGCGTCGACAGCTCCGGCGCCCGTCAGGTTCGTCACGGTTCCCATGCTGCTCAGGTCCTCCGGGGTCGTCATGGTCGCGCGGCACCAGCCGTGAGGACCGAGTTCGTCGGCTGCGCCAGCAGGTCCGCCACCAGCGCGGCGAGCAGGGCAGTGCGTCCGGGGAGCTCGTCCACGAGGACGTGCTCGTCGTCGGCATGGGCGCCGCCACCGACCGCACCGAGGCCGTCGAGGGTGGGGGTGCCGACGCCGGCCGTGAAGTTGCCGTCGGAGGCTCCGCCGACGGCCGCCGACGTGGGCGCCGGCAACCCGAGGCGGACGGCGAGCGCGGAGGCCCGCTCGAACAGCGCGGCCGACATCGTGGCCTCCAGCGGCGGGCGGTTGGGACCGCCACCGACGTCGATGACGGCCCCGGGCAGCACCGGCCGAAGCGCGCGCATCGCGGCGTCGACCCGGTCCTGCTCCTCGAGCGTCCGCACGCGTACGTCGACGGAGAACGACCCCTCGGCCGGGACCGTGTTGGTGGTCGTCCCGGCGCGGCTCGCGGTCGGCGTCACGGTCGTGCCGAGCTCCGGGCGGCCGAGCGCGGCGACCGCGATGGCCTGGTGGGCGAGCTCGATGGTCGCGTTGACGCCGGCCTCCGGCTCCAGCCCGGCGTGGGCCGCGCGGCCGGTGACGCGGACGTCGTACAGGGAGACGCCCTTGCGCTCGGTCTTCAGGGCGCCGCCGTCGGCGGAGGCCTCCAGGACCAGCGTGGCCTCGGCGGCCCGGGCCTCCTCCTCGATGAGGTCGCGCGAGCTCGGGGAGCCGAGCTCCTCGTCGCCGGTCACGAGCAGGGTGACGCCGGCAGAGCGGTCCAGGCCGGCGAGGGCGTGGAAGGCCATCACCAGGCCGGCCAGCATGTCGAAGCAGCCGGGCCCGCGCAGCACCCCGTCCTCGACCGTGCACGGGTGGGTCGCCAGCGAGCCGATCGGCCACACCGTGTCGTGGTGGCCGAGCACGAGCACCCTCGACGGTCCGGCGCCGAGGCGCCAGCGCAGGTGGGTGCGCCCGTCGATGACGATCCGCTCGGGCTCGACCCCCAAGCGGCGCGTGCCGACGCGGGCGACGACGTCGGCCGATCGCGCGACGGCCTCGAGGTCGGCCGAGGGCGACTCGCACCCGACCAGCTCGCGGACGTCGTCGAGCATCTCCTCCAGGGTCATCAGTCGACCCTCGGGGTCGCGCGCACGCCGAAGTGCACGTAGCGCTCACCGGTCGGCAGCTCGTAGAAGGTCACCGGCGCCCAGGTGTCGGCCTCCGGCGGCCGGACGGCGAAGAGCGCGGGGCCGACGGGGACGAGCGGGTACTCGTCGACCGGGTCCGGCACCATCTCGGCCAGTGGGCCGAGGACCGTGGTCCGCAGCGTCGGGCCGTCGTCACCGACGAAGACCTCCATCTTCACCGAGGAGCGCGCGTAGGTGCCGACGTACGGCGTCACGTCGACCTCGACCGGCTCGGCCGGCGGCGTGAACGGGTGCGCCATCTCGATCCCGGCGACCTCGGCGAAGATCTCGCGGTAGAGCTCCTCGTAGAGGTCGCGGGTGTGGCCACCGTTGGCGAGCAGCGCGACCGCGACGTCGTGCCCGTCCTCCGCGTCCAGGATCCGCAGGAAGCCGGCCTGGCCGAGGGTGTTGCCGTCGTGGCCGATCAGCCGCTGGTCGTCCCAGCCGAAGCGGATCCAGCCCAGGCCCCACGAGTCGCCGAGGATGAACTTGTCGGGCAGGTCGGCCTGGTGGGTGGTCATCAGGGCGGTCGACTCCGCCGACAGCACCCGGGTGCCGTCGGCGGCGAGACCGTCGGAGAGGTGCAGCCGGGCGAACGCGAGGACGTCGCGAACCGTCGACTTGATCAGGCCGGCCGGACCCACCGAGCGCGGCAGGTCCCAGACGGGCGTGGGGACCTGCTCACCATCGGCGTCGACGTGGCCGACCGCGGCGGCGTGCAGGATCGCCTCCTCGGGCAGCGTCATCGTGTGGGTGAGGCCGAGCGGCGTGTAGAGCCGGTCACGCATCGCCTGGTCCCAGGTCTGGTCGGTGAGCTTCTCGATCACGCGGCCGAGCAGCGACCAGCCGGAGTTGCAGTAGGACCACGTGGCGCCGAGCGGGTGGTTCTGCGCCACGTCGGCGAGCAGCTCGGTGTACTTCTCGAGCGCGTCGTCGCCGCGGCCGGTGTCGGTGAAGACGTCGCCGTCGATGCCGCTCGTGTGGGTGAGCAGGTGCCAGATCGTCAGCTGCTTGGTCACGTCCGGGTCGGAGAGCTGGAGCTCGGGGATCACCTCGACCACCGGGGTGTCGAGCGCGATCAGTCCCTCGTCGACCAGCTGCATGACGACCGTGGCCGTCCAGACCTTGCTGATCGAGCCGATCTGGAAGACCGAGTCGACGGTCGCGGGTTGGCCGGTGCGGTGGTTGAGGACGCCGTACGCCACGTCGACGACCTCCCCACCATCGAGGCCGCCGTCGAGGATGCCGAGCTGCGCACCGGGCACGTGGTGCTTCTTCGCGAGCACCTCGAGGCGCCGCTGCCAGTGGGCGCGGTCGACGCGAGGCCGACCGCCGCGCTCGACGTACCGCTCCACCCAGTCCACGACGCGGCGGCCGTAGTCGAGCCGCTGCGACGGAGGCCCGAGCAGGATGAAGACGTGCGAGGCGTCCGGGTAGAGGACGAGCTCGGTCGGGACGCCGCGGTCGCGCAGCGAGGTGTGCCACTGCTGGGCCTGGCCGACCGGGCAGGTCAGGTCGGCCTGGCCGTGCAGCACGAGCGTCGGGGTCGTCACCCGGTCGACGCGGGTGATCGGTGACATCGCGGCGTACGCCGCCGCACTGTCCCAGGGCGTGCCGTCGAGCTCGTAGCGACCCATCAGCGGCCCGTCGTCGCTGGCGCCGTACTCGCTCACGAGGTCGCTGACGATGCCGCCCGCGACACCGGCCTTGAACCGGTCGTCGTGCGCGGTGAGCCAGGCCGTCATGAAGCCGCCGTAGCTGTAGCCGGTGACCGCGAGACGGTCGCCGTCGACGAGTCCCTCGGCGACGAGGGTGTCGATCGGCTCGAGGAAGTCGAGGTGGTCGGCGACGCCCCACGCGCCCTGCACGCCGGTGTAGAAGGCCTCGCCGTAGCCGTCGCTGCCGCGCGGGTTGACGAGCAGCACCGTCCAGCCCTGAGCGGCCAGCTCCTGGTGGTAGAAGTGCATCTCGTCGGCCGCGGCGTTCCAGGCGTTGTGCGGGCCGCCGTGCACGTCGAGCAGCAGCGGCAGCGGGCCGGTGCGCTCGGGGTCGCGGACCAGCCAGGCCTGCACCTCGGTGCCGTCGGAGATCGTGAAGGTCCGCTCCTCGCGGACGAAGAGGCCGTCGGTGCTGGGGCCGTGGTCGGTCAGCACGGTCTCGGCGCCGGAGGCGAGGTCGAGCGCCACGATCTCGCCGTACGACGTGTGGGTGGCGAGCGCGACGACGGCGGTGCCGCCGGCGACCGACAGCCCGGAGACGACCCGGCCGGCGCCGGCGAGGACCGGGCCGTCCTCGTCCCAGAGGTGCGTGCAGCCGCGGTCGCGGAGGGCGAAGAGCAGCCGACCGTCGGCGGTCTCGACCGGACGGGCGCCGGGGTACGCCGGACCGCCGGGCATCACGTTGCGGTCGAGGTGCGCACTGACGTCGACGGGCTCGCCACCGTCGAGCGGGACTCGCAGCAGGTGGGCGTGCCCGAGGGCCAGCGTGGGGTGCCCGACGACGAGCAGGCTCCGTCCGTCGGTCGAGAACGAGACCGTGCCCGCGATGCCGTCGGCGAGCGCGGCGACGCGCGGCTCGGCCTTGGGGTCGTCGACGTCGAGCAGGTGCACGGCGGTCCGGAAGGTCAGGTCGCTGTCCGCGCCGACCTTGCGGGTGAAGGCGAGGCTGCGGCCGTCGGGCGACCAGGCGGGCTGGCCGGCGTGGTCGCCGTCGGTCAGCTGTCGGCAGTCACCGGCGGCGAGGTCGACCACGTGCAGCTGGCTGCGCATGGCGCCGAACATGCCCGCGCCGTCGGCCTGGTAGTCGACGCCCGACGTGGCGAGCGGGCCCTTCCCGGACGTCGGGTCGACGGCGGAGGTGAACGCGATGCGCTCGCCGTCCGGGCTCCACACCGGTGCGCCGGCGCCCAGCGGCAGGTCGGTGACCCGCTCCGGCTCGCCGCCGTCGGTCGCGAGCAGGTGCAGCTGGCCGTCGCGGAGGAAGGCGAGCCGCGAGCCGTCCGGGGACCAGGCCGGGGCGGTGTCGCTGGTGCCGCCGGTCAGCCGGCGCGGCGTGCCGCCGACCGTCGGGACGACCCACAGCTGGTCGACGTTGCGGTCCTCGTCGGCGTCGAGGGTGCGCAGCACGTAGACGACGCGCGCGCCGTCGGGCGAGATCGCGGGCTGGGACGGGACGGCGAGGTCGGTCAGGTCGTCGATGCGCGTGCGGCGGGTCATCGGGGGCTCCTGGAGTTCGTGCCGGGTACGGCGGCGAGCAGCTCGCGGGTGTAGTCGTGGTCGGGCGCGGCCAGCACCTGCGCGGTCGGCCCCTCCTCGACGATCCGGCCGTGCCGCATGACGGCGACGTGCGTCGCGACGTACCGCACGACGGCGAGGTTGTGGGAGATGAAGAGCATCGAGAGGCCGAGCTCGGACTGCAGCTCGCGGACCAGGTTGAGCACGGCGCCCTGGATCGAGACGTCGAGGGCCGAGGTGATCTCGTCGGCGATGACGACCTGGGGACGGCCGGCCAGCGCGCGGGCCAGGGCGACCCGTTGGCGCTGCCCGCCGGAGAGCTCCGACGGCCGTGCGGCGGCGCGGGTGGGGTCGAGGTGCACGAGCTCGAGGAGCCGCTCGACCTCCGCCCGTCGCTCCGTCCGTGAGGCACCGCGCGGCATCGCCTCCGCGACGCTCTCGCCGATGCTCATCCGCGGGTCCAGCGACGAGTAGGGGTCCTGGAAGACCATCTGCAGCGGGCGACGGCGACCGGTGGTGGGCACGGGCTGCCCGTCGAGCAGGATCCGGCCGGACTCGATCGGCGCCAGGCCGACGGCGGCCCGGGCGAGGGTCGACTTTCCGGAGCCGGACTCGCCGACGAGCCCGACGATCTGGCCCTCCGGAACGGTGAGGCTGACGTCGTCGACGGCGGTGGTGGCGCCGTAGCGGACGGTGAGGCCGTCGAAGCGGAGCTCGCTCATCGGACCTCCACCTCCTCGCGGTCCTGGATCTCGACGGCGACCGGCTCGCCGGCGTGCCAGCAGGCGACCCGCCTGCCTGCGGAGTCCGTCTCGAGCACGGGGTCGTCGGTGAGGCAGCGCGCCGAGGCCAGCGGGCAGCGGGCGGCGTACGCGCACCCCTCGGGTACGTCGGCGGGGTCGACCGGGCGGCCGGGGATGACCGCGAGCGGCTCGTCGAGGTCGGTGTCCATGGCGGGCACGGCGGAGACGAGCGCGCGCGTGTAGGGGTGCCGGGCGCCGGTGGCGAGCTCGCTCGCGGGGAGGTCCTCGACGATCCGGCCGGCGTACATGACGAGCACCCGGTCGCAGACCTCGCCGACCACGGTGACGTCGTGGCTGATCAGCACCAGCGCGACGTCGTCCGCGGCGCGAATCGAGGCGAGCAGGTCGAGCACCTGCTGCTGGACGGTGACGTCGAGGGCGGTGGTCGGCTCGTCGGCGACGATCAGCGCGGGGCTGCCCATCAGGCCCATGCCGATCATCGCGCGCTGGCGCATGCCGCCGGAGAACTCGTGCGGGTACTGGTGCGCCCGTCGCTCCGGCTCGTCGATGCGGACGGCGCGGAGGCGGTCGACCGCACGGGCCAGCGCCGACCTCCGGTCCATCTCCTGGTGGTGGCGGGCGACCTCGGCGAGCTGGCCACCCATCCGGCGGGTCGGGTTGAAGGACGTCATCGGGTCCTGGAAGACCATCGCGAGCGAGGTCCCGAGCAGCTGGCGCTGCGCCTTGGTGTCGGCGGCGCGCAGGTCGGTGCCGAGCAGCTCGAGGCACGACGCGTCGACGCGGCCGGGGTCGCCGACCAGGCGGGAGACGGCCAGCGCGGTCAGGGACTTTCCGGAGCCCGACTCCCCCACGACGCCGACGGCCTCGCCCCGGCGTACGGCGAAGGAGACGCCGCGGACCGGGCGGATCGGCCCGTCGGGGCCGGGGAACGTGACCTCCAGGTCGCGCACGTCGAGCACCAGGTCGCCGCCGACGTGGCTGGTCTCCTCGACCGGCCTCTCGTCGCCGTCGAGCGTCGCCGCCATCGAGGGGAGCTCGGGCAGGCCGGCGACGACGCCGACACCGAGCCCCTTGGCGACGGACTCGCCGAAGAGGTTGAAGGCGAGGCCGGCGATCAGCACCGCCGCACCGGGAGCCAGGGCGGAGGCCGGGTTGACGTAGATCGAGGAGATCCCGTCGAAGAGCAGCCGGCCCCAGTCGTACGACGGCTGCTGGACGCCGAGGCCGAGGAAGGACAGTCCGGCGAACGCGAGCAGGGCCGCGCCGGCGGTGATCGTGGCGTTGACGACGAGCGGCTCGGAGATGTTCGGCAGGACGTGGCGCAGCAGGATCCGGAAGCGGCCGACGCCCGCGACCCGGGCCGCGTCGACGTAGTCGCGCGAGCTGACGCTGGCGACCAGGGTCTGGGTGAGCCGGCCGAAGGCCGGCGCCCCCGCGAGGCCGATCGCGAGCACCGCGCCGGTGGCGCCGACGCCGAAGATCACCGCGAAGAAGAGCGCCAGCAGGATGCCCGGGAAGGCGACCGCGATGTTGATGCCGGCGTTGACGACGCGACCCGACCGGCGGCCGAGGAGGAACGAGGCGGTGCCGAGCACGAGGCCGACGACGACAGCGATCGCGGTGGCCGCCAGCGCCAGCTCGACCGAGAGCCGGGTGGCGACCAGGGTGCGGTAGAAGATGTCGCGGCCGAGGTTGTCGGTGCCGGCCCAGTGGTCCGCCGACGGCCCCGCCAGGATGTTGCCGGTGTCGACCGCGTTCGCCTCGTCGGTCCACAGGATCGGGGCCACCACGGCGAGCACCAGCACGGCGACCGTCAGTGCGGTCGCGGCCAGGCCCAGCGGGGTGCGGAGCACGCTCGTCCAGCGGCGCAACAGGATCAGTCCTCCCGGATCATCGAGCGCGGGTCGAGGAGCGCGAGCGCCACGTCGACGGAGGTGTTGACCAGCAGCACGCCCACGCCGTACACGAGCACGACGGCCTGCACGACCTGGTAGTCCTTGTTGAGGATCGAGGACACGATCGTGCTGCCGAGGCCGGGCCACGCGAAGACGTTCTCGACCAGCACGGTGCCGGCGACCAGGCTGCTGAGGATCAGGCCCCCGAGCGTCAGCGACGCGGTGAGCGCGTTGGGCAGCGCGTGCCCGAGGTAGACGGTGCGCGCCGGCAACCGCTTGGCGCGGGCGGTCCGGACGAAGTCCGACTGGAGCACCGACACCATCTCGACCCGGATGATCCGGGACAGGATCGCGGCCGGCCCGATCGCCAGCGACAGCACCGGCAGGACGTACGCCGACGGGGTGTCGTTGCCTGCCACCGGGAACCAGCCGAGGTTGATGGCGAAGACGTAGACCAGACCGACGCCGATGAGGAAGTCGGGGATGATCCCGACGACCACGCTGCTCGTGGTGAAGACCAGCTCGGTACGCCGGCCGTGGCCGCGCCGGGTGAGGACGCCCATCAGCACGCCCATCGGCACGGCCACCGCGATCGCGACCAGGAACGCCAGCAGGGCCAGCGCCAGGGTGGCGGGCAGCCGCTGCGTGACGATCTCGGAGACCGGCAGCCGCGAGACCACCGAGGTGCCGAGGTCGCCGGTGAAGAGGTGCTGGAGGTAGTGCCAGTACTGCACCAGGATCGGGTCGTCGAGACCCATCTCCTCGCGCTTGGACGCCACCAGGGCGGCCGGTGCGGTCGGCCCGAGGGCCGCCCGCACCGGATCGCCGGGGATCAGGTGGATCATCAGGAACGACGCCGTCACCAGCACCCACAGCGAGAGCAGCAGGCGCCCGAGACGTCGGACCCCGAACCGCACCCACGGGTGGGTGCGGGCCACCCGTGGGACCGGGGCGACCGAGCTCGCCGTCGTCATCGACTACTTCGCCAGCATCCGGATGCTGGTGGGCACGAGCTGGCCCGGGTACTCGAACTCGGCGCCGTTGCCGAACGTCTTCACGACGTTGTTGGCGAAGGGCACGATGTCCGCGGCCGCGACCAGCTTGGACTCGGCGTCGAGCCAGGTGTCGCAGCCCTCGGAGCCGGGCTTGGCGTTCGCCGCGGTGACCCCGTCGGAGTAGTCGGCGTTGTCGATGCCGGAGAAGTTCGTGCCGCCGTCGGCGAGGCCGGGGCCGGACAGGAACGGCACCAGCTGGTCGGGGCTGTTGACGTTGAGCGGGACCCACGCGATGTCCCAGTCGCCGGTGCCGAAGATGGCGCCCTGCAGGGCGGTCTCGTCGACGCCCTTCGCGGTCACCGTGGCGCCGGCGGCCTTCCACTCCTGGACCGCGAGCTCCGCGGCCGCCGCGACGGCGCTGCCACCGGCGCTGGAGTAGAGGAAGGTGAGCTTCTTGCCGTCCAGCACGGCCTTCGCCGCGTCGACGTCCTGGGCCGGGAGCGACCCGGAGACCGAGTCACCGGGACAGGCCACCGGTGCGATCGCCGCGAGGGTGGTGGCCGGCGTACCGGCGTCCGCGGTCGAGACCGAGGCGAGCTCGCCGAGGTCGAGCGCCTGGGTGAGCGCCATCCGCACGTCGGCGGAGCTGGTCTCGTGGCCGTCGTTGTGGTTGTACCACTGCTCGCCCTGGAGGGCGGGCGTGCCGTAGGAGAAGAGCTTCTGGGCCTCGAGCCGCTTCACGTCGGGGCCGATGACCGAGGCCGCGTTGATCTCGCCGGAGACCAGGAGGTTGGCGGCGGTGCTCTCGTTCTCGACGATCTTCATCACGACCGTCGCAGGCATGCCCTTCTCGGCCGTGGTGGCGCCGTTCGGGCCCCATGTGTAGCCGTCGCGGAGCTGGTACGTGTAGTGGTCGCCGGGCACCGCCTCGGTCAGCTCGTACGGGCCGGTGCCGGACGTCGTCTTCGACAGCGACGCACGGTCCTTCATCCCGGCGTCGCAGACCATCGGCAGGCTGGCGAGGCCGTTGAGCACGAACGGCGCGGGCTGGGCCAGCGTGATCGTCACCGTGCCGGCCGCGTCGTCGGCCTTCGCGGTCGCACCCGCCGGGAGGAAGACGCCGAGGTAGGCGCTCTTGTTCTTCGGGTCGCCGACGTAGGCGATGTTGTCGGCCACCGTGGTCGCCGTGAAGGGGCTGCCGTCGGCGCAGGTGATGCCCTTGGCGAGGGTGAGGGTGACGGTCGTGCCGTCGACCTTCCAGTCGGTCGCGAGCTGCGACTCGATCTCGCCGGTGTCGCCGTCGACCGCCACCAGGTTGTCGTAGGCCAGCTGGTTGACGGTGAAGAGCTGGCTGCTCGCGGAGGACTGCGGGTCGAGCTTGCCGGGGTCGCCCTTCAGCGCCATCGTGAAGGTGCCGCCGTCGACGTAGTCGCTGCTGCTGCTCCCGTCGGAGCTGCCGCCGCTGTCACTCCCTCCACATCCGGCGAGCAGGACGGCGGTGACGCAGAGTCCCAGAGCTGGGGCGGCAAGCTTCATGGCGGTTCCTTCTCGGGGTGGGGTGGGTCAGGCTCCGGCGCGCCGGATGGCGCGACCGACGTGCAGGTAGAGGGCGCGGCCCTCGCCGTCGTCGCCGAGGAACGCGTGCGGCATGTGCATGCCGTGGTCCGACTCGACGGGGATCAGGCTGTCGTCGCTGTAGTAGACGAGCTCCTTGCGCTCGGGCTGCTCGCCGAGCTCCTCGAACATGCCCTTCGGGACCATCTCGATCCAGATCCGGCCGTCCTCGTCCTGGCTGACGGTCATGTCGCCGACCTCGGTGGAGTACGTGCCGACGTAGCGGCTGGCGTCGATCGTCGGCGGGTCGTCCGGCGGCACCGGCAGCGCCGGGAGGTGGGTGTCGGTGAGGGCGTCGAGGACGTGGTGGTAGAGGTCCTGGTAGAGCGTGATGATGTCGCCGCCGTTGGTGAGCAGCGCGACCGCGACGCCGGCCTCGGGGACGATCCGCAGGAAGGCGTTCTGCCCGATGGTGCTGCCGTCGTGGCCGATGATCGCGCCCTCGGGGGTGTCGAAGCGCTCGAAGCCCAAGCCCCAGGAGGTGCCCATCAGGCCGAGGTCCGGGAGCTCGACCTGCTTGGCGTGCATCCGGGCGGCGGTTCCGGGCGCGAGCACCTGGGTGCCGTCCTCGGCCTTGCCGTCCGCCATGTGCATGGCCGCGAACTTGAGCAGGTCGCGCGGGCGCATCGACAGCATCGAGCCTGCGGGCGCGTTGGAGCGGGCGAAGGTCCAGTACGGCGCGGGCTGGTAGCCACCGCCCGGCTCGAGCTCGATGTGGCCGAGCGCGGCGCGGAACATGATCGCCTCGTAGGGGTTGGTAGCGGCGTGGGTGAGGCCGAGCGGGGCGAAGAGGTGCTCGCGCAGGCAGGCGTCGTACGTCTTCTCGCGCAGCACCTCGACCAGGCGGCCGAGGACGCAGTAGCCGGCGTTGTTGTAGGAGAAGCGCTCCCCGACCGGGAACAGCTGGGGCACCTCGTGCAGGACGCCGAGGTACTTCTCGACGCAGTCGTCGCCCACGCCGGTGTCGGTGAAGATGTCGCCCTCGAAGCCGGCCGTGTGGATGAGGAGCTGGCGGGTGGTGATCACCGCGGCCGCGGCCTCGTCGCCGATCCGGAACTCCGGGAGGTAGGTGCGGACCGGCAGGTCGATGTCGAGCTTGCCCTCGTCGACCAGCTGCATCACCAGGGTGCTGGTCCACAGCTTGGTGATCGAGCCGATCTGGAAGATCGAGTCCGGGGTCGCCTCGACCCCGGTGGACTTGTTGAGGATGCCGGCGGCGCCGTCGGCGACCTCGCCGTCGGCGAGGACGGCCCAGGCGGCGGCCGGGACGTCGTACTTCTCGAGGAGCGTCGGCAGCTGGTCGTCGATCCAGGCCCGGACGGCATCGAGGTTGCTCATGCCGCACACGCTAGGAGCGGACCTCCGCCGGGTGTTCGTCCGATCCGACGAGGATGCCGCCACCGACCCGTCGACCACGACGAACCCGGGGCGGGCGTCGCGACCTAGCCTGCTGCGGTGACGATCCTGCGCGCGCGGGCGGTCGACGGCAACGCGATGCTGACCCGGCTCGCGTCTGTCCTCGGCCCGTTCAGCATCGGCCACTTCGAGTACGTCGTCGGTTCCGGCGACGACGTGCTCGTGGTGATCGGCGTGCGCGGCGACGCCTGGCAGGTGCAGCGGGTGGCCGCGAAGATCGACCGGCTGATCGGCGTGCACGACGTCGTGGTCGAGACGGCCGTCGACGCCGCCTGCTGAGCGGTCGCCCCGATTTTCGTCGGTACCCGACTGCTCCTGTATGGTTTTCCCGGCTTGGCCAGGTAGCTCAGTTGGTACGAGCGATCGCCTGAAAAGTGATAGGTCGGCGGTTCGACCCCGCCCCTGGCCACCGGCACCGAAGCCGCAGATCAGCTCGCTGGTCTGCGGCTTCGTCCATTTCGTCCGGCCCTACGCGCTGCGCTCCTGCGGTACGGCGAGGCGCGGGACGCCGCCGAGGCCGGGCCGGTAGCGGACCCGGTCGGCGTACTGCTCGAGGGTCCGGTAGAGCGTCTGGTGCGCGACCCACGGGAGCGGCTCGGCCCCGTCGTACCAGCTGTCGCCGAAGGAGATCCACGCCGGCGTCCAGGTGGCGGCGTCGTCCCACGCTCCCCGGCGGGCCATCAGCATCCGGTTGCGGACCTGGAAGGCGCGGCGCGGTCCGTCGGGGCAGATCGGCGCGGTGGCGATGGGCCACAGCCGCAGGTCGAGGGTCATCAGGTGCACCTCGAGCTCGTGCAGCACGACGGGGTCGACCAGCACCGTGGCGACGTTCTCGTGGGGCACGCGCTCCATGCGCGCACGTTGCCGCCTGACGCGCACGGTCGTCAAGAGGAGGCGGCGAGGCCGCAACCCCGGGGGTGGGTCGCGACCTCGCCGGTCTGGGTGCCGCCGGGATCAGCGGCGAGGGTGCGGCGCCGGCACCTTGATCCGTACGGCGCCGCTCCAGGTCCCGAGGCCCACGGCGGTCCGGGCGGCGACCCGGAACCGGACCGTCGCTCCTGCCTTGGGCAGCCGCACGACGAGCCGGTTGCTCGCCGACGCCCGGCCGCGGACCGCCACCCAGCGACCGCGGCCGGTCGCCTGCTGGACGACGAAGTCCACGAGGTCGGAGCCACCGAGCGCGGCGGGACGGGTCCAGGTCAGGACCACCAGCCGGCCGGCGCGCCGGGCCTTCAGCTGTCGCGGCGCGCTCGCCGGGACGACGACCGGGTCGGGGGTCGGCTCCGGCGTGGGCGTCGGGTCGGTCGTGGGCTCCGGCGTGGGCTCCGGGTCCGGGGTCGGAGTCGGGTCAGGCGTGGGCTCCGGGTCCGGCGTGGGCTCCGGGTCGGGGTCCGGCGTCGGCGTGCCGCTCAGCGTGAAGTCGAGCCCGGTGACGACGCCGCCATCCGGCCCGATCACGACGACGCGACCGAGGGGGTCGCCGTCGACGTCGACCGGGGCCGTCTGGGTGACGCCGTCGGCGCCCTCGGGCTGGACGACGTAGGTGCCCGGCTGGAGGCCGGTGACCGAGAACCCACCGGCGCCATCGGTCAGGATGCCGTCCTCGACCAGGTTGGTGCAGCCCGAGCCGATCGGGATGTAGTAGCAGGACACCCGCTGGCCCGCGGCCGGTCCGTCCTGGGTGACGGTGCCGGAGATCGAGCCCGCGCCCTCGTCGAGCTCGGGGAAGGTGCCCTCGTCGACGCCGAACTCGACGCCGGCCCAGCCCTGTCCGTCCGTGATGGTGACGACCTGCGGCTGGTAGTCGGCCGGGAAGGTCTGCACGAACGGGTAGTCGAGCGTCGCGAGCACGTAGGTGCCGTCGGGCAGGTCGGCCAGCGTGAACGACCCGTCGGCGGCGGTGGACGGCGTCATGCCGGTGGTCGCGGCGTTGCCGTCGACGATCCGGTAGGCGTACAGCCCGACGTCGTCGGGGGCACCGCCCTCGAAGGCGTCCTTGACGCCGTTGCCGTTGACGTCCCACCACAACGTGCCGCTGATCGAGTTCGTCCCGACCCGGTGCAGGCTCTGCGTCCGCAGCCGGGCGGACGGACCGGTGGTCGTCCAGTGCCCGGCGGCGTCCGAGGCCTCGACCTTGAACGTGTACGCCGCACCGGGCTCGAGCCCGTCGGCGGTGTACGCACGGGTGGACCCGTCGGTGCTGCCGACGAGCACGCCGTCCTGGTAGACCCGGTAGCCCGCGACACCCGCGCCGTGGGTGGCGGCGGTCCAGGTGATCGGGATGGACGACGCGGTCGTCGTACCTCCGGTCACGGCGCTGCCCGCCGGCCAGGTCGGAGCGACGGAGGTGGTGGTCACCGTGACCGACGGGCCGGTGGTCGACCAGTTGCCCGCCGCGTCGCCGGCCTGGACCGTGAAGGTGTACGTCGTGCCTGGGACCAGGTCTCCGACGTAGAAGTAGCCGCTCGTGCCCGTCGTCGCGAGGAGGGTCGCGCCCCGGTAGACGCGGTACTGCGTGACCGCGCGGTCGTCGTGGGCGTCGAGCCAGGTGAGCGCGAGCTCGTTGGAGCGGACGTTGCCGGCGTTGAGCTTGGTCGCCGTCTCCCACCAGGGCGGGGTCACGTCCGGGCAGGTGGCACGGGCCGTGTTGGCGACGACCTCGGTGGTGCTGGTCTGGACGGTGACGAGGTGCGAGGCCGTCGTCGTCTTGAAGGCGATGAACGGGAGACCGGCCTCCTCCTGGTTGCGGATGACCTCGCCCGTCGTCCGCACGAGCATGTCGCGCAGGGAGCTCTGGTTGATCTGGTCGACGAGGCCGAACATCTCGCCGCACGGGCTGAACTGCACGAAGCCCGAGCCCTGGCGCGCGTGGGTGAACGTGCGCGTCCCGGTGGTCAGGTCGTAGACGTCCTCGGTCACGTCGGTCTGGCTGGTCACGTAGGACAGCG
Source organism: Nocardioides hankookensis (assembly GCF_042658885.1). Classification (NCBI taxonomy): domain Bacteria; kingdom Bacillati; phylum Actinomycetota; class Actinomycetes; order Propionibacteriales; family Nocardioidaceae; genus Nocardioides; species Nocardioides hankookensis. The sequence goes on along the minus strand of NZ_JBHSRJ010000005.1, from coordinate 4,310 downwards.
AGAACCCACGGTCGGCGGTGTCCGGGCTGAAGCCGAAGCCGGACTCGCCGAACGGGCTCCCGTTCCCGGTCGGCGGGACGTAGAAGTAGTGGTCGATCTCGAAGTCGCGGCCGGTCGTGGTGTCCACGAAGTCGTGGTGCACGTGGTCCTGCTCGAGGGCGTAGATGTGGCTGAAGACGAAGTAGCGCCCGTGCGGGCTGAAGCCGACCCGGCGCTGCTCGCGCTCCGAGACCCGCGAGAAGAGCGGGTTCGCCGCGGGCGCTGCCGCGAGGAGGTCGAAGGCGCGGACCTGGTAGGTCGTCGTGCTGTCGTTGACGAAGCCGTAGTCGACGAACGTGCGCTGGTCAGGGCTGAAGCCCCACTGGCCCTGGGCGCCGTTGACCGTGAGCACGATCTTGGCGTCGCTCAGCCGCTTCACCGCGATGGTCAGGTCGGGCTGCGCGCCCTGGACGACGACCTGGTACTTCGCGCCCGAGGAGGCCGACTGCCCGGCGCCGCCGATGTAGGGGCTCACGAGCGCCTGGGGTGCGACGTACGCGCCCACGTTCGAGCAACCGCAGTCGGACCCGGGGGTGGGGGTCGCGGCGGCTGTGGCGGCGGCGGTCGCGGGTGCCGCGACGACCAGGCCGGTCAGCAGGGTGGTGAGGGTGGCGAGGATGGCCACGATGGTTCGGTTCATGGGCCCACCGTCGCCGGACCCACTTGGGAGTCACTGGGGGCCGACTGGAGGTCGACCCCCAGTCGTCACTTGCGGAGCATCGGCGCCCACACCGGGCTGACGACGCCCGTCGCGGAGCGTGCGGGTACGGCGGGCAGGTTGCGGCCGCCGTACGCCGGGCCGCCGCCGCGCGCGTCGTACCGCAGCCAGGTCTGGGCCGGCCCCTGGCCGACGCCGGGCACGGACCAGTCGCAGACGCCGTCGGGGTAGACGGACTGGAGGGTGGCCCACTCGTCGTCGGTGAACGGCACCAGCATGAAGCCGAAGTCGGCGCGGTCCAGCGGCTGCTTGCGGCACGCCACGATGTCGTTGGCATTCGGCCCGCCGGCCTCCTGGCGCGGCGTCGAGAGCCGGGTCTGGAGGGTCTGCAGCTGCTCGATGCTGCACGCCTGCGCGGCCGCGTCGACCACGCACCGGTCGGCGACGTCGGCGGGCTTGTCGTCGACGACCTTGCGCGAGAGCGCCTTGCGGGAGTGGTCCTTCTCGACGGCGCTGAGCCACGAGTCCATCTTGGTCAGCGCCTCGGTCGCCCAGCTGACGTCGCCGATCAGCGGGGTGGGGCCGAACCACATCACCCGGTTGTCGGTGTTGCCCTGGTCGGCCTGGAGCCGCTCCTCGGTCCAGAACGCGTGCGCGTAGTCGTGGGCCAGGCCCGGGTCGGGCCCGCCGTGGTTGATCATCGCGACCTCGTCGAGGTGGTTGGCCTCGTTGATCAGGCCGGTGCGGTAGGCGTTGGCGATCGACGTCGGGTCACCGGCGATGCGGTCCGCGATCGGCTGCGAGTCGACGTCGAGCCCACCGACCTTGGCGTTGAGGTCGACGAACTGGGCCGGCGTGATCGTGCCGGCCTTCAGCGCCGAGAGCCCGTAGAGCACACCGGTGTTGGAGAACGGCAGCCCGCCGAAGCCGTGACCCGCGGCCTTCTCCTGCGGGGTCCACACGCTCTGCGGTCGCCGGCCGAGCTGGTTGACGAGCAGGTCGAGGACCGAGCAGCGGACGCCGCCCGGGTTGGTCGCGGGGTCGTAGCGGGTGCTGGGGTCGCCGGCCTTGGTGTCCGCCGTGCCCGAGCAGGCGTGCACGGGGTTGAGCGCGGCCTTGAAGAGCCCCTCGTCCGCGACGACGGCGTTGAGGTGGGTCAGGTGTCCTTCCACCTGCGCCATCTGGGTCGGCAGCCAGGCCACGCCGGCGCCCCACCGAGACGGGTCCTCGAAGTAGAGCCGGAGCAGGTGGTAGTCGGCGAACTGCGCACCCGCCGTGAACGTGTCCGGGTAGGAGCAGGTGGTGATCAGGCCCTGGTAGATGCCGGGGTAGGCGTTCGCCACGGTGTGCTGGGCGATCGAGCCGCCGGAGCAGCCGGTGCCGATCGTGTAGCGCAGCGTGCCGTAGCGCTCGACGAGGCGCTCCTTGGCCATCATCACCGACTCGGCGTTCATCGCGACCGAGCAGTTGTGGCCGGTGTTGTCGAGCGCCGTCGACAGCACCGCGAAGCCCTTGCCGAGCGCCGTGATGTAGCTCGACGTGACACCCGGGACGCCGTCGAGGGTGCCCGAGTAGTCGACGAGCGGCGGCTCGCCGGGCGCGTAGGACGCACCGCAGCCGCCGCCGTGCGTCACCAGGAGCTTGTGGTTCCACTGACGCTGCGGCTTCGTCGCCGACCAGTGCTGGCCCGGGCGGAAGAGCGTGAGGATCGTGTAGCGGTCGCGGTCCTGGAAGCCCTGCTCGCGGCGTACGACGAACGGCACCCGGACGCCCCGGTCGGTGGTCGTGGTCGCGACGTCGGACGGCGGGTTCTTCGCGTCGTACGGCTGGAGCTCGCTCTGGAGCGGGTTGGTCGAGCGGTAGAGGAGGTCGTACTTCGCCGGCTGCCGGCACGACCCGCACTGGTAGTGCTCGGTCTGCGGGCCGGAGAAGACCGGACCGGCGTTGGGGTGGTTGACGATGACGCTGCGTGCCGGCCTGGCCCCCGGTGCCGTCGCGCGCACGACGTTGCGCCCCAGCGCGAGACCGCGCACCAGGCCGACGAGGCGGTGGCTCGAGGTCCGGTCGAAGCGCCTCGTCACGTCGCGCTTGCCGACGGTGACCCGGACGCTCTTCGGCCGGACGCCTCGCGGCACCCGGACCGCGATCAGCGCGTCGCCGCCGGAGATCAGGTCGGCGCGGTTGGAGAGCACCTCGATCGCGAGCCGCCGGGGCGCCGGCGCCGCGGTGGTGCCGGTGACCGGCAGCGACACCAGGAACGGCATCAGCAGGGCGAGGATGACGAGGTCGACTCGAGCGCGCATGCCTCGTCAACGACCCAGCGTGGCGACCGTCACGATCTGCCTCTTGCACATCCGTCCACAGCCCGCCGGCACGGTGGTTGAGGTGCGAGCGCAGCGAGCCTCGAAACCACCACCCCGGGTCGGCCTGGGGTCGCGCGCCGACAGGCTTCCTACACGGGTACGGCGGACTCGTGGCCGGGGCCGCCTCCCGGCACACGGTGGTTGAGGTGCGAGCGCAGCGAGCCTCGAAACCACCACTGCCCGCGGGTCGGTCTTTGGTCGCGCGCCGACAGGCTTCCTACACGGGCACGACCGGCTCGTGATTGCGGTCGCTTCCCGGCACACGGTGGTTGAGGTGCGAGCGCAGCGAGCCTCGAAACCACCACAGCCCGCGGGTCGGTCTGTGGTCGCGCGCCGACAGGCTTCCTACACGGGTACGACCGGCTCGTGATTGCGGTCGCTTCCCGGCACACGGTGGTTGAGGTTGAGGGCGCAGCGAGCCTCGAAACCACCACAGCCCGCGGGTCGGTCTGTGGTCGCGCGCCGACAGGCTTCCTACACGGGCACGACCGGCTCGTGATTGCGGTCGCTTCCCGGCACACGGTGGTTGAGGTGCGAGCGCAGCGAGCCTCGAAACCACCACCCCGCGACCGGTAGATCTCGTCGAAACTTCTTCACAACCTCATTCGCACATCTGTTCGAATCGTGGTAGGATCGAGCATGGCTCGACGCACCCGGACCCAGGTCCCGCAGCTGCGGGACCTGTTGGCGTGCGCGACCGAGGCCGACCTCGCCGAACGACTCGCCGCCGCGAAGAAGTTCGAGCTCGCCGCCCGGTGGGCCGAAGCGCACCCGGCACCGGTCGAGGACGCGGTGGTCGACGAGCTGGGCGAGCTGGTGATGTTCGGCGACCAACCGATCGCCCTGGCCGGCGAAGGCGCCCCCGGCATGAGCGAGTTCGCGGTCGCGGAGTTCGCCGCCGCGGTCGGCATGACCGCGCACCAAGGTCGGGCGTACCTCGGTGCAGCGTTGGAAGCGAAGTACCGGCTCCCCCAGATCTGGGCCAAGACCATGACCGGGGAGATCCCGGTGTGGAAGGTCCGCCGGGTCACCGACCGCACCCGCCGCCTCGACCCCATCGCCGCGGCTCACGTGGACGGTGAGCTGGCACCCGTGCTGGCCTCGTGCTCGTGGGTGGCGGTCGAGAACGCGGTCGAGACCGCTGCTGCGGAGGCGGACCCCGAGCACGCCGAAGGCATCCGCCTGGACCGGACCCAGTCCCAGCACCTCGACATCGGTCTCACCGTCACCCACCTCAACGACGGACTCGT